>CBIHOD010000054.1:0-25590 GCA_966211815.1 uncultured Burkholderiales bacterium
CTCGGCCAGGGCCCAGGCCAGCGCGGGCTTCATGGCATGCCGCATGTCTGCCCCCCGTCGATCATCCAGTCCTGCCCGGTGATCCGCCCGGCTTCGGGCAACGCCAGGAAGGCGATCAGCGCGCCGACCTCGCCGGCGCGCACGAAGCGGCCGATCGGCATGTTCCGCACCGCCAAAGCTTCGAAGGACGCGGCCTCCATTCCGGCGCGCGCCGCCTCCATCGCCAGCTCGCGCCGGTACATGGGCGTGTCGATGGAGCACGGCAGCACGGCGTTGACGGTGATGCGCCGGGGCGCCAGGTCCTCCGCCAAGGCCCGCGTCAGCCCGACCAGCGCATGCTTGGAGGCGCAGTAGGCGGTGTTGCGCGCATGCCCCAACCGGCCCAGGACGGACGCCACATTGACGATCCGCCCGTCCTCGCCCATGTGCGGCAGCGCCCGCAGCGTGACGCCGCGCGCGCCGTGCAGGTTGACGTCGAGCACGCGCCGCCAGGTGGCGGAATCCTCCGGCTCGTTCACGTCCGCCACGCCCGCGCTGTTGACCAGCACGTCCAGCCGGCCGAGGGTGCGCAGGCGCGGCACCAGCACCGCGTCCAGGGCGCCCCGGTCGGTGACGTCCAACACGCAGGTTTCCGCGGCCGCGCCGGGGCACCGCCCGCGCAACTCGCCACCGACGCGCCGCAGCCCGTCCTCGGCGACGTCCAGCAGGAGCAGGCGGCCCACGCCCGCGCCCGCCAGCCGCAGCGCCGCTTCGGCGCCGATGCCGCTGGCCGCGCCGGTGACCAGCGCCGTCCTGGGTCGAGGTGTCGACGGCCCCATGCGGTCAGGCGCCCATCGTCGAGCCGCCGTCGATCACGTAGCTCTGCGCGGTGATCGCCGAGGCGTCGTCCGACGCCAGGAAAACGATCAGCTGCGCCACCTCGCGCGCCTGCACCAGCCGCCGCAGCGGCACCTTCTTGCGCGTGCTGCGCAGGAGCTGCTCGGGCGGCACGCCGACGCGTTCGGCCTCCAGCGCGATTTCGCGGTGGAACATGGGCGTGTCGACCGACCCCGGCAGCACGGCGTTGACCGTGATGCGGCGCAGCGCCAGGTCCAGCGCCAGGCTCTTGGTGAAGCCGAGGATGGCGTGCTTGGACGCGCAATAGGCGGTGTTGCGGGCCCGGCCGTAGCGGCCGAGCACGGACGAGACGTTGACGATGCGCCCGCCGTCGGGCATCACCGACAGCGCCTCCAGCGTCACGTGGTAGGTGCCGTTGACGTTGACGTCGATGATGCGGCGCCACAGTTCCTCGTCTTCCGGTTCGTTCTGCCGGGCCATGCCGGCGCAATTGGCCAGAACGTCGACGCGGCCCAGCGCCTTGAGCGTCGGGCGCAGCGCCCGCTCCAGCGCAGCGCGGTCGGCGATGTCGGCGGCGCAGCAGTGCAGCGCCAGGCCCGGCCTGGCCGCGCCGAGCGCCTCGGCGGTTTCCCGCAGCCCCTGGGCGTCCAGGTCGAGCAGCACGAGCGCGGCCGCGCCCCGCTCGGCCAGGAGCTGCGCGGTCGCGCGGCCGATCCCGCCCGCCGCGCCGGTGACCAGCGCGAACTTGCGATTGAAGTCCATGCCTGGCCCCCTCAAGCCATCTTCAGACCGCCGTCGAGGTGCAGCACCTCGCCGGTGATGTACAGGTTGGACGGCCTGGCGAGGAAGGCCACCGCCTCGGCCACCTCGGCGGCCGAGGCGTAGCGCTTGAGCAGCAGCCGGTCCATGATCTCGCGCTCGCCGTGGCGGCGCACCTCGGCCGACATCTCGGTCTCGACCACCCCCGGCGCCACCGCGTTGACCAGCACGTTGCGCGGGGCGAGTTCGACCGCCATCGCACGGGTGAAGGATTCCACCGCGCCCTTGGACGCGGCGTAGTTCGACTGGCCCCGACCGGGCTTGCCGGCCGCGGACGACGACAGGTTGACGATGCGGCCCCAGCGCTGGCCGACCATCGCCGGCACCACGGCCTGCGTGGCGTAGATCACCCCGAACAGGTTGGTGCGCAGCACGAATTCCAGGTCGTCGGGCGTCATCTGGGCCAGCAGCCTGTCGCGCGTGACGCCCGCGTTGTTGACCAGCAGGTCGATGCGGCCCCAGCGGTCCAGGACCTGTTCGGCCATCGCATGGGCCTGGCCGGGGTCAGACACGTCGGCGCGCACGAGCAGGGCGCGCCGGCCCGCCTGTTCCACCAGCCGCGCGGTTTCGCGGGCGGCGCCCTCGTCGCGCACGTAATTGACCGCCACGTCGCAGCCTTGGGCCGCGAGCGTGCGGGCGATCTCGCGGCCGATGCCGCGGCCGGCCCCTGTCACCAGGGCCGTTTTTCCACCGAATTCCATGGTTTGTCTCCTTTTTGGGTTTTTTGTGGTGGTGGATGGGTTCGAGCGTTCGGCGCCCCGGTGGGTCAGGCCATCTTCATCCCCCCGTCCAGGCGCAGCGTCTGCCCCGCCAGAACGCCGGCGCCGGGGCCGGCCAGGTAGGCGACCGCCCGTGCCACTTCCTCGGGTTCGGCGTAGCGCTTGACCAGCAGCCGGCGCATCACCTCTTCGTGCCGGTGGGCGCGCATCGGTCCGGACATCTCGGTGACCGTCACGCCGGGGGCGATCGCGTTGACGACCACACCCGAGCCGGCCAGCTCGACCGCCGCAGCCCGCGTGAAGGCTTCCACCCCGCCCTTGGCGGCGGCGTAGACCGCCTGCCCGAGGCCCGGCTTGGCCGCGCCGGAAGACGAGACGTTGACGATCCTCCCGCCCCCCTGGCGGGCCATGAACGGCGCGACCAGGCCCGTCATCCGGACCACGCCGACGAGGTTGGTGCGCACGATGCGTTCGATGTCTTCGGGCGGCATCAGCGCCAGCGGCGCGTTGGCGGCCACGCCGGCGTTGTTGACCAGCAGGTCGATGCGGCCGAACGCCCGCAGCGCGCGGTCCACCAGCGCCCGGGACTGACTTTCGTCCGACACGTCGGCCTGCACCGCGAGCGCGCGCCGGCCCAGGCGTTCGACGAGGGCCGCCGTCTCGGCGGCCGCCTGCGCGTCCGACCGGTAGTTGACGACCACGTCCCAGCCCGCCGCCGCCAGGGCCGTCGCCACGGCGCGGCCGATGCCCCGGCCGGCGCCGGTGACCAGCGCGCTCACAGCGACGCCCCCCGCTTCGGCTGCGCGAGCCGGAAGCCGTGCAGGCCCGCCAGCGCCTCGATCTCCCTGACTTGCCGCCGGTCGATGGGGCCGTGGGAATAGTGCCGCTCGAAGCCGGCCAGGCCGAGCACCGCCGTCTCGGCCATGCAGGCGAAAAGCTCGCCTTCGCCGAGGAAGGACCGGGCCGAGGGGTGCAGGCTTTCGCCATGGGGCGTGGCGACGATGCCGCCCTGCTGGTAGTCGATGTCGGGCCGCTCCAGCGCCAGGCCGGGGCGCACGTTGTTCGGCACGGCCACGTCGCAGACGACGGCGCCCGGCGCGAAATCCGAGGCGCCGAGGAAGGGCTCCGGATGGCTGGCCGCGCACAGCACGACGCGGCCTTCGCGCACGCGCGCCAGGTCGGTGGTCAGCTGCAGGTAGGGGTCCCCGCCGTGCCGCGCCTGTACCGCTTCGGCGATGGCCCGGCCGGCGCCGCTCGCTGGCGCGCCGCCCGCGGCCAGCCAGCCGCGCACCAGCGGCTCGTCGAGCAGCGCGCCGGCCAGCGCGCCCAGTTGGCCGGCCGGCAGGGTGCGGATGTCGTCCCAGGCGTCGCCGTAGATCGCCTGGGCGGTCTGCCTCAGCCTGGCCATCGAGCCGCCCCGCGGGCTGCCGACCAGCACGATCCGGGCCGTCCGCTCCGCCAGCAGCGAAGCGTAGGTGGAGGCGATGTTGCCGGCCGCCCCGACGACCACCGCGGTCTCGCCCCGCAGGTCCAGGCCCGCCTGCCGGGCGCCGCGTTCCAGGGCCTGCAGCGCCATCGCGACGGTCAAGGCGTTGCCGGTGGTCAGCCCGATGCCGGCCGCCTCCAGCGCCGTGCCGTTGTTGCTGACGATGGAGGTGTACATGCCCAGGCCGGCGAGCTCGCAGCCGTCGCGGGCGGCGGCGCGCAGCCGGTCTTCCAGGTCTTCGCGGATGGCGTCCAGCCCGCCGCCCGCGATGCAGCCGGCCATCTGCTCGGAGCAGGCGGTCAGCGGGTAGATCGAGAAATCGACCGCGCTGCCCAGGGGCGACCGGATGCGCACCGGCGGGAACGGCGCGGCTTTCTTCGCCGCTTCCATCCTCAGCACGAAATCGCGGAGCTGGGCGTCGGACAGCCCCCGCAGCGACGGGTCGACTTCGGCCAAGTCCGCGGGCGCGATGAGGTGGTTCAGGAACGCCACGCGGCGCACCGGCCTCGTGTCGCCCCCGCCTTCATCCGCGTCATGGCCGGCTGATGCGCCGCCCGCGTCGTCCCAGCCTCCCCGCATCGGCGGCAGCGCATCCCGGAAGTCGACCACGCCGCCGCGGGGCAAGGCGCCGCCGACCAACGTCCGCACCAGGTGCAGGGCGTCCTGCGCGCGCAGGATCTCGCAGACGCGCCCGAAGGCCGCGGCCACGCGGTCCACGTCCTGGGCGGTCAGGCGCATCGAAGGCTCGATCCGCAGCACCCGCGGTGCGCTGGCGGTGGGCGCGACGCGCAGCCGGTGCTCGCGCAGCAGGTAGCCCGACAGCAGGTAGCCCAGCGCGCCGCCGTAGTCCGCGCCGCGCAGGATCGGCGAGGAGGCGTCCTGCTGGCCGTGGAACTCGACACCGATGAGCAGGCCGCGGCCGCGCACCTCGCGGATCACGTCCGGGAAACGGGCCTGCAGCCCCTGCAGCGCCGACAGCAGCCGGTCGCCCAGCGCCCGGATGCGGGGGTAGGCGGGGCCGCCGCCGCCCTCGCCCTCCTCCAGCAGGTCCAGCGCCTTCAGGGCGATCGCCGCCGAGAAATCGTCTTCCGCGAACGTGGAGCTGTGCGCCAGGCCGAACTCCGGGCGGTAGCGGTCGCTGCGGATCACCGCCACGGAGATCTTGGCCAGGCCGCCGCCGAGCGATTTGGAAAGCGTGTAGGCGTCGCCCCTGAGCCGCGCCTGCGTGCTGGCCAGGAAGCTGCCGGTGCGGCCCATGCCGCTCTGGATCTCGTCCACGATCAGCGGGCAGCCGAGCTGGTTGCACGCCTTGCGGACCACCGCGGCGAAATCGGGGTCGAGCACGCGCACGCCCCCTTCGCCCTGCACCGGCTCCACGATGAAGGCGCCGAAGACGGGCAGCTCGCGCTCGACGACGCGCACCTCGCCGCCTTCCAGCCCCAGGCCGCAGACCACCCGGCGGCCTTCTTCGAGGATGCGGCGCAGCCGCGCCTCGTCGCCCTGCGCGACGAAACGCACGTCGGGCCCGAGGCCCTGGAAGGGCCGCCTGAAATCCGGGTTGAAAGTGAGCTGCGCGCTGCCGGCCAGCTTGCCGTGGAAGGCGTTCTCCAGCGCCAGGAACAAGGGCCTGCCGGAAAGCTGCCCGGCGTTGTGGCGGGCCAGGCCGGCCGCCAGGCTGCCGGCGTCATCCATGCCGGGCACAGGCCCGCCGATCAGCGGGTGGCGCAGGGTGTCCGGCGGCAGCCGCGCCTGGCCGCGCCGCAGCGCGAGCAGCGCGCGTTCGGTTTCCCGCGACAGCCCGCTGACCAATTCCGCCTGCCGCAGCGTGCGGTCGAATTCGGCGTGCTTGAGGGCCACCTCCACCGCCTCGGCGCCGCTGTTGGCGAAGCAGGCGACATAGGGCGTGTCGTCGCCCAGCTCCCGCTGCAGGATGCCGCTCAGGCGGGCGGCGAGCCGGCCCGAGCGTTCGCGCAGCGACAGCTGCGCGTGCACCGGCACCCCTTGGGCCAGGAGGCTCTGGGCCTCGGCCACGATGGCGGGGTGGTTGTGACCGAGCAAGGTGGAGCCGTAGCCCCCGAGCAGGTCCAGCACCTCGATTTCCCGGCCCGATTCGTCCAGGTAGAACAAGGAGTCGCCGGCGGCGCGGCAGTAGGCCACGTCCAGCCCCAAGGCGCGCAGGAGTTTCGCGGCCCGCGGCTTGACGTGCGAGGCGTAGGTGGAGGGTGTGTGCATGCGGTTTTCGTGGAAGGCGGTCATTCGGGCGTCCCCGGCTGGGACAGCAGCACCGCGCTATGGCATCCAAGCCAGCCGGCGTCGAGCACCAGCAGGCGGCGCAGGCGCCGGGCGATGGGTGCGCCCATCACCCAGTTCAAGGCGGTTTCTTCGGGCCGGCCGAGATGGGCGATCGGCGGCACCTGCTGGTGCCGCAGCATCGAGATCGCCGCGAGCAGCCCGACCGGGCAGCCCGGCACGCTGCCCGTGATCGGCGTGGCGGCGGTGATGGGCCGCGCCGCGCTAGCGCCGGGCAGCGCGCGCAGCATCCGTGCTTCCCGTGCATCGGCTTCGCGTTCGCCGCGGCCGCCCGCCACGATCGCGTCGACCTCCGCGAGCGGCACGCCGGCCTCCGATGCCGCCTGCCGCGCGATGCGCGCATAGGCCAGGTCGTCGCCCGCCTCGATGCCCCCCATGCCCGAGACCACCGCCAGCGGCGCTGCCTGCCGGGCGGCGGCGTGGTCGGCCGTCTCCAGCACCAGCGCCACAGCGCCTTCGCCGGGGATGCCGCCGTCGCGCCCGGCGTCGAAAGGCCGCAGGGAGGCCGGCCCTTCGGCGCAGTCGCTCAACCGCCCCTGCGCGCGCAGCTCGGCCAGGGTCAGCGGCTCGTCGAAGCTGCCGGCGCAAGCAACCACCGCCACGTCGCAGTCGCCGTGCCGCAGGCTCAGCACCGCGCTGCGCAGCGCCGCCCAGGCCGCGTTTTCATCCTGGACGAAGGCGCCGCAGTCGCCCCTGAGCCGCAGCGCCATGCTGACCACGGCCAGCAGGTTGTTGGCCAGGCTCTTGACGGCGAAGAACGGCTCGGCGCCCCGCTCCCGCAGGAATTCATGGGCCAGCGACGCGGGGTCGGCCCGGCCGCCCCGGCGGCGGATGGCGGCCAGCCCGTCTTCGAACGACGGCAACGACGGGTATTGGTAATCGCCCTGGCTCGCGAAGACGCCGCGCCGCTCCTGCGGCACCCGGTCGAGGTCCAGCCCGGCGTCGGCGACCGCCGCGGCCGCGGCGCGCACGCCCCATTGCGAACACGGGCCGGCGTAGCGCCGCAGCTTGAACGGCACGGCCTCCCGCGATTGTTCCGACAAGCCGGCGTCCACATGCCCGAAGCAGCGCAGGCGGCCCGGCTCGACGCGCGGGTTCGCGTAGGCCGAGACGGCGGTCTCGGCGCGCGCGAGGCGGCGCCACAGCGCCTGCGGCGTCGGGCTGCCCGGCAAGGTGCAGCCGGCGCCGGTGACAACGACGGCGCGGCCGGGCGTCATGTCGCACCCCCGTGGCGGCGCAAGGCGAGCGACACGTTGAGGCCGCCGAAGCCGAAGGAGTTGGTCAACGCGGCCCGCAGTTGCATGCGCCGCGCCACCAGGGGCACGCAGTCCAGGTCGCACAGCGGGTCGGGGTCTTGCAGGTTGAGCGTCGGCGGCACGCGGCCGTGCTTCAGCGCCAGCGCGGTGGCCACGCATTCCGGCGCCCCCGCCGCGGTGATCAGGTGGCCGAGTTGCGACTTGCTGGCGCTGACGGCGATGCGGCGGTAGTGCTCGCCGCGCGTGAACACCCGCTTGATCGCCAGGGTCTCGGTCGCGTCGTTCAAGGGCGTCGACGTGCCATGGGCATTGATGTGGCCCACTTCTTCCGGCGCCATGCCGGCGTCGGCGAGGGCGCGTTTCATCGCCTGCGCGGCACCCAGGCCCTCGGGGTGCGGGGCCGTGATCCGGTAGGCGTCCAGCGCGCTGCCGAAGCCGCACAGCTCCGCGTGGATGGGGGCGCCGCGCCGCAGCGCGCGGGACTCCGACTCCAGCACCAGCACGCCCGCCCCCTCGCCGGCGACCAGGCCGCTGCGCGCCCTGTCGAAGGGGCGGCAGAGGCGGTCGCCGTGGCTGTCGTCCACCGACGGCGCGCCGATGAGGTGCATCGCCAGCATGCTGTAGAAATTCAGCGCGCTGTCGGCGCCGCCGACGAGCATGCAGTCGACCTCGCCGCGCCGGATCATCCGCATGCCCACCCCGATGGCGTGCGCCGCGCCGGCGCATGCGGTGCTGAAGTTGAGCACCGGCCCGCCGCAGCCGTGGGCCCGGGCGATGTCGGCGGCCAGGCGGTCGTTGCCGGCGCGCAGTGCCGGATTCAGGCGGTGTCGCCTTTCGTACAGGTGTTGCCAGGACGGCCCTTGCGGCCCGAGGGCGAGCAGCATGTCGGCAAGGTCCCGCCCGGGGGTGCCGGAGCCGATGGCCACCCCGGTGCGCGCGCCGTCCGCGCCCGCCGGGAGGCCGGCGTCCGCCGCCGCCTGGGCCGCGGCGGCCAGGCCGAAGCGGCTGCGCGGCTCCATCGGTTCGCCCAGCTCCGGCAGGTGGCCGAAGGCGCACTCGAATCGTTCGAGGTCGACCGGTGCGGCGTAACGCACCGGGAAGTCGTCGAAGCCTTCGGGCTGCCAGGGCCGCACCGCCGATTCGCCCGCCAGCATGCGCGACCAGACTTCCTGCCAGTGCAGGCCCAGGCCGCAGACGACCCCCAGCCCGGTCACGAATACCCGTTCCCGCGTCATTCGCCGTCCTCCCGGGTCAGCACCACCGCCACGCACTGCCCTTCAGGCCCCTGCGCGGTCACCAGCGCGTGCGGGGATGCCATCGCCTCTTCCCGGGCGATGCCGGCTTCGGTGCGCAGTCGCCTGCGCAACCGCAGGCCGTGCGCCGCGAGCAACAACGCCAACACCGGCGAGGCCGGCCCCATGTCACCGCACCAGGGCCAAGGCAGTTCCGCGCCGACCGTCCAGCCCACGTCGCCGGCCTGCAATCCAGCCATGGTCAGGGCCTGGGCAGCGACCTCGCCGCGCCGCCGTTCCCAGGGCCGGCTCAGCGCGAACCCCCTGGCGTGCCCGCCGACCTTGATCCGCGCGCCCTCCTGCGGGTCGGGCTGGGCCGACAACGTCAGCAGCGCGGCGCCTTCGCCCGGAATCCGCGATGGGTCGGCGAACCAGCCGAAGTGTTCCTGCTGCAGCATCAGCAGCGGGTTGAGCTTGGGGGCCACGCCGCCCGCCAGCGCGGCGTCGCTCTCGCCTTCGGCCACCGACAGCGCGGCCTCGACCACCGCTTGCAGGCCGGCGTCGGCGCCGGGCGAGAAGAAACCCATCGACCCGGTCATGCCGAAGCGCGCTGAAACCTGGGCGCCCGCGCTGCTGTTCAGGTCGGACAAGGCGCTGAACGGCGGGGTTTCGCGCAGGCACAACTCGGTGGTGAGCCGCTGCAGGCCCTGCGCGTGCATGGCTTGCAGGACGGGCCAGGGCGGCACCGGGTCTTCCACCGTGGGCAGCCCCAGGTAGAGGCCGAAGCGCGCTTTGTCGGTGGCCCCGGCAAGCCCGTCCCCCCGCAGCGCGAGCCCGGCGGCATGCACGGCCATCTTGGCCTGCTTCTCCATGGTGCGCATCACGCGCCGGTCCATGCCCAGCTCGGAAAGGGTGGGCTCCTCCACCGCGAAGACGGCCTCCCACGGCGAGCCGGGCAGCACCGGGAAAGGCGGCGCCGCCGGGGCCGGCCCGCCGTGCAAGGCCGACTGCCAGACCGGCTCCAGGCCTTGACCGGCGGCGCTGAGCACGCCCGCCGCCCCGAGGTAGACAGGCCGGTTCACCGGCTGAACACGAGTGCGCAGTTTTCGCCTCCGAAACCGAATGAGTGGGACACGACGTGGCGCAGCGCGGCGGCGCCGGCGCGGGTCGCCACGGCCAATCCGGACGTGTCCTCGTCCGGCGCCTGGAAGTTCAGCGTGGGCAGCACGCGCTGGTGGACGAGGGACAGCACCGACAGCACGGCCTCGATCGCGCCGCTGGCGGCCAGCGAATGGCCCAGCGCCGATTTGTTGGCCGTCAAAGGGATCTCTCGCGCCCGTTCGCCGTACACCGCGCGGATGGCCGCGGCTTCGCAGGCGTCGTTCAACGGGGTGGACGTACCGTGGGCGTTGATGTGGTCGATGTCGCCGGGGTCGACGCCGGCGTCGCGGAGCGCGGCCCGCATGCAGCGCGCGTACTCGACGCCGCCCGGGGGGCTGGACGTCATGCGCCAGGCCTCGGCCTGCCTGGCGAAGCCGCTCACACGCGCCAACACTTGCGCGCCGCGCCGCCGCGCGTGTTCGGCGGACTCCAGCAGGAGGAAGGCGCCGCCCTCGCCCATCACGAAACCGCTGCGCCCCCGGTCGAACGGCCGGCTCTGCCGGTGCGGCGGCTCGCCGCCGCCTGGGCACAGGGCGCCCAGCAGGCCGAAGCCGATCATCGGCACGAAGTTGCACATCGCCTCGGCGCCGCCGGCGACCGCGGCGTCGATCTCGCCGTGCAGGATCTGGCGGAACGCCGCGCCGATGGCGATGCCGCCCGCGGCGCAGGCGTCGCCGAAGGTCATGGCGTGGGCCCGGCCGCCGCACAGGCCGGCCACCGCCGCGGCGGCGGAGTCCTGCCGCCTGGCGACGTGCTTGTCGCGGTGGGGGCGGTGCGATCTCGCCAGGCGGTCGAGCGACAGCCGGCCTGCGGCGGGGTCGTAGCAGGCGGCCAGGGTGGCGAGGTCGTCCGCGTCGCAGGTGTATTTGTTCGCGCCGACGAACACCCCTGTGCGGCCCGGCGGCAGGTCGTCGCCGCGCAGCCCGGCGCGGACCATCGCCTGATGCGCCGCGTGCAGCGCCAGCTGGGCCTGCGGACCGGGGCGCCAGTCCAGGGAGTGCGATTGTTCGCCCAGGCGCCGCCACAGCCCCTCGTCGACATGCGCGCACGCGGGGTTGGGGACGCCGCAGGCTTGCAGCGCAGGATGGTTGCGGACGATGCTGGTGCCGCGGCCGAGCTGTTCAAAGAGGTCTTCGGCCGAATCCATCCAGCCGCAGACCGCGCCGAGGCCGGTCACCACCACCTCCCGCCGGAGGGCGGCGGCCATCAAGAACCCGTGGCGCGGCTTGTGGCGAGGTGGTCGTTGACCCAGAGCGACAGGACTTCGTCGCCCCGTGCGGGCTTCAGCGGCGCGTCGCAGGCGGCGCAGGCCGGGCGGGCGGCTGCGTTGACGGTGGCTCGCCCGCAGCCGCAATCGGCGCACGACGCCGGCAGGTGGTCGAGGATCGAGTGGCAGATGTTGACGAGGTTGCCGACCGTGCTGGCGTTGAAGATGTCGTACGTCGTGGTGCCGGCGCGCAGGCCGGCGTAACGGTAGGGGCTGGCAGCGAGCAACGCGGCGCCTTCTTCGGTCAGACCCTGGCGCGGGTCGTAGAACCGCTCCGGCGAACCGGTCGCGCGGCCGGCATGGTCCAGCACGCTGCGGGTGGGCAGCGCCAGGCCGAACGCCTTCTCCACGAGTGTGTTGAGTTCGACGAAATCGAGGGATTCGGCGCCGAGGTCTTCGACGATGCTGTGGTGTTCGGCGATGTCGCTGGCAGGCATGCCCAGCACCCGCGAGAGGATGTCCTGGGCGACGGAAAGAACTTGCTCTCTGGAAAAAGGATTGTTCATTTGCGGTACTCCTGGCCCGCTTTTTTAAGTGGGTCGGCCTGGAATTTAATTCGTAAAAGATTAAGTTTTACTGGATACGATTCGTTCGATAACCTGAGTTCCTCTTATGTATTTTCTAAAAAAATCCGTTATTTAGAGAGAAATTCAAGACCTGCGCGCTGAACCTCCCAGCAGCGGATTTCCACGACGTCGCCGACGGGAAGCCGACGTCATGCGCAGGAGTTCGGTCGCGGTGTCGCGACACCGCAGAATGCGGTTCCGCCTGGCCGCCCAGTCGAAGACCGCCCTCCATGACCCAGACCCGTCCTCCATCGAACCACCCTGCCCTGCGCGGCGGTTTGCTCGCCTTGTCGGCCGCGCTGCTCTTCGGCCTGAGCGCGCCATTGACCCAGCGCCTGGGCACCGGCGTGGGCCCGTTCACCACTGCCGCGCTGCTTTACGGCGGCGCCGCTTTCGCCGGTTTGCTGTCGCGCCGCCCACGCGCGCTGGAGGCGCGACTGCGCCGCGCCGACCTGCCCCGCCTGGCGTGGATGGCCGCTTTCGGCGCCGCGCTGGCGCCGGCGGCGCTGGCCTGGGGCCTGCAGCGCAGCAGCGCCACAGGCGTGTCGCTCATGCTGACGCTGGAGGCGCTGTTCACCGCCCTGCTCGCCCGCGTGTTCCACGGCGAGTCCATGGACCGTCGCGTCTGGACGGCGATGGCGATGCTGACGGCCGGTGCGGCCGCGCTGGTCCTCGACCAGGGCCTGGGCGGGGCGGGCCGCCTAACGGGCTTGCTGGCCGTGTTGCTGGCCACGGCCGCCTGGGGTGTGGACAACGCGCTGTCCCGCGCCGTGGCCGACCGGGACCCGGGCGAGGTGGTGCTGGCCAAAGCCCTGCTGGGCTGCGGCGCCACCGCCGTGCTGGCCCGGACGTGGGGCGAGCCCGTGCCGACGGCCGGCGTGGCGTGGGCGTTGCTGGCCGTCGGCGCCAGCGGGTATGGCTTGAGCCTGCGGCTGTACCTGCTCGCGCAAAGGGCCTTCGGCGCGGCCCGGACCGGCTCGGTCTTCGCGTTCGCCCCCTTCATCGGCGCGGCCGCCGCTTTCGCGATGGGCGAGCGGCAGGCTTCCTGGCTGCTGGCCGCCGGCGGGCTGCTCATGTTGGCCGGCGTGCTGCTGCACCTGGCCGAATCGCACGACCATGCCCACACGCACGAAGCGGTGTCGCACGAGCACGCCCACCGCCACGACGACGGCCACCATGACCACCGGCATGCCGTCATGCCCCGCGGCGCGCACAGCCACCCGCACAGCCACGAGCCGTTGACGCACGCGCATCCGCACGCGCCGGACATCCACCACGGGCATTCGCACTGAGCTCGATTCAACCCTCGCGCCGGCGGCGGGCCGCCTGCCAGCATTCGACGGCCGCGATGCAGCACACCAGCCACGCCATGCCGGATGCGAACCCGGCCAGCACGTCGCTCGGGTAGTGGACTTGAAGCAGCACCCGGCTGCATCCCACCGTGAAGATGGCGGCCACGGCGGTCAGCAGCGCGGGCAGCTGCCAGCGGGGCGGGCACAGGCGCAAGGCGAGGTAGGCCAGCATGCCGTAGGCCGCCACCGAGCCCGAGCTGTGCCCGCTCGGGAAACTGAATCCGGCGGCGTCCCCGCCGTAGGCCAGGGCCTGCTCCGGGCGCGCGCGTTCGAACAAGCCCTTCAGTGTTTTGTTGAGCACCGCGTTGCCGGCCACCGCGGTGATCCATCCCACGGCCAGGGTCCACCGGCGCCGGCGCAGCAGCACCGCGGCGACAAACACGCACAGCCCGGTCAGGGTGGACGTGTCCGCGAGCCGCGTGGCGCCGGCGAACACCCGCCAGGCCGCCGGGGGCAGCCCCTCGCCCAGGCGGCTGGACAGCGCGCTGTCGAACCGGCCGAGCGCTTCGCCTTGCTCCATCGCCTCGGTCGTTTCGGCGAACAACAGCGTGGCGCCGGCGGCCACCAGTGCGCAAGCCATCACCAAGGGCAGCAGGGCGCGGCGCCCGGCCGGGCCGATCGCCGCCCGGCATGCCGCCCACAGGCCCCAGGTGCAAGACAACAGCACGGCCAGCGCGACGGCGAACGCCGCGACCGGGTTCGCGCTCAGGGCGTGGGCGGCGGCGGTTTCGATGTCCATGGGCAGGGCTCTTTCATGGGCGGACGTTACATCCACACCGCACTCGACGGGGCTTATCCCCTGTCCCGGGGCGGATTGCGCGTCGTTCGCCGCTTGTGATCCCACATGGCTGCGGTCCATGGCGCAGCCTAAACTGGCGACCTTGCCGCCCACCGCCACACCTCACCGATTGCCCGGGTACACCGTGTCCAAATTCCGCATCCTCTACGTCGAAGACAACCCCCTGTTGCGCGAGTCCATCGGCGAGCTGATGGAACAGGACGGCCGCGAGATCGTCCTGTGCGCCAATGGCGAAGAAGCCCTCGCGGCCTGCCATGCCGGGCGTTTCGACCTGGTCGTCACCGATGTGAACCTGCCCGGCATTTCCGGGACCGAGCTGGCACGGCGGCTGCTGGCGCAGGACGCCTCGCGCTGGATCGCCATCTGCTCGGGCTACGTCTTCGGCGAGGCGCTCGGCGTGTTGGGCCCCAATGTCCGCGCCCTGGAAAAGCCTTTCGAGATCGAAGACCTGGAGTCGCTCATCGAGGAAGTCAGGCGCGGCGTCGGCGGCGCGCCCGGCGCGGCTTGAGGCCCTGAGGCGCGCACGCCGCCTTTCTTTCCGAATATCTTTGTTTGAAATCCGTCGTTCCCGGCTGGCGGGAGGCTCCCTATCGTGCGTCGCTCCACGCCCTAGGAGGAGCAAAACATGCCGAGCCGTTCAGATTTCATCCGCACCCTGTTGATCACCGCCGCCGGCGTCGCCTGCGCCCCGGCGGCGTTCGCGCAGGACAACAATCCGCCCGTGCGCATCGCCTACCAGACGGTGGTCGAGCCCGCCAAGGTGGCCCAGGCCGACGGCCTGTATGAGAAGGCCACCGGCAGGCTGCTTGACTGGCGCAAGTTCGAGAGCGGCGCCGACGTGATCACCGCGGTGGCTTCCGGCGACATCCAGATCGGCTACGTCGGCTCCAGCCCGCTGGCCGCCGCCGCGAGCCGCGAGCTGCCGGTCGAGACCTTCTTCATCGCGGCCGAGATCGGCAGCGCCGAGGCCCTGGTGGTGCGCAACGGCGCCAACATCTCGAAGGCTTCCGAGCTGGTGGGCAAGAAGGTCGCCGTGCCCTTCGTTTCGACGACGCACTACAGCTTGCTGGCCGCGTTGAAGCACTGGGGCGTCGATGCCAGGAAGGTAGGGATCGTCAACCTTCGCCCGACCGAGATCGCCGCCGCCTGGCAGCGCGGTGACATCGACGCCGCCTATGTGTGGGACCCGGTGCTCGGCCAGGTGAAGGCCAATGGCAAGGTCCTGACCGATTCGTCGCAGGTCGCCCAGTGGGGCGCGCCCACCTTCGACGCCTGGATCGTGCGCAAGGATTTCGCGCAGAAGCACCCCGACGTCGTCGCCGCCTTCGCCCGCGTCACCGGCGAGGCTTACGCCGCCTACCGGAAGGACCCGGTGGGCTACTCGCGCGACGAAGCCCACGTCGACAAGATCGCCCGGCTGACGGGCGCGAAGAAGCAGGAGATCGCCGAGCTGCTCGCCGGTTCGAAATTCCCGACGCTGGACGAGCAGGCCGCGCTGCTGTCGGGCGGCACGGTCAAGGCGGTCACGCAGACCTCGCGATTCCTGAAGGAGCAAGGCAAGGTCGACAAGGTGCTGGCCGACTACAAGCCCTATGTGACGCCGCGCTTCGTGCAGGCCGCGGCCAAAGGGGCGGGCCAGCAGGTCGCCGCCGCCGGCAAGTGAGCCCGGCCGCTGAGCCTTCGACCGACGAACCCGGGAAGACGCCATGGCATGGGTCGAACTGGACCGCGTGACGGTCGCCTACGGCCGGCCCGGCGCAGGCGCCAACGTGCTGGAGAACCTGTCGTTGTCGGTTCCGGAAGGCGGCTTGTGCGTGCTGCTCGGCCCTTCGGGCTGCGGCAAGTCCAGCCTGCTGAACGTCATCGCCGGTTTCGTGCCCACCGACGGTGGCCGGGCTTCGGTGGCGGGCCGGCGCATCAGCGGTCCCGGCGCCGACCGCGGTGTCGTCTTCCAGGACGACGCCCTGCTGCCCTGGCTCGACGTGCTGGGCAATGTGGCGCTGCCCTTGCACCTGAAGGGCCGGCCCAAGGCGGAGCGCGAGGAGCAGGCGCGGCATTTCCTGTCGCTGGTCGGCTTGTCCGGGCATGAAGGCAAGTCCGTCTGGGAGCTGTCCGGCGGCATGCGCCAGCGCGTCGGCATCGCCCGCGCCCTGGCGGCCGATCCGCAGGTGCTGCTGATGGACGAGCCTTTCGGCGCGCTGGACGCCCTCACCCGCGAGCGCATGCAGGAGTTGCTGCTGAAGGTGTGGCGCGCCACGGGCAAGACCATCGTGCTGGTGACCCACGGCGTGGAAGAAGCCGTCTTCCTCGCGACCGACCTGATGGTGCTGTCGCGGCGCCCGGCGCGCATCGCGCTGCAGCTGCCGCTGGACTTCGGGCGCCGCCACGCCGGCGGCGAGCCGGCGCGCGCGATCAAATCGCTGCCCGAATTCGTGGCCGTGCGCGAGCGCGTCCTGGCCGAGGTGTTCGCGCTGGACGACGCGGCCGCCGAAGAAGAAAGAACCACCGCCACCCCACCATGAGCGACGCGACCGCCACCACCCTGCCCCATCCCGCCGCGGTCAGCCCGCCTGCGGCTGTTCCGGCGCCGCCGAACCGGCGCGACAGGAACCTGCCCGGCTGGTTCTTCAGTCTGGCGAGCGTGGCCGCGCTGCTGCTGGCCTGGCAGGCGGTCACCGCGCTGCGCTGGATCGAGCCGCTGTTCCTGCCGCCGCCCGGCGCGGTGTGGGCCAAGGCGCTCGCCCTGGCCGGCGACACAGGCTTCATGGACGCCAACCTCTGGCAGCACGCCGCCGCCAGCCTGGGCCGGGTGGCGCTGGCGTTGGCCGTGGCGCTTGCCACCGCCATCCCGCTGGGCATCTGGATGGGCCTGTCGCCTGTGGCGCGCGGCCTGCTCGACCCGCTGGTCGAGTTCTACCGCCCGGTGCCGCCGCTGGCCTACCTGCCGCTGATCGTGATCTGGTGCGGCATCGGCGAGCTGTCCAAGGTGCTGCTGATCGTGCTGGCGGTGTTTGCCCCGGTGGTGATCGCCACCGCCACCGGCGTGCGCGGCACCGACGCGACGCGGCTGCGCGCCGCGCAGTCTTTCGGCGCCACGCGCTGGCAGCTGGTGCGCCACGTGGTGCTGCCCAGCGCCCTGCCCGACATCCTCACCGGCGTGCGCGTCGGCCTGGGGGTGGGCTGGTCGACCCTGGTGGCGGCCGAACTGGTGGCGGCCACGCGCGGCCTGGGCTTCATGGTGCAGGCGGCGGCGCAATTCCTCAACACCGACATCGTCGTCCTGGGCATCTTCGCCATCGCCGCGATCGCCTTCGGGCTCGAACTCATCCTGCGGGCGGCGCAGCGCCGCCTCGCACCCTGGCAAGGCAAGGCATGACGCGACAAGAAGGATTCCGGCTCCAGCCCCTGGGCCCCGCCATCGGCGCCACCGTGCATGGCATCGACCTTGCCCGGCCGATCAACGACCACGAACGCGACCTGCTTCACGAGGCCCTGCTGCGCCACCACGTGCTCTTCTTCGAAGGCCAGCCGGTCACGCCGGCGCAGCAGCGCGACTTGGCCGCCCGGTTCGGCGAGCTGCACATCCACCCGGTCTACCCGAACCACCCCGAGGCGCCGGAGATCATCGTGCTCGACACCTCGAACGACAACCCGCCCGACAACGACAACTGGCACACCGACGTCACCTTCATCGAAAACCCGCCGATGGGCGCCATCCTGTCGGCCCAGCTGCTGCCGCCCACCGGCGGCGACACGCTTTGGGCCAGCGGCGTGGCGGCGTACGAGGCGCTGTCGGGACCGTTCCGCCGCTTCCTCGACCCGCTGCACGCCGAACACGACTTCCTGCAGTCCTTCCCGGCATGGCGTTTCGCGCGCACGCCCGATGAGCGCGCGCGCTGGGAATCGGCGCGCGACAAGCATCCGCCGGTGCTGCATCCCGTCGTCCGCACCCATCCGGTCAGCGGCCGCCGCGGTTTGTTCGTCAACGAGGGCTTCACCAGCCGCATCGTCGAACTCGACCCCAAGGAAAGCGCCGCGGTGCTGGCCCATCTGAAAGCGCACGCGGCCCGGCCCGAGTTCAGCGTGCGCTGGCGCTGGAAGGCGGGCGACGTCGCCTTCTGGGACAACCGCCTGACCCAGCACTACGCCACCGCCGACTACCTGCCCCACCGCCGGGTCATGCACCGGGCGACGATCCTGGGGGACAGGCCGTATTGAAGCGGCACTCGCGCACCGCCCCCGCGTCTGTGGGGCCGACCGGACCCTCTCGGTGGCGACCTCCGGTTTGGGATGAGTTCGCCTCACCCTGTCGAGGGCTGAGCGTCATGCGGCTCAGGATGCGTCCCTCCCGATCCGTTCGCCCTGAGCTTGTCGAAGGGCCCCTGCCACCTGTGCTTGTCGAAACACGGGCGGTCCGCACGATGGGCTTCGACGGGCTCAGCCCGAACGGGCAGGTGGCTCAGGGCGAGGCATCCCTCCTCCAGTCCAAGCCCCAACCACAAGCCATAAACTGCGCGTCGGTGATCCGCCATGCCGCGAAGGCAACATCGTCATCATGCGATCCGCATCCAGCACCCACCACCATGCCATCGTCGCGGTTGCCTGCATCGCGCTGGTTTGGCCTGGCGACGGCCATGCCGCCGACGCGCAGCGGAACAGCCTCGGCATGGAGTTCGTGCCCATTCCCGCCGGTGAATTCATGATGGGCAGCGAAGAGTCCGCCGATGAGCTGGCGCGGGCCTACCCCGACCTGCCGCGCGAGCGCTTCGGCAAGCTGCAGGACGAGGCGCCGGTGCACCGGGTGCGCATCACCCGGCCGTTCTGGATGGCCAGGCATGAGATGACGGTGGGCCAGTTCCGGCGTTTCATCGAGGCTTCGGGCCATGTGCCGCAGTCCGAGGCGGACGGCACCGGCGCCTACGGCTACCGCGCCGGCTACGACCCGGCCAGCAGCCGCCGCGGCGACGCCTTCGAAGGCCGGGACCGCCGCTATTCCTGGCGCGACCCGGGTTTCGCCCAAGGCGATGACCATCCCGTCGTGAACGTCACGTGGAACGACGCTCAAGCCGTGGCCGCCTGGCTCAGCCGCACCGAGGGCCGGCGCTACCGCCTGCCGACCGAGGCCGAATGGGAATACGCCTGCCGCGCCGGCACGCGCACGCGCTACCACTCGGGCGACGTGCCGTCGTCGCTCCAGGGCGCGGCCAATGTCTTCGACTTGGAAACCGCCAGGCTCTGGCCTCGCTGGCAAGCCATGGCGCTGAAGGGCAGCGACGGCTTCGCCTTCACCGCGCCGGTCGGCAGCTTCGCGCCCAACGCCTGGGGCTTGCACGACATGCACGGCAATGTGTGGGAATGGGTGTCCGACTGGCACGGCGACGACTATTACGCCCAGTCCCCCGTCGACGACCCCCAGGGCCCGGCGACCGGCGAGGTGCGCGTGCGCCGCGGCGGTTCGTGGCACACCTGGCCGTTTTACGCGCGCGCCGCCTACCGAAATTGGAACGACCCCGACACCCGCTATGTGCTGGTGGGCATCCGGCTGGTGCGGGAGGACGACGAGCGCGACCACCCACCGCCGGCAGCGGCGCCGCGGAACCCATAGACTCCGCGCCGCATGCCGCCGGGGATGTCGGGCACACCGCGGGCCAGCGGTCGGCCGCTACGCAGGCCTGAGCGACGGCGTCGGCCTCAATCGCCCAGGATCCTGACCTTCACCGTCTTCCCCTTGACCTTGCCGCCGGACAGGCCGCGCAGCGCCTGGGGCGCGATCTCGCGTTCGACCGCCACATAGGTCGAGAACTCGTTGACGTTGATCTTGCCGATGCGACCGCCGGGGAAGCCGAGGTCCTTGGTCAGCGCGCCCAGCACGTCGCCGGGGCGGATCTTCTCCTTGCGACCGCCGAGGATCTGCAGGGTGACCATCGGCGCCTGCAGCGGCCCGTCGCCGGAAGGCGTCAGCTCGGCCAGCTTGTGCCATTGCGAAGTGAAGCCCATCGCCTTCTCGATGTTGCCGACGCGGCCCATCTCGTCCAGGCTGGCCAGGCTGAAGGCCCAGCCCTCGGCGTCGCCGCGGCCGGTGCGGCCGATGCGGTGGGTGTGCACCTCGGCGTCGGGGGTGATGTCGACATTGACGACGGCCTGCAGCTCGGCGATGTCCAGGCCGCGCGCGGCCACGTCGGTGGCCACCAGCACACTGGCGCTGCGGTTGGCGAAGCGCACCAGCACCTGGTCGCGGTCACGCTGGTCGAGGTCGCCATGCAGCTCCAGCGCGGAAAAGCCCTGGGCCTTCAGCACCTCGACCAGGTCGCGGCACTGCTGCTTGGTGTTGCAGAACGCCAGGGTGCTGACGGGGCGGAAGTGGTCCAGCAGCAGCGAGACCGCGTGAAGCCGCTCGTCCTCGGTGACTTCGTAGAAGCGCTGGCGGATCTTCTTCGCGGAATGCTTCTCCTGCAGCTTGACCTCCTTCGGCGCGCGCATGAAGGACTGGCTGAGCTTGGCGATGCCCTCGGGGTAGGTGGCCGAGAAAAGCAGCGTCTGGCGCTCTTTCGGGCATTGCCGCGCCACGGCGGCGATGTCGTCGAAAAAACCCATGTCCAGCATGCGGTCGGCCTCGTCGAGCACCAGGGTCTTGAGCGACGCCAGCCTCAGGCTGCCACGCTCCAGGTGGTCCATCAGTCGGCCCGGCGTGCCGACCACCACGTGGGCGCCGTGCTCCAGGCTGGCGATCTGCGGCCGCATCGTGGCGCCGCCGCACAGCGACAGCACCTTGATGTTCTCCTCGGCCCGGGCCAGGCGGCGGATTTCCTGCGTCACCTGGTCGGCCAGCTCGCGCGTGGGGCACAGCACCAGGGCCTGCACCGCGAAGAAGCGCGGGTTGATCCCGGCGAGCAGAGCCAGCGCGAAGGCCGCCGTCTTGCCGCTGCCGGTCTTGGCCTGGGCGATGAGGTCGTCGCCGCGCAGCGCCAGCGGCAGCGTGGCCGCCTGGACGGGCGTCATGCGCTCGTAGCCGAGCTGCTTCAGGTTGTCGAGCATGGCGGGCGGCAGCGGCAGGCTGGCGAAATCCTGCGCGTCTTGGCCGGTGGGAGTGGTCGGGGTGTGGTCCGTGTTCATGGCGGGATTGTCCCGCGGCCCGCGCCATCGCCCCGCCGCGCCCGGTCCGGGCCGCGAACCAAGGCACGAATATGATCCGCGGATGACCCCTGCCGCACCGCCATTGAAGTACCTGCAGGGCTATCCCGAGCCTTTGCTCGCCCAGGTGCGCCAGCTCATCGGCGAGGGCCGCCTGGGCGAACGCCTGGCGCGCCAATACGGCGGCGCGGCCCACCCGGTGCGCGACGACAAGGCGCTGTTCGAGTACGTCCAGGCCCTGAAAAGCCGCCACCTGCGCAGCGCCGACCCGCTGGCCAAGGCGGTCTACGACAACAAGCTGAAGGTCATCCAGCATGCGCTGGGCACCCACACGCAAGTGTCGCGGGTGCAAGGCGGCAACCTGAAGGCCAAGCGCGAGATCCGCATCGCCAGCCTGTTCAAGGAGGCGCCGGAGCCTTTCCTGAAGATGATCGTCGTGCACGAGCTGGCCCACCTCAAGAACCGCGAACACGACAAGGCGTTCTACGGTTTGTGCACCCACATGGAGCCCGACTACCACCGGCTGGAGTTCGACCTGCGGCTGTGGCTGACCTGGAAGGAAGCCTGAGGGGCCGAGCCGCGCGCCCTCGCCGCGGACGGCCATCCGGTCCACAATAGCGACCATGCCTTCCCACCACAGAATTCAGCGCCGCCTGGCCCAGGCGGGCACTTTCTTCCTGGCGCTCGCGCTGCCGCTCGGCGCCATGGCCCAGGCGCCTGCCGCACCCGCGGCTTCCAACCCGCCGCCGCCGGCCGCCGCGGGAAAGGACATGGGCGCATCCTGCGAGCAAGCCGTCCGTGAACTGCTGGCCAACAAAGGCAACGCCAGTGTGGACGTCAAGTTCAACGGCGCGCCCACCGCGCCCAAACGCACCGCGAGCGACGAGCCGGCGGTGCTGCGCGGCAGCGGCAGCTGGCGCGCGGCCGGCGGTGAGCAGCGCACCTTCGACTACACCTGCAACGCCGACCCGCGCAGCGGCGAAGCCGTCGGCATGGTGATGCGCGACACCTCGCCCGCGTCGGCGAAGGCGCCCGCCGCCACGAACCTGGAGCCCGACCTCAGCCAGCTGTCGCCTGCCGTCTGCGAGTCCGCCGTCGCGGCGACGCTGAAAAAACGCTGGCCGCGCGTCTCCGAGATCAGCTTCGAGGCCGCCACGCGCTCGGTCAAGCAGACCACGCCGAACAACGCCGAACTCCGGGGCCGCGGCCGGGCGCTGACCGAGCCGGGCTCGCCGCACAGGCTGTTCGGTTTCGAATGCAGCTTCGACACCCGGGACGGGCGGCTGCTGGGCTCCAGGCTGTCCAGCTGACTCCCCCTTTCCCGATGCCGGCCCAACGCGACCCGGCTTGCCGTTGCGCACGCCCGCCGAACGAACACCGCGTGTGGTCCGCCGAGCGGGCGGAGTTCCTGAAGCGGCACGCTTTCGAACGGATCGAAGAGCGCAACGACCAGCGGCAGGCCGACTACCGCTGCGGGCGTTGCGGCCGGTTGTGGACGGAGCAAGCCGAGGAGGTGGGTTTCGGCTCAGCCCACCGTTTCTACAAGCACCTCACCCCGTCGGAGATCGCCAGGGAACGGCGGTCGGCCGCGCTGAAACGCTGGCTCGGCCGGGGGTTCTGGGCGCTGTGCTGGGCAATCTTCGCGCTCTACCTGAGTTCACGGGCAGGCTGATGGGGCCTCGGCCGGCCCCTCCCCTCGGCATGGCCTCAAGCCGGACTTGGGACCGCCAGGATCCGGGCCGCCATCGTCCGCGCCGCGCCCGCGTGCGCCTGCGCGAAGCCCAGGGCTTTCGTTGACGCGGACATCCGGTCCTGCGGCGACGCGAGCAGCGACAAAGCCTGGGCCACGCCCGCGTCGATGCCGTCGACGCGCCAGGCGGCTTGCGCTTGCAGCGCCATCTCCGAGGCTTGCGCGAAGTTGAAGGTGTGCGGGCCCATGACCACCGGGCAACCGCAGGCGGCGGCTTCGATCAGGTTCTGGCCGCCCAGCGGCGCGAAACTGCCGCCAAGCAGGGCCACATCGGCCAGGCCGTAATACAGCGCCATCTCCCCCATCGAGTCGCCGAGCCAGACGGCCACCTGCGCCGCGTCATCGGCCGGCGGCTGCGCCTGCCACGCGCTGCGGCGCCGCAGGGTCAAGCCGGCGTTTTCGACCAGTCGGGCCACTTCGTCGAAGCGCTGCGGGTGCCGGGGCACGACCACCAGCAAGGGTGCCGCCGCCAAGCTGGAGACCCGCGCCTTCCAGGCCGCGAGCATTGGCGCTTCCTCGCCCTCCCGGGTGCTGGCGGCCAGCACCACCGGCCGGCCGGCGGCCTGCCGCCAGGCCCGGCCCGACGCCAGCTGGGCCGCGTCGGGCTGCATGTCGAACTTCAAATTGCCGCAGACCACCACCGCCGGGCATCCCGACTGCTGGAAGCGTTCGGCGTCGGCCTGGGTCTGCGCCATCACCAGGCGCAGCGACTGCGCCGCCGGACGCAGCAAGGCGCGGAAACGTTGGCCACGCCGCAGGCTGCGCTCACTGAGGCGGCCGTTGGCCAGCAGCATCGGGATGCCGAGCTGGTGCGCTTCGTGCAAGAGGCCGGGCCAGACCTCGGTCTCCATCAGCACGCCGACAGCGGGCTTGAAGTGCGCCAGGAAGCGCCGCGTGGCGCCCGGCGTGTCGTAGGGCAGCCAGGCTTGCGCGTCGCCCTCGCGCAGCAAGGCGCGGCCGGCCTCCCGGCCGGTGGCGGTGCCATGGGTGAGCAGCAGCCGCAGGCCGGGCCGCTGGGCGCGCAGCTCGGCGACCAATGCCGCCGCGGCGCGGGTTTCGCCCAAGGACACCGCGTGCACCCAGACCCACCCGCCCTGCCGCGCCATCGCGTGTGCGCCCGGGTAGAAGCCGAAACGCTCGCCCAGCGCATGCGCGTACAGCGGCTCGGCGCGAGAACGCCACAGCAACCGCAGCAGGTAGGCCGGGGCCAGCAGCCTCAGCAAGAGCGCATAGGCCCAGCGGGCCAGCAGGCGGCTCATCGACCGGCGGCCCCGGCGGGAATCACCGGCGGCGCCCGGTCAGTGCGCCGCGGCCTGGACGGCGGCGTCCGGCTTGGCGACCTTCAGCGCGGCCATGAAGGCGGCCTGGATGCGGTCCAGCGCCTTCTGGTTGTGGCCTTCGAAGCGCAGCACCAGCACCGGCGTGGTGTTGGACGAGCGGATCAGGCCGAAGCCGTCCTTGTAGTCGACGCGCAGGCCGTCGATGGTGACGATCTCCTGCGCGCCCGGGAACTGGGCGTTCTCCAGCAGGCGGCGCACCACTTGCGGTGCCTCGCCTTCGGCGCAGGGCACGTTCAGCTCGGGCGTGCTGAAGCTGGTGGGCAGGCTGTTCAGCACCTTGCTCGGGTCCTTGCTCTTCGAGAGGATTTCCAGCAGCCGTGCGGCGGTGTAGGTGGCGTCGTCGAAGCCGTACCAGCGCTCGCCGAAGAAGATGTGGCCGCTCATCTCGCCGGCCAGCGGCGCCTTGATCTTCTTCATCTGCGCCTTGATCAGCGAGTGGCCGGTCTTCCACATCAGCGGCTTGCCGCCGGCCTTGCGGATGGCCGGCGCCAGGCGTTGGGTGCACTTGACGTCGAAGATGATGGTGCCGCCCGGGTTGCGCGACAGCACGTCGGTGGCCAGCAGCATCAGCTGGCGGTCGGGGTAGATGATCTGGCCGTCCTTGGTGACCACGCCCAGGCGGTCGCCGTCGCCGTCGAAGGCCAGGCCGAGTTCGGCGTCGCTGTTCTTCACTTTCTCGATCAGCTCGGCCAGGTTCTCGGGCTTGCTCGGGTCCGGGTGGTGGTTGGGGAAGTTGCCGTCGACCTCGGAGTACATCTCGGTCACTTCGCAGCCCAGGGCGCGCAGCACGCCCGGCGCCGAGGCGCCCGGGATGCCGTTGCCGCAGTCGACCACGATCTTCAGCGGTCGCTTGAGCTTGGCGTCGTTGGCGATGCGGGCCTGGTACTCGGGCAGGATGTCCATCGCGGCGCTGCGGCCCTTGCCCTTGGCGTAGTCCTCGCGCTCCATGCGCTGGCGCAGTTTCTGGATGTCTTCGCCGTAGATGGCGCGGCCGGCCAGCACCATCTTGAAGCCGTTGTAGTCCTTGGGGTTGTGGCTGCCGGTGACCTGGATGCCGCTGCGGCAGCCCTTGCGGCCGCGGGTGGCGGCGACGTAGTAGAGCATCGGGGTCGTGACCGCGCCGAGGTCGACGACGTCCAGCCCGGTGGAGGCCAGGCCGCGGATCAGCGCGGCGGCGAAGGCCGGGCCGGACAACCGGCCGTCGCGGCCCACGACCACCGCTTTCTCGCCGGCGGCCAGCGCCTCCGACCCGAAAGCGCGGCCGAGGTGTTCGGCGAAGGTTTCGTCGATCGTCTTGCCGACGATGCCGCGAATGTCATAGGCTTTGAAAACCGAGGCGTTGACTTGCATGGTGGGTTCGCTTTGTGTGGATGATGGTTCGAAGATGGGGGGCGATTGTAGGGAGGCCCCGTGCAAGGGCTGTGCCAGGGTGGAACAAAGCCGTTACAGGGGTGTGTGGGGAGGTGCGTCGTGGCGTGTGTCAAGAGAGGTGCGTCGCGAGGGACAGGGCCCAGGGGCTCCGTTCATGTCCCCCGTGGGCTTCGCCCACTCCTCCTGAACTTCAC
>CBIHOD010000055.1:0-25111 GCA_966211815.1 uncultured Burkholderiales bacterium
CTCCCACTCCGTTCGGGCTGAGCTTGTCGAAGCCCCTTTTGCGAACCACCCACGCTCCGACAAATCGACGTGAACCGGCCCTTCGACAGGCTCAGGGCGAACGGAGATGGGGGGGCGGACGCCTTTCCGGTCCGTCCGGGCTGCGCTCGTCGAAGCCCCCTTTTGCGAGCCGCTCGCGCATCGACAAACGATGTGAACCTGGCCCTTCGACGCGCTCAGGGTGGACGGATGAAGAAGCGCACTCCCACTCCGTTCGGGCTGAGCTTGTCGAAGCCCCTTTTGCGAACCACCCACGCCCCGACAAATCGATGTGAACCGGCCCTTCGACGGGCTTAGGGTGAACAAAGAGAAGGCTGGCGAACAAGGCGATGGTGGCGCCTCACTCCGGCACGCTCAACGTCCCGCCGGAGAACCCGATCTGGTCGGCCGCCGCCGGCGTCGCCGAGATCGGCGGCACATTGGCCGCGGTGATGGGCGCCGCCACGCCGGCCACGGCGCCGCGCGGCACCGTGCGCACCACCTGGCTGGCCGGCAGCGGCGAGCCGGCCTTCAGGTGGGCGTACATCAAGTCCATCGCCTGGTTGAAGTAGCGGTGCAGCGGCACGAAGCGGGCGTCGTAGCCCAGCAGCGGGCCGAAGGCGATGAAGGTGTCGAAGTGCTGGGCGTTGGTGACTTCGTAGTAGCGCAGCTTCGAGCCGGAGGCCTCCTGGGACAGGTGGCGCGCCACGTAGGCGCGCGCGGCGTGGTTGACCGGGATCAGCGTGTCGCTGCGCCCCGCCACCACGACCACCGGTTTGCCGCGCAGCCGGGCGCCTAGCAGCACCTCCCGGATGCCGGCGGCCACGCGGTCGGCCTGGGCCTTGGAAGCGCCGGTGAGCGCCGCGCCGGTGGCGGCGTCCTGGCCGGTGACCAGGCCGCGCAGGCACAAGGCGCCGTCGAGGGCGAAATCGGCCAGGCCCGTGCTGGGCGAGACCGCGAGGAAGTCGAGCTTGGCGCCACCCACCGAATCGTTGTAGACGATGTTCACCCCACCGGTGGGTGGAACGCCGTTGCCGCTGGCGAACAAGCCGGCCTGGGTGGCCGGCACCTGGGCCACGACATTGCCCGAGGCGTCGGTGTTGGCGAAGCTGAAGCCGCAGACGTTGTCGGTGGGCTTGAAGCGGCCGTGGGCGTTCACGTAGGTGACCGCGATCGAATTGGTCGCGAAGCGGAAATGCGACTGCTGCAGGTAGTCGCTCTCGGCCTGCCAGCCGTACTGCCGCATCTTTTGCAGCGCTTCGTCGGCCTGGGCGGCCGGGGTGGCCGCCGAGAGCAGGCCCTTGGCCTTGAGCCCGGCGCAGCGGTTCTCGGCGGCGGTGGTGTAGGCCGCCGGCCAGAAGGCCGCGGCCAGCGAGAGGCCCGCCTGCGACGACAGCGCAGCGCAAGGCTGGTAGAGGTTGGCGAAGGTGAAGTAGTCGGCCAGAGGCTTGCCGATGGTCGGCACCGCGGCCGCGGCGCCCTGCCGGATGGCCAGGCCCGCGGTGGTGTCGGGCTGGGCCTGGGGCTCGGCGACGGCGACGCCGTCGATCAGGCCGTCGGCGTCTTGCTCGGCCGCCGCCAGGGCGGCGCCGCCGCCGTTGGACACCGACGAGGCGATCACCAGGGTGTTGGCCGGCGTGAGGGCCACCCGGCGCTGCCCGGCCACGACCTCGCCGTATTTCTCGTTCAGCACATAGAACGCCAGCCGCACCGCGCGCAGCGTGTCGCGGCCCCAGTCCTTCTCGGGATTCTGTTCGGAGTGGGCATGCTTGTAGGCGACGCGGTTGGGGAAGGCGGCGTTGTAGCTGCTCCTTTCGGCGGGCGTCAGGTTGGCGCGGAACAGGGCCGCGGCGCCGGCCTCGGCGGCGGTGGACAAGGTGCCGTCGCGCAGGGTCACCGTGTCGCTGGCCAGGTCGTGGAAGCCGTTGCCCGAGCCTTTGTCGGTGTAGGCCACGGCGCAGCCGCGCTTGAGGCCCCACTCGCCCGCGGTGCCGATGGCGCCGTAGACGCCGCGCGACCCGGACGACGTGGCGGTGACGATGCAGGCGTTGGCCTTGTCGAAATTCGCCGGCACCTGGACCATCAGCGTGACGTTCTGGCGGCCGCTGCCGTCGTCGGCGTAGGCGATGGCCTCCGTCCCCGCGATGCGGCCCTCCGACGCGGTGACGTTGCCGTCCTTGTCGATGTTCGGGCCGTACAGCAGGCCGTAGCCGCCGGCCGCGGTGTAGTCCACCAGGGCGCGGTAGTTGTTGTAGATGGCGTTGCGGCGCAGTTCGGCCGCCGTCGGCGCGGCGGGCACGGCAAAGGCCGGCGCCGCGCCGCCCAGGCCGGTCTTGCCCAGGCCGGCGGTCAGCAGGTCGTCGGTGGCGCCGTCGTAGGTCTTTTCGGCGATCGCGCCCTGGATGAAGTCGGGCTTGCGGTTGACCTCGCCGCCCGAATCGCCGTCGCCGCCGCAGGCGGCCAGCGACAAGGCGGCCGCCAGGCCGGGGACTGCGGCTGCGGCGAAGAGGCGGGCGTGGCGCGGGCGGCGCGGGGATGTCGGTTTCCTGCTCATGGGGCGTCTCCTGGTGCTGGCTGAAAGGTGAAAGGGCGGTCCGCGTCGTCGCAGCGAGGCGGCGGGCGGCACCCGCGCAGGGGCCATTCGAATGATGACTAGACTACGGTCCGAACCCGCCAGGCACCAGTCGTAGGAATACGCCAGCAAAACCCTGGGACCGCCGGAGACAAGCCGCATGATTTCCATCGACCTCCCACCGCCGCCCACCGAAGCCGCGGGCGCCGCCTTGGCCGCCCAGCTTTGCCCCCAGGGCCTTTGCCTGTCGCGTCAGCGCGTGATCACCTGGTGCAATGAACGTTTCGCCGACGTCTTCGGCCTGCGGGTGCGGGAGATCGAGGGCCGCAGCTTCGAGCAGCTCTACCCGACGCGGGCCGATTTCCTGCGCATCGGCGAGCGCAGCGAAGCGCTGATGCGCCGCGATGGCTACCTGCTCGACGAACGCCTGATGCGGCTCGGCGACGGCCGGCTGCAGTGGTTCCGGGCGCGCGGCCACGCCGTCGACAACGAGGACCCGTTCGCACTGGCCTCCTGGGTGTTCGAGCCGATCGCACGGGCCACCGAACCGGACGCGCTGTCGCCGCGCCAGCACGAGGTGCTGGGCAGCCTGCTGTGCGGCATGACGAGCAAGCAGGCCGCGCAGTCGCTCGGCCTGAGCCCGCGCACGGTCGAGAAGTACCGCTCGCAGCTGCTGCTCAAGTACCGCGCGCCCAACACCGCGGCGCTGGTGCAAAGGGTGCTGTTGGGCCACCATCGGGAGAATCCCGGGGAATGAACGGCCGCCCGCGGCAGCATCGACAATGCAGGGCCCGGCGATGAGCCGGATCGCCGCGCCCCCCCAATGCCGCCCATGAAGCTGTCCCAAGTTCTTTTCTCACAAGGTTTCGGCGCCCGCCGCGAATGCGAGGGCCTGGTCCTGGCGGGCCATGTCAGCCTGCAGGGCCGGGTCTGCGACGACCCTTTCCTCGAAGTCGATCCCGAAGGCCTGTCGTTCCAGGTGCGCGGCGAAACCTGGGACTACCACGCCAAGGCCCTGCTGGTCATGAACAAGCCCGCGGGCCACGAGTGCTCGCAAAAGCCCAAGCACCACCCCAGCGTCTACAGCCTGCTGCCCCCGCCGCTGCGCCGGCGCGACGTGCAGAGCATCGGCCGACTCGACGAAGACACCACCGGCCTGCTGCTGTTCACCGACGACGGCGCGCTCAACCACCGCCTCATCTCGCCCAAGCGCCACGTGCCCAAGGTCTACGAGGCCGCCTGCAAGCACCCGGTGACGGCCGAGCAGGTGAATTCGCTGATTTCCGGCGTGACGCTGCTGGACGACCCCGAGCCGGTGCGCGCCGCGGCGGCCGAGGCCCTGGGCGAACGCGGCGACGGCCTGCACGGCCTCCGGTTGACGCTGACCGAGGGCAAATACCACCAGGTCAAACGCATGGTGGCCGCGGTGGGCAACCGGGTCGAGGGGCTGCACCGCGTGCGTTTCGGCGGGCTGCGGTTGCCGGCCGACCTGGCACCCGGCCAGTGGCGTTGGCTGGCCGGCCCCGAAGAGATCCTGACGTGCTGAGGCCGGGGTCCGAGATGCAAGTTTTCCGCGGTTTCCACCACCCCGGCATCGCGCCGGCCTGCGCCCTGACCATCGGCAACTTCGACGGCGTGCACCGCGGCCACCAGGCCATGCTCGCGCTGCTGCGCAGCGAAGCCCAGCACCGCGGCGTGCCCAGCTGCGTGCTGACCTTCGAGCCCCACCCGCGCGACTTCTTCGCCCGCCTGTCGGGCCGCGCCGACCAGGCGCCGGCGCGCATCGCCACGCTGCGCGACAAGCTCAGCGAATTGGAGCGCTGCGGCGTCGACCAGGTCGTGGTGGTGCGTTTCGACGCCGCCTTCGCCGCCCTGTCGCCCCAGGCCTTCATCGACCAGGTGCTGCTGCGCGGCCTGAATGCGCGCTACGTGCTGGTCGGCGACGACTTCTGCTTCGGCGCCCGGCGCGCCGGCGACTACGCGCTGCTCGACGCGGCCGGCCAGGCCCAGGGCTTCGATGTGGCCCGGATGATGAGCTACGAGGTGCACGGCACGCGGGTGTCCAGCTCCGCGGTTCGCCAGACGCTGCAGGAGGGCGACATGGCCCGCGCCGCGCAGTGGCTGGGCCGGCCCTACAGCATCAGCGGCCATGTCGTCCACGGCCGCAAGCTGGGCCGCACGCTGGGCTTCCGCACGCTGAACCTGCGCTTCGGCCACCCGCGCCCCGCGGCCAGCGGCATCTTCGTGGTGCAAGTGCACGGCTTGCAGGCCGAGCCGCTGCAGGGCGTGGCCAGCCTGGGCGTGCGCCCCACCGTCGAGGACGGCGGCCGGGTGCTGCTGGAGACCCACTGCCTCGACTGGCCGGCCGGGTTGCCGCTCGACGCCGGCTACGGCCGGTGCGTGCGGGTGGACCTGCTGCACAAGCTGCATGACGAGCTGAAATACGATTCGCTGCAGGCCCTGGAGCAGGGCATCCAGGCCGACGCCGACCAGGCGCGGGCCTGGTGGGCGGCGCAGTCGACGACGGCCCCGCCTTGACGAACGGGAGTCGCCCGGGCCCTTCGACAGGCTCAGGGTGAACGGGAGAACGGCGTCGCCGCCCACCACCGTTCGGGCTGAGCTTGTCGAAGCCCTTCATGCGAACCACTCAAGCATCCACCCACGGGAAGTCAGTCACCCTTCGACAAGCTCAGTGATCGGGAGCTGCACGCGCCGGCTTCGACAGGCCTGTTCCGAACTACAAGGCGAAGGACAGCCCTCACCCCCGCCTGAACCGCGCCGTGAATTCGAAATTGCTGCCCACGCCGGGCTCGCTGGTCACGCCGACCTGGCCTTGCATCAGCAAGACCAGGCGGGAGACGATGGTCAGACCCAGGCCGGTGCCGCCGTAGCGCCGGGTGATGCTGCTGTGGGCCTGCGTGAAAGGCTCGAAGATGCGCCGCACCTGGTCTTCCGTCATGCCGATGCCGGTGTCCCGGACGGAGAAGCGCAGGTGGACCCCGCGCGGGTCGGGGTCCTGGCGGGTCTCGTCCTCGCACAAGCCGACCTGCACCCGCACGCTGCCGCGCTCGGTGAATTTCAGCGCGTTGCCCACCAGGTTGAGCAGCACCTGGCGCAGCCGGCCCGCGTCGCCGAGCAGGTCGTCGGGCACGCCCGGCGCGATGTCGAGCGACAGCACGACGCCCTTGTGGCTGGCCTGCACCTGCAGCGGCAGCAGGCATTCGTCCAGGCAGCGGTGCAGCAAGAATTCGTGTTCTTCCAGCTGCATGCGGCCGGCTTCGATCTTGGCCACGTCGAGCAGGTCGTTGATGATGACCATCAGGCCCTGCGCCGACTGGTGGGCCAGCTGGATGTAGTGCCGCTGGGTGTCGGTCAGCTCCGATTGCAGGACCAGTTCAGTCAATCCGAGCACGCCGTTCATCGGGGTGCGGATCTCATGGCTGATGTTGGCCAGGAAGGCCGTTTTGGCCATGTTGGCGTTGTCGGCCGCGACGCGGGCGGTTTCCAGCGCTTTCTGTGCGATTTTCAGGTCGGCGATGTCGCGGGCGTTGACCTGCATCGCGCGCTCCCCGGTCAGCGGGTCCAGCACGGGGCGGATGTCGATGCCGTGCCAGCGCGGGCCTTGCTGGGTGTTCAGCTCCATCTCGGCGCTGAAGGTCTGGCCCTTCTTCAGCTGGGCGATGATGCGCGCGGCCACGCCGGGCTCGGTGAACATGGCGCTGAAGTCGTCCTGGCGCGGCGCGCGGGACGGCGAAGGCGCGCAGGCCGGGGCCCCGCCTTCGAACCGCCCGGCGCCGCCGTCGGCGTCGCGCACCGGCCCGAAAGCCTGGGCCGCCGCCGGGTTGCGCATGAGCACCTTGCCGTGGGGCAGGCTGTGCAGCGCGATGCGCACCGAGGTGTGCTGGATGGCCTCGACACCGCGCCGCATGTCGTCGTCCAGGCTCACCACCATGGGCTCGGCCGCGAACAGGATGGCGGGGCAGCCATCGCGCAACCGGATGCCGCGGGAGACGAGCAGCGAGGTGACGGGCACGCCGTCCGGGTAGAGCGTCCAGGATTCGCGGCAGACCTCGCCGCGCTCGTGGGCCTGCATCGCGAGCTGCAGCCGGGCGCGCGTGCCTTCGCTCAGGTCGGAGAAATCGCGCCGGAGGAAGCTGTCCAGGTCGTCGTTGCGCCAGAACGCCAGCGCCGCCGCATTGGCCCAGGCCATGCGCGAGCGTTCGACGTCGAAGACCCACACCGGCAAGTCCAGCCATTCATAGTGGCTGAGGCTGTTGAAGTCGAGCATGAATAGGGGATGGGATGCTGCGGCTGTGCGGATTCGCACCACCGCGGATCATGCCTGACTGCGGCGCTGGCGAGCGCCCACCTGCAAGGGTTTACCGGGCGCGTTTGACCCGAAGCAATTCATCCAAAATCAACATCGCGGCGCCCACGGTGATGGCGCTGTCGGCCAGGTTGAAGGAGGGGAAATACCAGCCCCCCGAATGCACCTGGAGGAAATCCACCACATAGCCGTGCAACAGGCGGTCGATCACGTTGCCGAGCGCGCCGCCCATGATCAGCGACAACGCCAGGCTGAACATGCGCTGGGCGTGGTGCTGGTGCAGCAGCCACGTCATGAAAAGGGTCGCCACCAGTCCCAGGCCGACGAAGAACCAGCGCTGCCAACCCGACGCGCCGGCGAGGAACGAGAAAGCCGCGCCCGTGTTGTGCACCCGCACCAGGTTGAAGAAGGACGTGACTTCCCGGCTCTCGCCGTACTGGAAATAGCCCAGGATCAGCGTCTTGGTGAACTGGTCGAGCAGGATCACGACGACCGCCAGGGCCAGCCAGGGCCACAAGCTGCCGAAACCGGGGGACGACGCCGGCTTGCCCCGTTTGCCGATCGAAGAGGTGGAAGTGGAAGAAGCCAAGGTCAGGCCGCCTTTCGTGTTTCGCCGGCGCCGTGCAGGTTGCAGGTGCAGCGGCCGCACAGGCCGAGGTAGGCGGGGTCGTGGTCGACGTCGTCGCGGTAGTGCCAGCAACGCTCGCACTTCCTGGCGGCGGCGGGCGAGACCTTCACCGCCAGCGCTTCGCCCACGGCGACCTGGGCCTGCGAGGTGATGGTGACGAATTTCAAGTCGTCGCCCAGCGACTGCAGCAGCGCGGCGTCGGCCGGCGGCGCCGTGATTTCGATCCAGGCCTGCAGCGACGAGCCGAGCTGGCCGGCGGCGCGCACGGTCTCGATGTCCTTGTTCACCGCCTCGCGGATCTCGCGGATGCGCGCCCATTTGGCGAGCAGCGCGTCGTCGGCCCAGCCCGCGGTGTCGCTGTAGGTCTCGGTGAAGATCGACACCGAACGTCCCGGCGCGAAGATGGGCCAGGCTTCCTCGGCGGTGAAGCTCAGGAAAGGCGCCATCCAGCGCAGCATCGCATGGGTGACGTGCCACAGCGCGGTCTGCGCCGAGCGGCGCGCCTGCGACTTCGGCGCGGTGGTGTAGAGGCGGTCCTTCAGCACGTCGAGGTAGAAGGCGCCGAGGTCTTCGCTGCAGTAGACCTGCAGCTTGGCCACCACCGGGTGGAACTCGTAGACCTCGTAGTGGGCCAGCACCTCGGCCTGGAACTGCGCGGCGCGGGCCAGGGCGTAGCGGTCGACCTCCAGCATTTCCGCCACCGGCACGGCATCCTTCGCGGGGTCGAAATCGCTGGTGTTGGCCAGCAGGAAGCGCAGCGTGTTGCGGATGCGGCGGTAGGCGTCGACCACGCGGGCGAGGATCTTGTCGTCGATGTTCAGGTCGCCGGAGTAGTCGGTGCTGGCCACCCACAGGCGGATGATCTCGGCGCCCAGTTTCTCGCTGACGGACTGCGGCGCCACCACGTTGCCCAGGCTCTTGCTCATCTTGCGGCCCTGGCCGTCGGTGGCGAAGCCGTGGGTCAGCAGGCCGCGGTAGGGCGCGCGGCCTTCCAGCGCGCAGGCGATCAACAGCGACGAATGGAACCAGCCGCGGTGCTGGTCGTGGCCTTCCAGGTAGAGGTCGGCCTCGGGCCCGTCCTCGTGGCTGCCGCCCGGGTGGGAGCCGCGCAGCACGTGCGAGAAGGTGGAGCCGGAGTCGAACCAGACGTCGAGGATGTCGTTGCTCTTGGCGTATTGGCCCGCCTCCTCGCCCAGCCAGTCGGCCGGGTCGAGGGTGGACCAGGCCTCGACGCCGCCCTTCTCGACCAGCGCCGCGGCGCGGTCCATGAATTCGAGCGTCTTCGGGTGCAGCTCGCCGCTGTCCCTGTGCAGGAAGAAGGGCAGCGGCACGCCCCAGTTGCGCTGGCGGCTGATGCACCAGTCGGGCCGGTTGGCGATCATGTCGCGCAGGCGGGCGCGGCCGTTCTCCGGGTAGAAGCTGGTGGCGTCGATCGCGGCCAGCGCGGTCCGGCGCAGGCTGCCCGGCGCCTTGTCCACGGTGCAGACGCCCTGCCCTTCGTCCATGCGCACGAACCATTGGGCGGCGGCGCGGTAGATCACCGGGGTCTTGTGCCGCCAGCAATGCGGGTAGCTGTGCACCAGCTTGTCGGTGGCCATCAGGCGGCCCGCGTCGCGCAGCGCTTCGATGACCACGGGCACCGCTTTCCAGATGTGCAGGCCGCCGAACAGCGGCAGGCCGGCTTCGAAGCAGCCGTTGCCCTGCACCGGGTTCAGGATCTCGTCGACGGCCACGCCGTTGGCGCGGCAGGAGTTGAAGTCGTCCACGCCATAGGCGGGCGAAGAGTGGACGATGCCGGTGCCGTCGTCGGCGGTGGCGTAGTCGGCCAGGTAGACCGGGCTGAGCCGGTCGTAGCCCGGGTGCACGTGGGCCAGCGGGTGGTGGAAGTTCAGCCCGCCGAGCTTCTCGCCCAGGGCCGTGGCCCGCACCGAGCCTTGAAGCCCGAAGCGGGCCAGGCATTTCTCGACCAGCGCCGAGGCCACCAGCAGCAGGCCCCGCTCGGTGTCGACCAGGGCGTATTCGAGCGCCGGGTTGAGGTTCAGGGCCTGGTTGGCGGGGATGGTCCAGGCGGTGGTGGTCCAGATGACGGCGAAGGCGTCCTTGTCCAGCGAAGCCAGGCCGAAGGCCGCGGCCAGGCGGGCGGGCTCGGCGCACTTGAAGGCCACGTCCAGCGTCTGCGACGGCTTGTCGATGTATTCGATCTCGAACTCGGCCAGCGACGAGCCGCAGTCGAAGCACCAGTGGACGGGCTTGAGGCCGCGGTAGACGTAGCCGCGCTCCATCAGGCGCTTGAGCACGCGGATCTCGCCGGCCTCGTTGCCGAAGTCCATCGTGCGGTAGGGGCGGGCCCAGTCGCCGAGCACGCCCAGCCGCTTGAAGTCGGCCATCTGGCCGGCGATCTGCTCGGCGGCGTAGGCGCGGCTCTTGGCCTGCACCTCGGCGCGCGGCAGGCCGCGGCCGAAGGTCTTCTCGATCTGGTTCTCGATCGGCAGGCCGTGGCAGTCCCAGCCCGGCACGTAGCGCGCGTCCAGGCCCTTGAGCTGGCGGGCCTTGACGATCATGTCCTTGAGCACCTTGTTCACCGCGTGGCCGATGTGGAGCTGGCCGTTGGCGTAGGGCGGGCCATCGTGCAGCACGAACTTGGGCGCGCCCGCGCGGGCTTCGCGCAGCCGCTGGTAGGTGCCTTGCTCGTCCCAGGCCTTGGCCCAGGCCGGCTCGCGCTTGGGCAGGTCGCCGCGCATGGGGAACGGCGTGTCGGGCAGGTTCAGGGTGCTGCGGTAATCAACGGGTGCGGGGCTCTCGGAGGTGGGCATTCAAGGTCTCGGCAAGGGGGCAGGAATGGGGTGGGCGGCGCCGTCCGCGCGGTCGCCCGATGGCAGCGGCGACGCCGCGGGGCCAGGGCCGGCGCGTATTTCCACAGGCCCGCCGGGTGTTTATCTGACACGCCGCCAAGGCGTCGGGATGACACGCGGGCCAAGTGACGGGGTGCACAATGAAACCATGACGCATTCTATCGGCCCGACCCCCGCTGAAGCCCCCGCAGCCCGAGCACCCGCAGGGCGGCGCCGGACCCGACCCGCCTGGCCCGCGCGCCTGCTGGCGGCCTCGGCGGCGGCTTCGGCGCTGGCCGCCTCCCCGCTGCTCCGAGCCGCCGAGCCCGAGGCTCCGCCGATGAGCGGCCAGACCGACGCGGCGGCGATCCACGACGACGTCCCCGCCGCCCCGGACAAAGGCAGGCCCGCCCCCGGCAAGGAAAACTACCGGCCCAAGCTCCAGAGCGCGCTGACGCTGGTCACGACGTGGGGCCCCGACTACATGGGCTCGTCGCACCAGGGCCTGGGCGTGCGGCCCGGCTTCCTGCTGCGCTACGGCCGCTGGACGCTGAGCAGCAACGGCAGCTTCGCCGCCAACCCCGACAAGGACGAGAACCAGCCCCGCGGCCTGACGTTCAACACCTTCGGCGACGACAACGACTGGGTGCGCGTCTCGCTGCGCGTGGACAGCGGCCGCCGCTCCAAGGACACCGACGGCCTCAGGGGCATCGACGATGTGCCGCGGACGATCCGCATGCGGGTGTCGGGCCACATCGCTTTGGGCGACAGCGGCTGGGGCGTGACGCCGGGGGTCAACATCGACCTGCTGAACCGCGGCGTGGGCCACACCTTCGACATGAACCTCAGCAAGGACTGGCGGCTCGCGCCGAAATGGAAGCTCACCACCAACACCGGCCTGACCGTCGGCAGCGGCCAGTACATGCGCAGCTATTTCGGCGTCACCCCGGAGGAATCCGCCGCCAGCGGCTACCGCGTCTACCGCGCCAAGGCAGGCCTGCGCGACGTCTGGGTGGGCACCGGCATCCGCTACGACATCAGCCCGCGCTGGGTCGCCACGGCCAACGTCTCGGCGCAGCGCCTGCTCGGCTCGGCCGAGGACGCGCCGATGACGCAGTCCCGCACCAACTGGGGGGCCAGCGCCGGCGTGGGCTGGCGGTTCTGACGCCCCCCGGGCGGCGTCAATCCACGGTCAGCACGGTCGAACCCGTCGTCCTGCGGCCCTCGAGCGCGCGGTGGGCTTGCGCCACGTCGGCCAGCGCGAAACGCTGCTCGACATGGACCTTCACCGCGCCGCTTTGCACGACCTCGAAGAGGTCGTCGGCCATGGCCTGGGTGCTCTCCCGGGTGGCCAGGTGGGTGAACAAGGTGGCGCGCGTGACGTGCAGCGAGCCGCGCGGCCCGAGGTTGCCGATGGCAAACGGCGGCACCGGCCCGGAAGCGTTGCCGAAGCTGGCCAGCAGGCCGAGCGGGCGAAGGCAGTCGAGCGACTTCTCGAAGGTGTCCTTGCCGATGGAGTCGTACACCACCTTCACGCCCTGGCCGCGGGTGATCTCCTTGACCCGCGTGGCGAAGTCCTCCTCCGCGTAATTGATCGCGAACGCCGCGCCGTTGGCCAGGGCCAGTTCGCATTTCGCCGCGCTGCCGGCCGTGCCGATCAACCGCAGGCCCAGCGCGCGGGCCCATTGGCAGGCGATCAGGCCGACGCCGCCGGCGGCGGCGTGGAACAGCACGAAATCGCCGGCCTGCAGCCCGCCCTGGGGCAAGGTCTTCTTCAACAAGTACTGCACCGTCAGGCCCTTGAGCATCATGCCGGCGGCCGTCTCGAAACCGATGGCGTCGGGCAGCTTCACCACCGTCTTGGCCGGCATCACCCGGGCTTCGCAATAGGCGCCGGGTGGGCCGCCGGCGTAGGCGGCGCGGTCGCCGGGCCGCAGGTGTCCGACGTCGGCGCCCACCGCTTCGACCACGCCGGCGGCCTCCATGCCCAGCTGCAGGGGCAGTGGGTTGGGGTACAGGCCGGTGCGCTGGTAGACGTCGATGAAATTCAGGCCGATGGCGCGGTGGCGGATGAGCACCTCGCCGGGCCCCGGCACGCCCAGCGGGACGCTGCGCAGCTGCATGGCTTCGGGGCCGCCGAACTGGTCGATGACGATGGCTTTCGTGGAGGGGTTCATGGTGTCCTTTGGAGCCGGAGGGATTGGCGGACCGGGGCCGGCCGCGGCGCGGTCGCGGGTGGTATCGTGCCAGCCTTTTCGCGGGCCTGCAGCGGCCGCCGCGCGCCGCCTTCCTCCCGGAGCCCCCAAGTCCCATGCCCCTGACGCCGCGCTGGATCCTGATGCTGACCCTGCCGCCGCTGATGTGGGCGGGCAACGCCGTCGTCGGCCGGATGCTCGTCGGCGCCGTGCCGCCGCTGGCCTTGAACCTGATGCGCTGGGTCCTGGCCCTGCTGATCCTGCTGCCGCTGGGTTGGCGGGTGCTGGCGCGGCCCGGCATGCTGGGGGCGGTGCGCCGGCGATGGCTTTACCTGGCGGCGCTGGGCCTGCTCGGCATGGGCAGCTACAACGCCCTGCTCTACGGCGCGTTGCAGACCTCGACGCCGATCAACGTCACCTTGATCGCGGCCAGCACGCCGATCTGCGTGCTGATGATGGGCACGCTGTTCCACGGCATCCGCATCCGGCGCGTCGAAGCCTATGGTTCGGTGCTGTCGATCCTGGGGGTGGCGGTGGTGCTGTCCCGCGGCGACTGGCACACCCTGCTGGCCATCCGCTGGGTGCCGGGCGACGTGCTGATGCTGGGCGCGGTGGTGGCCTGGTCGGGCTACACCTGGCTGCTGGCTCGGCCGCCGGCCCACATGACCGGCCAAGCGCGCCCGCGCTGGGACTGGGCGGAATTCCTGCTCCTGCAGGTGGCCTTCGGATGCGTCTGGGCCGGCCTTTCCGCGGCGGTGGAGCAGCAGGTCAAGCCCCAGGCCATCCACTGGAGCCCGCTCGTCTGGGCAGGCTGGGCCTACGTCGCCGTCGGCCCTTCGGTGCTGGCCTATTGGTGCTGGGGCCGGGGCGTGGCCGCGGTGGGCCCGGCCCTGGCGGCCTTCTTCGCCAACCTCACGCCGGTGTTCGCCGCGGTGATGTCGGCCGCGCTGCTGGGCGACCCGCCCCAGGCGTACCACGTGGCGGCTTTCGTGCTGATCGCGCTGGGCATCGCCGTCAGTTCGCGCAAGCCGCCGCCGAAGTCCGGTGGTGCCTGAGACACGTCCCGTTCGGAGAAGCGTCAGAACGTGCCCGGGTAGGCCCCGCCGTCGAGCAACCAGTTCTGCCCGGTGATGAAGCCGGCGTGGCGGCTGCACAGGAAGGCGCAGGCGGCGCCGAATTCCTCCGGCGTGCCGAAGCGGCGCGCCGGGTTCTGCGCGGCGCGCTGCGCTTTGAGCGCTTCCAGCGCCACGCCCTGCTTCTCGGCCGCCGCGGCCATCGTCGCGCCCAGCCGGTCGGTGTCGAAGGGGCCGGGCAGCAGGCTGTTGATCGTCACGCCGCGGCCGACGGTCTGGCGCGCCAGGCCGGCGACGAATCCCGTCAGGCCGCTGCGCGCGCCGTTGGACAACCCCAGGATGTCGATCGGCGCCTTCACCGCCGCCGAGGTGATGTTGACGATGCGGCCGAAGCCCCTGGCCATCATCGGGTCGACCACCGCCTTGATCAGCTCGATCGGCGCGAGCATGTTGGCGTCCAGCGCGCGGATCCAGGCGTCGCGGTCCCAGTCCCTGAAGTCGCCCGGCGGCGGCCCGCCGGCGTTGTTCACCAGGATGTCCACCTGCGGGCAGGCCGCCAGCGCGGACGCCCTGCCCTCGGGCGTGGCGATGTCGCCCGCGACGGCGACCACCACCTGCCGCGGACCGGCGATCTCGCGCAACGCCTGCGCGCTGGCCTGCAGCGCCGCTTCGCCGCGGGCGGTGATCGCGACGTTGACGCCTTCCTGGACCAGGGCCCGCGCGCAGCCCAGGCCCAAGCCTTTGCTGGCCGCGCAGACCAGGGCCCATTTGCCTTCGATGCCGAGGTTCATCGGGTGTCCTTCAAAAGTTTCGGTGAATGGGGATGGTAGGCAGCTTTCGGCGCACCGTCCGGCCGTCAGTGATTCGGCCCCGCCGCCGGCGAGGGATGCCCGCGGCGCACCGACACGGAACTGTCACGTTCCCGCCTCAGAACCGTCATGTTGTATCCATAAGCTTCGCGGCGCCTTATTTATCCACCCAGGAAAACCCATGCACAGCCACGACGCCGCAGCCGCCCCTTCCTTTGTCGACCCCGACGACCTCGACAACAACACCAGCGCCAACCCGCACCTGAACCAATTGGCCGAGGGCCGCCTGAGCCGGCGCCAAGTCATCAAAGGCGGCGTCGGCGCGATGGCCAGCGTGGGCCTGGGCGCGTTCAGCCTGACGGCCTGCGGCGGCGGTTCGGACGACGCGCCCACCACCGCCCCCGCCAGCTCCGCGCCGGTGCTGGGCTTCACCGCGGTCCCCAAAGGCTTGGCCGACCAGCTCGTCGTGCCGGCCGGCTACACCGCCACCGTCATCTACGCCACCGGCGATTCGATCGACCCGGCCGTGGCCGACTACAAGAACGACGGCAGCGACGGCAACTTCGCGCGCCGCGCCGGCGACCACCACGACGCCATCAGCTACTTCGGCCTGAATGCCGCAGGCACCGCCCGCGAGCCCAAAGGCACCGAGCGCGGCCTGCTGTGCATGAACCACGAGAACATCGCCGGCACCGTGCCCTTCATGCACCCGGCCGGCCAGACCAACGCCGCCTCGGGCGCCAGGCCCGAGGCCGAGGCCATCAAGGAGATCGAGGCGCACGGCGTGTCCGTGATCGAGATCGCCAAATCCAACGGCAAGTACGCGTTGAACAAAGCCTCCAGCTTCAACCGCCGCATCACCGCCAGCACGCCGATGAGCATCGCCGGCCCGGCCCGCGGCCATGCGTTGATGAAGACGGCCTATTCCCCGGACGGACTGCTGACCCGCGGCACCATCAACAACTGCGCGGCCGGCCAGACGCCCTGGGGCACCTACCTCACCTGCGAGGAGAACTGGGCCGGCTATTTCCGCCGCGCCGCCGGCGACGACGCGGCCCGCACCGCCAAGGAAGTCGCCGCCTTCCTGCGCGTCGGCCTGCGCCAGGGCAGCGCCGGCAACAACCGGTGGGCGAGCGTGGTGCCTTCCGATGCCGCCAGCACCGAGTTCTCCCGCTGGGACGCGAGCAAGACCGGCGCCTCGGCCGACGGCAGCGACGATTTCCGCAACGCCGCCAACACCTTCGGCTGGGCGGTGGAGATCGACCCCTACAACCGCCTGGCCCAACCGGTCAAGCGCACCGCCCTGGGCCGCTTCGCGCACGAAGGCGCCGAGCCCAGCCTCGCGGTGCCCGGCAAGCGGCTGGCCTTCTACATGGGCGACGACTCGCGCGGCGAATACATCTACAAGTTCGTGACCGACGCGGTGTGGGACGCGGCGGATGCCGGCGGCGGCCTGGCCGCCGGCGCGAAATACCTCGACAAGGGCAGGCTCTACGCCGCCAAGTTCAATGCCGACGGCACCGGCACCTGGGTCGAGCTGACCTTCGGCGTCGGCAACCTGACACCCGCCAACGCGGCCTACGCCTTCGCCGACCAGGCCGACGTGGTGGTCAACGCCAGGCTCGCCGCCGACGCCCAGGGCGCCACCAAGATGGACCGCCCCGAGTGGACCGCGGTGAACCCGCGCAATGGCGAGGTCTACATCACTTGCACCGAGAACCCCGACCGCGGCAACACCGGCACCAGCGGCAACAACCAGCCCAACCCGGGCGTGGACGCGGCCAACCCGCGCTATTGGCTCGACAACAAGGGCACGACCGCGCAGAAGGGCAACATCAACGGCCACATCATGCGCATCCGCGAGACCGGTGACAGCGCCGACGCCGCCACTTTCAACTGGGACATCTTCCTGTTCGCCTCGCAGGCCAAGGCCGACGCCGGCCTGGACGACGCCAACTACCAGAAGAATGTCAACCTCTCCGGCCTGACCGAGAACAATGACCTGTCCAAGCCCGACGGCTGCTGGTTCTCGCCCACCAGCGGCATCCTGTGGATCGAGACCGACGACAACACCTACACCGACGTGACCAACTGCATGCTGCTGGCCGCGGTGCCCGGCAGCCACGGCGACGGCGGCGCGGTGGAGGTGGTCAACAAGGCCAGCGGCAGCCCCAACGCCGCCATCACGGCCGACGTCGCCGTCACCACCCGCATGGGCCGCAAGATGACGGACGCCACTTTCAAGCGCTTCCTGGTGGCGCCCAAGGGCGCGGAAGTGACCGGCCTGACCGAATCGCCCGACGGCCGGGCGCTGTTCGTGAACATCCAGCACCCGGGCGAGAACACCCCGGTGGCCAACCTCGGCACGCCGACCGCCTATGAGAGCAACTGGCCCGGCAACGGTGCCGGCATCGCGGCGGCCTACGGCGCCGGCGGCGCCACCGCCCGGCCGCGGTCGTCGACGGTGATGATCACCAAGAACGATGGCGGCGTGATCGGCCTTTGAACGGGCAGCCTCCCCGCGCAGGGGAGGCGACCCCGCCAGGCGCCCCTACTTCGAACGCGGCGCCACGCCCCAGACCGGGGTGTCGTCGAAGCGGGCCGCGTTGGAATTGAAATTCGACGCGGATGTCAGGCGGTCGTAGGCCTGGGACGCGCCGGCCGCCGCGTGGTCCACGGCGTAAGCCAGCGCCGGCAGCATGTTCCCCCAATAGCCCTGGTGCATCGCGGACGGGTCGCCGCCCGAGCTGCCTTGCAGCGAGGTGCCGCCGTCGGCGGCCGGGATGGCCATCGCGGTGGCGACCGCGCCCCAGTCGGCGTACCAGGGCCCGGCGCCGGTCGCGAAATTCGAGTTCGCGGAAGGCGCGTAGTTCAACGTGTAGGGCGCGGCATAGCGGTAATTGAAGGTGCCGGGTGCGCCGCTGCCGAGCCGGCCGACGACGGACCTGTATTTCCAGGCCAGGAACGCGTCCAGGCCGGCCTGCGATGCGGGGCTGTGAGACTGCAGGTCCTTCAGGTAGCCGAAGGCGGCGGTGAAGAAGTCGTCCATCCAGATCGCCGACTCCCACGGGTCGCCCGGGTTGTAGTCGGAATACGGCTGCACCAGGCCCAACGGGTTGTTGGGCGTGAGCACGTAGCGGCCGTGGTAATGGGCGATGTTCGCGTCCAGGCTGTTGACGAATTGGGCGCGCAGGGCCGTGTCGGCGTCGGGCGTGACCGTGGCCGCCTGCGCCATCGTGCGCAGGGCCCAGGCCGCGCCGCGCGTGGTGTTCGCCCCGGCGGCCGTCTCGAAAACCCCTTTCGCGCCCTGCCGCGTGGTGTCGTTCTGCTTCAGCCAGAGAAGGGTCGCCACGTGCTGCGTCTCTTCGGAGAAATAGTTCCAGCCCGTCAGCAGGTAGGCCATGTAGCCGATGGACGGATGGTGGGAACTCGCGAACGCGGGCGGCGAGGCGCCGCCGGGCGTCGGCGTGAAGGTGTTGGTGCTGGACGCCCCGGAAGAGGTGACGCCCGTGGGACCCGAGCCGATCACGAGCGTCGGATAAGCGGCGAACAGCGGCGGCCGGTTCGTGGTTTCGTCGCGGAAATGGGTCCCATACCGGCCCGCCGCGTAGGCGTTGATCACCACCGCCCGGTAGGCGCGGGGATCGCCGCCGGACGTCAGGTAGGCGGCGTCCCATTCCGGCAGCAGGCCGATGGAGGGGTCGTAACCCGCGGAGCCCATCCCGGCCGGATAACTGGCCTGCGCCAGCGGCGCGTAGGCGGTTGGCAGCGACGACAGCAGCGCGCTGCCGGCGCCGGTGACGCCGCGGTAGTTGGGCACCAGACGGGTGGACATGAGGTAGGCGGTGTTGCCGCGGGGCGTGACTTGAGGGTCTGCGCCCGCCCAGTGGGTCAGCGTGGCGCCGCTGGCCAGCACGGCGCGCTGGTGGTTGAGCAGTTCCAGCGGCTGGGAAAAGCGCGTGGTGCCGTTCAGCGTGAAGCTGGCGGTGCCGCTTTTGGCGGTGGGGTTGGCCAGGCGCAGGTAGCCGTTCTCGATCCACGGCAGCACCTCGACCCGCCCGCCTTTGTAAGCCCGGACTTCGAGCCAGGCCACCAGGTGGGAGTCGCCAGCCAGGGGCTTGCGGAATGTCCAGGCCGACATCTGCGGTCCGGCGGCCACGACCTGGGTGGGCGTGTCCCAATCGCCGGCCGACCAGGATGCCGTGCCGAAAGAGGCGAATTGCACCGCCGCGGTCACGCCGGTGGCTTTGAGGTCGGCGGTGGACACCGCGGCGGGGGAGGTCGCCGGCGCCGCGGCCGCGCTCAACCCGATGGTGCGCCAGGTGTTGGCGGTCAAGTCGAGCCGGCCCGAGAGGATGACGAACTTCGCGCTGCCGTCGGGCCAGCGGTTTTTGACGACCGACTGCAGCTCGGGCACCGTGGAACTCACCAGCACCTGGCCCGCGGGCACCGCGCCTTGGCGCAGCGCCTGGCCGACGGTGAACGGCAACAACGAGCCGCCGCCCGCGCTGACGAGGGACAGGTCCAGGTTGGCGGTCGGCTGGGGCGGCTGGGGTGTCGGCGTGGAGACGGCGACCTGGCAAGACTTCACCACGCCCCATGCCGGGTCGCTGCCGAAGAAGGCGTTGGTGCACGGGGCGGTGCCCGAGACGCTCTTCTCCACCCAGCTCGTGCCCGCGCCGTAGCGCACGGTCTGCGTGCCGCTGACCGTGAACGAGCCGCCTTCCGCGGCCACTGTTTTCCAGTCGGTGGGCGGAGGCGGCGGGGGTGTCGTGTTGGTGGCGGCCACCTGGCAAGACTTCACCACGTTGAAGGCCGGGTCGCGGCCGAAGAAAGCGTTGGTGCACGGGACGGTGCCCGAGACGCTCTTCTCCACCCAGCTCGTGCCCGCGCCGTAGCGCACGGTCTGCGTGCCGCTGACCGTGAACGAGCCGCCTTCCGCGGCCACCGTTTTCCAGTCGGTGGGCGGCGGGGGCGGAGGCGGCGGGGGCGTCGTGGTGGTCGAGGCCACCTGGCACGACTTCACCACGTTGAAGGCCGGGTCGCGGCCGAAGAAGGCGTTGGTGCACGGAACGGTGCCGGTGACGACCTTCTCCACCCAGCTCGTGCCTGCGCCATAGCGCACGGTCTGCGTGCCGCTGACCGTGAAGGAGGCGCCCTCCGAAGCCACGGTTTTCCAATCGGTCGGCGGCGGCGGTGGCGGGGGAGGCGGCGGCGGCGGCGGGGGCGGGGGTGCCCCGGCACCGAGTTTGAACACCCATGCGTTCTGGTCCACGTCATTGATCAGCGCGAACACGCCGTACTGCGGGATGTAGCCCCAGCGCCCGAAAGTGCCCTGCACTTTGCCTGGGAACATCGGGCCGGCGTTGGTGGCGACCTGCTGCCACGCCCCGGTGTCCATGTCCAGCGCGTACACCTTGTCGCCCCCATGCCAGGCGACGATGCGGTCCGCCACCGGGTCGTAGGCGATGCCCGGGGACTGTTTCCCGGTGACGAAGGCCGGCGCATTGCTGGTGGACATCGTGGTCATCTTGTAGGTGACCAGGTCGATCACTTGCACACCGTCGCCGATCATCACGAACTTGCGCCGCTTGGAGTCGATGGCGGCGGACAGGTGGTAGTCGACGAACAGGTCGGACGTGTTGAGCTTGGTGTACTGGTTGTTCTCCAGCGAATAGGCGTAGAACGAAGGCCCGGGATTCTTGACGTACACCAGCTTGCTCACCGGGTCGTAGACGGCCATGGTGCCGAAAGCGGCATCGCCCCAGGGCGAGTTGGGCACCATGATTTGCCATTTGCCGGTGGTGAAGTCGTGGGTCCAGGTGGCGGGTTCGGCGAACCCGCAGGGCGACAGGCCGCCATCGACCGAGAAGAACCGGTCGGCGTGGGCGATGTAGGCCAGGCCGTCGTAGGTGTGTCGCGAAGTGGGGGTGCCGTCCGGGAGCGCCGATTTGCAGTTCGCATCGTCGGCATGCGGGCTGGGTTCCAGGATGCGCTGGACGCTCATCGACGGCAGGTCGAGGGCGTACATCTCATTGCCCCAGTAGTCGGCGTGCCCGCCGCCCCAGACCAGCAACCGGCTGCGCGCGGTGTCGACCGTGCCGCCGTTCCAGGCGTCGATGATGTAGGGGAAGTAGCCCCGCTTCGGCGGGTTCGGCGCGACCGAACGGAGCTTCGTGTTGGGCAGTTCCAACCATTGGCCGGGCTGCAGGTTGGCGATGGGCCCTGGCACCGGCGCGACCGCCAGCGCCTTGACCCGCTCAGCGGGCCTCGCAGTCGCGTTCGGCGCGGCGCCGCCACCCTCCCCTCCCGTGCCGCCGCCGCAAGCCGCCAATGCCGCGCAAACCAGCGCTTGGGTCAAAACGCGCACCGCAATTTCGATTCGAATGTTCATGGGACTCGTCGTTGACTTTTAATGAGCGCTGCCGAACCGGTGGTGGACGCGCGCCGGGCCATGCAACAGACCCTTGTGATGTCTCGGCTGAAGGGCCTAGATCCGCCGCGACGGCCTGCATTACAAATGACCCATTGCGCCAAATGGGTAAGCGTTTGAAACCGCGGAAGGCGCTTTTATGGCGCATCACGTCGGATCCGTGTCCGTCCACCGCGGAAAACGCGAGTCTTGCGCCAGCTCCCGGCCCGCCAAGCCCGGACGTTCGCCGCTCTTGGCCTTGGCTTCCGAAGCGGCCCGAATCCGCACACCGTCGGGGTTGGTGCTCGGGAAAATGGCCCCTCCGCGCCGTGGCCGTCACTGTTGACGCTGCTGGGTGGTCGGCGCTTTGACGCGAGCATCGCCGCGGGCGTCCACGGCGATGATCATCAAGAACAATGGCGGTGCGATCGGCTGGTGGCCGGCCCCGCCGCCAAGCCATGGCGACGCTTCAGCGTATGAACCGGTAGGCCGCGGCCTCATCGCGCGCCGCCGCGACCTGACCGGGCGTCATGTCCTTTTCCAGCTCTTTCAGCAGCGCGTCCACCGCGGGCACGGGGATCGAAACCTCCTTGGCCTTGAGGGCCCAGAGGTGGGCGGCCGCCGGGTCGCGCGCAACGCCTTCGCCCCGGTGGTAGGCCAGCGCCAGCGGCAGGCGGGCCTGGTAGGCGCCGCGTTGCGCGGCGGCGAGGGTCCAGCGCACCGACTCCTTCTTGTCGACCGGCACAAGACGGCCCTCGGCGTAGGCTTTGCCCAGGGCCCACTGGCCCTGGGCGTCGTTGTTGTCGGCGGCCCTGCGGAACCAGGACAGGGCCTTGCCCTCGTCGCGGGCGATGCCCCGGCCCTCCAGGTAGTACTGGCCCAGCAGGGATTGGAAATAGGGCTGCAGCCCGGTGCCGGCGGCCTGCTCCAGCAGCGCCAAGCCTTCCACCGCGTCCCGCGGCGCACCCCGTCCCTCGATCAGCATCGTGCCGAGCTGGAACTGAGCCGCGGCCCGGATGCGCGCCTCGGTGTCGCTGGGCGCGGGGTGCGCGGCGGCCTGCCGGTACCAGGACAAGGCCTGCGCGTCGTCCCGGGCCACCAAGCGTCCCATTTCGTAGACGCGCGCCAGGCTGGATATCGCCTGCAGGTGGCCTTGCGCCGCCGCCTTGCGCAACCAGGACAGGCCTTGCGCCGTGTCTTGCGGGACGTCACGGGACCCGTAGAGGTAGCGCTCGCCCATCTCGAACTGCGCCGCCGCCTCGCCACGCTGCGCCGCCTGCAACGTGGGCCCCGGGAACCCGGGGCCCAGGCCCTGCCCCTGGGCCGGCAAGCCGCACCCGAGGGTCCAGGCCAGGGCCACGAGCGCCGCGAGGGTTCGAATGCGCGGGCCCGCCGGCGCCTGCTTGGGGCGGTCATCGTGATACCCGGTCATCCGGTGTTTTCCTCCATGGCACAGAAGAAAGAGCGGTGCCCGCCGGGTCAATCCACCGGCGTCAACTTGGCCACGCTCAGCGCCAGCCACTTCGTGCCGTGGCGGCCGAAGTTGACCTGGGCGCGCGCGTCCTGGCCGCTGCCCTCCAGCGTGAGGATCACGCCCTCGCCGAACTTGTTATGGAACACGCCCTGGCCGGTGCGCAACCCGTGCGAGGGCGCGGCAGGCTGCAGGCGCGGCGCGGGCGCCACGCGGCCGGCGCCCACCACCGAACCCAGGCCCTGGCCTTTCGACCAGGCGCTCTGGTATTCGCGGGCGTAGCCGGAGCCGAAGCCCTGGTTGCGCGGCGTGATCCATTTCAGCGCCGACTCGGGCAGCTCGTCGAAGAAGCGGCTCTTGACGCTATAGCGCGTCTGGCCGTGCAGCATGCGGGTCTGGCTGAAGCTCAGGTACAGGCGCTGGCGCGCGCGGGTGATGGCCACGTACATCAGCCGCCGTTCTTCCTCCAGCCCGGCCAGCTCGGCGACGCTGTTCTCGTGCGGGAACAGGCCCTCTTCCAGGCCGGTGATGAAGACGGCGTCGAATTCCAGGCCCTTGGCGGCGTGCACCGTCATCAGCTGCACCGCGTCCTGGCCGGCCTGGGCCTGGTTGTCGCCCGCTTCGAGCGAGGCGTGGGTGAGGAAGGCGGCCAGGGGGGACATGATCTCGCCGGTGTCGGCGTCGGGGGTCTGGGCGGCGGGTTGAATCACGTCGCTCCCCTCCGTTCGGGCTGAGCCTGTCGAAGCCCCGTCGCCCACCTCCGTTCCGGCTGAGCTTATTGAGGTCTCGTTCCCCATTTCTGTTCGGGCTGATCCTTCGACAAGCTCAGGAGTGAACGCAAGGCTCTGCCTTGTCGAAGCCTGGCGGCCTTGCGCATTCGCTTCGGGAAGCGCTCGTTGCCTGGGCCCTTCGACAGGCTCAGGGCGAACGGACAGAGGAGGCTCAAGGCGAACGGCGGAAGTGGAGCCAGGGGCGGAAGAAGGCGGCGGAGGCGGCAAGGCCCGCAGCACATCCGGATGCACCGCCCGCCCGCCCCCGGACAACGCGAACGCCCCCACCTCGTCCACCGGCAGCGCCACCGCGTCCTTGCCGAAGCCCTCCTGGGTGACGAAGGCCTCGGCGGCGTTGACGAGTTCGTCCAGGTTCTCCAGCCGGTCCTGGCCCTCTTTGTCGGTCTTGTAGAAGTCGACCAGCCCGGACGCGTGCAACGTGTGCTCGATGATCTCTCGCAGGTTCAGGCCCTGGGTCGCGGCGCGCATGGCTTCGATCAGCGCGACGAAGGCCTGCAGGTTGGCGCCGGCCTTGCCCGGCACCGCGCCCACGCTCTGGTACAGGCTGCGGCCGCTGGCGCGGGCCGCCTCCTGCAGTTGCTCGATGCTGCGGGCGCCGATGCCGCGCGCCGGGAAATTGACCACCCGCAGGAAGCTGGTGTCGTCGCTGCCGTTCTCGATCAGCCGCAGGTAACTCAGCGCGTGCTTGACCTCCGCGCGCTCGAAGAAGCGCAGGCCGCCGTAGACCTTGTACGGGATGCCGGCGTTGAAGAGCGCGCTTTCCAGCACCCGGCTCTGCGCGTTGCTGCGGTAGAGCACGGCCGACTCGCGGCGGGGCAGGCCGTCGCGGTGCAGTTGCTGCAGCTCCTCGATCAGCCATTGCGCCTCGGCGTAGTCGCTGGTGGACTCGAACACCCGCACCGGCTCGCCCGGCCCGGCCTCGGTGCTCAGGTTCTTGCCCAGGCGCCGGGTGTTGTGGGCGATCAGCTCGTTGGCCGCGTCCAGGATGTTGCCGTAGCTGCGGTAGTTGCGCTCCAGCTTGATGACCTGCCTGACCGAGAACTCGCGCTCGAAGTCGGTCATGTTGCCCACCTGCGCGCCGCGGAAGGCGTAGATGCTCTGGTCGTCGTCGCCCACCGCCATCACCGCGGTCTGCGGGCCGGCGAACATCTTGAGCCAGGCGTACTGCAGGCGGTTGGTGTCCTGGAACTCGTCGACCAGCACGTGCTGGAAGCGCCGCCGGTAGTGCTCGCGCAGCGGCGCGTTGTCGCGCATCAGTTCATAGGTGCGCAGCAGCAGTTCGGCGAAGTCGACCACGCCCTCGCGCCGGCACTGCTCTTCATAGGCCTGGTAGACCTGGACCATGACGCGGCCCTGCTCGTCGCGCACCTCGATGTCGCCGGGGCGCAGGCCGTCTTCTTTCGAGCCGGCGATGAACCAGGTGACTTGTTTGGGCGGGTAGCGCTCCTCGTCCAGGTTCATGGCCTTGACGAGGCGCTTGACCGACGACAGCTGGTCGCCGGAATCGAGGATCTGGAAGCCCTGCGGCAGCCCCGCGAGCTTCCAGTGCGCGCGCAGGAAGCGGTTGCACAAGCCGTGGAACGTGCCGATCCACATGCCGCGCACCGGCAGCGGCAGCATGCCGGAAAGGCGGGTCAGCATTTCCTTGGCCGCCTTGTTGGTGAAGGTGACGGCCATCACGCCGCCGGGCGACAGCTGGCCGGTCTGGATCAGCCAGGCGATGCGGGTGGTCAGCACGCGCGTCTTGCCGGAACCGGCGCCGGCCAGGATCAAGGCCGACTGCGGCGGCAGCGTGACGGCGGCGAGCTGCTCGGGGTTCAACCCGCGCAGCAGCGAGGCGGAGACGACGGGCTCGACCGGTTCGTCGGGTTCGGCGGCGGCGGCGGCCGGCGACGGGGCGGCGGGCGCGCCGGCCTCGTTTTCTTCGAACAGCGGGACGTCGTCGTCCCAGGGCGGCGGGGGTGGACCGGGGGGGCTGGCGGGG
>CBIHOD010000056.1:0-25017 GCA_966211815.1 uncultured Burkholderiales bacterium
TTCGCGGCCGCGCCCGCGGCCGAGCTGGCCGCCCAGGCGCGGCAGCGCGGCATCGAGCTGGACAAGGCCGTCGCGCGCCTGGGCGGGCGGGTCGACGTCTGGGCGCGCAGCGCCCAGTCCTTCGTCGGCCAGCTGCCCGGCATGGCCGACGAACTGGTGGGACTGCTGGCGCAGGGCAGCGTCACCGACGCCGCCCGCCTGATGCACACGCTCAAGGGCCTGGCGGCCACGCTCGGCGTGGTCGAGCTGGCCGGGCTGGCCGCGGCGGCCGAAGACGCGCTGCACGCCGGCGCCACGATCGAATCGATGGAACGCCCGCGCAGCCGGCTGGTCGAGTCGATCGGGAAGAGCCGCGGCGACCTGCAGGCGCTGCTGGAAACGCACAAGGCTTCGTCGCCGTCTGCCGGGCCGCCGGCCGGGGCCCGGGACACCGGCCCGCTGGTGCGGCGGCTGGGCGAGCTGTCGGCGCTGCTGGCAGAGGCCGACATGGCGGCCACCGACCTTTACGCCGATTTGCACGACGAGTTCGAATCGCAGTGGGCGGACGAACTGGAGCCGCTCGGCGAAGCGGTGGCGGCGCTGGATTTCCAGAAGGCGCTGCGCGAATGCGGACAACTCCTGAAACGTTGGGGGGCTTCTCCATGACGATCGATCGAACCACGGCCCCGCAGGCGGCCGACCGCCCCCGGCCCCGGCTGCTGGTGGTGGACGACCAGCCCGTCAACGTGCAGGCGCTTTACCAGGCACTGAGCGCCGACCACCAGGTGCTGATGGCCACCAGCGGCGAGCAGGGCCTGGCGCTGTGCCAGGAGAAGTTGCCCGACCTGGTGCTGCTGGACGTGGTGATGCCCGGCATCGACGGCTATGAAGTCTGCCGGCGGCTCAAGGCCGACGAGCTGACCCAGCACATCCCGGTGATCTTCGTCACCGCCCGCAGCGACGAGGCGGCCGAGACGCGCGGGCTGGAGTCCGGGGCGGTCGACTTCATCACCAAGCCGATCAACCCGCCGGTGGTGCGGGCGCGTGTGAAGACCCACCTGACGCTGAAGCGGCAGTCCGACCAGTTGCGCCAGCTGGTCTTCGTCGACGGCCTGACCGGCGCCTTCAACCGCCGCTATTTCGACGACAGGCTGCATTCGGAATGGCACCGCGCCAGCCGCAACCAGCTGCCGCTTTCGCTGTTGCTCATCGACATCGACCATTTCAAGTTGTTCAACGACACCTACGGGCACCAGGCCGGCGACGACTGCCTGCGCAGCGTCGCCCAGGTGCTCAAGGCCGGGCTGAAACGGCCTGCCGACGTGATCGCGCGCTACGGCGGCGAAGAATTCGCCTGCGTCCTGCCCGAGACCGACCTGGCCGGCGCGCTGGCCGTCGGCAACCAACTGGAGCAGGCCGTGCGCGGGCTGGGCATCCGGCACGAGCGCTCGTCTTCGGCGCCTTGCGTGACGATCAGCCTCGGCCTGGCGGTGCGCGGCCCGGGCAGCCCCGACCCGGCCGCCGAATTGCTGGCCCGGGCGGACCGGCAGCTCTACCGCGCCAAGTCCGACGGCCGCGGGCGGGTTTGCGCCGACATGCCCCTGCTGACCGCGCCGGATGAAAGGGCTTAACAGCGGCCCGTTAAACTAAGCGGTTTCGCCGTGTGCGCCCACTGACAACCTCCGGATCGCCGCCGATCCCCGCCGCCGCCCCGCCGCGGCGCGTCGGAAAGGCCCCGGCCGTGGCGCATCCGGACCCTTCCTCCTCTTCCAGACCTTCCCCGTGCGGTACCTTCCCCTTGCTCCAACGGCGCGCGCGCCGGCGCGGACCCTGCGCCGCGGCGCGGCCGCCTTGCTCGCGCTGACGGCCCTGGCCGGCCCGGCGTCGGCGCAACCGCAGCCCGCGGCCCGGCCCGCGCCGCGGCCGATCATCGTGCTGAATTCCCTGGACGCGTCGATCAGCGTGATCGACGCCGCCACCTTCGCCACCGTCAAGAAGGTGCCCACCGGCAAAGAGCCGCACCACCTCTACCTCACGCCGGACGAGAAATCCCTGATCGTCGCCAACGCGCTCGGCGATTCGCTGACCTTCCTCGACCCGCAGACGGGCGACGTGCAGCGCGTGGTCGGCGGCATCTCCGACCCTTACCACCTGCGTTTCTCCCCCGACATGAAATGGTTCGTCACGGCGGCCAACCGCCTGAACCACGTCGACATCTACCGCTGGCAGCCGGACGACGAGAAGACGCCGCTGAAGCTCGCCGCCCGCGTTCCCGCTTCGCGCACGCCCAGCCATTTGTCGATCGATTCCAAGAGCACCGTCGTCTACGCCAGCCTGCAGGACAGCGACGAGCTCGTCGCGATCGACCTGGCGACCCAGAAGCCGCGCTGGAAGGTGCCCACCGGCAAACTGCCCGCCGACGTCTACCTGACCGCGGACGACCGCCTGCTTTTCGTCGGCCTGACCGGCGACAAGTTCGTCGAGGTGTACGACGTCTCGGGCGCCGCGCCGACCTTGGTCAAGCGCATCGAGACCGGCGCCGGCGCCCACGCTTTCCGCGCGCTGGGCGACCAGCGGCACGTCTTCGTGAGCAACCGGGTGGCCAACACCATCAGCAAGCTCGACACCCGCGGCCTGACCGTGGTGGAAAGCTACCCCGCGCCCGGCGGCCCCGACTGCATGGAAGTCCTGGCCGACGGCAAGACGCTGCTCGTCACCTCGCGCTGGGCGCGCCAGCTGACCGTCATCGACACCCAGCAGAAGAAAGTGGTGCGCCAGGTGCCGGTGGGCAAATCGCCCCACGGGGTGTGGACGCTCGACCATGCGCGGCGGGTCTGACCGGGCCGCCGCTGCCCGAACAAGCCCGGCGCCGCGCCGCGCCCTGCTGGCGGCCGGCATCGGCTGCCTGCTCGCCGCCGCGGCGCCCGAGTCGCCGGCCCAGCCGGCACAGCCGCCCGCATCCGCGCAATGCCGCGGCGGTCCCGCCGACAAACCGCTCTACCTCACCTTCGACACCGGCCACATGGGCATCGCGCCGCTGGTGGCCGAGGTGCTTTCGCGCCACCAGGTCAAGGCGACCTTCTTTTTGGCCAACGAAAAGACCCTGAACGGCGGCGGCAGCCTGGACGCCGGATGGGCTCCGTGGTGGAAGGCCCAGGCGGCGCAAGGCCACGCCTTCGGCTCGCACACCTGGGACCACGTCGTCTGGCAGGCCGACACGCCCGGCGGCTTCCGCATGAAACCCACCGCCGGCGCGCGCGCCGGCCGAGCCGAAGTGCTGACCGCCGCCGAGTACTGCGAACAGATCGAGCGCCCGGCCCATTGGTTCGAAGCCGCCACCGGGCAGCCGATGGGCGCGGTGTTCCGCGCGCCCGGCGGCAAGACCTCGCCGGCCCTGCTGGCCGCCGCGCGCCAATGCGGCTGGCGCCACGTGGCCTGGAGCCCGGCGGGTTTCCTCGGCGACGAGTTGCCGAGCGACCGTTATCCCAATGCCTTGCTGTTGCGGCAGGCGCTGGACAAACTGCGCGGCGGCGACATCCTGCTGGCCCACCTCGGCATCTGGTCGCGCCAGGACCCTTGGGCGCCCGCGGTGCTCGAACCACTGATCGAGGGTTTGCAGGCCAAGGGCTTTTGCTTCGCCACGCTGCGCGACCACCCCGACTACCGGGCAGCCTTCGCGCCGCGGCCGGCTTCGGCGCCAGTGGAAAAGCCGGTCCGCAAGCCTTGACGGCCTGACCGACTGACCGACCGTCCCGCCGCCCGCCATGCTCGACACCGCGCTCAACTTCTTCACCGACGCCTTCGGCCAGGCGCAGCTGGCGCTGTTCGAGTCGGCGGTGCAGCCGCTGCTGTTCTGGGCCGGCATGGGCAACCTGCTGGAAGACGGTTACGTGGCCACCGGATGGCTGCTGGTCGGGCTGCTGCAAATCCTGGTGATGCTGGCGGTGCTGCTGCCGCTGCAGCGCTGGCGGCCGGTGGAGCCGGTGGCCGACAAGCCGGCCGTCCGCGTCGACATCGCCTACACCCTCATCCACCGGCTCGGGCTGTTCCGCGTCGCGCTCTTCCTCACGGTCGACCCGCTGTGGGACCTGCTTTTCGCCCAGTGGCACCAGTGGGGCTTGTCGCCCTGGCACCTCGACGCCTGGCTGGCGCCGGCCTGGCCCGGTCTCACCGACACCGCTTGGTTCGGTTTCCTGGCCTACCTGGTGGTGTTCGACTTCGCGGACTACTGGCTCCACCGCGGCCAGCACCGCTTCAACTGGTGGTGGGCCCTGCATTCGCTGCACCACAGCCAGCGCCAGATGACGATGTGGAGCGACAACCGCAACCACCTGCTCGACGACCTGCTGCGCGACAGCCTGCTGGTGCTGCTGGCCCAGGTCATCGGCGTGGCGCCGGGGCAGTTCGTCGCGGTGGTGGCCTGCACCCAGCTGCTCGAAAGCCTGTCGCACGCCAACCTGCGGCTGTGGTTCGGGCCGGTCGGCGAGCGGCTGCTGGTGAGCCCGCGGTTCCACCGCCTGCACCACAGCATCGGCCTGGGGCACGAGTCCGCCGGCAACGGCACGCTCGGCGGCCACAACTTCGCGGTGCTTTTCCCCTTGTGGGATGTGCTGTTCCGCACCGCCAACTTCGAACTGCGCTACGACCCCACCGGCATCCGCGACCAGCTGCCCGAAGCCGGCGGCAGGGACTACGGCCGCGGCTTCTGGGCGCAGCAGCGCCTGGGCCTGTTGCGGATGTTCGGGCGGGGTTGAGCGCCGGCGGGCGGCCTTGCCCGTTCCACCCCCGAGCCCTTGCGGTCCAGATTCCGTTCAGGCTGAGCTTCCCACTCCATTCGGACTGAGCTTCCCACTCCGTTCGGGCTGAGCTTCCCACTGCGTTCGGGCTGAGTCCCATTCCGTCCGAACGATTTCTCTCCCCGTTCGGGCTGAGCCCCCACTCCGTTCGAACGATTTCTCTCCCCGTTCGGGCTGAGCCTGTCGAAGCCCTTTTCGCGAACCGGCCATGCTTCGAAAAGATGAGGGAACCGGTGCCCTTCGACAGGCTCAGGGCGACCGGTGCAGGTGAGAAGTTCGGCCTCCACCCTGTCCGATCAAACGCACCTCAGCGCTCGGCGATGCCCGTGACCTGCCGTTCGACATAGTCGGCCGAGGCCGCCGGGTTGGGGCAGGCGCCGCCGGGTCCGGCGGGGCTGCAGGCGTTGGCGGTGAGGTGGTAGGTGCGCACGGTGTTGCTGGCCTCGGCATGGGTGCCGGTCGGCGTGCAGGTGACGGTCACCGGGATGTCCTGGCCGAGCGGCAGCGTGAGCTGGGCCACCGTGCCGCCCGCGGGGCAATACGCCGGGCTGAAACGCAAGTGGTAGCGTGCCCACTCCAGCCCCACTTCGGCCGCCTGCCGGGCGCGGGACTGCAGGATCTCCTGCGTCGTGCCGGCTTGCATGCCCGAGGTCGCGGTCACCGCGTAGGCCAGCATGCCGCCGAGCAGCACCAGCGCCGTTAGCACCAGGGCCGCCGAGAAGCCGCGCTGCCTGCGGCGTGGGGGCGGGGGCTTGCATGGCGTGGCCATCAACCGGGCTCCCGGACGCTGAATTCACTGAACGACTCGATCGACTCCGGCTGGCGCGTCTCGGCCGAAGGCTGGCTGAACCGCAGCCAGACCGAGACGAGGCCGCCGCGCCCCGGACCGCCGGTGGCGTCGTAGCGGAAGGTGCAGGCGGCGATCGATGTGGCCAGCGGCGCGCCGCCCGCGGGGAACGCGGTGGGCTGGACCGCCGCGATCGCATAGCCGTCGTGGCGCGTCAGCCGGCCGGTGGCGGGGTTGCACTCATAGCTGACCGGCGTGCCGACGACGTAGAACTGACGGCTCGCCGCGGCCGGCGGCGCCGGGAACTGGTGCGGCGTCATCGTGATGCGGTGCCCGGCCGCCGGCGTGTAAGTCAGCAGCCTGCTCTTGACGCCGTTGGGCGGCGACGTGGCGCCGCCGAAATACGGGTCCTGGCTGACGACACCGGGCAGGCCGGGCGTGGCGGTGGTGGCGATCGGGTTCACCACCACCCAGTCGGCCCCGGCCACCGGCGGCGCGCCCTGGGGCTGGCCCAGCGCCGTGAAGCAGCTTTCATTGCAGCTGGCGAACTGCAGGACGTCGTTGTTGCCGGCGCCGGAGCAGGTGGCCGGGCATTGCAGCGGGATCGCCGTCGTTGGCGCGGCGGCGCGGTAGCGGCCCACCATCCGCACCGGCAGGTACTCCAGGAACTGGCGCGCGCCGACTTGGCGCACCCGCACGCTGTTGGGCATGGCCTGGGCCAGGTCGTCGCGCATCTTGCCGACGCTGGCGTCCATCTCCGACGCGAGCAGGGCGCGTTGGGTGGCGTCGGTGTAGGCCACCATCGGGACGCGCAGCATCGGCACCGCCACCACGGCCAGGATGCCGACCAGGGTGATCGAGACGATCAGCTCGATGAGCGTGAAGCCGCCCTCGGGGCCGCGCGGGGCGTCAGAACCAGTTCGGCGCATGCCGCACCCTCCATCCTTCCACCACCACCGGCTGCTGGCCGGGGCAGTCCACGCTCACGCTGATGCGCAGCACCTGGGGGGTTCCGGCGGCGTCCAGCGCGGGGATGGACAGCGCGGGGGGCGCGGCAGTGATCGCCTGCGCGGCCAGGGTGACGCTGGCGCGGCAGCCGGCCAGGGTGCTGCCCGGCGTGTCGATCGGCGCGCCGGCGAGGTTGCACAAGCCGGGGCAACCCGGCGTCGCCGGCATCGTGAAGCCGCGGTAGTCGGTCACGCCGTCGAAGCGCGAGGCGGCGGCGTAGCGCGTCTCGCCCGGCTCGGCGCCAAGGCCGTCCACCGTGGTGGCGCAGCCGCCGGCACCGCCCACCACGGCGGCGGTGGCGGTGCGGGCATTGGCGTCGCCGGGATCGCAGTAGGTGAAAGGCATGTGCCGCACCTCGGCCAGCAGCGACTCGGCCAGCGCCAGGGCCTGGCGCGTGCGCGCGGCCTCCGCCGACTGCTGGGCCAGGCGGCCGGACAGCGTCATCAGCGCCGAGGCCGCCAGCGCCACCAGCACGATGACCATCAGCACGTCGACCAGCGACACCCCGCGCTGGCGGTGGCCTTCAGAAGACGGTGCCTGTCTCACGGCTGACCGTGAACGATTGCGCGCCCACGTTGAGGGTCTGGTTGGCATTGGGCACGGGCTGCCCGTCGGCGTTGAAGCGGATGGCCGCCGGCCCGGCCACCGCCACCCCCGGCGGCACCAGCAGCACGAAGGGCGCGGTGCCCGGCGGCGCCGGCGGCAGCGGCACCGGCAGCACGGCCGGCGGCGCGGCGTTGCCGGGGTCGTTCACTGGCAGGGCCCGGTTGCAGCCGGACGCGTCGGCGTAGGTGCCGACGGCTTGCTGGGGTGAGGGGGAGGGTTCGAACACGACACAGACGTCGCGCCGCTGCGCGACCGCGACCTTGCGCGCGTGGCGCAGCATCGCGACAAGTTGGTCCCGGAAGCCCTTGGCCTGCAGCCCGGCGCGGTCGGGGCTGCGCGTCATGGCCAGGGTGGCCATGACGCCCATGATCAGGATCACGACGACCACTTCGATCATCGTGAAACCCCGGCCGGCGCCGCGAGGCCGTGCGCGCGGCGGCATGGCCGAGCCTTCCTCAGCAACCCGTCGTGTTGACGGCGGAGATGACGGCCGCGGTGCCCAGCGCGGTGGGCGCGGTGTAGGTGAAGGAGCAGTTGGCGGCGTTGGAGCCGCCCTGCACCTGCAGCGTCAGGGTGGTGCCGGCGACCGTGGTGTTGTAGTTGTCCACGTTCAGCTGGGCGTTGGTCGGCACGCCGTTGCCCGGGACCACGCCGGCGGCGGCGACCACGCCGGCCAGCGAGGCTTCCGGGTAGAGCAGGGTGACGTTGACGACGCCGTTCTCGGTGCAGATCGTGCCGGTGCCGGTGGCGGCGACGTTGGGCACGGTGCCGGACGCGGGGCAGGTGGGCTGGACCTGGTTCATGCGGGCCATCGCGGTGCCGTGCACCATGGCCGAGGCCGCCGCGACGGCGCCGCGGGCGCCGTTGAGCTTGGCGATGCGGGCGTCGCGCTGGATGTTGGTGAAGCGCGGCAGGGCCACCGCGGCCAGCACGCCGAGGATCACGATCACGACGATCAGTTCGATCATCGTGAAGCCTCTTTGCATCGATCGTTTCATTTCAGTTACTCCAATGGTTTCCGTGCTTATTTCACGGCCGGGGGACACGGGCGGCGCCGCGGGTTCATCGGGCCTGCAGCGGCCCTGAAGGGGTATCGGCAGCAATGCCGGCGGCTTGAATCCGTTACCGCCGGCGGCCGCCGGTCATTGCCGCGCGGCGGCGCCCATGTCCCACATCGGCATGAAGACGCCCAGGGCCAGCACGAGCACCATGGCCCCCAGCATCACGATGAGGATGGGCTCGATGTTCTGCGACAGCGTCTTGAGCTCGTACTCGACCTCGGCCTGGTACATCAGGCCGATCTCGTCGAGCATCTCGCCCAGCGTGCCCGACTCCTCGCCGATCATGATCATCTGCAGCACCACCGGCGTGAAGATGCCGGTGCGCGAGCCGGCGGCCAGCAGGCTGTCGCCGCGCTCCACCCAGCCGCGCATGCCCTCCAGCGCCTGGGCGACGTGGGCGTTCTCCACCACCTCGGCCGACAGTGTGAGGCCCTGCACGATGGGCACGCCGCTGCGGAACACCATCGCCAGGCTGCGCGTGGCCTGCGACAGCACCGCCTTGCGCAGCAGCGTGCCGGCCACCGGCAGCTTGAGCTTGTTGCGGTCCCAGAAGAGCCTGCCGCCCTCGCTGCCGACGAAGGCGCGCCAGCCGACGAACGCGCCCGCCGCGGCCACCAGCAGCGCCGGCCACCAGGCGACCATGAAGCGCGAGGTGCCCAGCAGCACGCGCGTCATCAGCGGCAACTGGGCGTGCAGGTTCTCGAACACCTTGGCGAAGGCCGGGATCACCACCAGGTTGATGACGACGACCGCGGCCACCATCGCCAGCACCACGAAGGTCGGGTAGCGGGTGGCGGACTTGACCTGCTCGCGCATGAACTTCTGGAACTCCAGGTGCTTGAACAGGCTGAGGAAGATCTCCTCCAGCCGGCCGGTGGTCTCGCCCACGCGCACCATCGCGATGTAGAACGGGTCGAAGACGTCGGCCCGGCGGGCCATGGCCTGGGACAGCTCCAGCCCCGAGTCCAGCGATTGCCGCATTTCGTAGAGCAGCCGCTTCATCGCGGGCCGCTGGGACGAGGTCTCCAGCGCCTGCAGGGCGCGCAGGATGGGGATGCCCGAGCGCGCCAGGGTGTACATCTGGCGCGAGAACATCATCAGGTCCAGCAGCTTGATGCGGTCGCGGCCGAGCAGCCGGCCGATCACGTCGCCGGCCTCGGCCGGCGGCGCCTGCGCCGGCTCGATCACCAGCGGCGTGATGCCGGCGTTGAGCAGCCAGTCGGCCACGTTGGCCGGCGACGCGGCCTCCAGCGTCCCGGTGACGCGCTCGTTGTCGCGGTTGCGGCCGTGGTAGGCGTAGTTCATGGGCCGCAGTCCAACTGCTGTGGACGCTGACCAGTTTCATGGCACTGAGGCGTTGGCCACAGCCCACTCCAGCCCTCTCCCCGTTTCCGAGGAGAGGGAGCGAAGGCACCCTCTCCCGCTTGCGGGAGAGGGTTGGGGTGAGGGTGGTGGTGTGTCACGAAACAGCGTCGAATCGACAGGCACGTCAAGACTGGTTGCTCACCCGCATCGCCTCGGCGATGGTGGTGCGGCCGGCCAGCGCCAGGCGGACGCTGTCGCGGCGCAGCGTGAAGTCGGCGAACTGCGCCGCCGCGACGCGGCTGAATTCGCCCGGGTCGCCGCCGTGCGCTGCGTGCACCAGCTCCGGCGTCATCTCGATCATCTCGTAGACGCCTGTGCGGCCGCGGTAGCCGGAGTTGTGGCACTGCGGGCAGCCGTTGCCCTGGTAGAAAGGGCGGCCGTCGATGCCGTCGTCGCCCCCGGTGTCCAGCCGGAGCCACTCGACTTCGTGCGGCTTGAGCCTGGCCGGCGCCTTGCACTGGTCGCAGACCACCCGCACCAGCCGCTGCGCGATCACCAGGCGCAGGCTCAGCGCCACCATGTAGGGCGGGATGCCCATGTCGCTGAGCCGCGTGGCGGCGCCTGCGGCGTCGTTGGTGTGCAGCGTGGACAGCACCAGGTGGCCGGTGAGGGCGGCGCGCAGGCCGATCTCGGCGGTCTCCTGGTCGCGCATCTCGCCGACGAGCACCACGTCCGGGTCCTGGCGCAGGCAGCTGCGCAGCACGCGGGCGAAGGACAGGTCGATCTTCTCGTGCACCTGCACCTGGATCAGCCCCGGCAGGCGGTATTCGACCGGGTCCTCCACCGTGATGATCTTGGTCGTCGGCGTGTTGATCTCGGCCAGCGAGGCGTACAGCGTGCTGGTCTTGCCGCTGCCGGTCGGCCCGGTGACGAGGATGAGGCCCGAGGTCGCCTGCAGCGCCACCTTCAGCCGCGCCAGGATGGCCGGCGGCATGCCGATCGCGTCCAGCCGGAGCCGCTCGGTGTTCTGCGCCAGCAGCCGCATCACCACGGATTCGCCGTATTGCGAGGGCAGGGTGGAGATGCGGATGTCCAGCGCCACGGCGCCGATGCCGATCTTGAAGCGGCCGTCCTGCGGCAGGCGCTTTTCGGAGATGTCCAGGTGCGACATCAGCTTGAGCCGCTGCACGATGGCCGAGGCGATCTTCTGGTCGTAGGTGCTTTGCACGTGCATCACGCCATCGACCCGGAAGCGGATCAGCAGGTTCTTCTCCTGCGGCTCGATGTGGATGTCCGACGCGGCCTGCGACACCGCCGCGTCGAAGATCGACTGCAGCAGCCGCACGATCGGCGCGTCGTCGCTGCCCGGCTTGGCCTCCAGCGCCGGGGCCAGCACGGTGTGGCCCAGGTCCAGCGCCACCTCGTTGGCCAGGCCGGCCAGCTCGTCGACCCGCTGGTAGACGCGGTCGATCGTGGCCAGCAGCGCCGGTTCGGCGACGACGACCGGGTGCACCGTGGCCTGCAGGATGCGGGCGACCTCGTCCTGGGCGAACATGTCCATCGGGTCGGCGAAGCCCACCGTGAGGCCGCCGTTGCGCTCGCCCAGCACCAGCGCCCTGAAGCGCCGCGCCTGGGCCTCGGGCAGGCGGCGCACGACGGTGGAGTCGACCTCGGTCTGGCGAAGGTCGATGAAGACGGTGTGCATCTGCCGCGCGACCGTCTCGCCGATGGCCTCGTCGGTGACGAAGCCGAAGTCGGTGAGCACGCGGCCGAGCTTGCGGCCGGTTCGTTTCTGCTCGTCCAGCGCCTGGGCCAGTTGCTCGGGCGTCAGGAGGCCCTGCAGCACGAGCACGTCGCCGAGGCGGAATTTCTGTGGGGCGGTCATGTCGGTCTTCCTTGGTGCTTCTCAATCGCTCGCGGAGAGCTTCTGCGCGATGTAGGTCTGCAGCTCGGCGCTCAGGCCGCCGCGCAGCGCGCCGGCTTCGCGGGCGCGCGCATAGGCCTGGCGGGCCGCCGAGGCCTGCCCCTGGGCCTCCAGCGCCACGGCCAGGCCGAGCCAGGTGGTGGCGTTGTCGGGGTTGCGGCGCAGCGCGGCTTCGTAGGAGGGCAGGGCTTCGGCGTGGCGGCCCTGGCGCACCAGCAGCCCGGCGCGAAGCGCGAAGCCTTCGGCCGACAGCGCCTCATTGCCCTGCAGCAGCGCCAGCGCGCCGGCGGTGTCGCCGGCCTCGACCCGGATCCGTGCCAGCAGGTAGCTCAGCTGGGGCTGGGCCGGCGCGCGGTCCAGGCCGTCGCGCAGCACCGCGGCGGCTTCGTCCAGCCGGCCCTTCTCCACCAGCAGCACCGCGGCCAGCTGACGCGCGGCGAGGTGGGCGGGGTCGGCCTTCAGCGCTTCAAGCAGGCGGTCGATCGCCTGCGTGCTGTGGCCGCCGGCCGCCAGCTCCGAGGCTTGGCGGTAAAGCTGCTCGGCGCGTTGCGCCGGGTTGGGCGAAGCGATCCGCTTGTCGATGCTGCCTTCGGCGGCGGATTCGGTGAGCATGGCCGGCACCGGTTTCGGTTCCGGCCGGGCGGCGGCTTGCGCCGGCTCGGCGGGCGCCGGCGGGGCCACGGCGCTTTGCGCGGGTGCCTGGGCGGCGGTGGCGGATGCCGGCCGGGGCGTGCCGGCGGTGACCGTGTCGGAACGGACCGCAGCCGGGGCGGCGGCTTTGACCTCGACCGCGGGCGGCGCCACGGCGGCGACGGCGGGTGGCGCGGTCAGGGCCGGCGCCGTGGAGGCCGGGGCGGCGGCGGTGGGGGTCGGTTGCGCCGTGGCCGCCACCGCACCGGGCAGCGTCGCGGCGCCGGCCTGCGATTCGTTGCCCGCGCCCATCGAGACCGGCCGCGGCACATGGGCGGGTGCGGGGGCCAGCCACTTCTCAGGCAGGCCGCTGAAGAGCAAGGTGGCCAAAAGCGCCGCGGCGGCGGCCAGCAGCACCAGCCATTTCCAGCGCGCGTTGCGCCAGCTGGCGCGCAGCGGCGCGGCGGAGACCACCGTGCCGCCCACCGTCACCGGCTGGGCGTTGCGGCGGTCGAGCTGGTCGAGCATGTCGTTGATGACGCTCATCCCGCCGCCCCTTCGCGCAGCCGCTTCCAGGGCCGCAGCCAGGCGGGCCGTCCGCCCGCCGACCGGGTGGCGCCGTCGTCCAGCGCCGCCGCGCGGGCCAGGCGCCAGCCCACCCGGTGGCCGCCCTGGCCGAAGGCCAGCATCAGGCACTTGTGCGCGAGGATGTTGGCCTGGCGCGGCACGCCGCGGCTGGCGCGCCACAGCAGCAACCGCGCGCCCCAGCCGAACACCTCCGGCCCGCGCCAGCCGGCCACCAGCAGGCGGTGACGCAGGTATTCGGAGAACTCGTGGAAATCGAGCCCGGTCAACCGGGCGCTGAAGGCGATGCGGCTGGCCAGCGATCGCACGGCGTGCGCCGCCAGCCGCTCGTCCAGCTCGGGCTGGCCGAACAGCGCCACCTGGATCAGCTTGCGCTTGCCCGTCTCCAGGTTGGACAGCAGGCGCAGCGCCTCCAGGCTTTCCATCGGCAGCGCCTGGGCCTCGTCGATGCACAGCACCACGCGCCTGCCCGCCCGGGCCAGGCGCAGCAGCTCGGCTTCGAGCACGCCGTACAGCGCGTGCTCGTCCAGGCCGCGGCGCCGCGGCAGGCCCAGCTCGTCGCCGATGGCGCGCAGCAGGCCGCACGGCGTCAGCCTCGGGTTGAGCAGGTAGGCGCTGGCCATGCCTTCGGGCAGGCTCGCCAGCAGCCGGCGCGACAGCAGCGTCTTGCCGGTGCCGACTTCGCCCGTCACCTTGACGAAGCCTTCGCCGCCGTCCAGCGCCAGCAGCGCGGTGTTCATCGCCGCCTGGTGGCTGCTTGCCCGGTAGACGAAGTCGGTGTCGGGCGTGATGGCGAAGGGGTGTTCGCCCAGGCCGAAGTGCTGGAGGTACATCGCGCTTCACTCCTTGCGCGTGGCAGGCGGCGGCGGCCCGCCCAACTGGCGGATGCGTTCGTCGGCCCGGGCGATGTCCTCGCGCCACTGCGCGTCGCCCCTGATGACGGTGGGCTTGATCAGGAAGACCAGCTCGCGCTTCTGGCTGCTGCGGTTGGTGCGCTTGAAGAGGTTGCCCGCCACCGGCACGTCGCCGGCCACCGGCACCTTCGAGCCGTTGTCGTTCGAGCTCTGCTGCATCAGGCCTCCGATGGCGACGATGAAGCCGTCCTGCACCCGCACCACGGTGTCGGTCTCGTTGACGTTGCTCGACGCCAGCGGCAGCGTGAAGCTGCCGAGGTTGCCGAGGTTGACCACGCGCGAGCGCTCGGAGACTTCGCTCACCGACGGCCGCACGTGCATGGTGACCATGCCCTCGTCGTCGATCTGCGGCGTCACGTCCAGCGCGATGCCGCTGAAGAAGGGCTGCACCGTGATCGACGGCGTCGTCACGTTGCCGCTGGCGCTGGCGGTGGTCGTGGTCGAGATGTTGGTGATGAAGAAATCGTCGGTGCCCACCCGCAGCACCGCCTTCTGGTTGTTGACCGCGGCCACGCGCGGCGAGGACAGCACGTGCACCGAGCCCTGCGTTTCCAGGAAGGCGAGCAGGCCCTCGAAGCCGCTGGTGGTGACGGCCATCGACAGCGCGCCGGCGCCGCCGGAGACGAAGGGGCTGGCCAGCAGCTGGCCGAGCGTGCTGGGCGTGACGATGTCGTCCTGCACGCCGGTGACGATGGAGCCGTTCGGTATGCCGTAGGCGCGGCCGATGCTGCCCGGCACGTTGATGCGGTTCGGGTCGGCGCCGACCGAGAAGTTGTGGTTGCCGTACTTGCTCAGCACCGCCCAGTTGATGCCTGACTCGAAGCCTTCGCGCAGGCTCACCTCGACGATCTTGGCCTCCAGCATCACCTGGCGTTCGATCGACAGCTTGGCCGAACGCAGGAAGTTCTCCACGTCGCGCAGCTCGCGCGGGAAGGCCTTGACGATGAGCACGCCTGTGTGCGGCGAGATGACGATCTGGCGGCCGCCTTCGGTGCCGATCACCGCCTTGAGCGACAGGTCAAGCTCCTTCCAGAAGTCGGTGTCGACGAGGGTCGACACCTGGCTGCCTTCGCTGCTGGCGTTGCCCTGGCCGCCGGCGGCGCCGGTGGCCGCGCCCCCGGCGGAGGAGGGCGCGCCGTTGGAGATCGACCCGGAGATCACCCGCGTGTCGCTGCGGCCGGCGCGCTTGGACGTGGGGTAGCTCACCTGGAACATCCGGGTCTGCAGGCTGGCCGGCTGCACGTAGACGCGGGTGCCGTCGATGCGGTATTCGAAACCGTGCATCTCGCGCATCACTTCCAGCGCCTCCTTGACGCTGGCGTCCTTCAGGTTCAGCGACACCGTGCCGGAAAGGCCCGGCGGCAGGAGGATGCTGTAGCGCGAGCCCGAGGCGATGGCGTTGAACACCTGGGCTACCGGCGCGTTGTTGACGGCCAGGTCGAAGCGCGGCTCGGCCAGCGCGGCGGGCCGGGGCAGCTCGGCGGCCAGCGGCGGCAGCAGCGCGGCGCTGACGCGTTCGGGCAGCCGCGGCGCGGGCCGGGCCTCCAACGCGGCCCGCAATTCGGCGTCGATGGCGGCCCGCGACGCCGCCGGCGGCGGGCCGCTCTGGCAGCCCGCGAGCAAGGCCGCCAGGGCCGGTGCGATCCAGGGGATGGGTTTCATTGCAGGTCTCGTTTCACGATGGAGGGTGCGGCGGCCGCGGGTTGGCCGGCCGGGGAGGGCGCCGCGGGGAACATCGCCAGGCGTTCGAGCGCGCCGCCGGGCAGGCGCAGCACGGCTTCGTGCGCGCGCACCTGCACCAGGCGCCCCTGGCGCGCGGTCGCGCCGAGCGCCACCCATTGGCCGTCGATGAGGGCGCGGGGCGACGAGCCCAGGCGCACGCCGGTGAGCCCGGTGGGCACCGGCTCGGCGCTGTCGGTCGGCGTGCCGGCTTCGACGGCGGCGTCAGTGCCCGGTGATGCGGCGGCGGGCGGCACGGCGGCCGGCGGCGTGAAGGGCTGGGCCGGCCCGAGCGCGGCGGCCGTCTGCGGCGCCAGCCAGGCGCCGCAGATGCCGAAAGCGCCGATGAACGCGGCGACGCGGTTTTTCAAAGCGCCAGCCATGTTCGCTCCTGGTTGATGGTGGTGAGCACCACGGTCGCGCGCACGCTGGCGCCGCCGTTGCGCGACGACAAGGCGACACGCTCGACGCGCAGCGGGGCCAGGCCGCGTTCCAGCCAGTCGACCGCCTCGGTCAGTCCGGCCACGTCGCCTTCCAGCGTCAGCTCGGCGCGGTGGCGGAACATCATGTCGGGGGCGGTGGCGGCCGCCGCCGAAGCGTCCACCGCCACCGCCGCCTCGGGCGCGGCGGCGGGCTGCACCGGCTCGACCGGCAGGCCCTGGGTCGACACCAGGGCGACGCTGCCGTTGCGCTGGCTGCGTGTCAGGAACGCGGCCAGTGTCTCGCGCGGGCTGTCGGACCGGAGGCCGTCTTTCACGCCCAGGGCCGCCAGGTCGGCCTGCAATTGCGCGCGCCGCGCCAGGGCGGCTTGCAGCTGCGCGGCGGCCTCGGCCTCGGCCGCGGCGCGGGCCTGCTGCTGCGAGGCGGCGTCGGCGACGGCGGACTGCTCGATGCGCAGCCGCTTGACGTGCAGCGGTTCGATCACCGTCATCTCGGCGCCGACCGCCAGCGCGACCAGGCCCGCCGCCAGCGACAGGCGGTCGCGCCGGCTCAGGCTGTCGAGCTTGTCGATCCGGGCGAGCAGCTTTTTCTTCATGGCGATGGGCTTTCCCGGGGCGGCCTTCAGCGCGCCGCGGCCTCGGCTTCTTGCGTGGAAAGGATGAAGGCGTAGACGCCGGTCGGCGCGCCCGGGTCCCGGGCGGGCACCTGCGGGTCCTGCCCGTCGTTGCCTGCGCCCTGCCCGGCCGGCGACAGGCTGCGCGGTTCCACCTTGAAGAGGTGCAGCGGCGTGCCCTGGAAAGCCGGCAGCGCGCCCAGGCGCTGGGCGAAGTCCGCCAGCGAGGCCGCGTCGGTGCTGCCGCCGACGACGCGCAAGCCGCGGTCGCCGCTGAACTCGACTTCCTGGAGCCACAGCTTGGCGGGCATGGCGCCGATGAGCGCGCGCAGCCGCTGCGCGTTGTCCTTCGGCAGGCCGGTCAGTCCGGCCAGTGCCTGCATCAGCCGCTCGCCGCGTGCCACCGCGCGCTGCACTTCACGCAGTGGCGTTTCCGCGGAGGCGTCCGCCGCGGGTGCGGACGGCGCGGCGCCGCTGGCGGACAAGGCGCGGTTGAAAAGCGTCTGTTCGTAAGCCCAGTGGCCGCCCACCGCCAGGGCCAGCGCCGCGGCGGCGGCGGCGATGCCGCGCGCGGCCAGCCAGTCCCGCTTGACCTGCAGCGACGGGTCGATCAGGTTGATCTGCTGGCTCATGGCGGCGGCTCCTCGCGGAGCGCGGCGCCGACGGCCATGACGAAGTCCAGGTTGCGGCCGGGCTCGACCAGCGGCGAGCCGGCCTCGAATTCAAGGTGGTCCTTCAGGTGGTAAGGCCGGACCTGCAGCGCGACATAGCGCCTCAGCTCCTCGGCGATCGACAGCCCGGGGTGTTCTTCGGTGACCCACAGCCCGCCCATCGCGGCGGCCTGGAACTGGCGCTCGAAGGCGTCGGCGGTTCGCTGGACGTCCAGGCCCAGCCGTTCGATCAGCTGCTCGCGTTCTGCGGCGCCGGCGCCCAGCAACTGGCCGGCGTGCAGGTCGAAACGGCGCGAGCTGCACAGCTCGCCCTTCCAGACGATGGCGAGCAGGGTGCGGGCCAGGCCGACGTGCAGCAGCGCGCAGACGTTGTCCGCCGGCAGCAGCGCCGCGAGGTTGCGCACCGCCAGCTCGGGGATGTCGATGGCCGACAGCGGCATGCCGACCTGGCCGGCGCGCTGCATCCAGCGCGCGACCACGCTGCGGCGGCTGACCACGGCCAGCGCCTGCCGCGCCCGCACGCTGCCCTCGGCGGCCGGGATGAGCAGGCAGTCGACGCAGGCTTCCTCCGCGGGGAAATCGATCATGTCCTTGACGCGCCAACGGGCGGCCTGGGCGCGTTCCTCGGGCGGCACGTCCGGCGCCTCGATCGGCAGGATCTGGTAGTCGTTCGGGTTGAGCAGCAGGTTGGCCCGCAGGGTGCGGCGGCCGTGCCGGCGGCGCCAGGCGGTCATCGCTTCGAAACCGTTCTCCCCTTCGAAAACCTCGAAGGCCGCCAGCCGCGGCCTGGCGCCCGGCCGGCGCTGGACGATGGCGGCGCTGAGCTGCGCGGCGTCGGCGGTCACGCCCATCCAGCCCGGCGCCGCCGGACGCGGCTGGAAACGGTCGAGGATTCTGCGGATGAGCGTCATGGCGGCCACCGTGGGCACAGGGCTTGTGAGTGGTCACAGTCTAGGCAGCGCATGTCCCTCGGAAGGCTGGATAAGGCGGGGAAAGCCGCGGCTATTCCCGCCGCGGCGTGGGCCGAAATGGCCGGAGGTATCCTGGGGCCATGAAACTCCTGATCGACTCTTTCTGGCGGGCGGCGCTTTACTGCCTGCACCCCAAGGTGGTGCTGCTGTCGCTGCTGCCGCTGGCGCTGATGACGGCGATGGCGCTGGGCCTGGGGTACCTGTACTGGGAAGCGGCGATCGACGGGGTGCGGTTGTGGCTGGACAACTGGAACCTGCTGCAGCCGCTGCGCGGCTGGCTCGAAGCGGCGGGCTGGGGCGGCATGTGGGCCTCGCTGGCGCCGCTGCTGGTGGTGCTGGCGGCCACGCCGGTGATCGTGGTGCTGTCGCTGCTGCTGGTGGCCGCGATGATGACCCCGGCGATGGCCAAACTGGTGGCCGCCCGGCGGTTCCCGCTGCTGGAGCGCAGGCACGGCGGCTCTTTCGCCGGCGGCGCGGCCTCGGCGCTGGGCTGCACCGCGCTGGCGCTGCTGGCCCTGCTGTTGTCGATCCCCCTGTGGTTCATCCCGCCGCTGGTGCTGGTGGTGCCGCCGCTGGTCTGGGGCTGGCTGACCTACAAAGTGATGTGCTACGACGTGCTGGCCGACCACGCCGCCAAGGACGAGCGCCGTGCACTCGTGCGCGAGCACCGGCCGGCCCTGCTCGGCATGGGCGTCCTGACAGGCTATCTCGGCGCCGCGCCCAGCCTCGTCTTCGCGTCCAGCGTGCTGACGGTGCTGATGGCGCCGGTCCTGGTGCCGCTGGCGATCTGGATCTACACCCTGGTGTTCGCTTTCTCGTCGCTTTGGTTCGCCCACTACCTGCTGGCGGCGCTGGCCGCCCACCGCGCCGGGCTGCAGCTCGACGCCGCCCTCGCCGCCGGCGGGGCCGCCGAACCCGCCTCCCAGCCGCCCGGTGGGTTGGCGCCCGCCGCGCTTCCGCCCGTCAACCCCACCCCCCTGCCTCCCTTATGAATGTGAATGTCGGCCTCTTGATCATCGGCGATGAAATCCTTTCCGGCCGCCGCGAAGACAAGCACCTGCCCAAAGTCATCGAATTGCTGGCCGCGCGCGGCATGGCGCTGTCCTGGGCGCGCTATTGCGGCGACGAGCCCGCGCGCATCACCGCCGACCTGCGCGACGCGCTGGCCAGCGGCGACCTGGTTTTCTCCTGCGGCGGCATCGGCGCCACGCCGGACGACCACACCCGCCAGTGCGCCGCGCAAGCTTCGGGACAACCGCTGGAGATGCACCCGGTGGCCAGGCAGCTGATCCTCGAACGCATCCGCGCCATGGCCGAAGAGAAGGGCGAGGCGTTCGACCCGGACCGCGACCACACCCACCGCCTGAACATGGGCGTCTTCCCGCGCGGCGCCGAGATCGTGCCCAACCCGTTCAACAAGATCCCGGGTTTCTCGCTCAGGGGGCCCAGCGGGAAGGGCGGCGTCTATTTCCTTCCGGGTTTCCCGGTCATGGCGTGGCCGATGATCGAATGGGTGTTGGACGAACACTGGGCCGCCTTGCACCGCACCCAGCGGCAGCACGAGCGCTCGGTGATCGTCTTCGGCGCGATGGAAGCCAGCCTGACGCCCTTGATGCTGGACATCGAGGCCCGTTTCCCCGGCGTCAAGGTGTTCAGCCTGCCCAGCGTCGACCATCCCCAATGGGGCAAGCACATCGACCTCGGCGTGAAGGGCCTCGAAGCCTCGGTGGTCGAGGCCGCTTATGCCGCGATGCGGGAAGGGCTGCTTGCCCAGTCGATTCCGTTGGGCCCGGAAAAGGTGCGTTGACCGCACCAATTTGACGAGTGCAACGCTCTAATTTGGGGCGTCGAAGAGACCCACGGACCGTTGCGGCGCCTGTCGCAGCCGCCACTGTGCCGTGACGGGGCGCCGCGGCCCGTCCCACCCTCTGCGCCACCCGGTTCCAGGCATGCTTTCTGCTACATTTTCGTGCGCCTTTTTGAGCTTGGTCTCCAAGCGAAGAGTGTTCGCTCCAACCTCCGCTCCCCCCTTTTTAAACAGCCAATCCGCTAGGAGAAATTGATGGCCAAGACCGTCGCCGACGTGATCAAGATGGTGAAAGAGAACGAAGTCAAGTTCGTGGACTTCCGCTTCACCGACACCCGCGGCAAAGAGCAGCACGTCACGGTGCCTGTGTCCCATTTCGACGAAGACAAGTTCTCTTCGGGCCATGCTTTCGACGGCTCCTCGATCGCCGGCTGGAAAGGCATCGAGGCTTCGGACATGCAGCTGATGCCCGACCCCAACACCGCCAACATCGACCCCTTCTTCGAAGAGCCGACGCTGATCCTCACCTGCGACGTGATCGAGCCGGGCGACGGCAAGCCCTACGAGCGCGACCCGCGTTCGCTGGCCAAGCGCGCCGAAGCCTACATGCGCGCGTCCGGCCTGGGCGACACCGCCTACTTCGGCCCGGAGCCCGAGTTCTTCGTGTTCGACAGCGTGCGCTGGGGCAACGACATGTCGGGCTGCTTCTCCAAGATCGAATCGGAGGAAGCCGCCTGGAACACCGGCAAGGAATACGAGCACGGCAACTCCGGCTACCGCCCCACCGTCAAGGGCGGCTACTTCCCCACGCCGCCGGTCGACTCGATGCAGGACATGCGCTCGGAGATGTGCCTGATCCTCGAATCCCTGGGCATCCCCTGCGAAGTGCACCACCATGAAGTGGCCAACGCCGGCCAGATGGAGATCGGCACCAAGTTCAGCACGCTGCTGCAGCGCGCCGACTGGGTCCAGCTGCAGAAGTACGTGATCCAGAACGTGGCCCACGCCTACGGCAAGACCGCCACCTTCATGCCCAAGCCCATCGTCGGCGACAACGGCAGCGGCATGCACGTGCACCAGTCGGTCTGGAAAGACGGCAAGAACCTGTTCGCCGGCGACGGCTACGCCGGCCTGTCCGAGTACGCGCTGTTCTACATCGGCGGCATCATCAAGCACGCCCGCGCGCTCAACGCCATCACCAACCCCGGCACCAACAGCTACAAGCGCCTCGTGCCCGGCTTCGAGGCGCCGGTCAAGCTGGCCTATTCGTCGAAGAACCGGTCGGCTTCCATCCGCATCCCGCACGTCGCCAACCCGAAGGGCCGCCGCGTCGAGGCGCGTTTCCCCGATCCCCTGATGAACCCCTACCTGGGTTTCTCGGCGCTGCTGATGGCCGGCCTGGACGGCGTGGAGAACAAGATCCACCCGGGCGAAGCCGCCACCAAGGACCTGTACCACCTGCCGCCGGAAGAGGACGCGAAGATCCCGACCGTCTGCCACAGCCTGGACCAGGCCCTGGAAGCCCTGGACAAGGACCGCGCCTTCCTGACCAAGGGCGGCGTGTTCACCGACGCCTACATCGACGCCTACATCGAGCTGAAGATGCAGGACGTGACCCGCTTCCGCATGGCCACCCACCCGGTGGAGTTCGACATGTACTACACGCTCTGAGCCCGGCTCGGCAGCGCGACCAAGGGACGGCAAGGCCGTCCCTTTTTTTCGCCCGGCCATCCGGTCATGGGGACAGGCCCCGGAGCGGCCTGGGAACAACGGTCTTGGTTCACAATCCAAACCTGTCAATGAATGGCCCGGGGCGCGACCGGCACGACGGGCGCCCGATCAGGAGAGCAAGGGATGAAGCTGAGGGTTGATGGCCGGCTGGCGCCGTGGGGTTCGATGGGTTGGGCGGCTGTGTTGCTCGCGGTGCTGCCCGCGCACGCGCAAGGCACGGTGTACCGCTGCCCGGGCAACCCGGTGCTCTACACCGACGCGATCTCCGCCAAGGAGGCCCAGGAGCGGCAGTGCAAGACGATCGAGGGCACGCCGATCACGGTGGTGCCGTCGCTGCGGCCCAAGGGCGGCGGCTCGGGCGCCGCGCCTTCGGCGGCCGCCACCGCCGGCGCCAAGGTCGACCCGAACGCCCAGCGCAGCCGCGACGGCGAGCGCCGCACCATCCTCGAAGCGGAGCTGAAGAAGGAAGAAAAGGCGCTTCAGGACCTTCAAAAGGAATACAACAACGGCGAGCCCGAGCGCCAGGGCGACGAGCGCAACTACCAGAAGTACCTCGACCGCACCGCCGAGCTCAAGGCCAGCGTCGCCCGCAAGGAAGCCGACGTCGCCGCGCTCAAGCGCGAGATCGCCAAGCTGCCCCGGGACTGACCGGTTCCGGGCCCGCAAGCCGCCTTCGTCCGCCTTCCCGTCCACGACGATGAGCGCGGCTGATCCCGTTTCCACACCCCAGGAGGGTGCCTTCCTCGCCTTCGACCACCTGGCCACGATGGTGGCGGTCGTCGACGCGCGCGGCACCTGCGTGTTCGCCAACTCCGCCTTCGAAGAAGCGCTGGGGCTGTCCAGGCGCCATGTGGTGCGCACCCGCCTGTTCGACTGTTTCGTCGAGGACACCCTGCTGCGCGAGACGGTCGAGGCGGTGGCGCGCAACGAGTTCGCCACCAGCCGGCTGGACGCCCATTTGCGCAGGTCGCCGGTCTCTTCCGCGTCCGACGCCTTGGCCGTGCACGTCATCGTCAACCAGATGGGCCAGGGCGAGCTGGTGCTGATCGAGCTGATCGAGGTCGAGCAGCAGGCGCGCCAGGACCGGGAGGAGAGGGCGCTGGACCAGGCCCAGGCCAACAAGGAACTCATCCGCAACCTCGCGCACGAGATCAAGAACCCGCTGGGCGGCATCCGCGGCGCGGCCCAGCTGCTCGAAATGGAGATCGCCGCCAACCGCGCGCTGACCGAATACACCCAGGTCATCATCAAGGAGGCCGACCGCCTGCAGGCCCTGGTGGACCGCCTGCTGGCGCCGCACCGCAAGCCCCACGTCGTCGCCGACATGAACATCCACGAGGTCTGCGAGCGGGTGCGCTCCCTGATCGTGGCGGAATTCCCCAAGGGCCTGCGGGTGGAACGCGACTACGACATCTCGATCCCCGATTTCCGAGGCGACCGCGAGCAGCTGATCCAGACCGTGCTGAACATCGCGCACAACGCCGCGCAAGCCCTGGCCGACCGGATCGCCCGGGGCGACGCCCTGATCGTCATGCGCACCCGCGTGGCCCGACAGGTCACGCTGGGCAAACAGCGCTTCCGACTGGCATTGGAATTGCATATCGAAGACAACGGCCCGGGCGTGCCCGAATCGATCCGCGATCGCATCTTCTTCCCCCTGGTGTCGGGGCGCGACGGCGGTTCCGGTTTGGGCCTGACCTTGGCGCAGACCTTTGTTCAGCAACATCAGGGCATCATCGAATGCGAAAGCACCCCGGGACAGACCATCTTCAAGATATTGATGCCGATCTCTTGAACCGCGCCGGCCCCGGCGGCCCCGGCCGCCGCAGACACGGGAAGCCCGCCGCATGAAGCCGATCTGGATAGTCGACGACGACCAGTCCATCCGCTTCGTGCTGGAAAAGGCGCTGGCCCGGGAGAATCTGCCGGTGCGCAGCTTCACCAACCCGCGCGACGTGCTCGCCGCGCTGGAGACCGAAGAGCCCCAGGTGATGGTTTCCGACATCCGGATGCCCGGCGGCTCCGGCCTGGAACTGCTCGGCAAGGTCAAGGAGGCCCACCCCGGCCTGCCGATCATCATCATGACCGCCTATTCCGACCTCGACAGCGCGGTCAGCGCCTTCCAGGGCGGCGCTTTCGAATACCTGCCCAAGCCTTTCGACGTGCCCAAGGCGGTCGAGCTCATCCGCCGCGCGCTGGACGAGAGCGTGCGCGAGGCCGAGTCGATCGAACACCTGGCCGACATGCCCGAGATGCTCGGCCAGGCGCCTGCGATGCAGGACGTGTTCCGCGCCATCGGCCGGCTCAGCCAGAGCATCGTCACCGTGCTGATCACCGGCGAGTCGGGCGCGGGCAAGGAGCTGGTCGCCCAGGCACTGCACAAGCACAGCCCTCGAGCGAGCGGGCCTTTCGTCGCGATCAACACCGCGGCCATCCCGAAAGACCTGCTGGAGAGCGAGCTCTTCGGCCACGAGCGGGGCGCCTTCACCGGCGCCCAGACCACGCGGCGCGGGCGCTTCGAGCAGGCCGACGGCGGCACGCTCTTCCTCGACGAGATCGGCGACATGCCTTTCGACCTGCAGACCCGGCTGCTTCGGGTGCTGAGCGACGGGCAGTTCTACCGGGTCGGCGGCCACAGCCCGATGCGCAGCAACGTGCGCGTGATCGCGGCCACCCACCAGAACCTCGAAGACCGCGTCAAGCAGGGCGTCTTCCGCGAAGACCTTTTCCACCGCCTGAACGTGATCCGCCTGCGGTTGCCCGCGCTGCGCGAGCGCAGCGACGACGTGCCGGCGCTGGCGAAGTATTTCCTGCAGAAAAGCGCGAAAGAGCTGGGCGTCGACGCCAAGCGGCTGTCCGACGCGGCGCTGGCGCGGCTGATGCAGTTCTCCTTCCCGGGCAACGTGCGGCAGCTGGAGAACATCTGCCACTGGATCACCGTCATGGCGCCGGCCCAGGTGGTGGAGGCCAAGGACCTGCCGCCGGAGCTGCGGGGCGACGAAGCCGCCGCGGCGCCTCCCACCGCATCGGCGCTGCAGCCGGCGGCCGAACCCCCGGTGGCGGGCGCGTCGGCGGTGTCGGCTCCGCCCGCCGCGGCGCCAAGCCCGTCGTGGGCCGCCGCCCCGGCGGTCAATGCCCCGGGCGGCAACGGCTGGCTGGAGGACCTGGACCGCGAAGCGCGCCGGCTGCTGGCCGCCGGCGTGCCCGATGTCTGGGACGTGCTGAGCCGCCAGTTCGAGGCCCGCCTCATCCAGGCGGCGCTGGACATGACCCGCGGGCGGCGCATCGAGTCGGCGCTCAAGCTCGGCATCGGCCGCAACACCATCACCCGCAAGATCCAGGAGCTGGGGCTGGAGGATTAGCGCCTCCTTCCCGGTGACAGGCCTTGATGGGTGAGGCGGTGGTTTGCTGAGGAAATCGTTTTGGCGCGCGGTGAGTTCTGCGGGCGGGAGGCTGGCGCGGCCGCGGG
>CBIHOD010000057.1:0-24108 GCA_966211815.1 uncultured Burkholderiales bacterium
AGCAGCTGCTTGCGGATGTCGAAGTTGCGCGCCTCGACCTTGCGCTGCGCGCTCTCGATGCTGCGGGTGACGATGCCGGCCTCGATCGCCTCGCCCTCGGGCATCTTCAGGCGGTCCATGATGGCGCGCACGCGGTCGCCCGCGAAGATGCGCATCAGCGGGTCGTCCAGCGACAGGTAGAAGCGCGACGAGCCCGGGTCGCCCTGGCGGCCGGCGCGGCCGCGCAGCTGGTTGTCGATGCGGCGCGACTCGTGGCGCTCGGTGGCGACGATGCGCAGGCCGCCCTGGGCCCTCACCTTGTCGTGCAAACCCTGCCATTCGTCCTTCAGCGCCTGGGCGCGCGACTGCTTCTCGGCCTCGCCGAGCGACTCGTCGGCTTCGAGGAGCTTGATCTGGTTCTCGACGTTGCCGCCGAGCACGATGTCGGTGCCTCGGCCCGCCATGTTGGTGGCGATGGTGACGACCCCGGGGCGGCCGGCCTGGGCGATGATCTCGGCCTCGCGGGCGTGCTGCTTGGCGTTGAGCACCTGGTGCGGCAGCTTCTCCTTCTCGAGCAGCCTGGAGACCAGCTCGGAGTTCTCGATCGACGTGGTGCCCACCAGCACCGGCTGGCCGCGCTCGTGGCAGTCGCGGATGTCGGCGACGACGGCCGCGTATTTTTCCTTGTCGGTCTTGTAGACGAGGTCGAGCTCGTCCTTGCGGATGGTCGGGCGGTTCGGCGGGATCACGACCGTCTCCAACCCGTAGATCTCCTGGAACTCGTAGGCCTCGGTGTCGGCCGTGCCGGTCATGCCCGACAGCTTGCCGTACATGCGGAAATAGTTCTGGAAGGTGATCGAGGCGAGGGTCTGGTTCTCGCTCTGGATTTCGACGCCCTCTTTGGCTTCGACGGCCTGATGCAGGCCGTCGGACCAGCGGCGGCCCGTCATCAGGCGGCCGGTGAATTCGTCGACGATGACCACTTCGCCGTTCTGGACGACGTAGTGCTGGTCGCGGTTGTAGAGATTGCGCGCGCGCAGCGCCGCGTACACGTGGTGCATCAGCGAGATGTTGGCGGGCTCGTAAAGGCTGGCGCCCTCGGGCAGCAGGCCGGCTTCGGTGAGCAGCCGCTCGGCGTTCTCGTGGCCCTCTTCGGTGAGGAAGACCTGGTGGGACTTCTCGTCGACCGTGAAGTCGCCCGGCTCGACCACGCCCTCGCCGGTACGCGGGTCGGCCTCGCCGACCTGCCGCTTGAGCTTGGGCACGACCGCGTTGATGCGCACATACATCTCGGTGTGGTCTTCCGCCTGGCCGCTGATGATCAGCGGCGTGCGGGCCTCGTCGATCAGGATGGAGTCGACCTCGTCGACGATGGCGTAGGCCAGCGGGCGCTGCACGCGGTCGGCCTTGTCCTGCACCATGTTGTCGCGCAGGTAGTCGAAACCGAATTCGTTGTTGGTGCCGTAGGTGACGTCGGAGCCGTAGGCGGCCTGCTTCTGCTCGCGGGACATCTGCGCGAGGTTGACGCCCACCGTCAAGCCGAGGAAGTTGTAGAGCCGGCCCATCCATTCGGCGTCGCGCCGGGCCAGGTAATCGTTCACCGTGACGACGTGCACGCCCTTGCCGGTCAGGGCGTTCAGGTACACCGGCAAGGTGGCCATCAGCGTCTTGCCTTCGCCGGTGCGCATCTCCGCGATCTTGCCGGCGTTGAGCGTCATGCCGCCCAGCAGCTGCACATCGAAGTGGCGCATCTTGAGGACGCGTTTGCCGCCTTCGCGCACCACGGCGAAAGCCTCGGGCAGCAGCTGCTCCAGGGTCTCGCCCTTGGCGTAGCGTTCCCGGAAAGCCTGGGTCTTGGCCTTCAGTGCCTCGTCGTCGAGCGCCTCGAACTGGGGCTCCAGCGCATTGATCTGCTGCACGACGCGCCGGTATTGCTTGAGCAGGCGCTGATTGCGGCTACCGAAAATCTGTGTGAGGAGCTTGGGCAACATGCGGTGTCGGGGTAAGTCGAAAAGCGCCGCGGCGGCCTGCGTGCGATGCGCAGGCCCGCCGGCGGCGCCGGGCAGGTGCCCGGCGCGCGACCGCGGCGCGCAAGCGTATTGTTGTGGGGACGGGGCCGGCGGGGCCAAGCCCTGAAGGCCCCCCACACGCGCGAGTTTACCCTGGGCGGCGGCGGCGGACGGCCCGCCTCGCCGCGGTCGCCGCCGGGCTTCAGGGCTTGTCGGCCAAGGCGCGGCGCCTGCCCGAGGAGGAGGACGCCGTGCGGATCGGCTCGGACCCGCCGGCCAGGAATTTGGCGGGATCCTGGGGCACGCCGTCGACCATCACTTCGAAGTGGAGGTGCGCCCCGGTGGAGCGGCCGGTCGTCCCGACGTGGGCGATCAACTGGCCGCGCTTGACGATGTCGCCCGCCTTCACGAACACCCTGGAGGCATGCGCATAGCGGGTGAGCAGTCCGTTGCTGTGGTCGAGCTCGACCATCTGGCCGTAGGCCGGGTGGTAGTCGGCGGCGATCACCACGCCGCCCGCGGCGGAATAGATCGGCGTGCCTTCGGGCGAAGGGAAGTCCAGGCCGGTGTGCAGCGCGGCGCGGCCGGAGAACGGGTCGGCGCGGAAACCGAAGCCCGACCCCACCGGCCCGTTGACCGGGCGGCTGTTGGGCACCATCAGGGCCTGCAGGCGCTTCTCGAACAGCCGCGATTCGATCATCACGAACAGGTCGGTGCTCTGGTCCGCGCGCTCGTCCACCGAGTCGGCCCAGACATGGAGCTGTTCCATGGCCGACGTCGGCAAGCCCGCCGACGCGTAGGCCGGGATGAACGGCCCGCCCTGCCCGCCCGCCGCGGTTTTCGCGGGAGCGGACTCCGGCAAGGGCGCGGCCGCGGCGGTCGGCTTGGGCAGCGCGGAAGGCAGGTCCTGGGGTTTGAAGCCCGCCAGCTCGGACACGCGCTCGCTCATGGCTTCGAGCTTGACGACCTTGGCCTGCATCTCGCCGACCTTCTGGGCCATGGCGTCCAGGTTCTCGCGCATGAAGCGGTCGCGCTGCGCGAATTCGTCCTTCACCACGAGGCGCACCAGCGGGCTCACCAGGGGCCAGCCCTCGCGCGCCGCTTTGAGGAAGACCATGTGGTAGACCGTGCCCGACAAAAGTACCAGCGACAACACCAGGGCGAAGAAGGCGCCCGCCATCTGCCACCGGTTGAGGTGCAGCACGCGCGCCCGGGCCAAGGTGCCATGGGTGATGAGGATCTGCATCGCTAAACTCCAGGAGGTGAAGCCCGTCAAGCCCACCCCGGTTGTTCCAGACTCCCTGGCACTGTCCCGTGCCTTGGAGCGCAGTGCCCCCTTGTCGCTGCTGCGCGAGCGCATCCGCGATTCGAACGCCCGGCTGGCCGCCATCCAAGGCATGCTGCCGGGTCTGCTTTCGGCCCACGTCAAGGCGGGGCCGGTGGATGAAGAAGGCTGGACGCTTCTCGTCGCCAATGCCGCGGTGGCGGCCAAGCTCAGGCAACTGCAACCCAGGCTCGAATCCACCCTGCGCCAGCAGGGTTGGGAGACTAGCGCAATCCGCATCAAGGTTCAATCGATGCGGTGACGGGCGTAAAAGGCAACGCCGAGCAGGCGACAGGCCCGGCTCGGCGTTTGATGTGGCTGGTGCCCCCGACAGGAGTCGAACCCGTGACCTTCGGTTTACAAAACCGCTGCTCTACCAACTGAGCTACAAGGGCTGCGTCGCGCTTTCGCGGCAGTTCGCCATTCTATCGCGGGTCCACCGCGGAAAAGCGGCCCGGGAGGCCTCTCATTTGACGCGCTTGAGCGCAGGGCGCCCGCTCGGCACGGGGCCTTCCGGCGGCGGGCCGTCGGGTTCAGGTTTGGCCGGGTCCGGCGACGCCTCGGTTTCTTGCGCGGCGGCGTCTTCGACGCTCGCCAGCCGCAGTCCCCCGCCAGCGCGCGACGCAGTGGCGCCCTCCTCCTTGGCCTGGGCCGGCGCGCCTTGCTGCCCGGCCTCGGTCGGCACCGGGAAGGCCATGCCTTGCCCGTTCTCCCGCGCATAGATGGCGATCACGTGATCGACGGGAACCAGGATGTCGCGCGAAGTGCCGCCGAAACGGGCCTTGAACTCGATGAAATCGTTGCCCAGCTTCAAAGCGGTGGTCGCCTCGAAACCGATGTTCAAGACGATCTCGTTGTTCTTGACGTACTCCAGCGGCACCTGGACCCTGTCGTCGACGAACACCGCGACGTAGGGCGTGAAGCCGTTGTCGGTGCACCAATCGTGCAGGGCACGGATCAGGTAGGGCCGGGTGGAGGTGCCGTTGGCGGGGAGCGAAGGGGATGTCATGGGGCCGTGGATCGCGCGACTTGCGGGTCGAAAGCGCCCGGCCCGCTGGCCGGCGCGCCTGGGGGTTTACTTGCGCATCACCTTTTCGGACGGCGTCAGCGCTTCGATGTAGGCCGGGCGCGAGAAAATGCGCTCGGCGTACTTGAGCAGGGGCACGGCGTTCTTCGACATGTCGATGCCGTAGTAGTCGAGGCGCCACAACAGCGGCGCGATCGCCACGTCGAGCATCGAGAAATCGTCGCCCAGCATGAACTTGTTCTTCAGGAAGATGGGCGCGAGCTGGGTCAGGCGGTCGCGGATCTGCGAGCGGGCCTTCTCCAGCTGCTTGTCGTTGGGCTTGACGCCCCGGGCTTCGAGCACGTTGACATGGGCGAACAGCTCCTTCTCGAAGTTCAGCAGGAACAGGCGCACGCGCGCGCGGGCGACCGGGTCGCCCGGCATCAGTTGCGGATGGGGGAAGCGCTCGTCGATGTACTCGTTGATGATGTGCGACTCATAGAGGATGAGGTCGCGCTCCACGAGGATGGGCACTTCGTTGTAGGGGTTCATCAAGGCGATGTCTTCGGGCTTGGCGAAGAGATCGACGTCGCGGATCTCGAAATCCATGCCCTTTTCGAACAGGACGAACCGGCAACGGTGCGAATAGGGGCAGGTGGTTCCAGAGTAAAGCACCATCATGGCGGCGAGCTCCCAAAAACGAATCAGAGAATCTAGAAAATCAAAACGCAGTGGGCCTGCGTGACGGGCTCCCACTGCGCACATCGATCGCCCGGGCGCCGGCAGCGCCCGGGGCGGGGAAGGTTTACTTGACGTCCTTCCAGAAGGCCGCGTTCAGGCGCCAGGCGATGACGGTGAACAGGCCGAGGAAAAGCAGGACCCAGACGCCCAGGCGCACGCGCTGGCCCTGGGCCGGCTCACCCATCCACTGCATGTAGGCCACAAGGTCGGCGACCGCCTCGTCGTATTGGCGCTGCGTCAGCGTGCCCGGGGTGAGCTGCTCGAACCCGGCGAACATGTGGACCTTCTTCGTGTGGTCGTGCGGGTCCTGCGCCTCGACGAACTTCGCCGCGCGCTGGCCCTGCAACTCCCAAAGCACGTGCGGCATGCCGACGTTGGGGAAGGCCAGGTTGTTCCAGCCGGTCGGCTTGGTCTCGTCACGGTAGTAGGTGCGCAGGTAGGTGTACAGGTAATCGGCACCCGACCCCTGGGCGCCGGAGGAGCGCGAGCGGGCGACCAGGCTCAGGTCGGGCGGCTGGCCGCCGAACCACTCTTTGGCCTGCCGGGGTTCCAGGGGCACCTTCATGGTGTCGCCGACCTTGTCGGTCGCGAACATCAGGTTGGCCTTGATCTGGGCCTCGGTCAAGCCGATGTCGCGCAATCGGTTGTAACGGACGAAGGAGGCCGCGTGGCAGTTCAGGCAGTAGTTGGCGAACAATTTGGCGCCGTTCTGCAGGGACGCGACGTCGGTGGACTTTTCTTCAGGGAATTTGTCCCAGGGGATGCCGCCGCCGGCCGCGAACGCGCCACTGGAGACGAAGCCCAAGCAGGCCAGCAGGGAAACGATCAGTTTTTTCATGTTTGGAGGTCCCGGACTTTCTGGCTTTCTCTGGCTGTCAGTGGGCGGCGAAGGTCACGCGGTCGGGCACGGGCTTGAACTCGCCCAGCCTGCTCCACCAGGGCATCAACAGGAAGAAGCCGAAATAGAACAGGGTTCCGACCTGGGACACGCGCTCGCCGATCGGGGACGGCGGCTGGACGCCCAGGTAGCCCAGGACCAGGAAGTTCACGACGAAAATGCCGTAGACCGTCTTGTGCCAGCTCGGGCGGTAGCGGATCGATTTGGCCGGGCTGTGGTCCAGCCAAGGCAGGAAGAACAGGATGATCACCGAGGCGCCCATCACGACGACGCCCCAGAACTTCGCGTCGATCATCAGCATGGCGGCCACCAGCGCGACGGTGACGCCGACGATCAACATCTTGAAGAAGCCGGAGAGCCGCGACTTGACGACGCCCAGGAAGGCGCCGAGCAGGACGCAGGCGATCAGGGCGTACATCATCTCGCTCGTCACCGCCCGGAGCATGGAATAGAACGGCGTGAAGTACCACACCGGCGCGATGTGCAGCGGGGTCTTGAGGGGATCGGCGGGGATGAAGTTGTTGTATTCGAGGAAATAGCCGCCCAGCTCGGGCGCGAAGAAGATGATGGCGGTGAAGGCCATCAGGAAGACGCTCACGCCGAAGAGGTCGTGCACCGTGTAGTAGGGGTGGAAGGGGATGCCGTCCAGCGGCCTGCCCTTGGCGTCCTTCTTGGCCTTGATCTCGACGCCGTCGGGGTTGTTGGAGCCCACTTCGTGCAGCGCGATGATGTGCGCGGCGACCAGGCCGAGCAGAACCAGCGGCACGGCGATCACGTGGAAGGCGAAGAAGCGGTTCAGCGTGGCGTCGCCCACGACGTAGTCGCCGCGGATCAGGAGCGCCAGGTCGGGGCCGACCAGCGGGATGGCGGCGAACAGGTTGATGATCACCTGCGCGCCCCAATAGCTCATCTGGCCCCACGGCAGCAGGTAGCCCATGAAGGCCTCGGCCATCAGGCACAGGAAGATGGCGCAGCCGAAGATCCAGACCAGCTCGCGCGGTTTGCGGTAGCTGCCGTAGAGCAGGCCGCGGAACATGTGGAGGTAAACCACGATGAAGAACGCGCTGGCGCCGGTGGAGTGCATGTAGCGGATCAGCCAGCCCCAGGGCACGTCGCGCATGATGTATTCGACCGAGGCGAAGGCCGAGCCGGCGTCCGGCTTGTAGTGCATCGTCAGGAAGATGCCGGTCACGATCTGCATGACCAGCACCAGCAGCGCCAGCGAGCCGAAGAAGTACCAGAAGTTGAAATTCTTCGGCGCGTAGTACTCGGCCAGGTGCTCGTTCCAGAGCTTGGTCGCGGGAAAACGGTTGTCCACCCAGTTCAATAGTTTTTCCGCCGGGGTGGCGTCGGCGGGGGCGACTTTGTATTCAGCCATGTCGTGGTTTCCTGGAAGTACCGCTGCTGCTTGCTGGGCAATGGGGGTTGCTGCGCTGGCGCCTGGGCTCAGGCCTTCTTGTCTTCGCCGATGAGCAATTTGGTGTCGGAGAGGTACATGTGGGGCGGCACCTCCAGGTTGTCGGGCGCCGGCTTGTTCTTGTAGACCCGGCCCGCCATGTCGAAGGTGGACCCGTGGCAGGCGCACAGGAAGCCGCCCGCCCAGTCGTCGGGCAGGGAGGGCTGCGGGCCGGTGGTGAACTTGTCGGAAGGGGAACAACCCAGGTGGGTGCAGATGCCCACGGCCACCATCACCTCGGGCTTGATGCTGCGGTGCTCGTTGCGCGCGTATTCGGGCGTCAATTCGCCCGGCTTGCGCTCGGACTTGGGATCGGCCAGCAGCGGGTCGACCTTGGCCAGGCTGGCGAGCTGCTCGGGGGTGCGCTTGATGATCCACACGGGCTTGCCGCGCCATTCGACGGTGAGCTTCTCGCCGGGGCGCAGGGCGCTGATGTCGACCTCCACCGGCGCACCGGCCGCGCGCGCCTTCTCGGAAGGCTGGAAGGTGCTGACGAAAGGCACCGCGACGGCGCCGCCACCCACCACACCGGCGCAACCCGTGGCGATCAACCAGGTGCGTTTGCCGCTGTCTACTTGCTGGTCACTCATACGAAAACCTCGAAATGGACTACGAATCTGGGGCAACCCGACATTCTACTGGACGCCGCAAGGAATGAATTCAAAACGCGGCGCAAACATCGCGGGGGCGCCGCAAGCGGAAGGCCGGGCCCGCGTCGGCGCGCGGCCTGCAAAATACTCCGCCTCTTCACGGGCCGCCGGACCCGACGCCGCACCGCGGGAAAGGCCTTCGTAAGCAAACGTAACGCGTCTGGACGCGCGCAAATGTCATACTTTTTGACCGAGGAGCACACGCATGGGTATCGCAGCAGAGTTCAAGAAATTCGCCGTCAAAGGCAATGTGGTCGACTTGGCCGTGGGCGTGATCATCGGCGCCGCCTTCGGAAAAATCGTTGACTCCCTGGTCAAGGACGTGATCATGCCGCTGGTCAATTTCGTCGCCGGCGGCCAGATCGACTTCTCGAACAAATACTGGGTGCTTTCAGGGAACGTCCCGCCCGGCGCGTCGCTGGCCGAAGCCCAGAAGATCGGCAATGTGTTCGCCTGGGGGAACTTCCTCACCGTGTCGATCAATTTCCTGATCCTGGCTTTCATCATTTTCGTGATGGTCAAGCAGATCAACCGTTTGAAGCACGGCCATCCCGAGGAAGCGGCGGCGCCGGCCGAACCGCCGGAGGAAGTGGTTTTGCTGCGCCAGATCCGGGACTCGCTCAAAAAATAGCCCGCCCGCACCCTCCGGCCGGCAAAACGGCAAACCGGCCGCCCGACATTGCAACGTTGCCCCGCGTTACCACTTTTGGGCCCATACTTGAAATTTCTGCAGTCACGTTCATACCCGTGACGCGCCCCGTTCGACATGAAGCCCATCGACTCCCGACTACCTTCCGCGCTCGAAGCCTCCCTGGACCAGGTCCGCGCCGTGACCACGGCGGCCACGGAGCGGGTGGTGCAAACCATGGGTGCCCAGGCGTCGACGGCCGTCAAGATCTCCGAACGCGACCTGCTGTTCAACGCCAGCCAGGACTTGCGCGGCCAGCCGGACAGGTTCGTCGCCACCGTCATCGACACGCTCACCGAAAAGATCCTCCAGGAGATGGCCCCTCGCGGCTCCGACCGGCGCGCGTCGGCCATGACGGATTGGCAATCGCTCAGCCTGGTGGACGACAACGAAGTCGAGGAACGCATGTTCGCCGACCGGCTCGGGCAGCAGATCTCGCACGCCAGCGAATGGGAATTGAGGGAACTGGCTTCGTACATGGCGTCGCTGATGGGCCTGGCCAGGGCTGACGAGGACCGCAACCCGGTCCGGGGCGCCGCCCTGGGCTCGGCGATCTACAAGGGCATCGAGGCCATCAACAAGGACACCGAGGCCCGCAAGCTGCTGGCCCGCGAGTTCGGCCTGGCGTTCGCCCAGTTGATGCCAGGCTGCTACAAGAAGATCCTGGAAGACCTCAAAGGCCGGGGCATCCAGCCGCTGGGGTTGAGCGTCAAGGCGGTGGACGGCCCGGGCCACAAGTTGCCGGGCTTGAATTCCGCCTATGACTCGTTCAGGGACACCGGCACCTCCACCCGCAGCGGCCCATCAGGTTTCAGCCCGTCCTCCAGCGGGGACCTGCACACGGGCCGCGACACCGCGGGCGCGGGCGCGCGAGGCCTGCCCGCGATGGGCGCGATGGGCGCGATGGGCCGCCCGCGGCCAAGCGCCAGCCCCGGCGCCGACGCCCAGCTGATGAACCTGCTTCGCCGCCTGACCGCGCTTTCCAGCCGCCCCGGGGCCTTCGAAGGCGCCGCCGGCGGCCGGCGGGCCGGCGTCGACACCCACATGGGCGACATGCTCTCGGCGACCGCGCTGGGCTCGCTCGGCCAGGACCCGGGCGTCAGCACCGGGAGCGGTGGGGGCCTCACCATGCCCGCGGCCGGCTACGGGGACGGCCTGACGGGCCTGATGGCCGTCAACCTCATCCGCGCCCACCGCGAGGAACTTCGCCAGGCTTCTTCCGGCGCGCTCGACCACATGGTGATCGACGTGGTGGGCAGCCTGTTCGACCAGATCCTCTCCGACAACCGGGTGCCGCCGCAGATGGCCAGGCAGATCGCGCGGCTGCAACTGCCGGTGTTGCGCGTGGCCCTGGCCGACCCCAGCTTCTTCTCCTCGCGCAAGCATCCCGTGCGCCGCTTCGTCAACAAGATGGCGTCGCTGGCCTGCGCGTACGACGACTTCGACGACGGTCCGGGCAAGGTGTTCCTCGGCCGCGTCCGCGAGCTGATCCAGGAAATCGTCGAAGGCGACTTCGACCAGGTCGACCTCTACACCACCAAGCTGCTCGAACTCGAGGCTTTCGTCACCCAGCAGAGCCACAACGAGGTGCAGGCGCACAACGCCACCGCCACATTGCTGGAGCACAAGGAGTCGGAGCTGCGCATCCAGCAGCGCTACATGCAGCAGCTGCAGGCGGCGCTCAACCCGATATCGATACCCGGCTTCCTGCGCGATTTCCTGTCGCAGGTCTGGAGCCAGGCGCTGGTGATGACCAGCCGCCGCGACGGGCTGAATTCCGACATCGCCAAGCGCATGCGCCTGGTGGGCCGCGACCTCATCATGAGCGTGCAGCCCAAGGGTTCGCTGCCGATGCGCAAGAAGTTCCTGATGCAGTTGCCGGGGTTGATGAAAGACCTCAACGAAGGGTTGCGCCTGATCGGCTGGCCCGAAGACGCGCAGAAGGACTTCTTCGGCAAGCTGTTGCCCGCCCATTCCGAGTCGCTCAAGCAGCCCGCCCTGTCCGAGTTGGACCACAACCTCATGGTCAAGCAGCTCGACGCGATCTTCCTGGCACCGATGCCCGGCCAGGACACCGGCCCGCGCCACGAGGCGGTGACCGCGCTCTCCGAAGGCGAGATCGAGAAGCGCTTCACCCCCGAGGAAGCCCAGCGCGTCGGCCTGGTCGAAGAAAGCTCGGTGGACTGGGCCGGCGAAGTGGTCGACATCGACCTCAGCGAAGGCGCCGCCTTGCAGATGCCCGCCAACGCGGGCGCGCCACCGGGCGGCGAGGTGCCCGTCCTGGACATCGACCTGGACCTCGGCCTGGGCATGGGCGTGGACATCAACCTCGACCTCAGCACCCCAGACCCGACGGAACCGACGCACGGTGCCCAGCTGATCGACCACATCAAGGTGGGCTTCGCCTACCAGATGCACCTGAAGGACGAGTGGCAGAAGGTGCGCCTGAGCTTCGTCAGCCCGGGCAGGAGCTTCTTCGTGTTCACGCACGGGCGCAAGCACCAGCAGACGGTGTCGCTGACTGCCCGCATGCTCTCGCGCATGTGCGAGAGCGGCCGCATGCGCGCGGTGGAAAGCACCTACCTGATGGAACGCGCCACCGCCCGCGCCCGGGCGCAGCTGGCGGCGCTGAAGTCGACGCGGCCCACGGCGGCGAGCTCGTCGATGTCCAAGCACTGAAAGAACGGACGGCCCGGCCCCGGGGCGCCTAGCCATGCGGCGCAAATGGTCCGGGCACCCGGCGCCGGGTCAATCATCGATCCAACGCCCTGGCACCGTCTCACGCCGCGGCCGAAAGCGCCCGCGCCATCGCCACGGCGGCCCGCAGGCTGGCCGGATCGGCCTTCCCGGAGCCGGCGATGTCGAACGCGGTGCCGTGGTCCGGGCTGGTGCGCACGAAGGGCAGGCCCAGCGTGACGTTCACGCCCTGCTCCACACCGAGGTATTTCACCGGGATCAGGCCGTGGTCGTGGGTCATGGCCACCACGACGTCGAATTCCCCGGGGCGGGATTCGGTGCGGCGCGCGCGCATGAACACCGTGTCCGGCGCGAAGGGGCCTCGCGCATCGATGCCTTCCGCGCACGCGGCCGCCACCGCCGGGGCGATCACGCGCAGCTCCTCGTCGCCGAAAAGGCCGCCCTCCCCCGCATGCGGGTTCAGGCCTGCGACGGCGATCCGCGGCCGCGGCAAGCCCCAGGCGAGCGCGCTGCGGTGGGTGATGCGAAGGGTTTGCAGCACGGCGTCGAAGGTCACCGCGTCGATCGCCTTTCGCAGCGACATGTGGATGGTGACGAGCACTGTCCGCAACTCGGCGTTGGCCAGCATCATGCGCACCGGCGGCAGGTCGCCGCCCCGCGCCGCCAGGGCCTGCAGCATCTCGGTGTGGCCGGGGTGGGCGCAGCCGGCGGCGGCCAGGGCCTCCTTGTGCACCGGCGCGGTGACGATGGCCGCCACTTGGCCGTCTATTGCCAGCCGGGCGGCCTGTTCGATGCAGGCGATCGCCGCCGCGCCGGCGCGCGCGTCCACCCGCCCCGTCGGCAATGACGCGAGGTCGCCCGGCAAACCCTGCGCCTGGAGCACAGGCACGCAGCCCGGCGGGGCTTGCCAGGCGTCCGCAGGCGTGTCGATCAGCGCGACCGGAGAAAAGCCGCCGACCTGCCCGACCGCCCGGCGCATCACGCCCGCGTCGCCGACGACGAAACAACCGCACGCCTGCGCGCCGGGCTGCTGGAACAGCTTCGCGATGATTTCCGGGCCGATGCCCGCGGCGTCGCCCAGGGTGACCGCGATCGGCAACCCACCGGCCGGGGCGCCGGCCACGGTGTGAAGGGGGATGGCGGCGCTCATGCGGGGTTGTCGATGTCGATGAACACGTGCCGCAGCCCGAAATGGCCGGCCAGATGGTCGCCCAGGGCCTGCGCGCCGTAACGCTCGCTGGCGTGGTGGCCGCAGGCGAGGAAGGCGACGCCGGTTTCCCGCGCATAGTGGGCCTGTGGCTCCGAAATCTCTCCCGTGACGAAAGCGTCGGCGCCCGCGGCGATCGCCGCTTCGAAATACCCCTGGGCGCCGCCGGTGCACCAGGCCACCCGCCGGATCGGCCGGCCGTCGCCGGGGACCGACACCACGGGATGATCCACCTGCCGCCCGACCCAATCCGAAAGCTCAGGCAGCGAACAAGGCTGCGGCAGGCTGGCCAGGCAGCCCAATTGCTGCTCCCCGAAGCAGCGCTCCACCGTCCAGCCCAGGCGCTTGCCCAGCTGCGCGTTGTTCCCCAGTTCGGGATGGGCGTCCAATGGCAAGTGGTAGGCGAACAGGTTGATCTCGTTGGCCAGAAGCAGCGCCAGGCGCTTCTTGAGCCAGCCCGTCACCCGGCCGTCGTGGCCGCGCCAGAACAGGCCGTGGTGCACCAGGACCGCGTCGGCCTTTTCCGCCACCGCGGCCTCGATCAGCGCCAGGCTGGCGGTGACGCCGCTGACCAGCTTGAGAACCTCGGGCTTGCCCTCAACTTGCAAGCCATTCGGCCCATAATCTTTGAACACGCTCACCGACAACAGCTGCTGCAGGTGGCTTTCCAGGTCTAGCCGTTGAACCATTGGTGAAGAACCCTTCATGCGCAAAATTTGGTTGATTTTCACGCAAGCCGTCACCGTCGCCCTGGGGCTGCTCTTCGTCGTGACGACGCTCAAGCCCGAATGGCTGCAGCGGCCGCCGGCCACCACCGCCACATTGAACCTCGCACCCCCGGCCACCCCGGTGCAGCCGCGGGCCGCTGGCGGGCCCGGCAACAGCCTGCGCGCGGCCGCGCACCAGGCTTCGCCGGCGGTGGTGAGCGTCAGCACGAGCAAGATGCCCGTCCGCACCCCGCAGGACGCCGACCCGTGGTTCCAGTTCTTCTTCGGCAACCGCATGCCCCAGCAGCAACCCCAGGCGGGGCTGGGCTCCGGGGTCATCGTCTCGGCGGAAGGCTACCTCCTGACGAACAACCACGTGGTCGAAGGCGCGGACGACATTGAAGTCAGCCTGCTGGACGGGCGCCGCGCCCACGCCAAAGTCGTCGGCACCGATCCCGAGACCGACCTGGCCGTCCTCAAGATCGACCTCGACAAGCTGCCCGTCATCACCCTGGGTGACACCGACAACATCGCCGTGGGGGACACCGTGCTGGCCATCGGCAACCCGTTCGGCGTGGGCCAGACGGTCACCTCGGGCATCGTCAGCGCCCTGGGCCGCAACCAGCTGGGCATCAACACGTTCGAGAATTTCATCCAGACCGACGCCGCCATCAACCCCGGCAACTCCGGCGGCGCGCTGGTGGACGAGCGGGGCAACCTCATCGGCATCAACACCGCGATCTACTCCCGCAGCGGCGGCAGCCTGGGCATCGGCTTCGCCATCCCGGTCAACACCGCGCGGCAAGTGATGGACAGCCTGATCGCCGACGGCTCGGTCAAGCGCGGCTGGATCGGCGTGGAACCCCGCGACCTCACGCCCGAGATCGCGCAGACCTTCAACCTGCCGGTCAAGCAAGGCGTGTTGATCACCGGGGTGCTGCAGAGCGGGCCGGCCGGCAGCGCGGGCATGCGGCCGGGCGACGTGGTGACCCACGTCGGGGACGAAGCGGTGGCCAACACCGCCCAGTTGCTGTCCGCCGTGGCCGCGATCAAGCCGCAGACCACCACGCCGTTCACGGTCCAGCGGGGCAGCGAGAAGGTGGTCATCAAGATCACCGTCGCGCTGCGGCCCAAACCGCAGGCGAGCCGGCAGCGCTGAGGCGCGGACCAGCGCAGCGGGGCGGCCTCGCCGCTGGCGCCCGCCGGGGGCATGCCCCCCGGTTTCAGTCCGCTTTGGAGGCGGCCCCCTCGGCCGCCTCGGCGGGCGCCTGGGTGTGCTTGACGAAGACCTTGGCGGCCCAGATGCCGATCTCGTAGAGCAGGCACATCGGGACCGCCAGCGCCAACTGGGACACCACGTCGGGCGGCGTCAGCACCGCGGCGATGATGAAGGCCAGGACGATGAAGTAAGAACGGAACTGCTTGAGCTTGTCGATCGAGACGATGCCGATGCGCGCCAGGATCATCACCACCACGGGCACCTCGAACGCGGCGCCGAAGGCGATGAACATCGACAGCACGAAGCCAAGGTAGGCCTCGATGTCCGGCGCGGCCGCGATGCTCTTCGGCGCGAAGCCCTGGATGAACTTGAACACCTGCCCGAACACGAAGAAATAGCAGAACGCCACGCCGGCGATGAACAGCAAGGTGCTGGAAACCACCAGCGGCAGCACGAGACGCTTCTCGTGGCTGTAAAGGCCCGGCGCCACGAAAGCCCAGACCTGGTAGAGCACCACGGGCAACGCCATCATGAAAGCCGCCATCAGCGTGATCTTCAACGGCACCATGAAAGGCGAGATCACGTTGGTGGCGATCAGTTTCGTGCCTTCGGGCAGGTTGGCCACCAGGGGCGCGGCCAGCAGGTCGTAGAGCACGCCGGGGGTGGGCCAGATCAACAGGACGGCGAAGCAGACGGCGACGGCGATCACCGCCCGGATGAGGCGGTCGCGCAATTCGATCAGGTGGGTGACGAAAGGCTGCTCGGTGCCCGCCAGTTCGTCGCCAGGCCCGGGATCCTGGGGGTTGCTGCTGCTCATCAGGCTGTGTGGCGCGGCGGCCTGAAACGCGCGACGCGCGCGGCACCCGACTGCGCCTTGCTGCGCAGGCCGTGGCGCTGCTTGTACCAATGCGGCACCGCCGAGCGCTTCAGTCGCCAGTTCTTCTTTTTGGGTTTGTGGTGGTAGGAGGGCCGGTAACCGCCGCCATCGTGCGCCGCGCCGGCGCCGCCGCCGTCCCAGGCATCGTGCATCGACTCGCTGGTGTGGTGGATCTGGTTGGAGATCTCCTGCTCGACATTGCGGGCCGCGTCCTCGAACTGGCCCTTCACCTTCCGGAGTTCCTCCAGCTCGATCGAGCGGCTGACCTCGGCCTTCACGTCGGAGACATAACGCTGCGCCTTGCCCAGCAGGTGGCCGACCGTGCGCGCCACGCGCGGCAGGCGCTCCGGGCCGATCACGATCAGCGCCACCGCGCCGATGAGGGCCAGTTTGTCGAAACCAAAATCAATCATGGGGATGCCGGGTCAAACACAACACGCCGCGAGCCTCTCAATGCAATGCCGGGCGCCCGGCCGCTCAATGCTTGGTCTTGGCTTCGACATCCACCGTGTTGGGGTCGGCCGCTTTGTGGGTGCCGACCTGCTGGGGCGGCGGCGCTTCATCGCCGGCGCTGCCGTCGCGCATGCCGTCCTTGAAACCTTTGACGGCGCCGCCGAGGTCGGAACCGATGTTCTTCAACTTCTTGGTGCCGAAAATGAGCACCACCACCAACAGCACGATCAGCCAATGCCAAATGCTGAATGAACCCATGACGAATCTCCTGTAAAGACTGCGAAGATTTTAGTGCCCCAGGCTGTCAGCCCGGGGTCGGAGGGCACGAGGCGCGCGACGGCGCCGCCGTCAGCCCTTGGCCCAGGGCCGCGGGCCGCCGATCACGTGCAAGTGCAGGTGCCCCACTTCCTGGCCACCGTCGACGCCGGTGTTGATCTGGGTGCGGAAACCGTTGCCTGCGCCTTCCCGCGGCGCCAGCTCTTTGGCCAGCAGCAGCATCTTGCCGAGCAGCGCCTGGTCTTGCGGCTCGGCCTGTGCCAGGCTGGGAATGTGCTTTTTCGGTATGACGAGGAAATGAACCGGCGCCCAGGGGGCGATGTCGTGGAAAGCCAGCAGCTCGTCGTCTTCATGCACCTTGCGCGACGGGATCTGGCCGGCGACGATCTTGCAGAAAACGCAGTTCGGGTCGTGTGTCATGTCTTGTCGGCCTTGTGGAGGTCACCGCGGCATCGGGGCGTTGGCGTTCAGGTTGAGCCAGCCGCGGATGATCCGGTAGAGGAACCAGATGGACACCAGCACCCAGGCGATCCATCCCGGAACGGCGAGCAGCAGCCACAGCGGCGCGGTCAGCAGGTACAGGCCGCCCGCCCACAGCACGGAATGGATGCGCCAGCGGAAATGCGTCTCCTGCCAGGTGCCCGCGGCGTCGTCCTTCTTCACCAGGTCGATGATGAAAGCGACGATGAGCAAGGCGACGCCGGCTTGCACGCCGGGCAGCACCGCGCCCACCGCGACGATGAGGTGCAGCAGGTAGCTGACATGGCCGATCGTCTTGAGCGAGCGGGCGCGTTCGTCATCGATGTCCACGACGGGGTTCATGGCGGTAGGACCTTTCCTGGCGTTCAAGTTCCGGTGGCTTCGCGGCCTTGCATTTTCCGGGCGGCGAATTCTTCCAGGCCGGACAGCCCTTCGCGGCGCTTCAGCTCGGCCAGCACGTCGGCCGGCTTCAAGCCGAAGTGCGACAGCGCGATCATGCTGTGGAACCACAGGTCGGCCACTTCGTAGACGATCTTTTCCTTGTCGCCGTCCTTGGCCGCCATCACCGTCTCGGTGGCTTCCTCGCCGACTTTCTTCAGGATGGCGTCCGTCCCCTTGTGGAACAGCCGGGCCACGTAGCTCTTGTCGGGGTCGCCCAGCTTGCGCTGTTCGATCACGCCGGCCAAGTGCTCCAGGATGTCTTGGGACGTCGGTGCGGGGGCGTTCATTTTTTGTAGATGCTTCCGGGGTCTTTGAGGACGGGTTCGACGGTGTGCCAGGCGCCGTCCTTGTAGAGCTGGAAAAAACAGCTGTGGCGCCCGGTGTGGCAGGCGATGCCGGGCTCGTGGCCTTGCTGGGTGACCTTCAGGAGCACGACGTCGTTGTCGCAGTCCAGCCGGATCTCGTGCACGACCTGGATGTGGCCGGACTCTTCGCCTTTGTGCCAAAGCCGCTGCCTGGACCGGCTGAAATAGACCGCCTGGCCTTTCTGTGCGGTCAAAGCCAGGGCCTCACGGTCCATGAAGGCGAACATCAACACGTCGTTGCTGCCTTTTTCCTGGGCGATGACGGGCACGAGCCCCTGGGCGTCCCACTTCACTTCGTCGAGCCAATTCATTCGGTCAGTGTAGTCGTGGCCTGATGGGTTGGCCCGGCAAACCCCTGCTCTTCGGCGAACCATTGCAGCACTGGCACCGTGCCGGGCAGCACCGGCCCGACCCGCACCGGCAGGCGCTGCCAGGCCATGTCCTGCCGCTCGCGCATCTGCGGCTCGCCCGTCCATTCGAAGACCTTGCAGAAATGCAGGCGCACCCGGGCGTGGGGGTAGTCGACCAGCTCCATGCGCCAGGGCTGGGCCGCACCGATCTCGATGCCGAGTTCCTCCTGCAGCTCGCGACGCAGCGCCTGTTCGACGGTTTCGCCTTCTTCCAGCTTGCCGCCGGGGAATTCCCAATAACCGGCGTAGACCTTGCCTTCTGGGCGCGAGGTGAGCAAGAAACGTCCGTCGGCGTCGATCAGCACGCCGACGGCGACGTCCACTGGGCGGCGCTCCTGCGGCGCCATTCCGTTCGCGGCGCCGCTCATGCGGCGTGCCTGCCGCTGTAGTCCTTGGCGAACTGGAAAGCCACGCGGCCGGAACGCGAGCCGCGCTCCAGCGCCCAGACCAGGCTTTCCTGGCGCGCCGCGGCGATCGCGTCTTCGGAAGCGCCGAAGCTGCGCAGCCACTGCGCCACGATCGCCAGGTATTCGTCTTGGCTGAAAGGGTAGAAGCTGATCCACAGCCCGAAGCGTTCGGACAGGGAGATCTTCTCCTCCACGACCTCGCCCGGGTGCACCTCGCCGTCCTCGGTGTGCTGGTAGGTGAGGTTCTCTTTCATGTACTCGGGCAACAGGTGGCGGCGGTTGCTCGTCGCGTAGATCAGCACGTTGTCGGACGCCTGCGACACCGAGCCGTCGAGGATGGACTTCAACGCCTTGTAGCCCGGCTCGCCCTCGTCGAAGCTGAGGTCGTCGCAGAACACGACGAAGCGCTCGGGCCGCGGGGCGACGAGTTCGACGATGTCGGGCAGGTCGACCAGGTCGGCCTTGTCGACCTCGATCAAGCGCAGGCCCTGGGCGGCGTAGCCGTTGAGGCAGGCTTTGATCAGCGAACTCTTGCCGGTGCCCCGCGCGCCGGTGAGCAGCACGTTGTTGGCCGGCTGGCCGGCGACGAACTGGGCGGTGTTGCGCCGCAGGCGTTCTTTCTGCGGCTCCACTTCCTTGAGGTCGTCCAGCCGGATGCCGGCCACGTGGCGGACCGGCTGCAGCCATCCCGACGAACCGCGCTTGCGGTAGCGGAAAGCCACCGAAGCCTGCCAATCGGGGGCCTGCAAGGGATGGGGAAGCACCGCTTCCAGGCGCGAAAGCACGTGTTCCGCGCGCGAGATCAAACGTTCGAGGTCGGTCATGCCCGCGAGTTTACGGGGCGGGCGCCGCCCGCCCTCAGGCGAGCATCAGGTTCAACGTGGTGTCGAGGTGCTCGGTCGGCGCGCGTTTGAAGCCGGAGCGGGCGTAGCGGTGCAGCCGGCCCACCGCGAAGGCGGTCAAGGCCGCCGAGCGCGCCTGCGCGTCGACGGTCGGCGTGCTGGAGCCGTTGCCGTCGGCGTGCAGGCGCAGGCTCTGCTTGAGCTGCGACTCGATGCGGTCGAAGAACTGGCTCATGCGGACCAGCAGCCGCTCGTGCTCGAAGACCAGCGCGTCGCCGACCATCACGCGGGCCATGCCGGGGTTCTTCTCGCCGAACTGCAGCAGCACCTGCACCGCCTTGTGCGCCTGGCTGCGGCCGTCGGTCTCGCGCTCGTTGATCTGGTTGATGAGGGTGAAGACGCTTTGTTCGATGAATTCGATGAGGCCTTCGAACATCTGCGCCTTGCTGGCGAAATGCCGGTACAGCGCGGCCTCGCTGACCTCGAGCCTGGCGGCCAGGGCCGCGGTGGTCACCCGTTCGGCGCCCGGCTGCTCGAGCATGGAGGCCAGGGTCTGGAGGATCTGGACACGGCGCTCGCCCGGCTTGGGGCGCTTGCGCACGGGTGCGGCGGCCGCGGCTTCGAGCGGCGGCTCGGCACCGTCGTGGGGCATGCTGTCCGGAACTGAATTCATGGCAGAGCCCCCCAATGTGAGTGCAGAGTTTGTATCCATTTGATTCTGGCACACACGTACGGGGGCTTGGCGCAAGGGTGAACGCTGACTACGCGCGAGTTTGTTGCGTTCATCACGGAATCGCCGGGCGCGCGAAGGTAGCGCTGCATCCAGGCGGTTTTCATGCCCACGCGGCGGGCACCGCGCTGGTGCATCAGGGTGTCCTCGACCAGCACGCAGCGGCTCGGCGGGGTTTTCAGGCAGACCGCCAGCCTGCGGAACATGCGGGTGTCGGGCTTCGGGCGCCAATGGCCGAAGAGCCGCATGTCCTCGATGCTCACGACGGCGTCGAAGCACCGCGTCATCCGCAAGGCCGCGAGCACGCGCAGCGCATAAACGCGGGGCGCATTGGTCAGCAGCACCTTGCGTCCGGGCAGCCGGGCCAGGGCGGCCCGGTCATGGCTGCTGGTGCGCAGGCGTGCCTCCAGGTCGGGCAGCTGGTGGGTGTGGTGGAGGAAATGCGCCGCCTGGACGCCGTGGTGGCGCACCAGGCCGAGCAGGGTGGCGCCGTAACGGTCCCAGTAGTGCTGGCGCAGCGCCGACGCGGCCTGAGGATCCAGGCCGAGGTGCTCGGCGATGTAATCCGTCATCGCCTGGTTGGTCGGCCCGAAGGCGGCGAGGCCGGCGTCGTGCAGCGTGTTGTCGAGGTCGAAGAGCCAGGTCCGCCGGCCCGGCGCCCGCCGGGCCTTCGCGGCGGGAGGCCGCGAGGGGGGCGCCGGCTCGCCCGCCCGCCGGCGCAGCCCGGGTCGGCCCAGCGGCTTCATCCGCCCATCCCGTCAGGCCCGGAGCGGTGTCAGTGCGAGCGGATCATCGTGCCGTAAGCCTGCTCGGTGAGCACCTCCAGCAGCATGGCGTGGGGCACGCGGCCGTCGATGATGTGCACGGTGTTGACGCCGTTCTTGGCGGCGTCCAGCGCGGAGGCGATCTTGGGCAGCATGCCGCCGCTGATCGTGCCGTCGGCGAAAAGCTCGTCGATCTCGCGCGCCGACAGGTTGGTGAGCAGCTGGCCCTGCTTGTCGAGCACGCCGGGGATGTTGGTCAGCATCATCAGCTTCTCGGCCTTCAGCACTTCGGCCAGCTTGCCGGCCACCACGTCGGCGTTGATGTTGTAGTTCTCGTTGTTGGCGCCGAAGCCCAGCGGGGAGATCACCGGGATGAACTGGTCGTCCTGCAGCGCTTTGACCACCGAAGGGTCGATCGATTCGATCTCGCCCACCTGGCCGACGTCGTGCTCCTTGCTCGGGTCCTCGCGGTCGACCATCTTGAGCTTGCGGGCGCGGATCAAGCCGCCGTCGCGCCCTGTCAGGCCCACGGCCTTGCCGCCGGCCACGTTGATCAGGCCGACGATGTCCTGCTGGACCTGTCCGGCCAGCACCCATTCGACCACTTCCATGGTCTCGTCGTCGGTCACCCGCATGCCCTGGATGAAGGTGCCTTTCTTGCCGATCTTGGCCAGCGCCTCGTCGATCTGCGGCCCGCCGCCGTGCACCACCACCGGGTTCATACCCACCAGCTTGAGCAGCACCACGTCCTCCGCGAAATCCTGCTGCAGGCCCGGGTCGGTCATGGCGTTGCCGCCGTATTTGATGACGATGGTCTTGCCGTGGAACTTGCGGATGTAGGGCAGGGCCTCGGCGAGGATCTCCGCCTTGTCGCGCGGGGCGATGTGGGCCAGGGAGGGGGCTGCGGCAGCGGGGGGCTCGGAACTCATGGGAAATACCTTTCGGCGAGAAGACCAAAGACTAGTCGGGGTTCTGGCCGCCGGGCGCTGGGTGCCGCCAGCGGCGCCGCGAAATTGTAGGGCCCGCCGCTCAGCGTTTGACGACCGCCTGGGCGCTGGCCGCCAGCTGCTTTTCCAGCTGGGCCGCGTTCATCGCCCCCGGCACGCGGAAGCCGTCTTCGAAGACGATGGCCGGCGTGCCGGTGATGCGGTGGCGGTCGCTGAACTGGCGGTTGCGCTGCAGCGCCGCGCTGTCGCAGGCGCCCATGAAGCGCTTGGGCGGCACGCTCCTGAGCATCCAGTCCAGCCAGACTTGGTCGTTGTCCTTCGAACACCAGATCTGCTGGCTCTTGGTGTTGGAATCGGGCCCGAGGATGGGCAGCAGGAAGACGTAGACGGTGACGTCCTTCACCTGCTGCAGCTGCTCTTCGAACATGCGGCAGGCGCTGCAATTGGGGTCGGCGAACACGGCCAGCCTGCGGCTGCCCTTGCCCTGCTTCCAGACCATCGCGTCCTTCAGCGGCAAGGCCGAGAAATCGATGGCGGTGAGCTTGGACAGGCGCTGCTGCGTGAGGCTGACGCGCGTCTTGGTGTCGACCATGTGGCCGTCCTCGATCACGAAGCTGGCCTGCTCGTCGGTGTAGAAGAGGTTGTTGCCGATGCGCACCTCATAGATGCCGGGCATCGGCGTCTTGGTGACTTCGTCGACCTTGGGCCACTCGGGGAAGCGCTCCGCCATGTTCTTTCGGATGACGGCCTCCTGGGCCTGGGCGGGCGCGATGGCGGTCAGTCCCGCCACCGCGCAAGCCAGAGCCGCGGCGAGCCTGCAGGCCGCGAGCGGACCCCGGCGGCGGGCGGTTCGCCCGGAAAGACCATTGAAGTGCTGCATAAATTCCCGGAAGAAGACCCGCATCAAAACCCCAGCGCCCTGCCCGCGAGCCAGCGCTTGAGCGGGGGCAGGCGATTGACCAGATTCAAACCGAGGTTGCGAAGTTCCCTGGCGCCGGCGCCCGGCGCCGCGAAAAGCTGCCACAGGCCGTCGATGCCGGCGTCCATGGCGCGGGTAGGCGCCGCGCGTTCGCGCGCGTAGCGGCGCAGCAGCTTGTCGTCGCCCAGGCCGCGCCAGCTTTCCTTGTCGGACAGCACGCGCGCCAGGCAGGCAGCATCGGCCAGGCCCAGGTTCAGGCCCTGCCCCGCCAGGGGGTGCACGCCGTGCGCCGCGTCGCCCACCAGCACCCAGCCCGGGCCGCACCAGGGGTCGACGCGGCTGCGCACCAAGGGCCAGGCTTTGCGCTCGGAGGCCAGCGTCAGGCGCCCCAGCGCATCGCCGCTGGCATCGCGCAGCGCCTGCTCGAATTCCGGTGCCGGCAGCGCCAGCAGCCGCTCGGCCCGCTCGTCGGGCACCGACCAGACCAGCCCGAGCGAACGGCCCGGCTGCGGCGCGTCCATCGGCAGCAGCGCCAGCACCTCGGGGCTGCCGAACCATTGGCGGGCGCAGCCGCCGTGGGGGCGCTCGCCCACCAGCCGGGCGGCAACCGCCTGCTGGCCGTAGCGGTCCTGCCGCACGGAAACCCCCAGTTGCGCGCGGGACTGGGAAGCCCTGCCCTCGCAGATCGCCGTCAGCGGCGCGCGGACCGGGCCGGCGCCCTCCGCCAGCCAGGTGACGTGCGGCGAGAACCTCACCGCCTCCTGCAAAGCGCCTTCGAGCGCGGGCACGTCGACGATCCAGGCGAGCGCCTCGGCGCCCTGCTGCCAGGCGGAGAAGGCCAGGCCGGCGCCGGGCGCGTCCCCCGTGACTTGCATCTCGTCGACCGGCGTCACGGCGGAAGGGGGCAACGCGTCCCAGACTTTGAGATCCCGCAGCAGCGCGCGCGAAGCAGCGTTCAAGGCGTAGGCCCTGACGTCGGCGCCGGCCGCCACAGCCGGTTCGGCGGCGACCAGCCCCACCCGCAACCCCTGCCGCCCGAGCGCCAGCGCCAGGCTCTGCCCGACCGCGCCGCCGCCCCGCACCACCACGTCCACTTCGCGTTCCATGCGGGGATTGTAGGGAGCGACCAAGGCCGAAGCGGCGCGGCGCGGCACCACCGGCCTGGCTTCGGCGATGGGCGGCGGCCCGCCCCCCGACCGTAAAATGCCGGTTCCGATCGATCCTCCCCCACGGCGCCGCGACGCTTGCCTGCCTGCCTTGAGCCGGGCCCGGCCCCGCAGCGGCCCGCCACATCCAGCGAAAGCCCCCCATGAGCCTCCAATGCGGCATCGTCGGCCTGCCCAATGTCGGCAAGTCCACCCTGTTCAACGCCCTGACCAAAGCCGGCATCGCCGCCGAGAACTATCCCTTCTGCACCATCGAGCCCAATGTCGGCGTGGTGGAGCTGCCGGACCCGCGGCTCGGCCAGCTGGCCGGCATCGTCAAGCCCGAGCGGGTGGTGCCTGCCATCGTCGAGTTCGTCGACATTGCCGGCCTGGTGGCCGGCGCCTCCAAGGGCGAGGGCCTGGGCAACCAGTTCCTGGCCCACATCCGCGAGACCGACGCCATCGTCAACG
>CBIHOD010000058.1:0-24098 GCA_966211815.1 uncultured Burkholderiales bacterium
TGGCTGTGCTTCGCGCCTCGGCTGAGCCCTTTTTCGGCTTCAACGTGGGCACGTCTCAAAGCCCGACAGCCTCCTAGCGCCACCGGCTCGGAGGGCACCGCCATGGCCGCGCCGCCCATCACGCCGTCGCCGCCGCCGCCGGCCAACGCAGGCCGAAGTGGCCATCGAGCACCGCCGCACGGTCGTGCGGCGCCACGGCGGTGGCGACCACGCCGTAGGCGGTGACCTGCTTCAAGGTGTCGCCGAAGAGGATGTCCCGGCCCTGCTCGTGCTGCCGCACCACCAGCAGCTTCTGCACGAAGATCGCGTCGGGATGGGTGGAATTGAGGTAGTTGGCCGGCATGAAGTCGATCCACTCCTGGGGAGACAGGTCGAAGCCGTACTGGTTGGCCCAGTCGCCTTCGACCCAGGCCTGCAGCAGGTATTCGCCGGGCTGCGGCTGGCTCAGCTTGAAGCGGTCGAAGTCCTGCGCCACCTCGTCGCCCAGCCGGTCCAGGCGCATCGGCGCGCGGATGCCGTAGCTGCCGAAACCCAGGTCGCAGAGCCAGTCGTGGCCGTCGGCGCGGGCCACCACGGCCATGTGGGTGCGGGGGCGGCGCACCGGGTAGAACATCGGCCGCGCGGCCACGAAGCGGTAGGGGATGCCCAGCGCCTGCAGCGCCATCGCGAACAGGCCGTTGATCTCGTAGCAATAGCCGCCGCGCCGTTGGTGGACGATCTTGTCGACGATGTCCTCCGGGACCAGCGACACGCCCTTGCCGGCCTGCACGTCGAGGTTCTCGAAGGGCACGGCGAACAGCTGGCGGCGCATCAACGCGGCGAGGGTCGCGGCGTCGGCGTCGGCCGGGCCATCGTGGCCGATGCGCGAAAAGTAGGCGTTCAAGTCGAAATTGGCGGCTTGCATCGGAAGTTCCGTTCAGTTCGGTGGGGTTGGGCTGTCAAAGGCTGACCGTGCCGCGGATGCAGGGCGCCACCGCGCCGCCCACCCAGACGGTGCCGTCGTCAGCTTGCTCGATGTGCACCCGGCCGCTGCGGCCCAGGACGGTGCCCTGGCTGGCGACGTAGCGGGCGGGCGCGCGGCCGCTGCCGATCAGCCATGGGGCCAGGCCGGCGTTGAGGCTGCCGGTCACCGGGTCTTCGAGGCCGCCGGGCATGAAGGCGCGCACTTCGAACTGGGCCTCGCCACCGTCCGCCGCCGGATCCCAGGGGGCGACCACGCCGAGCTTCAGTCCGGCCATGGCGGCGAAGTCGGGCGCCAGCGACAGCACCTGCTCCCGGTTGGACAGCAGCACCGCCAGCCAGCCCGCGCCGTTGTCGACCCATTCGACGGCCGCCAGTTCGGAGGGCGCGAGCTTCAAGGCCCGCGCCACCTGCGCCTGGACGCCGGCGTCGGCCGCGCCGGCGCGCCGCAGCGGCGGCGCGGCGAAAGCCAGTCGCCCGTCATCCCGCCGCACGCGCACCAGCCCGACGCCGCATTCCTGCACCACGACGTCCGGCTGACGCGGCCTGCCGCCTTCGGCCAGCCAGGCCGCGCAGCTGCCCAGGGTGGGATGCCCGGCGAACGGCAGCTCGCCGCTGGGCGTGAAGATGCGCACGCGGTAGTCGGCCTCGGGCGAGGTGGGGGGCAGCAGGAACGTGGTCTCCGACAGGTGGGTCCAGCGCGCGAAGGCGGCCATCCGGTCGTCGTCCAGGCCCCCGGCGTCGGCCACGACGGCCAAGGGGTTGCCGCGCAGCGGCTCGGAGGAAAAGACGTCGACCTGGTGGAAAGGACGGCTGGTGGCGGTCATGCGGAGGTTTCCGGTTGGACGTCGAGGACGCCGCGGCTCACGGGCCAGACTTCGCCGCTGACCCACAGTCCGCCGGCGCCGTCGCGGCGCACGCCGATGCGGCTCGGGCGGCCGGCGAAACGGCCCTGGGACAGCGTCAGCGGCGAGGCGGGATCGGCCAGGCCGAGGTCGAACAGGTAGGCCGCGGCGGGGCCGGCGGCGCTGCCGGTGGCCACGTCTTCGACGCGGCCGACGTGGTCCCAGGTGCGTTGTTCGCGGCCTTCGGCGTCCAGCAGCAATGAGAACTTCGCGCCGAAGGGCGCGACCAGCGCCTCGACGCTGCCGGACTGTTCCACCCCGCGGGCCAGCGCCCCGGGCCGCACCGGCAGGATGAGGTAGGGCAGGCCGGTGGACACCACCCGGGCCGGCAGGCCGTCGACCAGGTCGTCGCGGCGCAGCCCCAGGCCACCGAGCACCGGGGCGAGCAGCGCCGGGTCGATGGCCCCGCCGAGTTCGCCGTCGCCCTGGTTCATCTCGGCGCGGTACTGGCCTTGCGGCAGCCGGGCGGTGCGCACCGGCAGGTCGCCCGCCGCGAGCTTGAGCAGCCAGTCGCGTTCGGCGTAGCCGGGCGCGAAGGCGCGGTGCAGCACCGCGGCCGCGCCGAGCACCGGGTGGCCGGCGAACGGCAGCTCCTCGTCTACCGTGAACACCCGCGCGCCGGCTTCGCCCTGCGGCGTCGGCTCGGCCAGGAAGATGGACTCGAACTGGTTCATCTCCCGGGTGAGCCGCTGCATGAAGTGCGCCGACCAGTCGGCGGCGCCCAGGAAGACGGCCACGCCGTTGCCGGTCAAGGGACCGGTGGCGAAGACGTCGACTTGGAAGAAGGTCGCGGCCGGCGGATCGGCGGCAGGCAGGCCCACGTTCAGGCGGCCGCCGGCGCGGCTTGCTTCAGCGCCTCGGCGAGCAGGGCGACGCCCTGGCCGATGCGTTCGGGGTCGACGGTGACGAAGCTCAGCCGCAGCGTGTTCTTGCGCACCGCGCCGCCGGCGAAGAAGGGCTCGCCCGGCACGAAGGCCATGCCGCGTTCGACGGCGAGCGGCAGCAGGGCCATCGCGTCGACGCCCTCCGGCAGGCTCACCCAGAAGAACATGCCGCCGGTGGGCACCGTCCAGCGGCAACCCGGCGGCAGGTGTTTCTCCAGCGCGGCGCGCATCGCGTCGCGTCGCTGCTTGTACAGCGCGCGGATCGTCGGCACGTGCTCGTCGAGGAAGCCGTCGCGGATGACTTCGTGCACCACGCGCTGGTTGAAGCCGGGGGTGTGCAGGTCGGCCGCCTGTTTGGCCTGCAGCAGTTTGGGCATCAAGGCCGGCGGGGCGATCACGTAACCCAGACGCATGCCGGGCGCCAGCACCTTCGAGAAGGAGCCGAGGTAGATCGAGCCTTCGGCCCAGCGCGAGGCCAGCGGCGCGGGCGGGGCCTGGTCGAACCAGAGGTCGCCGTAGGGGTTGTCCTCGACCAGCGGCAGGCCGATCTCGCGCGATTTCTCGACGATCGCGTCGCGGCGCGCGGCGCTCAGGCAGCGGCCGCTCGGGTTCTGGAAGTTCGGGATCACGTAGAGGAAGCGCGCGCCCTTGACCTCGCCCAGGGACGCGGGCAGCGGGCCCTCGTCGTCGCAGGCGACGGGCACGAACTCGGGCTCATAGGGCGCGAAGGCCTGCAGCGCCCCCAGGTAGGTCGGCGTCTCGACCGCCACGCGGCTGCCGGCGTCGACCAGCACCTTGCCGACCAGGTCCAGGCCCTGCTGGGAACCGGTGGTGATCAGCACCTGGGAAGGGTCCAGGCCGGCCATGCCCTGCGCCGCCATGTGCGCGGCGACCCATTCGCGCAGCGGCAGGTAGCCCTCGCTGGCGGCGTATTGCAGCGCTTCGCGCGGCGTGTCGCGCAGCACGCGCTCGGCGGCGTCGCGCACCGGCTGCACCGGGAAGCTGTCGGGCGACGGCAGCCCCCCGGCCAGCGAGATGATGCCGGGCCGCTCGGTGACTTTGAGGATCTCGCGGATGATCGAGGGGTTCATCCGCGCGGCGCGGCGCGCCTGGGTGAAAGGGCTGGACGGCATGGAGGGGGTTCCGGTGGTGGGATGGGCTGGGGCTTTGCTCATGGCAATTCGCTCTCGGGTTTCGGCGCTTGTGGCGCCTGGGGTGGAAGGGTCGGATCGTATCGGCCGCCGGCCGGAACGCCGCGGCTTTCGCCGCCCTGGGGGCCGTAGAAGACCACCCAGGTCATGAAGTCCGGGCTGAAACGGGTGAAGCGGTGCTCCACGCCCGCCGGCACGAACAGGCAGTCGCCGGGGCCGAAGGGGGTGAGTATGTCGCCGCAGGCGAATTCGCCGTGGCCGGCGGCGACGACGTAGAGCTCGTCCTGGGCGTGGGGCGTCTGCAGGTCCACGCCTTCGGGCCGGTACAACTCGACGGTCATGCTGCCGTGGGCCAGCATCTGGACGAAGGGCGCGCCCGCCGGATAGCGCGCGGTCGCCGCCCCGGGCAAGGCCTGGACGGCGTCTTGCAGGCGCGCCTGCGCCCCCCGCCCTTTCATGGCGCGCCCACCGCGGCCGGGGCTTGCAACAGCGGCAGCAGCGAAGCCACCAGCAGCAGCGCCATCGCCCAGTTGAAGGCGCGCAGCACGCGCGGGCTGCGCAAGTGCTCGCGCATGCTGCTGCCGAACACGGCCCACACGCCGATGCTTGGCGCGCCGACGAGGGCGAAGAGCACGGCCACCACGGCCACCGCCCAAGCGCCGTAGCCCGGCGCCAGGTAGCTGCTGAACACGCCCACCGCCATCACCCAGGCTTTCGGGTTGACCCACTGGAACGCCGCGGCGGCCCAGAAGCCCATCGGGCGCGGCCCGGCCGCGGCGCCGGATTCGCCCGGCGGGCCGGAGCGCACCATGCCCCAGGCCAGGTAGAGCATGTAGGCCACGCCCAGCCATTTCATGACGGCGTAGACCGCCGGGTAGCGCCCGAAGACGGCGCCCAGTCCCAGGCCCACCGCCACCAGCATCACCAGGAAGCCGACGGTGATGCCGGCCATGTGCGGCAGCGTGGCCCGCACGCCGTGGTTCACGCCCGAGGCGAGCAGCATCAGGTTGTTGGGGCCGGGGGTGACCGAAGTCACCAGCGCGAACAGCGCGATCGCGAGCAGGGTGTCGGGTGTCGGCATGGGGCGCGTCCTTTCGATCCTTCAGCGGCGCACGGGCATTTTCTTGCCGGCGAACACCGTGGCGATGACCGCCAGAGAGAAACCCAGCGTCGCCGCGTCCAGCGATTCGCCCAGGATGGGCACCGCGAACAACAGCGCCAGGAAAGGCTGCACCAGTTGCACCTGGCTGACGCGCACCGCGCCGCCCAGCGCCAGGCCGCGGTACCAGGCGAAGAAGCCCAGCCACATCGAGAACACGGTGACATAGGCGAACCCGCCCCAGGCGGCCCAGCGCACCGGTTGGGCCGACAGGTCGGGCCAGGCCGCCCACATCGCCGGTGCCGTGAAAGGCAGGCTGCCGACCAGCACCCAGCAGATCACCTGTTCGGCGGGAAGTTCGGCGGACACGCGTGCGCCGGCCACATAGGCGATGGCGCCGCTGGCGACCGACAGCACCAGCAGGCCGTCGGCCGCATGCAGCCGCCCGCCGCCCTGCCAGGCGGCGAAGCCGATGACCAGCGCGCAGCCGAGCCCCGCGCAGAACCAGAAACCGTTGGACGGCCGCTGGCGGAAATACAAGGCGGCCGCGAGCGCCGTGCCCAGCGGGAGCACGCCGGTGACGACGGCGGCGTGGGTCGCCTCCACCTGGCGCAGCGCCAAGGCCAGGAAGAGCGGGAAACCCAGGACCGAGCCGGCCGCCGAGACCGCCAGGGCGCCCCAGTGCCGGCGCGCGGGCGGCGCCGCGCCGGTCAGCGCCAGGTAGGCGGCGCTCAACAGCCCGGCCAAGGCCGCCCGGCCCGCGGTGACGAAGAGCGGCGGCAACTGCGGATCGCCCGCGGCCCCGACGGCCAACCGCGTCATCGGCAAAGTGAAAGCGAAGATCACCACACCGAGCAGGCCCAGCCACAAGCCGCGGTTTTCCCGCTGCCGGTGCGCCAGCGGCGTTTCCGCGGCCGGCGCGGGCGGCAAGGGAAGGCGGTGGGTTTCTTGTGCGGGCATGGCAAACAGTTTAGTGTCGACACCAGCACAGCAGCAGTACACTTTCTGCGTACATCTGCTGAACTGTATTGGTCACGCCAGGCGCACACGGCACTGGCCCAAGGAGCCGCGACGACATGCCCACACCCCCTCTCGCCGCCGCCAGGCCCCGCGCCGTCGCGCCCGCGGCCCAAGCGCCACAGACCCCCTCGCTGTCCCGGCGCGCCGACACCACGCTGACAGAGCAACTGGCGCTGCGCTTCGGCGAACACATCCGCCAGCGCCTGATGCCGCCCGGCAGCCGCCTGCCCTCGGTGCGCGAGTGCGCCAAGCGCCACCAGGTGAGCACCAGCACCGTGGTGGCCGCCTACGACCTGCTGCTGGCCCAGGGGCTGGTGGAGGCTCGCAAGCAACGCGGCTTCTTCGTGCGCGAGACCCGGCCCGCGGCCGCGGCGGGCAGGCCGCACGCGCCAGCCCGCGCGCCGGATAAAGCGCCCGGCCAGGCGCCCGCGCTGCGTCCGCCGGTCAGCGCCACCACACTGATGCGCGGCATGTTCCAGCCGCCCGGCAGCCTGCCCACGCCGGGCCTGGGCACGCTGCCGGTGGATTGGCTCGACCTGCCGATCCTCGGCGGCGCGCTCAAACGGGTGAGCGGCGGCGCGCTGCTCGGGCCGCTGTCCCTGCAATACGGCGAGCCGGCCGGCGACCTGCGGCTGCGGCGGGCGCTGTGCCACAAGCTGCTCGACCACGGCATCAACGCCGAGCCCGGCCAGCTCATCACCACCCTGGGCGCGACCCATGCGCTGGACGTCATCACCCGCACCCTGCTGCGCGCGGGCGACACGGTGCTGGTGGACGAGCCCGGCTGGCCGGTGGAGTTCGCCCGGCTGGCCGCGCTCGGCCTGCGGGTGCTGCCGGTGCCGCGCGGCGAAGCCGGGCCCGACCTGGCGGTGATGCGCCAGCTGATCGAGGCCCAGGCCCTGCAGGACAAGCCGCGCCTGTACATCACCGTCTCGGTCCTCCACAACCCCACCGGCGCCTGCCTCAGCCTGCAGGCCGCGCACCAGATCCTGCAGCTGGCGGCCGAGCACCAGTTCCACATCCTCGAAGACGACAGCTATTGCTACCTCGCGCCCGGCCACCTGCCCCGGCTCTCGGCGCTGGACGGGCTGCAGCGCACGATCTACGTGTCCGGCTTCTCGAAGATCCTCGTGCCCAATTGGCGCGTCGGCTACATCGCGGCGCCCGCCGCGCTGGTCGACCGCCTGATCGACACCAAGCTGCTGGGCACGCTGACCACCCCCTCGCTGACGGAACAGGCCCTGGCCCACTGCCTGGAACAAGGCTGGCTGCGCCGCCACGCCGACCGCGTCAACCAGCGGCTGGACGCCGCCCGCAGCCGCACCGCCAAGCTGGCCCAGGCGCACGGTTGCGCTTTCCGCGCCACGCCGCGCGGCCTGTTCGGCTGGGTGGACGCCGGCGTGGACACCGAACGCCTGGCCCAGACCATGGTGGACGAAGGCTGGCTGCTCGCGCCGGGCAGCCTCTTCCACGCCAACCACCGGCCGACGACGCTGATGCGCATCAACTTCAGCACCACCCAGGAGGCGCGCTTCTGGGAGGCGCTGGGCCGCGCCCGCGACCGGGTCGCTTGAGCGGCGAGGCCCGCCTTCCGGCGGGCCGCCCCCGCTGGGCGACAATCCCGGGTTTGCATACCTTCCGCCGCGGCCCGCAGGCCGCCCGCGCAGAACCCATGGCCCGCCCGCCCCCATCCCCGGCCAACGCCGGACCCGCCTCTTTCCCCGCCATCGACCTGCTGCGCGCGTTGGCCGCGATGCTGGTGCTGGTCTACCACGTCCTCGTGCTGGGAAACTGGCCCGACGCGCCGCAAAGCGGCGTGTGGATGGCCTTCCAGCGCGGCTGGGTGGGGGTCGACCTGTTCTTCGTGATCAGCGGCTTCGTCATCGCCTGGTCGGCGCTGAACGGGCACGCGGCCCAAGGCCCGGCCTTCCGGAAAGAATTCGCGCGGCGCCGGCTGCGGCGCATCGTGCCCCTCTATTACTTCACCACCCTGATCTTCCTGTTCCTGGTGCAGCCGGCGCTGCTGCTGATCCCGGCCGGCGCCATGGCGGTCCACCTCGGCAGCCACCTGCTGTTCCTGCACAACCTGCACCCGGGCACCTTCGGCTCGATCAACGGGGTGGCCTGGTCGGTGGGACTGGAAGTGCAGTTCTATTTGTTGATGCTGCTCATCACGCCCTGGCTGGCCCGGGCCGGCGCCGCCAAGGCGCTGGCGGGCGCGGCCTTGCTGGCGCTGGCCTACCGCTACGCCACCACCTTGCTGCTGGTGCCCGGGCTGCCCGAGACCAGCGTGCACGAGCAGATGGTGGCCGCCACCCAGCTGCCGGGCGTGATCGACCAGTTCGCCTGCGGCATCTTCCTGGCCATGGCGCTGCACCGCAAGGAAGGCGCCGCCCACCGGTGGCTCACCGCGGGCTGGCGCAACTTCATCTGCTGGCTGGCCCTGGCCAGCCTCTTCCTCGGGGCCGCGCTGAAGCTGCACCTCACCTACACCTATTGGGCCAGCCAGGCGATGATCGTCTTCTGGCGGCCGGTGCTGACACTCGGGATGGCCTGCCTGGTCGCCGCCGCGGTCACCTTCCCGTGGGCGTCCGCCCGGCTGCTGGCGCCCCTGCGCTACCTCGGCGAGATCAGCTATGGCATCTACCTGTGGCACCTGTTGATCCTGCACGTGCTCAAGACCCACGTCACCGCGATCCAGGGCCCGGCCCTGCTGGGCTACGTCGTCGCCTGCACGCTGGTGCTGTCCGCCTTCTCCTGGCACGCCTTCGAGAAGCCCTGGGTGCAGCGCCGGCGGCCGCAACACGCGCCGCAAGGAACCGAACCCGCCGCGCCGCAGGCGGTGCCTGCGCCATGAGCAGCGCCCAACCGCAGACCTTCCCCGCCGTCAACATCCTGCGTGGCCTGGCGGCCTTGCTGGTGCTGTGCTTCCACGTCACGCTGTCCGGCAAATGGGGCTTGCCGGCCGACGGCTTCTGGGTGCTGGGCGCCCGGGGGCTGATCGGGGTGGACCTCTTCTTCGTGATCAGCGGCTTCGTGATCGGCTGGGCGGGACTGAAGGCCCACGCCGCCCAGGGCACGGCTTTCCGCCGCGACTTCGCTTGGCGGCGCGCCTGCCGCATCCTGCCGCTCTACCTGGCGACAAGCCTGGTCTACCTGCTGCTGGTCAAGCCCGAACTGCTGGCCGCGCCCGCGCCGGCCCTGCTCTGGCAGGTGGCCAGCCACCTGCTGTTCGTGCACAACCTGCACCCGGACACCTACTGGTCGATCAACTGGGTCACCTGGTCGATCGCGCTGGAAGTGCAGTTCTACGCCTTGATGCTGTTCGCCATCCCCTGGATCGCCCGCGGCGACCCGTGGCGCATGCTGGGGGGCACCGCGCTGTTCGCCCTGGCCGCGCGCTGGCTGACCACGCTGGTGTGGGTGCCGGGCGCGGCGCTGCCCTCCGACCAGCTGATCGCTGCGTCGCAACTGCCCGCGGTGATTGACCAGTTCGCCTGCGGCATCTTCCTGGCCCTGCTGCTGCACAACGCACCGCGGGGCGGGGTGCGTCCGCTGCGCGCCGGCTGGCCCAACTTCGCGTTGTGGATGCTGCTGGCCATCGCCCTGCTCACGGCGTCGCTGAAGCTGATGGTGGCCTACGGCGACCACTGGAACCACACCTGGATGATCGTGGCGTGGCGCAGCCTGCTGACGCTGGGCTGGGCCAGCCTGCTGGCCGCGGCGATCACCTTCCCATGGGCGGCCTCGCCGATGCTGGCGCCGCTGCGCTACCTGGGCGACATCAGCTACGGCATCTACCTGTGGCACATGCTGGTCGTCCACACGCTGGTGACCCACCACCCCCAGCTGCAGGGCTACCGCTTCCTGGCCGCCGTGCTCGCCTGCACCTTCGTGCTGGCCGCCAGTTCCTGGCACGGATTCGAGAAACTCTGGATCCGCCGCCCCCGGCCAAACGCCGCGCCCCGGCAACTCCTACCCCAGACCCGATGAAGACGACCGCGCCCCACAAGCCCCGCTGGTGGTTCCACCTGTTCCTGGCCGGCCTGGTGCTGCTCGGCTGCGGGCTGCGTTTCCACGACCTCGGCAAGAAGAGCTTCTGGTCGGACGAGCTTTTCACCCTGGGCATGGCGATCTACCGGCCGCTCCTGCCCGAAGCCGGGCAGCCGTGGTACCGGCCGACGTCGATCTTCCTGTTCCAGGACGGGGACACTTTCCTGACGGCCAAGGCGGCCGAGCAGCACCCGCCGTTGCAGGATTTGCTGGAGAAAGCCAGCGTGAACCTGCTGGGCGTCTCGGAATTCTCCGCGCGGCTGCCCGGGGCGCTGGCGGGCTGCGCGCTGCTGGCCTGGTTCGCGTTCTTCGCGGCGCGCCGGTCCGACCCGACGGAGCGCCGCGTCGCCGCCTGGGCCTTGCTGCTGCTGACCTTGTCGCCGGCCCTGGTCGTCTACGCGCAGGACGCCCGGGCCTACAGCCTGGGCACGGCGCTGGCCGGCATGGGCTCGCTGCTGTGGGCATTGCGCTGGCGCCGCGGCTGGCGCGGGCTCGAACCGCCCTCGTGGACCGAGACCCTGCTGTTCCTGCTCGCCTGCTATTCGCACTACAACGCGGCCGCCCTGGTGGCGGTGCTGATGGCCGCCGATTTCTTCGCCGCCTTGAAGAACCGCAGCCTGCGCAGCCTCGCCCGGCTGGCCGCCCTGACCGCCGTCTTCGGCGTGTGGGTCGCCGTGAGCGCGCACACCATCATGGCCACCAGCAAGGGCGCCGTGGCCTGGGGGCAGTTCTCGAACCTGAACTTCGCGGTGTCCACGGTGGAAGGCGCCACCGCGGTCATGCACGCCCCGTGGCTTGTGGCGGCACTGGCCCTGGCCTGCGGGATGCTGGCCTGGCAACGGCGGCGCGGGGCGCCCGGCCGAGCCGCCTGGCCGGACTGGGCGGTGCAGGTGCTGGCGCTGTCCAACCTGGTCCTGCTGTACCTCGTGCTGGCCGGCAGCATCGTGGCCAAGGCCGGCATGACCCACGCGCGCTTTTACATCTTCGCCGTCCCGCTCTTCGCACTGGCTTGCGGCGTGCTGCTGGACCGCCTGAGGCGGCGCTGGGCCATCGCCGCCGCGGGCGCCTTCATGGCGGCCTGCGCCTGGCCCGCCTTCTATTCGGACCGGCTCGGCACCTACGAGGACTACCGCAGCGCCGCGCACGTGGCGCTGCGCGACTTCAAGGCCGACAGCAAATTCCTGTACCCGTGGCAGCCCAACCGCGACCTGTACCGCATCTACCTGGAACCATGGTTCACGGAAGACATCCGGCCGCGCATGATCGGCGTGGCCCCCGCCTCGCCGGAAGAAGTGTGCGAGCAACTCGCCGGCACACCCCATGTCGCCGTGCTCGGCCATTCGGGCGGCAAACCGCTGGTCGAGGGCGTCTACGCCGCCTGCGGGTCGCAGTGGCCCTACCGGGAGAAGCACGAGCACTACAGCACCTTCTCCGAACACTGGCGCACCGCGCCGCCGGCGGCCGCGGCGAACGGCCGACCCTGACCCGCCGGCCGTCGGCGCCAGGCGACGGATAATCCACGGCCCGGCCGCCCACCAGGCCGGACCGCGGGGGAACCGGCCATGGCCGATGCGCTCCACGCGCCCGTGGTGTCCGCCCGTCCCCGGCACGGCTTCTCAACGTTTTGGATCGCTCCCCATCCCACCCAACGCGGCACCCGGCGTCCCCAGCAAGGGCCGCCCGGACGACACGTCCCCATGACCCCGCCGAACAGCCTTTCCCGCCGGCGCTTCCGTCTTTTCCTGGCCTGCCTGGCGCTGCTGGGCTGCGCCCTGCGGTTCCACGACATCGGCGGCAGGAGCCTGTGGTCCGACGAGTTGTTCACGCTGGGCGTGGCGCTGTACCACCCACTGGCACCCGAAGCGGGGCAGCCCTGGTACCGCCCGGCGTCGGTCTTCCAATTCCGCGACGGCGACACTTTCTGGACGGCCAAAGCCGCCGAGCAGCATCCGCCGCTGCAGGATTTGCTGGAGAAAGCCAGCGTCAACCTCCTGGGCATCTCCGAGTTCGCGGCCCGGCTGCCCGGCGCTTTGGCCGGCTGCGCGCTGCTGGCCTGGTTCGCCGCCTTCGCGGCGCGCCGGGAAGACCCGCGGGAACGCCGCGCCCTGGCCTGGGCGCTGCTGCTGCTCGCGCTGTCGCCCGCACTGGTCGCCTACGCGCAGGAAGCCCGTCCCTACAGCCTGGGCGCGTCGCTGGCGGGCATGGGCGGGCTGCTCTGGATGCTGCGCTGGCGGGACGGCTGGCGCCAGGCCGTGCCGCCGTCGTGGGGCGAGGTCGCCCTGATGGCCCTGGCCTGCCATTCGCACTACAACGCCGCGGCCCTCGTCGCCGTGATGATGGCGGCCGACTTCGCGGCGGCCTGCGCCAGGCGCGACGGCACGACCCTGGCGCGCCTGGCGGCGCTGGCGGCAGCCTTCGCGCCCTGGCTGGCGCTGAGCGCCCGGACCATCCTGGCCACCAGCCAGGGCCTGGTCGCGTGGGGCCGCCTCTCCGCCCTGGAATACGCCGGCGCCACCGTGGCGGACGCGTCCACCGTGCTGCACCGGCCCTGGTTGGCCGCCTGGGCCGTCGCCGGCGCGGCGCTGCTGGCGCGGCGCGCCTGGCGCCGCCGCGGGCCGGCGCGGGCAGCCTGGCCGCTGTGGCTGGTCCAGGCGCTGGCGCTGTCCGGACTGATCCTGCTCTACCTGGTCCTGGCCGGTTTGATCGCCGCCAAGGCCGGCATGGCGCACGCGCGCTTCTACATCTTCGCTGTGCCCGCGTTCGCCGTGGCCTGCGGCCTGCTGCTGTCGCCGCTGCGCCACCCGACTTGGGTCGCCGCGGCCGCGGCGCTCGCGGCGGCCAGCGCATGGCCCGGCGCCCACCGGGCGGCATTCGACAGCAGCCAGGACTACCGCGGCGCCGCCGAGGTGGCGCTGCGCGGCTTCGGCGAGGGGGGCAAAATCCTGTATCCCTGGCAGCCCAACCGCGACCTGTACCGCGTCTATGCCGAGCCCCGGTTGGGCGGCGACGCCCGCGCGCGCATGGTCGGCGTCGGCCCCGCGCCGGCGAAAGAAGCCTGTGCCGGGCTGGCCGGCGCGACGCATGTGGCTGTCATGGGCCACGACTTCGGCCGGGACCTGATCCAGGAGGTCTATGCCACCTGTGGCTCGCAATGGCCGCTGCGCGAGCGGCACCCGCTGCACAACACTTTCGCCGAGCGCTGGCGGGCCGAGCCGCGCACAACCCCCGCCGGCGCACCCTGACGCGCCGGCCATCCATCCAGACCCGAACACACGACTGCCACCGATGAGCGCCATTGCATCCCCCGCACCGTTGAACCTGTCCATCGTCGTCCCGACCTTCAATGAATCCGGAAACGTCGCCGAGCTGCTCAAGCGGCTGGAGCAGGCGCTGGGCCCGACCGGCTGGGAGGCGATCTTCGTCGACGACGACTCGCCCGACGGCACCGCGCGCGCGGTGCGCGCCATCGCCGTGCGCGACCCCCGGGTGCGGTGCCTGCAGCGCATCGGGCGCCGCGGCCTGTCGTCCGCCTGCATCGAGGGCATCCTGGCGTCGGCCGCGCCGGCGATCGCCGTCATCGACGCCGACCTGCAGCACGACGAGTCCGTCCTGCCGGCCATGCTCGACAAGATCCGCCAAGGGGCGGACATCGTCGTCGGCACACGCTACGCGGGCGGCGGCAGCACCGGCGAGTGGGACGCGTCGCGCAAGTCCATGAGCCTGCTGGCCACGCGTTTGAGCCGGCTGATCCTCAAACAGGAAGTGTCCGATCCGATGAGCGGCTTTTTCATGCTGCGCCGCGAGGTGCTGGAGGACAACGTGCACCGCCTGTCGGCGATGGGCTTCAAGATCCTCCTGGACCTGCTGGCCAGCGCCAGGGCGCCGCTGAAGATCGCCGAGGTGCCCTACCGCTTCCGCGACCGCCACAGCGGCGAGAGCAAGCTCGACGGCATGGTGATGTGGGAGTACGCGATGCTGCTGGCCGACAAGACCGTCGGGCGCTACGTGCCGGTGCGCTTCCTGGCCTTCTCGCTCATCGGCGGCCTGGGCGTGGTGGTGCACTTCGCCCTGCTCACGCTGGCCTTGAAAGGCCTGGGCGCCGGCTTTCCCGTCGCCCAGTCGGTCGCCACCGGCCTGTCGATGGTCTTCAATTTCGCGCTGAACAACGCCCTGACCTACCGCGACCGCCGGCTCAAGGGCTGGCGCTGGTGGGGCGGGCTGGCCAGCTTCGTGGCGGCGTGCAGCGTCGGCGCGGTGGCCAACATCGGCATCGCGACCTATCTTTTCGAACACCGCACCGAATGGGCGCTGGCCGCGCTGGCCGGCATCCTGGTGGGCGCCGTGTGGAACTACGCCGTCACCCAGCTCTACACCTGGGGCAAGAAGAAATAAATCAGCGATAACCCTTTGATTCAGGGGGTCTTGGGCCTGCGTTTGGCATTCGTCGACGACTGCGGGGCCGGTCGAAATTTTCCTGAAAACTCCCGCAGCCCGCATGCCTGCGCGCTTTGCGGGAAATGCGCCCCATTCGATCGGCTGGGCCGGCGGTCGATCGCGGCGCCGCCAGTCGTAACAAATGCACACTTCAGGCGCGTCCCGCTACAGTGCGTTTGTAACCACGCACACATGTTCGAATCCACCATTCCCCAGGGCCAGCCCGAGCTGCTTCGCGAAAGCGGCTACCGGCGCTACCTCGACGAAGCCGAGTCGCAGTCGCCGCGCCTGGGCGCCAACGTGGTGCTGGGCTCGCGGCTGTCGTCGCTCAGCCCTTCCCTGCAGGCCGACCTGCAGCGGGACGAGCACCGGCGCGCGCCGGGCGAATCCTTGTGCGTGCTGGAAGTGCTGGCGGCCTGCGTGAGGCACGCCAAGCGGGTCACCATCCATTTCTGCTGTGTCGACAAGGTGGTGCCGCTGACGATGTTCCCGCACCAGCAGCAAGTGCACTGCCCGGTGCACCTGGCCGAGTTGTGCGGGATGCCGCTGAACCTCCTGCGGGTGATGCACGTGGAGCCGGCGGTGCTGCAGCACCCCACCGACGGCAATGCCCAGTTGCTCGGTGAAGCCGGCCACTACGCGCCGCTGTCGGCCTGGCTGTGGGCGATGGCCTGGCACGGCCCCCGCACCGCGCTGCTGCCCGAGATCTCGGGCCATGCGGCTTACCGGGTCAATCCCGGCCTGGACTGGGAGCGGCTGCCGATGGACCCCGAACTGCGCGCCGCGGTGCGTCGCCTGAGGCAGGGTTCCGCCAACCTGCGGGAACTCGTCGAATGGCCCGGTTTGTCGCGCGAGCGCGCGGGCCGGCTGCTCAACGGCCTGTACCTGCAGGCCGGCTTGATCGTCAGCCGCAGCCATCCCGTGGCCGCCGCGGAGTCGTCCTGGTTCGGCGCCCTGGGCCGTTGACGCCCGCGGCGGCCATTGCACAATCCGTGTAAGGAAAGGCAGCGTGGGCTGTCTCGGGCCAACGCCGCGGGCCACGCCCCCGGCGCGGGCTTGTTTTCCGTATCGGCAGGCTCCGTCGCATGAAAAAAATCATCCTGGTCATCATCGCGGTCGCCGCCGGCGGCTGGTGGCACTTCATCGGTTCCCGCAAGCTGGACACCGGGCTCGTCGAACAGTTCTACCGCGACCTGGAGCACGCCACCCTCAGCCGGCAGCCCGACAATCTTTGCGCGCTGCTGGCCGACGACTTCCACTCGACCAGCACGGTGCTGATGGGCGGCGCCAGCCGCAGCGACAGCGCGGGCAAGGAGGCCTCCTGCGAGGCCTACCGCGGCATGTACGACGCCTGGGACAAGATCGGCCAGCGCATGGGCGGCATCGTGCAGCTGGATTCGAAATACGAGATCCACCGCATCGACATCTCCCGGGACGGCAAGACGGCCACGGTGGACTTCAGCAGCTCGCTCGATGTCGCCGGCTCGCTGATGAACATCCGCTCCCGCAGCACCGACACCCTCGTCCGCAGGAACGGCAAGGTGCTGATGCTGCGAAGCGAGGGCCGCGGCTCGATCGGCTCCGGCGGCTGACAAGCCAAGGCGTGGCGGACAATGCGGGCGCCGCGCCACCCCGACCCAGGCCGCTGCACCCCGACACACAGCCAGAAAGGGCCCCCATGACCGCCACCCGGATCATCGCCATCCTCCTCATCGTCGCCGGCGGGCTGGGCCTGGCCTACGGCGGCTTCAGCTACACGAAAGACACCACGGCCGTGAAGCTCGGCCCCATCGAGTTGTCCGTGAAAGAAAAAGAGACGGTCAACATCCCGATGTGGGCCGGCATCGGCGCCATCGTGGTCGGCGGCCTGCTGCTGGCGGTCGGCGGTAAAAAAGGCTGAAACCGCCTTGAGTTTCGGTCGCGAGCGGCCTCGGCCGTAGCTAAAAGTATTCGCGTCCGGCCACCGCGGCAGGACCGGCACAAGCGGCAGCAGGTTCCAAGATGTTGCGCCGCAGCACGCCCTTGAGGCAGCGGACGAGCCGGCCCCCAGTCGCAAACCCGCGCGCCGCCTGGGTTTGCGCCGCAAACGCCCTTGGCGCCAATGCTTGCCGGCGGCCAATCCCGGCCCGCACGAGGCATGCCGTTGCAAAGGAGCGCGCCGCCCGCGCCGGCGACACGCTTGGTCACACCAGCGCCGTGGCCTTGGGGTACAACTCCGCCTCCTTCGACATCGACGACGATTTTGACGACGCAATTCGAGTCCACCATTCCGCAAAGCCAAGCTGACCTGATGAGTGTCAGCAGCTACGAGCGCTACCTCGAAGACCTGGAAGAGTCGCCATGGATGGACATGGGCCTCGTGCTGGGCACCCGGCTGTCAGGGCTCAGCCCCTCGCTGTTGGCGGACCTGCAGCGCTACGAGGACAAGCGCTACGCGCGCGGCGGCGGCGGCGCCCTCGACCTGGTGGAAGTCATGGCCGCCTGCGTGCGCCATGCCGGGGCGGTCACGATCCATTGCTCGTGGAACGAATTGGCCGTGCCGTTGACCGTCTTCCCCCAGCAGCACTGGGTGCATTGCCCGCTGTCGCTGTTCGACCTGGTGCCCGACGGCCTGCCGCAGTTGAGGGTGCTGCATGTCGAGCCCGCCCTGATGCAACCCCCTTGCGAGGAGAACGGCCTGCGCATGCGGGCCGTCGACGCGAACGCCGCGCTGGCCGCATGGCTGTGGGCCTTGGCCTGGCACGGCAACCGCACCCGGCTGCTGCCCGAGATCGCGGGGCGGGCGGTCTACCGGGTCGGCCCCGGCAGCGAATGGGAGCGCCTGCCCATGGACGACGACCTGCGCGCGGCCGTGCAGCGCCTGCGGCTGGACAGCGTCAACCTGCGGGACCTTTCGGAATGGCCCGGCATGGGCAGGGAGCGCGCGATCCGGCTGCTCAACGCCATTTACCTGCAGGCCGGGTTGATCATCAGCCGTTCGCACCGCGAAGCGTTCAGCGAATCCTGGTGGGGAAGCCTGGGCAGGTGACGGGCACGGCCCGGCGGCGCGGCGCGGTCAATCGGGCTTGATCTTGGCGCGGGCGATCACCGGCTTCCAGCGTTCCTGCTCGACCTTGATGAACTTGGCGAAATCGGCCGGGCTGTCGCCGACGGCGATCGCCGCGTCGGTTTCCAGCAGTTTGATCGCGGCCGGCTCCTTGACCGCCCTGGCGGCCGCGGCGGCGAGCCGGTCCAGGTTCGGCTGCGCCAGGTTGGCCGGTGCCAGCAAACCGTACCACTGTGTCATCTCGAAGCCGGGGAAGCCCTGTTCGGCCACCGTCGGAACGTCGGGCAACTGGGGGATGCGCTGCGGCGTGCCGGTGCCGATGCAGCGCAGCTTGCCGCTGCGGATGAACTGCAGCACCGCCGGCGCGCCCACCGCGGCCGCTTCGAGCCGGCCGCCCATCAGGTCGGTCAACTGCGGGCCGGTGCCGCGGTAGGGCACGTGCAGGATGAAGGTGTTGCTGGCCATCTTCAAATACTCGAAAGCCAGGTGGCCGGCGCTGCCGTTGCCGGCCGAGCCATAGTTCAGCGTCCCCGGCTTGGCCTTGGCCAGGGCGACGAATTCCTTCATGTCCCTGACCGGCAGGTCGGGGCGCACCACATACAGGCTGGGCACCTTGGCCAGCAGCGAGACCGGCTTGAAATCCTTGACGGGGTCGTAGGGCAGCTTCGGGAAGATGAAGGGATTGACCGCCAGCGTGCCGATGTGGCCGAGGATGAGGGTGTGCTGGTCGTCCGCGCGCGCCACTTCGCCCATCGCCAGGTTGCCGGCCGCGCCGGGCTTGTTGTCGACGAAGACGCTTTGCCCGAGCAGCTTGGACATCTCGGTGGCGGTCGCGCGGGCGACGATCTCCGAGCTGCCGCCGGCCGCGAAAGGCACGACGAAGCGCACCGCCTTGGAAGGCCAGGCCTGGGCGCCGGCGCGCGGCCAGGCCGAGGCCGCGCCGAGGCCGGCGGCCAGGCGCAACAGGGCGCCGCGACGGGTGAACGGGGGGGTGCTGTCGCTCATGGTGCGTCTCCTGGGTGGTTTGTCGACCAAGGATAGGGCAAGGAGCGGGCCCGCTGGCGGGCGCCGCCGGCGCAGGTCGCGTCGGCGGTAAAGCCTGTCAGCCGCCGAGTTGCTCGGCGCGCTCCATGGCTTGCAGCAGCTCGTCGTCGATCTGCGCCACGCGCGCCTGGGCCTGGGCGGCGCGCTTGGGGTCGGTGCCGTAGATCGAACCGTCGGCCAGCAGCGCGTTGAGCCCGGCCTGCTCGGCTTCGAGCGCCTGCATCAGCGCGGGCAAGGCATCGAGTTCGCGCTGTTCCTTGTAGCTGAGCTTGCGGGGCTTGGGTTTGGCGGGCGCCGGCGCCTGGGCGGGCGCGGCCGGGGCGGCTTTGGCCGCGCCAACTTCCCTGGGCTGCGCCTTGGCGCGCAAGCCTTCGGCGCGGGCCTTCTGCAGCTTCCAGTCTTCGTAGCCGCCTTCGTATTCGCGCCACAGGCCGGGCGCCTCGTCGCCCTCCCAGGCGATGGTGCTGGTGACGACGTTGTCGAGGAAACGCCGGTCGTGGCTGACCAGGAAGACCGTGCCGGGGTAGTTCTGCAGCAGCTCTTCGAGCAGCTCCAGGGTGTCGATGTCCAGGTCGTTGGTCGGCTCGTCCAGCACCAGCACATTGGCCGGCAGCGCGAACAGCCGCGCCAGCAGCACGCGGTTGCGCTCGCCGCCGCTCAGGGTGCGCACCGGGGAATTGGCGCGCTCCGGCGAGAACAGGAAGTCGGTGAGGTAGCTCATCACGTGCTTGCGCGCGCCGCCGACCTCGATCCATTCGCTGCCCGGGCTGATGGTGTCGGCCAGCGTGGCGTCGAGGTCGAGCGTGGCGCGCATCTGGTCGAAGTAGGCGACGTCGATCTTGCTGCCCAGCCGCACCTGGCCGGACGTGGGCTGCAGCTCGCCGAGGATGAGCTTGAGCAGGGTGGTCTTGCCGGCCCCGTTCGGGCCGATCAGGCCGACCTTGTCGCCGCGCAGGATGGTGGCGCTGAAACCCCTGACGATGACCTTGTCGCCGAACCGTTGGTCCACGTCGCGCAGCTCGGCCACGATCTTCCCGCTGGGCGCGCCGGCGTCAACCTCCAGCTTGACCTGGCCGAGGGAGTCGCGCCGCTTGCGGCGCTGCTCGCGCAGCGCCTCCAGGCGCTGGATGCGCGCGACGCTGCGGGTGCGGCGGGCTTCGACGCCTTTGCGGATCCACACCTCCTCCTGCGCCAGCAGCTTGTCGGCCCGGGCGTTGGCCAGCGCCTCGGCGGCCAGCTGCTCTTCCTTGCCGCGCTCGTAGGCGCTGAAGTTGCCGGGGTAGCTGCGGACCACGCCGCGGTCGAGCTCGATGATGCGGGTGGCGACCCCGTCGAGGAAGGCGCGGTCGTGGGTGATGAGCATCACGCTGCCCTTGAAGCCGCGCAGCAGCTCTTCGAGCCAGGCGATGGAATCGAGGTCGAGGTGGTTGGTCGGTTCGTCCAGCAGCAGCACGTCCGGCACGGCCACCAGCGCGCGCGCCAGGGCCACCCGCTTCTTCATGCCGCCGGACAGGCTGTCGACCCCGCGCCCGCCATCCAGGTGCAGTCGCGCCAGCGTGGTGTCCACGCGCTGCTCCCAGTTCCAGGCGTCGAGCGCCTCGATGCGGGTTTGCAGGGCGTCCAGGTCGACGCCCTCGGCGTGGTCTTCATAGGCCTGGCGCACGGCCCGGGCCTCGGCCACGCCTTCGCTCACCGCCTCGAACACCGTGTGGCCGGGTTCGAAGGCGGGTTCCTGAGGCACGTAGCAGATGCGCAGACCCTGCGTCATCTGCAGCAGGCCGTCATCCAGCTTTTCCAGGCCGGCGATGACCTTCAGCATCGACGACTTGCCGGCGCCGTTGCGGCCGATCAGGCCGAGGCGTTCGCCGGCCTCCAGCGAAAAGGCGGCGTCGTCGAGCAGGGCCACGTGGCCGAAGGCCAGGTGGGCGTTGGAGAGGGAAAGGACGGCCATGGGGTCTCGGTACGACGGGGCACGGAAGCGCGCCCCAAAGGGCACCAATTATCCGCGGTGGTGTCGGAACACTGGACCGGACACCCGTTCGCCGAGGCCTTGGGGGCCCGCACGCAAGGCTTCGACAGGCTCAGCCCCAACGGGAAACATCCACCGTCCCCGTTCGCCCTGAACCTGTCGAAGGGCGCGCGCGGGTCACTTCAGTCGCTGAAGGGCTGGCTCTTCGCGCGAGGGGCTGCGACACTCAGCCCGAACGGATGAGGTGAGCCCCGAACGGAGGAGCTCAGCCCAAGGAGTGGGCTCTCAATCCGGACCGAGGGGGGAAGCCAGCCGCTTTTCCAGCGCGTCGATGAATGCCTTGGCCACGTCGAAGCCAGCCTGGTCGGTGATCTCCTGGAAGCAGGTCGGGCTGGTGACGTTGACTTCGGTCAGACAATCGCCGATCACGTCCAGGCCCACCAGGAGCAGACCACGGGCGGCCAACACCGGTCCGAGGGCCCGGGCGATCTCGAGGTCGCGGGCGCTCAGCGGCTGGGCCACGCCCTTGCCGCCGGCGGCGAGGTTGCCGCGGATCTCGCTGCCCTGCGGGATGCGCGCCAGCGAGAACGGCACCGGCGACCCGTCGATCAAGAGGATGCGTTTGTCGCCCTGCGCGATCTCCGGCAGGAAGCGTTGCACCATCAAAGTCGCCGCGCCGTGCTGGTTCAGCGTCTCGGTGATGCTGCCCAGGTTGAGGCCGTCCGGCCCGACGCGGAAGATGCCCTTGCCGCCCATGCCGTCCAGCGGCTTGAGGATGATGTTCTTGTGCTCCGCGTGGAAGCGCTCGATGTCCCGCGCGTCGCGCGTCACGAGCGTCGGCGGCGTGAATTCGGGGAATTCGAGGATGGCGAGTTTTTCGGGATGGTCGCGCAGCGCACGCGGCGAGTTGAAGACCCTGGCGCCTTCGCGCTCGGCCTGCTGCAGCCAGTGGGTAGCGTAGAAGTATTCGCTGTCGAAGGGCGGGTCCTTGCGCATCAGCACCGCGCCGGCGTCGGCCAGGGGCAGCGGCGGCTCGCCGGCCGCCGTTTCCCGCTCGACGGCGAACCAGCCCTCGTCGAGCCGGCCTGTCAGCGCGATCTCGCGCACCCGGGCCGCCACCTTGCCGCCGCGCTGCCAGGACACGTCGCGCGGCTCGCAGGCCAGCAAACGGTGCCCGCGCCCGGCGGCCTCGCGCATCATGGCGAAGGTGGAGTCCTTGTGGGGCTTGAAGGATTCGAGCGGGTCGGCGATGAAGAGGATGTCCATGGGGATTCCTGCGGTGGCGGGCGGGCGGGGCCGCCACTGTTGCACAAAACAGCCCGCGCCGCCCGGGGCGCCGGCCATGCCCATGCCGCCGGCACCCCGCTGCTATGCTTCGGCCGCCTTCCCCACTCCCCTTTTCCGGAGCCTCCCATGCGCGTGACCCTCTTGCGAATCCTCCTGGCCCTCGGCGCTTGCGGCGTGCTGTCCAGCCCCGCCGCGCGGGCGCAGCCGGCGATGCCGCCGGGCCTGTGGGAGATGACGTCGCAAAGCGCGTCGACCAACCCCGAGACCCAGAAGGCGATGGCCAACGCCCAGGCGGAGATGGCCAAGATGTCGCCCCAGCAGCGGGCGATGATCGAGAAGATGATGGCGGACAAGGGCGTGGGCGTGTCGTTCTCCGGCCCGGGCGCCGGCACCACGATGAAGATATGCATTTCCAAGGAGCAGGCCGAGACGCGCCAGATGCCGGTGCAAGAGGGCTGCACCCAGAGCGTCAAGCCCAGCGGCAACACCCTCCACACCACGTTCAGCTGCACCCACGGCCCGGTGGCTTCCCGCGGCGAGGGCCACTACGTTTTCAGCAGCAACACGGCTTACACCGGCGACGTCAACGTCACGACGGTGCGCGAAGGCAAGTCGGAGACGATGCAGATGAAGCAGTCCGGCCGCTGGCTGTCGCCGGACTGCGGCGGCCTCAAGCCGCTGGGTTCTCCGGCCAAGCCCAAATGAACCCGCCGGTCGCCTCGGCATCCGCCTGAAGGCGGCTCAATCCCGCGCCGGCAGGTCCTCCGCCCAGGCGTAACCCGTGCCGCGGTGCGTGCGTATCGGGTCGAGATCGGGTGCGACCGCCCGCAGCTTGGCGCGCACGGTCTTGACGTGCGCGTCGACGGTGCGGTCCAGGCTGTCGCTCTCGTCGTCCCACACCAGGTCGAGCAGCAGCTCGCGGGTGTAGACGTGGCCGGGGCGCGAGGCCAGCGTCCTGAGCAGGCCGAACTCGTAGCGCGACAGTTCGAGCAGCTGGCCGTAGTAGCGGATCTGGCGCTTGCCGTCGTCGACGGTCAAGGGCGCCGCGGCCGGCGGCGCCGGTGCGGGACCGGCGGCGGGCGCGGCGGGCGCCTTGCTCGCGCGGCGCAGGATCGAGCGCACCCGCGCCACCAGTTCGCGCGGCGAGAAGGGCTTGGCCACGTAGTCGTCGGCGCCCAGCTCCAGGCCCACCACGCGGTCGATCTCGTCGCTGCGCGCGGTCAGGAAGACCACTGGCAGGTCGGCCCCGCCGGGCTGGGCTCGCAGCCGCTTGAAGACTTCGAAGCCCATGATGTCGGGCAGACCGACGTCCAGCAGGACCAGCGCCGGCGGCTGCTCGGCCGCGCAGCGCAGCGCCTCCTCGCCGGTGGCGCACCACCGGGGGTCGAAGCCTTCGGTGCGCAAGGCGTATTGCAGGGTGTCGGCGATGCCGGGCTCGTCTTCGACGATCAGGATGCGGGGTTTCATCGCGGGCACCCCGCCGCGCCGGCGTCTTGGGCGGTGGTCATGCGCGGGTCACTCCACCGGCAGGAAGCCCTCGATCGACAGGTAGCGCTCGCCGGTGTCGTAGTTGAAGCCCAGCACCGTGGCGCCCTGCGGCAGCTCGGGCAGCTTCTTGGCGATCGCGGCCAGCGTGGCACCGCTGGAGATGCCCACGAGCATGCCCTCCTCGCGCGCCGCGCGGCGCGCCATCTCGCGGGCTTCCTCGGCCTCGACCTGGACCACCCCGTCGAGCAGCTCGGTGTTCAGGTTCTTCGGGATGAAGCCCGCGCCGATGCCCTGGATGGGGTGCGGGCTGGGCGAACCGCCGCTGATGACGGGGCTGGCGCTGGGCTCGACCGCGAAGACCCTGAGCTTGGGCCAGCGCGCCTTGAGCACCTGGGCGCAGCCGGTGATGTGGCCGCCGGTGCCCACGCCGGTGATGAGCGCGTCCACGCCGCTGGGGAAATCGGCGGCGATCTCCAGCGCCGTGGTGCGCACGTGCACGTCGATGTTGGCCGGGTTCTCGAACTGCTGGGGCATCCAGCCGCCCGGGGTCTCGGCCAGCAATTCCTTGGCGCGGGCGATCGCGCCGTTCATGCCCTTCTCGCGCGGCGTGAGCACGAAGGTGGCGCCATAGGCCAGCATCAGGCGGCGGCGTTCGACGCTCATGCTGTCGGGCATGACCAGCACCAGCTTGTAGCCCTTGACCGCCGCCACCATGGCCAGGCCCACGCCGGTGTTGCCCGAGGTGGGCTCGATGATGG
>CBIHOD010000059.1:0-23860 GCA_966211815.1 uncultured Burkholderiales bacterium
CATCAAAGGGGTCAACCCCTTCCTGGTGGTCTACGTCCTCATCCTGGTGCTGTTCGTCGTTTTCCCGCAGATCATCACCGCGCCCGTGCATTGGCTGCGCTGAGCCGCGGCCGGCACTTGCCCTTCATCCATTCCCACCACGAAAAAAGGAGACTCCCATGAAACCATTGATCCGCCGCTTGACTGCGGTGATAGCGCTGTCCCTGATGGCTGCACCCCTGGCGGCCTCCGCCCAGGACATCAAGCCCAGGTTGATCCGCTTCGGCTACGGATTGAACGAGGACTCCAACCAGGGCAGGGCGGTGAAGTTTTTCGCCGATGCGGTCGAGAAGAACTCGGGCGGCAAGATGCGGGTGCGCGCCGTGGGCGCCGCGGCGCTCGGTTCGGACGTCCAGCAGCAGCAGGCCCTCGTCGGCGGCGCTCAGGAAATGATGGTGGGCTCCACCGCCACCCTGGTGGGCATCGCCAAGGAAATGGCCCTGTGGGACACGCCCTTCCTCTTCCAGACCGCGGAGGAGGCCGACGCGGTGCTGGACGGCCCGGTCGGACAGAAGGTGTTGAACAAACTGCCCGAGAAGGGGCTGGTCGGCCTGGTGTACTGGGAAAACGGCTTCCGCAACCTGTCCAACAGCAAACGCCCGATCAACCGGCTCGAAGACATGGAAGGCATCAAGCTGCGCGTGATGCAGAACCCGGTCTACATCGACACCTTCAAGACGCTCGGCGCCAACGCGGTGCCGATGGCGTTCTCCGAACTCTTCGGCGCGATGGAGACCAAGACGGTGGACGGCCAGGAAAACCCCTACACCACCATCCTGAGCAGCAAGTTCTACGAAGTGCAGAAGTACGTCACCGCCACCAACCACGTCTACAGCCCGTGGATCCTGCTGGTGAGCAAGAAGTACTGGGACGGCTTGTCCAAGGACGAACAGAAGGTGCTGGCGGACGCGGCCCAAGCCAGCCGCGCGTTCGAACGCAAGGACACCCGCGAGGCTTCTGAGAAAGCCCTGGCCGAGCTGCGCGCCAAGGGCATGCAGTTCAGCAAGCTCGACCTCAAGGAGCTGGGCCGCCTGCGCGAGAAGCTCACCAAGGTCAACGCCAGCATCGCCGCCAACGTCGGCATGGACCTGTGGGACGAGACGCAAAAGGAACTCGCCAAGCTCCGCAAGTAAGCGGCACCCCTTCGCACGGCTGGCAGGCCGGCGCCCGGGCGCCGCCGTGCCCGCCCACACCACCATCGGTTTCCAAGGAGACGCGCGATGCGGGGTTTCTTTGCGCCTTTCTTTTCGTCGGCGGGCTGCTTTGGTCCCGCGAGGGCGGCCGTGGCGGCCGCCGCGATGGCGGTGGCCGCGGGTGCCGCCGCGGCCCAGCCCAGGCTGCTGCGCGTGGGCATCGGCTTGCCCGCCGAGTCGGTGCAGGGCCAAGCGGTGCAGGACTTCGCCGCGCGCGTCGAGAAATACACCCAGGGCGCGGTGCGCGTGGAGCTGCACGCCGGCGGCAAGCTCGGCAACGACCTCACGATGGTCAAAGCCTTGCAGGACGGCACGCAGGAGATGACGGCGCCCGACAGCGCCACCCTGTCCTCGCTGGAGAAGGGCTACTCGGCGATCAACTACCCCTTCACCTTCCTCAGCGAAGCAGAGGCCGACGCCATCCTGGACGGCGCCTGGGGAACCCGGCTGCTGGAGCGTCTGCCTTCCCACGGCCTGGTGGGCCTGGCGTACTGGGAGAATGGTTTCAGGCAGATGACCAACAGCAAGCGGCCGATGTCGGGCGCCGCCGATTTCGGCGGCGTGCGCATGCGCACCATGCAGAACCCCATGCTGGTTGATAGTTTCAAGCGGCTGGGTTTCGACGCCGTGCCCTTGCCGTTCACGCGGGTGTACGACGCGCTGAAGTCGCAGGCGGTGGACGGGCAGGAGAACCCGCTGCCCACCATCCTCGCGAGCCGCTTCTACGAAGTGCAGAAGTACCTGACGCTGTCGCGCCACGTCTATTCCGCCCATGTGCTGCTGGTCTCGAAGAAAGTGTGGGACGGGCTGGCGCCCGCGCACCGGGAAGCCCTCCAGCGCGCCGCCGTCGAGTCGCGCGACCTCGAACGCCGGCTCAGCCGCGAAGGCAACGAGCGCGCGCTGGCCGAGCTGAAGGCCAAAGGCATGGTAGTGACCGCCATCCCGGCCGCCGACGCCGAGCGCATCCGCAACCGGCTGCGCGACGTCTTCGACCAGTACAACAAGGACATCGGGTCGAGCACCATGGTCGAGCTGTACGTCGCGCTCGGGCGCATGCGCACGGCCGCGCCACCGCCCGACGCCCCCGGGAAACGATAGCCGGCTGTCGGCCGCCGGCCCGGATAATCCCCGCTCCTCCAACAAAAGCGGGACACCCAGCCATGGCCGCCAGCAGCTTGCTTGCCCTGATCGACGACATCGCCACCATCCTCGACGACGTGTCGGTGATGACCAAAGTGGCCGCCAAGAAGACCGCCGGCGTGCTCGGCGACGACCTGGCCCTCAATGCGCAGCAGGTCACCGGCGTGAAGGCGGAGCGGGAACTGCCGGTGGTGTGGGCGGTGGCCAAGGGGTCGTTGCTCAACAAGGCCATCCTGGTGCCGCTGGCGCTGCTGATCAGCGCGGTGCTGCCCCAGGCGATCCTGCCGCTGCTCATGTTGGGCGGCCTGTTCCTGTGTTTCGAGGGCTTCGAGAAGGTCGCGCACAAGCTCCTCCACTCCCCGCAAGAGGACGACGCCCACCACCGGCAGCTCGCCCAGGCGCTGGCCGACCCGCAGGTGGACTTGGTCGCGCTGGAGAAGGACAAGATCAAAGGCGCGGTGCGCACCGATTTCATCCTGTCCGCCGAAATCATCGTGATCACGCTCGGCACCGTGGCCGACCAGACTTTGCTGAACCGGGTGATGGTGCTGGTCGGCATCGCGTTGATCATGACGGTCGGCGTCTACGGCCTGGTGGCCGCCATCGTCAAGCTCGACGACGCCGGGCTTTTCCTCAGCCGGCGGCCCGGCCATGGCGGGCTGGCGGGGCTGCAGCGCAGCCTCGGCCGCGGCGTGCTCAAGGCGGCGCCGATGCTGATGAAGTTCCTGTCCATCGCCGGCACCGCCGCGATGTTCCTCGTCGGCGGCAGCATCCTCAGCCACGGCGTGCCCGCGCTGCACCATGTGCTGGAAGCCGGCGTGGCCTCGACGGCCCAGGGGCCCTGGGGCCCGGTGGTGGCGGTGCTCGGGCCCATTTTGTTCGATGCCGTGGTGGGCGTGCTGGCCGGCGGCGCGGCCGTGGCGGTGTTCACCCTGGTACAGCGCCTGCGGCGCGGCGGCAAGCCGGCGCATTGAACGGAGGGCTCCGCCATGCCGGCCGAAAACGCTTCCAAACCCTTGATCGTCGACGCCAACTACCGCTTCATGGCGGCCTACCAGGAGGTCAACGCGCGCATCGCGCAGCGGCAGCAGGCCCTGGCGCTGTACGTCACCCTGGTGGTCAGCCTGTTGGCCGCCCTCGTGGCCTTCAGGCCCGATGCCCGCGGTGGCGCCGAGGCCGCGGTCGAATGGCTGCTGCTGGGCTTTCCGGTGGCTTCGGTGTGCCTGGTGGCCCTGAACTACAAGGCGGAGAAGGCGCTGACCAACCTGCGCCGTTTCCTGGCCGCGCTGGAACAGCTGGGCGGCGCGCACCGCGTCCTGCCCAGCTACAACACCGACCCGAGCTGGTCCGCGCACGCCAACCAGGCGCGGCGCTTCCACGATTTCGCGGCGGCCACGCTGGTGGCGGGCGGCAACGCGGCGGGCCTAGGGGCCTTCGTCAGCATTCATGCGCAGCGGGCCTCGCTGTACCCGTGGGTGCTCGGCGCCTGCGTCGTGGTGGCGGCGGTGTCGGTTCTGGTGCTGCTGTGGATCCCGCGGCTGAGCTACCGGCCGGTGGCCGAGGCGCGTCATGACGGCGGCGCATGAGCATCGAACAAATTGAAACTTCCCCGGTCCCCGGGGTTTGGCTAGCCTGTGCGGTCCCACAGACCCACAGGAGCTTCCCATGCCCAGCCTGCGCCTCGGCGACACCGCCCCCGATTTCCAGCAACAGTCCAGCGAAGGGCTGATCTCTTTCCACCAATGGCTCGGCGACAGTTGGGGTGTCTTGTTCTCCCACCCCGCCGACTTCACCCCGGTGTGCACCACCGAGCTGGGGCTGACGTCCAAGCTGGAAAGTGAATTCGCCAAGCGCAACGTCAAGGTGATCGCCTTGTCCGTCGACCCGGTGGAGTCCCACCACCGCTGGATCGAGGACATCAACAGCACGCAGAAGACGACCCTGCGCTTCCCCATCATCGCCGACGCCGACCGAAAAGTCAGCGAGCTGTACGACCTGATCCACCCCAACGCCAGCACCACCGCCACGGTGCGTTCGCTCTTCGTCATCGATCCCGCCAAGAAAGTGCGCCTCGTCATCACCTACCCCGCCAGCACCGGGCGCAATTTCGACGAGATCCTGCGCGTGATCGACTCGCTGCAGCTGACCGATTCGCACAGCGTGGCCACACCGGGCAACTGGAAGCACGGCGATGACGTCGTGATCGTGCCATCCCTGCAAGACCCCGAGGTGATCAAGAACAAATTCCCCAAGGGCTACACCGCCGTCACGCCTTACCTGCGTTTGACGCCGCAGCCGAACCTGGAGTGAGCGGCCTCCGCACGGGGCCCTCCATGAGGGACCCTGCCCCATGCGGATGACCCGCGGGGGGCGCCGCCGGCCGGGTCGGGGTTTCCCCTGGGTCGCGGTTCCGGCGATGGAATTACGCCGGATAGACGGGGCAACTCCCGGTTTCGCGGGCGGTCCGGGCCGTTAGAGTGGCACGGTCGGCCGCCCGCCACCGTCCGGAACCGGAACCCATGCCCTTGCCCCCCGTCGAGCCGCGCGCCGCCAGGCGCGTTTTCCTGGCGTTCGCCGCGGGCCTGGCATGGCTGTGCCAGGCCGCGGCCGCGCCGCTGACGATCGCGGTGACGCCTTCGGCGCTGTCGCTGCCGGTGGACGTGGCCCAGGCGATGGGTTTTTTCGCCGCCGAAGGCGCCGAGGTGAAATTGGTGGATTGCGGCACCGGCCTGCGCTGCCTGCAGCAGGTGTTCGACCGCGCCGCCCAGCTGGCCACGGTGACCGAGCTGCCGGTGGTGACGACCAGCTTCGAGCGCGCCGACTTCGCGATCGTGGGCACGCTGGCCACCGCCTCCGGGAACATCCGCCTGGTCGGGCGCAAGAGCGCCGGCGTCGGCCGCGCCGAGCAGTTGGCCGGCAAGCGCATCGGCGTCATCGTGGGCAGCAGCTCGCACTACTACCTGGACAGCTACCTGCTGTTCCACGACATCGACCCGAAGGGCATCAAGCTCGTGCCGCTGGCGCCGGAGACCATCGTCGCCGCGATGGAGCAGCAGCAGGTCGACGCCATCTCGGGCTACAGCCGCCACACCGGCCCCGTGCTCAAGGCGCTCGGCGCCGAAGCCGTGGTGCTCAACGACCCCCACATCTACACCGAGACCTACAACCTCGTCGCCGACCGCAACATCCTGGCGCAGCGCGGCCCGGAGATCGTCAAGGTGCTGCGCGCCCTCGACCGCGCAGAGCGCTTCATCGCCGAGCAGCCGGCGCGGGCCAAGCAGATCCTGATGTCGCGCATCCCTCTCGACGCCGCCATGGTCGAGGCCGTGTTCCCGAGCATCACCTACCGGCTCAGCCTGAGCCAGTCCCTGGTGGGCGCGATGGAAGGCCAGGCGCGCTGGGCCGTCCGCGAGGGCCATGCGTCGCCGTCGCGCAAGATGCCCAACTATCTCGATTTCATCGAGCCCGGCCCATTGCGCGCCGCCGCGCCCGGCGCGCTTCCGCGGTAGGAAAGCATGATGCGCGTGTCATCCACCTTCTTTCAGGCGCTGGGTTCCGCGCGCCGGACCGCCGGCCGCCCGGGCCTCAAAACCGCGCGTGCCTGGCTCTGCGGCCTGGCCGCTTGGCTGGCGCTGGGCGCCGCGGCGGCGCAGGACCTGCGCATCGCGGTTTCCAGCGGCCCGGTCTCCCTGCCGCTCTACGTGGCGCAGGCCCAGGGCTATTTCGAGCAGGAGGGCGTCGCGGTCAGCCTGCGCGAATGCGCCAGCGGACGCGCCTGTTTCCAGATGCAGGCCCAGGGCCAGGCGGACCTGTCCACCGCGGCGGAGCTGATCGTCGCGCTGAACAGTTTCACCGCCGACGACGCCGCCATCGTCGCCGTGCTCAGCGCTTCCAGCCAGCACATCAAGCTGGTGGGCCGCCAGGGCGCGGGCATCGGCAAGCCGGGCGACCTGCGCGGCAAGAAAGTGGCCACGGTGGCCGGCACCTCGGCGCAGTATTTCCTGGACAGCTGGCTCGTCTTCAACGAGATCGACCCGGGGGACGTGACCGTCGTGGCCTTGCCGCCCGACCGCCTGGGGGCCGCCCTGGCCGCCGGCCAGGTCGACGCCATCGCCATCTGGGAGCCGACCGCTTCCGCGGCCATCGAGTCGCTCGGGCCGCAGGCCGTCGTCCTGCCGAGCGCCCGCGTCTACACCCAGCATTTCAGCCTGATCGCTTCCCGGCCCGTCATCGCGCGGCGCGAGGCCGAGCTGGTCAAGCTGCTGCGCGCGCTGGCGCGGGCCCAGCGCTTCATCGCCGAACATCCGGCGCAGGCCGCGGACGTGCTGAAGGCCCGGCTGGGCGGCGGCAGCCTCGGCAAGCTGGCGGAGCACGATTTCAGCCTGAAGCTCGACCAGTCCCTGATCGCCACCATGGACGCCCAGGCCCGCTGGGCGGTGCGGCAGGGCTTGGCGCCGTCCGGCCGCTCGACCGGCAGGCACGGCAACCTGCTGCGCAGCATCGAGCCGGCGCCGCTGCGCAAGGCCGTGCCGGGCGCGGTGGCCCTCGTCAGCTGACCGGCGGTCCGGACGGACGCCCGCCATCCCCCATGCGAATCCGGACCCAATTGACCGCGGCTCTGGTCCTGGCCAGCTTGGTCGCGGTCCTGATCCTGGCGGGCCTGGCCCACGTCACGCTGCAGGCCCGGGGCGACATCGACGAGCTCGCCGAATCGCAGGACGTCGCGCGCCACGTGGCCAACATGCTGCTGCTGACCAACGAGGTGTCGGTGTACGGCAGCGAGCGGGCTGCGGTCCAGTGGCGCGCGCGGCACGCGCAGTTGCTCGCCGCGGTGGACCACGCCTTGCAGCGCCACCCCAGGCCGGTGCCCGAGCTGGCCGAACTGCGCGCCGACGCCGCGGAGCTGGCCACGCTGTTCGACAAGCTGGCCGAGGCCGACCGCGCCGCGCCCTCGGCCTTCGCCCAGCGGCGCCGCGAATTGCTGCTCGAACGGCTGCTCGCCCGCACCCAGGAGGTGGTCGAGCTGCGCCACCGCTGGGCGGGGGTGATCGGCGAGGCGGGCCGGCGCAACCAGCGCCAATACGCGGTGATGGTCCTGGCGGCGCCCGCGGCGCTGCTGCTGTTGCTGCTCTTCCTCGGCTTCATGGTCGCCCGGCGCGTGTTGCGGCCGCTGGAACGGCTCAAGGCCGCCGCGGCGGCGATGCAGTCCGGCGACCTCGACGCCCGCTGCGCCAGCGACGCGCCGGACGAGCTGGGCGACACCGCGCGCGCGGTCGACGCGATGGCTCGCGCGCTGCAGCGGCAAAGCGCCGCGCTCGCGCTGTCCGAGCACCGGCTGCGCGTGATCACCGACAACATGCCGGCGCTGATCGGCTACATCGACCGCGACGAGACCTACCGATTCACCAACGCAGCCTACAAGGCGATGTACGGCCAAGAAGCCGACACCTACATCGGCAAGACCATGGCCGAGGTGCTGGGGCCGCAGGCCAGGCAAGCGATCGCGCCGCACGTGGAGGCCGTGCTCAGGGGCGAGCGGCGCGAGTTCGAGCACCACGGCGTCAGGCTGGCGCCCGACGCCTCCTACATGGTCAGCTACGTGCCCGAGTTCGGCCCGGACGGCTCGGTGGACGGTTTCTTCGTGATGTCCATGGACATCACCAAGCGCAGGCAGGCCGAGCTGCGCCAGGCCGCCAGCGAGCGGCTGCTGGCGCAGATCACCGACAACCTCCCGGCGCTGGTGGCCTACCTCGACCGCGACCAACGCTACCGCTTCGCCAACGGCCGGTACCGCGACTGGCTCGGCATCGACCCGGCCTCGATGATCGGCCGCCACGTCGGCGAAGCCGTCAGCCCCGAGTTCTATGCCATCGCCGAGCCCAAGGTGCAGGCGGCCCTGGCCGGCCAGCACGTGCGGTGGGAGCGGCAGGCCGTGCGCGGCGGGCACGAGGTGCACTACCTGGCGGACTTCATCCCCGACGTCGGCGACGACGGCCGGGTCAACGGCTTTTACGCGCTGACCATCGACATCACCGAGCGCCGCAAGGCCGAGATCGACCTCTCCCGCAGCGAGAAACGGCTGTTCGACCTGACCAACAACATTCCGGCGCTGGTGGCTTATTTCGACATGGACGAGCGCTGCATCTACGCCAACGACACCGCGCTGCGCTCGCAGAACCTGCTGCGCGCCCGTGCCTACGGCATGAAGCTGCGCGAAGGCCTGGGCGAGGAGGGCTACGCCGCGCACGAGCCGGGCATCCGCCAGGTGCTGCGCGGCAGCCCGGCGGTCATCGAAGGCAAGGTGCCCTACAAGGGCGGCACCGCCCACATCCAGGCCCATTTCATCCCCGACGTGCTCGAGGGCGGCGTGCAGCGCGGCTTCTACCTGATGACCTTCGACATCACGGCGCTGAAGGTCGCGCAGCAGGAGCAGGCGCAGGTGGAACGCCAGCTGCGCAGCATCATCGACAACCTGCCGGTGCTGATCTCCTACGTCGACCGCGAAGAGCGCTACGTCTTCTTCAACGCCACCTGCACGCAGTGGCTGGGCCTGGAGGCCAGCGCGCTCATCGGGCGCACGGTGGCGGAGTCCCTGTCACCCGAGAACTACGCGCAGCGCCGCGAACACCTGCGGGCCGCGCTGGCCGGCCAGCGGCAGGAGTTCCAGGTCGAGATCTCGGCCCTCGGCGTGACCCGCAACCTGCAGAGCGTCTACGTGCCCGACGTCCAGCCCGACGGCGCCGTGGCCGGCATCTACATGCTCAGCACCGACGTCACCGCGCTGAAGGCGGTGGAGCGCCAGCTAGACCAGCTGGCCCACGTCGACGCGCTCACCGGCCTGCCGAACCGGCGCCAGTTCGAGGAACGGTTGACGGTGGCGATCTCGCGCGCCTCGCGCGGACACCAGCCGATCGCGGTGATGTTCCTCGATGTCGACTATTTCAAGTCGATCAACGACAGCCTGGGGCACTCCGCCGGCGACGCCGTGCTCAAGGAGTTCGCGGCGCGACTGAAGAGATCCGTCCGGGTGACCGACACCGCCGCGCGGCTGGCCGGCGACGAGTTCGTCGTCCTGCTGGAGGCCGTGCACGCCGAGGCCGACGCCGAGCTGGTCGCGCGCAAGATCGTCGACGCGATCCGCGTGCCTTTCATGATCGAGGGCATGCAGCTGCAGGTGACCACCAGCCTGGGCGTGGCGTTCTCGTCCCGCCCCGCGCCGGACGGCTCGCTGATGGACAGCGCCGACGAGGCGCTCTACATGGCCAAGGCGGCGGGGCGCGACACCTACCGGCTGAAGTCGCTGGACACTTATTTCACCGAGTTCGATTCGCTGCCGCCGGAACGCGGCTAGGGTGGCGGGGGACGGCGGACTTTTTCCTGTTGGGGCTGGGCCCTTCGACGAGCCTGTCCTGAGCCTGTCGAAGGGCTCAGGGCGAACGGGCAGGGTGGTTTCCTTTCCCCGTTTGAACGGGCGGGGCCGTTTCCCTTTCCCGTTTGAATGGGCAGGGTGAATTCTTTTCCCCGTTCGGGCTGAGCCCTTCGACAGGCTCAGGACAGGCTTGTCGAAGCCCTTGACGCGCGCCTTCGGCTTCGATGGGCCTGAACGGCCAGAGCCTTTCGGCAAGCCCGGGTTGAGCGGGGGAGGGAAGGATGCGCCGGCGCTTGCTGACTATGGATATGCGAAGGAATGATTGGTCGCGCCCCGGGCGGCTGCCTAGCATCGTACGGAAGACGACGATCCGAGGAGCACCGATTTCATGGCAACCCACCCCATCCACGGTCCCGGCGACGACGCCGCGGCGGTGCTGAGCCTGGACGGCGAGGTGTCCCATCCGCTGTCGATCCGCGCCAAGTCGCTGGTCTTCGTCGACCCGGCCTCGCAAGGCCTGCTCGAACTGATCGAGCGCGTGGCGCCGAGCACAGCGCCGGTGATGGTCGAGGGCGACAGCGGCACTGGCAAGGAGCTGATCGCGCGCCACGTGCACCGCCTGAGCGGCCGCACCGGCCCTTTCGTCGCGGTGAACTGCGGCGCGATCACCGAGCACCTGGCCGAGAGCGAGCTCTTCGGCCACGAGGTGGGCGCCTTCACCGGCGCGACCGCGCGGCGCGAAGGCTGGTTCGAGGCGGCCAACGGCGGCACCCTGTTCCTCGATGAGATCGGCGACCTGCCGCTGCCGCTGCAGGTCAAGCTGCTGCGCGTGATCCAGGAGCAGGAAGTGGTGCGCCTGGGCTCGCGCAGGCCGGTGGCGGTGGACGTGCGCCTGGTCACGGCCACCAACGTCGACCTCGCCGACGCGGTGTCGGCCGGCCACTTCCGGCTCGACCTCTATTACCGGCTCAACATCGTGCAGCTGCGGCTGCCCCCGCTGCGCGAACGGGTCGGCGACATCCTGCCGCTGGCCCGACACTTCCTCGGCGTCTACAGCCGCAAGTTGAAGTTCCCGCAGCCCCTGATCGGCGCCGCCGCGGTGCGGGCGCTGCAAGCCTATGCCTGGCCGGGCAACATCCGCGAGCTGGAGAACGTCATCCACTACGCGCTGCTGGTGGCATCGGGCCAGGAAATCCGGCCCGAGCACCTGAAACTCAACGGCGTGGTGGCGGTGGCCGGCACCGGCCAAGCGCAGGCCGGGGACGCCGCGGCATCCCGTGGGGCGCCGTCCTCGGCGCTGCAATCGGTGCGCGCGGCCCTGCACCGCTTGTTCGACAGTGGCGGCGCCAGCCTCTTCAACGACCTGGAGCAGCTCATCATCGAAGAGGCCTACCGCGAGTGCGGCTTCAACCAGGTGCGCTCGGCCGCGTTGCTGGGTATCTCGCGCAACGTGCTGCGCACGCTCCTGAAGCGGCATGGCCTGCTCGCTGACACGGGCGCGGCCGCCGAGGAGGCTCTCGAACCCCAGGCGGTGCTGAGCGGCTGAGGGCGGGGCGGGCGCGCGGATTGCTCTGCGGCGCGGACGCCGTAAAAGCTGCCGCAAATAGTTCATCGCCGGCGGTACACCGGCAAACGGGGTTCTTCAAATGAAGAATCCGCCGCTGCTTATGCGCAAAACATGGCATGGCGGGCGGGTTGCCTGTCTTAGAGTGCGCGGCCTCGGTGCACCGCCAAGCCGGCCGCGCGGGCCGCAGGCGCTTGCACCGGGAACCGGCCTGGCCCACCCGGCCGTGCCGGCACCACCCAGCTCTCACAAGGAACGCCCCGCCATGAACGCTCCCCACCCGCTGTCCGTCGCACGGCCGGCCGTGCTCGACTTGATCGGCAACACGCCGCTCGTGCCGGTGAACCGGCTCGACACCGGCCCCTGCACGCTCTTCCTCAAGCTCGAATCCCAGAACCCCGGGGGCTCCATCAAGGACCGCATCGGGTTGTCGATGATCGAAGCCGCCGAGCGCGACGGCCGCCTGCGGCCCGGCGGCACCGTGGTCGAAGCCACCGCCGGCAACACCGGCCTCGGCCTGGCGCTGGTGGCGCGGGCCAAGGGCTACCGCGTGGTGCTGGTGGTGCCCGACAAGATGTCCGGCGAGAAGGTGTTGCAGCTCAAGGCCCTGGGCGCCGAGATCCACCTGACGCGTTCCGACGTCGCCAAGGGCCATCCCGACTATTACCAGGACCTCGCCGCGAAGCTGGTGAAGGACATCCCCGGCGCCTGGTACGCCGACCAGTTCAACAACCCCGCCAACCCGCTCGCCCACGAGACCACCACCGCGCCCGAGATCTGGCAGCAGACCGGCCACCGCCTGGACGCCATCGTCTGCGGCGTGGGCTCGGGCGGCACGATCACCGGGCTGTCGCGCTACTTCCAGAAAGTGCGGCCCGGCCTGGACGTGGTGCTGGCCGACCCGGAGGGCTCGGTGCTGAAGGACTACATCGCCACCGGCCGCGTCGGCGAGGCCGGCTCCTGGGCGGTGGAGGGCATCGGCGAAGACTTCATCCCGCCGGTGGCCGACCTGAGCGGCGTGCGCCACGCCTACAGCGTCAGCGACGAGGAAAGCTTCGCCACCGCGCGCGAGCTTTACCGCGCCGAAGGCATCCTCGCGGGCTCGTCCACCGGCACGCTGCTGGCCGCCGCGCTGCGCTACTGCCGCGCGCAGACCGAGCCCAAGCGCGTGGTGAGCCTGGTGTGCGACACCGGCACGCGCTACCTGTCCAAGGTCTACAGCGACCACTGGATGTTCGACCAGGGCCTGCTCAAGCGGGAGCCGCTGGGCGACCTGCGCGACCTCATCGCCCGGCCCGTGCGCGACAGCGCCGTCATCAGCGTCTCGCCCGAAGACACGCTGGCCACCGCCTTCTCGCGCATGCGCCAGGCCGACGTTTCGCAGCTGCCGGTGCTGGAAGGCGGCAGGCTCGTCGGCCTGCTCGACGAGTCCGACCTGCTGGCCCGGCTGCAGGCCGACCCCGCCCAGTTCAGCGGCCGAGTGGCCGGCGCGATGAGCGCCGACGTGCAGACGCTGCCGCCCCAGGCCCCGCTGGCCGAGCTGATCGCCCAGCTCAAACGCGGCCTGGTGGCCGTGGTCGCCGATAGCGACGCCTTCTACGGCCTGATCACCCGATTCGACCTGCTCAACCACCTCAGAAAGGGCCTGACCGCATGAGCGCCGACCAGACAGACAAAGACAAGGTCCTGGGTTTCGACACCCGCGCCATCCACGGCGGCCAGCGGCCCGACCCGCTCACCGGCGCGGTGATGCCGCCGATCTACGCCACCTCCACCTACCGCCAGCAAAGCCCCGGCGTGCACCTGGGCTATGAATACGGCCGCACCCACAACCCCACCCGTCAGGCCTACGAGCGCGCCGTGGCCGACCTGGAGAGCGGCGCCCAGGGCTTCGCCTTCTCGTCCGGCCTGGCGGCGATGGCCACCGTGCTCGACAGCCTCGACCAAGGCGCCCACATCGTCGCCGGCGACGACCTCTACGGCGGCAGCTACCGCCTGTTCGAGCGCGTGCGCAAGAAGAGCGCCGGCCTGTCGGTCACCTATGTCGACAGCAGCGACCCCGAGAACGTGCGCGCCGCGCTCAAGCCCGAGACGCGCCTGATCTGGATCGAGACGCCGAGCAACCCGCTGCTCAAGCTCACCGACCTGGCCGCCGTCGCCCGCATCGCCCGCAAGCACGGCAAGGCCTACGCCGTGGCCGACAACACCTTCGCCAGCCCCTGGGCCCAGCGCCCGCTCGAACTCGGCTTCGACCTGGTGCTGCACTCCGCCACCAAATACCTCAACGGCCACAGCGACGTCATCAGCGGCGTGGTCGTGGTGGGCGGCGAGCCGCGCCAGGCGCCGCTGCGCGAACAGCTGGAATTCCTCCACAACGCGGTCGGCTCCATCGCCGGCCCCTTCGACAGCTTCCTCGCCCTGCGCGGCCTGAAAACTTTGTCGCTGCGCATGCAGCGCCACAACCAGAGCGCTTTGGAACTCGCCCGCTGGCTCGAAGGCCAGCCCAAGGTCAAGCGCGTGCATTACCCCGGGCTGGAGAGCCACGCGCAATACGCGCTGGCGAAGAAGCAGACGCCCCAAGGCGGCGGCGGGATGATCAGCGTCGCCCTCGACACCGACCTGGCCGGCGCGCGGCGCTTCCTGGAACGGGTCGAGATCTTCGCGTTGGCGGAAAGCCTGGGCGGGGTGGAAAGCCTGATCTCTCTACCGGCCTTGATGACGCATGCGTCCATCCCGGCGGAGCAAAGGGCGCGGCTCGGCATCACCGACGCGTTGGTTCGCATCTCCGCCGGGATCGAGGATGTGGAGGATCTGCGCCGGGACCTGGCGGCGGGATTGGCGTCGGTTTGACATGACGCGCCGCAGCGGCCGCTACAGGAGCTGCGGATTGTTTCGCCACACCGACCAGGTGAGCGCCGATGCCAGGCAGACCCATGCGAGATAGGGAAGCATCAGCGCACCCGCCCACCGGCTGACGCGCCAGAACACCGCGACCGTGGCGGCGATGAGGGCCAGCAGAAGCGACACCTCGGCGAATGCCCATGCGCCTTGGCGCCAGGCGAAGAACAGCCAGGACCACAGCGCGTTCGCGCACAGCTGGATGACGAACAAGGTGAGCGCGGCTTTCCGACGGCTTGCGTCTTGCTCCCGCCACACCAGCCACGCGGCGATGCCCATCAGCGCATACAACACCGACCAGACCGGGCCGAAAGCGGAAGCCGGCGGCGCCCAGGCCGGCCGCGCCAGCTGCGCATAGAACGCGGCCGCCTCGACCGATGCGGCCGCGCCGACGGCCGCCGCGACGAAGACCAGGGCCAGCCAGCCGATGAGGCCGATGGCTTGAGAAAGAGGGGACCGCTTCTTCATGGGTGTTGAATCTTGCGCGGCCTGGCGGACGGAAGGAAGGACGCCTCCCCAGCTGGCCACATGAAACCGGGGAAAGGCACGGAAGTGCCACGAGGGGAAGTGCGAAGCCTCACTGCATCATCCGCACAGGAATCTGGCTCGGCATCTCGGCTGTGCCTGTCACCGAGAACAAGCTCAGCGCTTGGCCAGGTGGTAAGCGACCAGCGCATTGGCGTGCCCGTGCCCCAGCCCATGCTCGGACTTGAGCAGGCCGACCAGCTCCATGTGCTTGAGGTTGCCCGCATTCTTCAGGACGTCGAGCCAGTGCTCGACGGGGTGACCGTACTTCTTCTCGATGGAAGGGAAATACGAGGCGGGGCCTTGAACCTTCTCTGAAGATGCCATTTCCAGTCTCCTTGGTGATGGGCCGGTTGGGTCGCGAGCCACGGCGGCGCGGCTCAAGCTGGGAGTGGCCGCGGGCACGTCTTCGGCAGCTCCATCGGCACGACGGTCGGGCTGAATCAATTTCGACATGGCCATTCTCGCCAGGCCGCATCTTCATGGGGGTGGAGCCCTCAGGACTGCGGGTCAAACCCGAAAACGCGCAGTTCCTGGTCACACCGGCAAGCCCTGGCGAGGCGCGCCGCCCAGGCGACGGCCTCCTCGCGCGAAGGCAGTTCGAGCACGGTGAAGCCGCCATTGAGCGCGGGCGCCCACGGATACCCACCCTCTACCACCGCGCCATCGGCCGAGACACGCACGGGCGGCACGCTTTCGTCGATGCCGCCGCCGAAGACGTAGACGCCCGCGGCCTTCGCCTCATCGATCACGGCGTGCGAGTCGCGGACCACCGCCTCCCACTCGCCGTCGGGGACGACCATCGCGGCGCTAGGGAAGGAAATCAGGTACTTGGACATGGGAATCGATCTTGATGGTTAACCGTGCTTTTGAATCAGGGGTGGCGTTCATTGACGCAGTGGTGACCCTAAATCTCCCGTCCGCGCCGAGTCAAACAAAAACTGCTGTCTTCGTGATCGTCTTCGGACTGATCAAACCACAGCCTCACCCATTCCCCGCACCGACCCGTTCCGCGCCGTCGGCCGCTCTCCGCGCCGCCCTCGCCTCAACCTCCCCTCCATCCCATGCGCCACCCTCGACAACCCGAAGCACATCACGAAGTAGGTCAGCGCCAGGCAGGTGTACACCGCGACCGGCCGCGTCAACGTCTGCGCATTGATCTGCGAAGCGATGAACGACACCTCCGCCAGCCCGATGATCGTCCCCAGTGACGTTTCCTTGATCGTCGAGACGAACTGGTTCACCAGCGACGGCAGCATGTTGCGCAGGGCCTGGGGGAGGACGACGAAGCGCATCGCGTCGCCATGGCCGAGCCCGAGGGCGCGGGCGGCCTGCATCTGGCCTTTGGGCAGGCTCTGGATGCCCGAGCGCACGATCTCGGCGATGTAGGCGGCGTCGAAGACCACCAGGGCGGCGAGCATGGTGGCGAACTGGCTGCTCTTGTGGCCGGTGACGGCGGGCAGGAAGAAGTAGGCCCAGAAGACCACCATCAACAGCGGCGTGCCGCGCACGGTGAAGACCCAGGCGGTCACGGGCCAGCGCAGCCAGGGGCGGGGGCTCAGCCGCGCCAGGCCGAGCAGCACGCCGAGCGGGAAGGCCAGCAGCAGGCCGAGCACGCTGAGCAGCAGCGTCAGCGCCAGGCCGCCGAGCGGTCCATTGGGGTATTGGCCGAGCAGGAAGTAGAGCCAGTAGGTGTCGAGGAATTCGATCATCGCGCCGTCCTCGGCGGGTAGCGGTGCTGGATGAGCGTCGCGGCCGCGGTGATGGCGAGCGAGACGCTGAGGTAGGCCACGGTGGCCAGCGCGAAGGTTTCGAAGCCGCGGAAGCTGGCGCTCTCGACGCGCTGGGCCTGGTACATCAGCTCGGCGGTGCCGATGACGGTGGCCACGCTCGTGTCCTTCCAAAGGTTCAGCGTCTGCGACACCAGCGGCGGCACCACCGCGCGCATGGCCTGCGGCAGCACCACGTGGCGCATCGTGGCCAGGTAGGTCAGGCCGAGCGCCTTGCCGGCTTCCAGCTGGGCGGGCGGCACCGACCGCACGCCGCTGCCCAGGTCTTCGGCCATGTAGGCGGCGGTGTAGACCGTCAGCGCCACCACGGCGCAGATGGTTTCGGTGGGGCCGCCGTAGAGCAGCTCTTTCAGCGAGGCCGGCAGCAGCTCGGGCGCCGCGAAATACCAGAAGAGCAGGTGCACCAGCAGCGGCACGCTGCGCACGCCTTCCACGTAGAGGAAGCCCAGGCGCTGGAGCGACCGGTTGGGCGTGAGCCGCAGCAGCGCCACCAGCGTGGCCAGGGGCAGGGCGAAGACCAGCGTCAGGCCGGTCAACTTGAGCGACAGGAAAAAGCCCTGGACCAGCCAGGCGCGGAACTCGCCTGTGAGCAGCAGGCTGAAATCGAAAGTGGGCATCGGGTGGAAACGAAGAAACCCTGCCGTCGCCGGGACGGCAGGGTCGAAAGGGGAGGGGGCTGCCGCACGGGGCGGCGGGCGGGGCCGGGGCTTACTCGGTCACTTTATCCGAGTCGAATTTGAAGGCGCGCTTCGGGTAGTTCACCTTGGTGCCCGGGCCGTACCACTTGGCGAACAGCTTGTCCGCCTCGCCGGATTTCTCCAGCTCGCGCAGGGTGTCGTCCACCGCGGCCTTCAGGCGGGCCTCGCCCTTCTTGATGCCGATGGCCAGGGCCTCGGTGCTGATGTTCTCGTCCAGGATCAGGTAGTCCTTCTGCGCCGGGCCGAGTTTGGCGAAGGCGTCGTGCAGCGACACCTCGTCGTTGACGAAGGCCACGCCCTTGCCCTGCTGCAGCGCCACCAGGGCCTGCGGTGTGGTGTCGAAGGTGACGACGTCGACCGCCGGCACCGCCTTGCGGATGTTGGGCTCCTGCGTGCCGCCCTTGACGGTGGTCACTTTCTTGCCGGACAGCTGCGACAGCTTGGTGATGCCGCTTTCTTTCTTGACCAGCACCTTCTGGCCGGTGACGAAGACGGTCAGCGAGAAGTCGATCACCGCCTCGCGTTCCTTGTTGTGCGTCAGCGAGGCGGCCAGGATGTCGACACGGCCCTGCTGCAGCTCGGGGATGCGGGCCGCAACGGCCAGCTGCTTGATGACGGGCTTGACGCCCAGCTTCTTCGCGACGGCGGTGCCCAGGTCGACGTCGTAGCCGATGAACTCGCGGGTCTTCGGGTCGATGAAGCTGTTGGGCTCGTCGGTGCCCAGCACGCCGATCACCAGCTCGCCCTTCTTCTTGATGTCGTCGAGCTGGTCGGCGTGGGCGGCGGTGGCGGACAGCAGCAGCGCGGTGGCGGCCAAGGCGCCGGCGGCCAGGGTGTGCAGGCGGGAGCGCTGGATGTGGGAAGGTTGTGTCATGGGGCGGGGTTCCTTTTTTTCCTTTTGGGCTTGTCGGTGTCGGTCGATTCGATCAATCCACCGTGCCGGCAGGTTAGCGGTGCCGCTTATGAATCCGAAGCCCTGTTTCCATATTTGCAATCCCGTTGCATGAATATCGATTTCTGGTAACGCGGCGTGACGGCGGACATTGGAGGCGCATATATGAGCCAGGCATGGAAGTTTGTTTTGTTTCATTCGTTCGGCTTGAAGGGGCGGGTCGATAGCCTGAGTCCTCCATCCATTCAACGAACCCCAGAAGAATGAACACCTTCATGACGACGCAGTTGAGAACAATCAAGAGGCGCGGCTTCAATGCCGTGCTCGCCGCCGCCGCCTTGCTGCCGCTGGTCGGCACGGCGCATGCCCAGCCAGGCAACCCGGCGGCCACCGAACTGCGCCTCGGCCTGGGCGCCGACGTGGTCTCGCTCGACCCCCACTGGCTGAACGCCGGTCCCTCCAACGCCTTGGCCACCCATTTGTTCGACACGCTGGTCCAGGTCGACGCCGACGGCCGGCTGGTCCCCGGCCTGGCCGAGTCCTGGAAAGCCGTCACCCCGACCACCTGGGAGTTCCGCCTGCGCAAAGGCGTGAAGTTCCATGATGGCCAGGAGCTCACCGCGGACGACGTCGTCTTCTCGCTCGACAGGCCCGCCGCGCTGGCCAACAGCCCCGGCAGTTTCACCAGCTTCACCAAGGTGATCACCGCGAAGGAGGTGGTGGACGCGCACACGCTGCGACTGACCACCGCCGCGCCCTACGGCCCGCTGACGCTGAACCTGGCCAGCATCTTCATCGTGTCGAAGAAGGCGGCCGCCCAGGCCACGCAGGACGATTTCAACCAGGGCCGGGCCGCCGTCGGAACCGGGCCGTTTCGCTATGGAAGCTTCAAGCGCGGCGACAGCATCGAATTGCTGCGCAACGACGCCTACTGGGGCGCCAAGCCCGCCTGGGGCAGAGTGACTTTCCGCATCCTGACCAACGACGCGGCGCGGTTGACGGCGCTGCTGTCGGGCGCGGTCGACGGCATCGAGTCGGTGCCCAGCGGCGACATCGCCAAGGTCAAGGCCAACCCGGCCTTGCGCCTGGAGCAACGGCCTTCCTGGCGCACGCTGTTCTGGCACCTCGACCAGTCCCGCGACGCGTCGCCCTTCATCACCGACAAGGCCGGCAAGCCGCTGGCCAGGAACCCGCTGAAAGACCCGCGCGTGCGGCAAGCGCTGTCCAAAGCCATCGACCGCAAGGCCCTGGTGGAGCGCACGCTGGAAGGCCAGGGCCTGCCCGCCTCCAACCTGAACACCGCTGGCGCCGTCGGCTATGCGGACTCGCTGAAGGTGGAGGCCTACGACCCCGAAGGCGCGCGCAGGCTGCTGGCCGAGGCCGGCTACCCCGACGGTTTCGCGCTCACCCTGCACGGGCCGAACAACCGCTACGTCAACGACGAGCAGATCGTGCAGACCACGGCCCAGTTCTGGAGCCGCATCGGCCTGCAGGTGAAGGTGGAGACCCAGCCGGTGGCGACCTATTTCGGCAAGGCGCGCAACGGCGACTTCAGCGTCGCCTTGCTGGGCTGGGGCTCCCTGGCCGCCGACTTCACCCTGCGCGATTTGCTCGGCACCGTCGACCCGGCCACCGGCTGGGGATCCTGGAACTGGGGCCGCTACAGCAACCCGAAGCTCGACGCGGCGGTGCAGGCGTCGCTGGCGGCGGTCGACGCGAAGCAGCGCGAGCAGCTCGCCGAGCAGGCGGTCAAGCTGGCCCTGGCCGATCACGCGGCCATCCCTTTGCACCACCAGCAGGCCAGCTGGGCGGTGCGCAAGGGCATCCGCTACGCCCCCCGGGTGGACGAATTCACCTTCGCCCACCAGTTCCGCCCGGAATGACCCGGCGCGCCGCGACGCGGGCGCTGCCGGTCAGCCTTGCAGCACGGCCAGCGCGTTGCGCGCGGCCGCGACGCCCATCTTCACGTAGGCGTCGGCCGTGACGCCGCCGATGTGCGGGCTGAGCGTGATGCGCGCCTCGCCGTGGAAGGGGTGGGGCCCCGCCATCGGCTCGACCGCGAAGCTGTCCAGGCCGGCGCTGCCCACCTGCCCGGACCGCACCGCGTCGAGCAGCGCGGCCTCGTCGATCAGCCCGCCGCGCGCGGTGTTCACGATGATCACGCCGCGCTTGCAGGCGGCCAGCGCGCGCGCGTCGACCAGCCTGGCGTTGTCGGCGGTCAGCGGGCAGTGCAGCGAGATCGCGTCGGACTCGCGCCAGATCGTCTCCAGGTCGGTGCGGTGGATGGCCGCCGGCAGGTCCTGGGCATAAGGGTCGAACCCGAGCACGCGCATGCCCATGGCGTCAGCCATGCGGGCGAAGCGCCGGCCGATCGCGCCCAGGCCGACCACGCCGACGGTGCGCCCCTCCAGTTCCACGCTCTTGTGCGTGGCCTTGTCCCAATGGCCGGCGTGCATGCGCGCATTCAGCGTGGTGACCGACTTGGCGCAGGCCAGCAGCAGGGCCAGCGCATGCTCGGCCACCGCCGCGGCGTTGGCGCCGGTCGCGGCCACGACCTGGACGCCCCGCGCCCGGGCGGCCGACGCGTCGATCGTGTCGGTGCCGCTGCCGTGCTTGGAGATGACCTTCAGGCTCGGCGCCGCCCCGATCGCCGCGGCGCCCACCTTGCCGTAGCGCACGATGATCGCCACCGGGTCGTGCCGCCGGCACAAGGCCACGATGTCGTCTTCGCCGGGCGCCTTGCCGGCGAACAGCACTTCATAGCCGGCGAGCAGCGCGAGGGCTTCCTCTGCCAGGTCGGCGCCGGTGACGAGGATGGCGGGCTTGGCGGCGCTCACAGCGTCTGCCCCTCGCCGACCACGCCGGCGGCGCGCAGCGCGCCGTCGAGCCAGGCGGGGCGCAGCGCCCGGCGGCTTTGGATGTCGGCGATGCGCCGGGTTTCGTCGGCCAGTTTCCGGACGGCCAGCGGCAGCATCGCGGCCGCCTTCTCCCGTTCGACCACCGTCACGCCGTCGGCGTCGCCCACGACCAGGTCGCCCGGCCGCACGGTGACGCCGCCGACCGACACCGGGTGGTTCAGCCGGCCCGGCGCGACCTTGGTCGGGCCGTTGGGGTTCAGCCCGGCGGCGTACACCGGCAGGCCGAGTTCGCGGATGGCGACGCTGTCGCGCACCGCGCCGTCGATCACCACGGCGGCGACGCCGAGCGCGGCCGCCTGCTGGCACATGATCTCGCCCATCAGCGCGTTCGACAGGTCGCCTTTGCCGTCGACCACGATCACGTCGCCGGGTTTGGCGACAGCCAGCGCCGCGTGGATCATCAGGTTGTCGCCGGGGCGGACTTCGACGGTCAACGCCGGGCCGGCGAAGCCCATCGTCGGCGCCAGCGGCCCGATGCGGCCGTTCAACGCGCCGCGCCGGCCGGCCACGTCGGCCAGGATGGAAGACGGGAAGCGCGCGGCTTCTTGGACGATTTCCGGGTCGACGCGGTCGAAGTCCCGGACCACGTCCGGCAGGTGGGAAGCTTGATTCATGTGGATTCCAAATGGATGGTTGGGTGGGCGACGGCGGGGCCCGGGGGCGCGGTGAGAGTCAGTCGACCCTCGCCCCGGATTCCTTGACGACCTTGCCCCAGCGCGGGATCTCGTCTTTGATCAACGCGGCGAACTGCTCGGGCGTGCCGCCGGCCACGTCCGCGCCTTCGTCGCCGAGCTTCTTGCGCAGTTCCGGGCTCTGGAGCGCTTTGTTGAATTCGGCGTTGAGCCTGGCGACCACGTCCTTGGGCGTGCCTGCCGGCGCGAGCAGGCCGAACCAGCTGACCGCGTCGAATCCCTTGTAGCCCGACTCGTTGATGGTGGGCACGTCGGGCAGGTCGTCGCTGCGCTTGGCCGAGGTGATGGCCAGCGCGCGCAGCTTGCCTTGCTTGATCTGGCCGATCAGCGTCGGCACCGAGGACATGTACAGGTCGACGTTGCCGCCGATCAGGTCCGTCATCGACGCCGCGGCGCCTTTGTACGGCACGTGCTGGGTCTTGATGCCGGCGGCCTTCTGGAACATCTCGCTCGTCAAGTGGGCCACGGTGCCGTTGCCGGGCGAAGCGAAGTTGATCGCGCCCGGCTTGGCCTTGGCGGCGTTCACCACGTCGGCCAGCGTCTTGTACGGCGTTCCCATGCCCGCCACCATGACCAGCGGCGCGTTGGCGATCAACAGCACCGGCGCCAGGTCCTTCTGCGGGTCGTAGGGCACCTTCGCGTAGAGCGTCGGGCTGATGGCGAGGTTGCTGGTCTGCCCGAGCACGAGGGTGTAGCCGTCGGCCGGCGATTTGGCCACCGCGTCCACGCCCAGGTTGCCGCCGACGCCCGGCTTGTTGTCGATGACGAAGGTCCAGCCGGTCGCGGCCGCGACCTTCTGGCTGGTCTCGCGGGCGATGGAGTCGGTGCCGCCGCCCGGGGGGAAGGGCACGACGATGCGGATCGGTTTGGTGGGCCAGGCCTGCGCGGATGCGCCGGTGGCGAGGGCGCTGGCGGCGAGCGCCAGCAAAAGGCGGCGGGAAGCTTGCATCGAATGTCTCCGTTTGAAGGTGGCGCCTCGCAGTGGAAGGGGCGTCTTGGTGGCTTCAGTATTGGCAGCCGTTCGATTAAAGTCCAATCGATAGTTTCTTCAAAACCATCCATGGGACTTTTGCAATGGACTTGCGGGACCTGCGCTATTTCGAAACCATCGCCGAGCTCCAGCACGTCGGCCGGGCGTCGGCCGAGCTGCACCGCACGCAGCCCGCGCTGACCAGCAGCGTGCGGCGGCTGGAGGAAGCCTGCGGCGCCGCGCTGTTCGAGAAGGCCGGCCGGGGCATCCGCCTCACCGCGGCGGGGAAGGTGATGTTGAAGTGGGCCCGGCAGATGCGCCTGGACGTCGAGGACGCCAGGCGCGAGCTGTCCGCCATCGGACAGGGCCTGGGTGGGCAGGTGCGCATCGGCATCGTGCCGACCGCGGCGCAGTTCCTCCTGCCCGCGGTCGCGCGCCGGCTCCTGCAGGAAGCGCCCGATGTCACGCTCACCACCGTCATCGGGCTGATCGACACCTTGAAACCCAGGCTGGCGGCCGGCGAGATCGACCTGATGGTGGGCACCGAAGGCCTGGCGGAAGCGGGCTTCGCCTCGAAAGCCCTGGCCGAGGACGCCATCGTCGTGGCGGCGAGCGCCGACCACGAGCTGTTCCGCGGCAAGCCCACCTTGAAGGACCTGACGCGCTACCGCTGGGCGCTTCAGCCCCCGGGGGCGCCCACGCGCGACTGGCTGGACCACGCTTTCGACCGCAAGCGCCTGCCGCGGCCGCGCGTCCAGGTCGAATCCACGATGCTGCTGATGCTGCCTTCGCTGATCGCGCGCACTGGCTTGTTGAGTTTCATCTCGCGGCACCACCTGGCCGGGCAGCAGGCCGTCCTGAAGGAAGTGCCCGTCAAGGAGGCGGTGATGCGCCGGCGCCTCGTCGTGACTCACCGGGATACCGGCTACCTGTCGCCGGCGGCCTCGCGGCTGATCGAGCTGTTCGCATCGTCGCGGCGCGGCCGGGAGGCGTAGGGCCTGCTAACACTAAAAGGAAGCCCACGTGACTACCCAAAAGCCCGCCATCGAGGCGCAAAGCACAGCTGTGGCCTGTGCCGCGGCGAGCATTTGCAACGCGGAGGGCGGGCTTTTTGGGAAGATCACCCGAAGGGCCGGTGTCTGTCCGGTCCCAGGGCGTCGTTGCGGACTCGT
>CBIHOD010000060.1:0-23762 GCA_966211815.1 uncultured Burkholderiales bacterium
GGCCCGTTCGCTCCGCTTCTCTTCCTGACGCCGGGGCGGGCGCGGGCGGGGGGGCCGTGGGGGCCGGGCGGCGCGCGCACGTCTGCCCCCGACACATACGCCCCACCATAACAACCGCCGCAGTCCACCCTCCGCCGCCCATGCTGCCTCCGTTCCTGCACCTGATCGCTTCCCAGCCCCAGCTGGTCGTCGACCACGCCGAGGCTTACGCCGAACTGCTGGGCCACGAAGTCGCCCAGGCGTCGACGCGGATGAAGCGGCGCATGGTGCTCGGCGCGGTGGCCCTGTGCAGCCTGGCCGTGGCCGCTGTGCTCGGCGGCGTGGCGCTGATGCTGGCCGCCGTGGTGCCCGACACCGCCGCACAGCCCGCCCGCTGGCTGCTCTGGGCCACACCGCTGCTGCCGCTGGCGGTGGCCGCCGGTTGCGGCTGGGCGCTGAGCGCCGGGAAAGAAAGCCGTCCCTTCTCCGACATCCGGTCGCAGCTCAAGGCCGACATGGCCATGCTGCGGGAAGCGAGCACGCCATGAACACGCCCCCTTCCGTCCCCGATGCCCACGCAGCGGTGGACCACCCCGTCGCCCGACTGGAGGCCTCGCGCCAACGCATGCGCCTGGCGATGCAGGCCCGCCGCGGCGGGCACGGCGCCGGCTCGCCTTCGCAGGCGGCGGCCGGCGGCAAGTGGCGCGAATCGCTGGCTTCCATCCCCGGCGTCTCGATCGTGGCGGACGCCCTGGAAAGCTGGTGGTTGCAGCACCCGTTGCGCGTGGCCGCCATGGTGGGCGGCGAGGCCGCCCGCGCTGTCTTCGAACCGGCCGCCCGGCGCCGGCCCTGGTTGCTGGTGGCCGGCGCGGTGGCCGCCGGCGCCGCGGTGGTGTGGGCCAGGCCGTGGCGCTGGGGCCTGGTGAAACCGGCGCTGTTCACCGGGCTGGTCACGCAATTCGCATCGAAGGCCCTGGCCCAGGTGCCGGTGGCCTCCTGGCTGGCGGTGCTGTCGGAGCTGGCGCCCCGGCCCGGGCCCGGCGCGTCGCAGGCCCGCACCGACGCCGCGGCCGACGGCGGCGGCATGCAAGACCCCTCGACAAGCGCCGGGTGAACAGGAAAAGGGGGCGAAAGGGCGGCCCCGGCCCCTCCTGAAACCCTCTAGATTTCGGACCCGGCCCCGGCCGACCCGAACGGGACCGGCGGACCTGCCACACTGGCGGGCCCAGCCCCATGACCTTCCGCCCTTGAACACCCCCGCCCTTCCCCACATCGCCACCCTCCCCAACGGCCTGCGCACCGTGGCGCTGCCCATGCCGTGGCGCCAGACGGTCAGCCTGAGCGTCTTCGTGCGCACCGGCAGCCTGCACGAGGCGCGGCCGCTCAACGGCATCAGCCACGTGGTGGAACACATGGCGTTCAAGGGCACCGCCTCGCGCGACTGCCAGCGCATCAACCTGGACGCCGAGCGGCTGGGCGCCGAGGTCAACGCCCACACCGACAAGGACCACACCGCCTTCCACATCGAGGGCCTGCCGCGCGACCTGCCCACCTTCGTGGCCTTGCTGGCCGACATCGTGCTGAACAGCACCTTCCCGGCCGACGAGCTGGAGCGCGAGCGCCAGGTCATCCAGCACGAGTTCACCGAATTCGAGGAAGACACCGCCGGCATGGCCTTCCAGCTCTTCGACCGCGCCTGTTACGGCATGCACCCGGCCGGGCAGCCGGTGATCGGCAACCGCGCCAACGTGCAGCGCTTCACCCGCGACGACCTGCTGGCCTATGTGCGGCGGCAGTACACCGCCAGCAACCTGGTGGTGGCCGCGGCCGGGCCGGTGGACGTGGACGCCTTCGCGCGCGCCGTGGAGGCCGCTTTCGGCGCCATGCCCGCGGGAAGCCCCAACACCGTGGAGCCTCCGGCCTGGCAGGGCGGGCTGAAGCTGCGCCGCATGGCGGGCAGCTCGCAATGCCACACGGTGCTGGGCTTCCAGGCGCCGCCGCTGGCCGACGACGGCCACCTGCCCCACGTGCTGGCGGCGTCGCTGTTGGGCGAAGGCATGAGTTCCCCGCTGCTCGACGACGTGCGCGAGCGGCGCGGCCTGGCTTACTACGTGTCGTGCACGGCCGACATCCTGCCGCTGACCGGCGAGTTCGTCATCGAAGCCGCCACCGACCCGAAACAGGCGGAGGAACTCCTGGACGCCGTGGCCCAGCTGCTGCGCGGGCACGCCGACGGGCCGGTCGACGCCACCGGCCTGGAACGCGCGCGCAACCAGATCGCGGTGCGCACGCTGCGCGCCCTGGAGCAACCGGCCAAACAGCTGGAGGCGGCCGCGCAGGACCTCTTCACCTTCGGCCGCCTGCGCGACACGCGGGAGTGGCTGGCCCGGTTGCAGGCGACGTCCGCGCAAGAGGTCCAGGGCGTGTTCGGCCGCCTGCTGGCCAGCCCCGCCGCGATGGCCCTGGCCGGCAACGTGCCCGCCAGCGCGCGCGAAAAGGCCACGGCGCTGTTCGGGGTGCGGGCGACCAGCCGGGTGTGAGCCGGGTTGAGGCCATGGTCTGGGCCGCCCTCTCAGTCGGGGCTGGGGGTCCTGCGGTTTGGCCAAGCCGGCGTGCGCCCCGCAAGGGAGGGGTCTTTGGCGGATCGGCATCGTGCGTTCATTGAGCCCGTCGAAGCCCAGTGTGCGGGCCCCCGAAGCTTCTTCGACAAACCGAAGCGACGAAAGCCCTTCGACAGGCTGCAGCCCTGCGTTCAAGCCGCCATGCGCCCCAACACCGCTTGCCCCGCCACGGCCGAAAGGGCGCTGACCGCGCTGCCCCAGGCCATGTCGATCAGCGACAGGCCGACCGGCCAGCCCCTCAGGGTCGCCAGGTTGGTCAGGTCGTAGGTGGCATAGGCCACCAGGCCGAAGAACGCGCCGGCCAGCGCCGTCGGTGCCCAGCCGTCCCCTGGGTGGGGCGCCACGACGAACACCATCAGGCCGAGCGCGAACAGCGGATAGAACGCCGCGGCGGCGGGCAGCCGGGGATGGTCGATCATCAAGTGGCCGATGCCCCGCTGGTACAGCGGCTTGGCGATCCAGCCCAGCCATGCCAGGTCGACCGCCACCATCGTGGCGAGACAGGCCGCGTAGGCCAGGAAGAAGGGCGGGGTGAGGGCCATCATCGTCCGATGGGGTGGGGGAGTGGGTTCACAGCCAGTACTCCCAGATGCGCGAGAAGGTCTCCTTCAAGCGCAGGCCGAGCGAGCGCCGGCGCCATTCCTCCAACGTGATCTCGTCCGACTCGGCCAGGTCTTTGTCGAACATCGCCTGCACCTGCTCGCCGAACCCGGCGCCGATCACCACCGCGTTGAGCTCGTGGTTGTGCAGGAAGCTGCGCCAGTCCAGGTTGGTGGAACCGATCGTGGCCCAGACGCCGTCGATCAGCGCCGTCTTGGAATGCAGGATGGCGTTGCGGCGCTCGTAGATCTTGATGCCCGACTCCAACAGCCGCGCGTAATGGGCTCGGCCGGCGTGGAACACCAGCCAGGAGTCGGTCTTGCTCGGCAGGATGAGCTTGACCGCCACGCCGCGCCGCACCGCCGCCTCCAGCGCTTCCAGCAGCTGCGGGTCCGGCGCGAAATAGGCATTGGTGATGAGCACGCTGTCCTCGGCGCTGTTGATCGCCGACAACAAGGTGGCGTAGATCGCGCTGTAGGGGTCTTGCGGCGAGCTGCCGATGGCGCGCACCACCTGCCGGCCGGCGGGCTGGGGCGCGGGGAAGTAGTCCCGGGGCGGCAGCGGCCCTGCGTTCTGGCTGTCCCAGGATTTGATGAAGAGCTTCTGGAACTCCGCCACCACCGGGCCGCGCACCTGCATGTGGGTGTCGCGCCAGGCCTTGGCGTCGCCCTGCCGCGACCGCGCGCGCGAGCCGGACGAGCCGCCCGAATAGACATTGCTGATGTTGATGCCGCCGAGGAAAGCCACCTTGCCGTCCACGATCAGCAGCTTGCGGTGGTCGCGCTGGTTGATTTCCCAGTCCTTGCGCGCCGCCAGCGGGTTCAACGGGTTGAACTCCAGCACGCGCACGCCGTTCTCCGACAGGTGCTGGAAGAAAGCCTTCGGCGTGGCGATGGTGCCGGCGCTGTCGTGGATCAGGTTCACCTGGACGCCCTGCTTCTGCTTGTCGATCAGCGCCTGGGAAAAGCGCCGGCCGACCTCGTCGTCCTCGATGATGTAGGTCTCCATGTTGATGTGGTCGCGCGCCGCGGCGATCGCGGCGAACATGGCGTCGTAGGTGGCCGGCCCGTCCTTCAGCAACCGCACGTCGTTGCCGGTGGTCAGCGGGCTGCCGACGATGGCCTCCTCGATCGCCAGGTGGCGGTCGAGGATGGCGTTGGGCTGGCCGCTGCGCGCCGCCCGGGCCAGCACCGCCTTGCTCTGCTCCGGCGACAACGCGCCGTTGCGGCCCTCCAGCCGCACCGGCACGCCCTGGGCCGGCACGGCCCCGTCGCCGCCGCCCACCTGCGGCAGGCTGCGGCAACTGCCCAGCAAGGCGCCGAAGCCGATCAGCGCGATGACGACGGCGCGCCCTGCGCGCCGGCCGACGGAGGGCGCGCAGGGGGCGGTGGGATGCGGGGATCGATCTTCGTCCATGGGGCGCGGCGTCAAGCGGACCTCAGCGCGGTGTGGAAGCGGCCGCGGGAACCGGGGCGGCGGAAGCGGGTGGCGGGGGCAACGGCGCCGAGCCCGCCGGGGTGGCGGCCGCGGGCGGCCCGCTCACCCGCCACACCACATTGCCGACGTCGTCGGCGACGAGCAACGCCCCGCGCCGGTCGAGCGCGACGCCCACCGGCCGGCCGTAAGCCTTGCCTTCGGGGCTGAGGAAACCGGTCAGCACGTCCACCGGCGGGACGGGCGACGGCTTGGGGCCGTCGAACTTCACGAACACCACCTTGTAGCCGCTGTGCGGCTTGCGGTTCCAGGAGCCGTGCTCGCCGATGAACATTCCCTGGGCGAAGGCCGCGGGGAGGGTGTTGCCGCCGGACCAGGCCAGGCCCAGCGGCGCCACGTGCGAACCCAGCGCGTAGTCGGGCGGCACGGCCTTTTCCACCAGGTCGGGGCGCGGCGGCTTGACGCGGTCGTCCACGTTGCGGCCGTAATAGCTGTAGGGCCAGCCGTAGAAGGCGCCGTCGCGCACCGAGGTGAGGTAGTCGGGCACCAGGTCGTCCCCGAGTTCGTCGCGTTCGTTCACCACGGTCCACAGCGCGCCGCCCACGGGCTCCCAGGCCAGGCCGTTGGGGTTGCGCAGGCCGGAGGCGAAGACGCGGTGCTCGCCGTTCTTGGTGTCGACCTCCCAGACCGCCGCACGCCCGGCCTCGGCCTCCATGCCGCGCTCGCCGACGTTGCTGTTGGAGCCCACGGTGACGTAGAGCTTGCTGCCGTCGGCGCTGGGGACGAGGTTCTTGGTCCAGTGGTGGTTGATGTCACCGGCCGGCAGATCCACCACTTTCACGCCCGGCGCGGTGATCCGGGTGTCTCCGCTGGCGTAGGGGAAGCGCAGCACCGCGTCGGTGTTCGCGACGTAAAGCGAATCGTCGACCACCGCCATGCCGAAGGGGGAATTCAGGCCTTCCAGCAGCACGCTGCGGAAGTCGGCCACGCCGTCGCCGTCGGTGTCCCGCAACAGCGTGATGCGGTTGGCGCTCGGCACACCGGCGCCGGCGCGCTTCATCACCAGGCCCATGACCATGCCCTTGATGCCCTGGGCGTCGGCCGGCTTGGGGGGCGCGTTGCTCTCGGCCACCAGCACGTCGCCGTTGGGCAGCACATGCAGCCAGCGCGGGTGTTCCAGCTCGCGCGCGAAAGCGGCCACGTCCATGCCGGCGGCCGCTTTGGGTTTGGCGCCGTAAGGCCAGCCGACGGCCGGCGCGATGTTCACGGTGGGCAGCAAGCCCTTGCGCGGAGCCGGCAGCGCCGGGTCGGGGCCGGTGCCCGCGGCGGCTTCGGCAAGCCGCGCCGGCTCGCCGCACGCGGACAACGCCCAGGCCGCGGCCAAGGCGCAGGCGGCCCCGGCCAGCGGCGCGGCGCGGCGGCGCGACGGGCTCATATGCGGCCCATCAGCAGCAACACGATCAGGATGACGAGCAGCAGGCCCACGCCGCCGCTGGGCGCGTAGCCCCAGTTGCGGCTGTGGGGCCAGGCGGGTATCGCGCCGACCAGCATCAACAACAGGACGATCAGGACAATCATGGTCAGGCTCATGGTGCGCTCCTAGTGGTGGTTGTTCTTGGCGACGCCGGTGTCCGGCGCGCCCGCGATTCAGCCGCGTGGGTATCCAAAGGCTTCGCGTTTCTCGCTGCAATGATCGGCCGCCGCCGCGCCACCGGCCGTCGGACAGCCTTGCCAGCCCCTGTAGGAAAACGGCGTGACGGAATGTCCGCGGCGCGGGCGCAAAAAAGCCGCGTCTGCGGGGGAACGCGAGACGCGGCAAAGGGAGGTTCGGTGATGAACCGGGCCACCGGCCCGGTGCGGGTCAACCCGCGGCGATGAAGCGGTCGGCCCGCGCGGCCTCGACGACGCTCTTCAAGTCGGTGGCGATCAGGTCCACGGGCCGTTGGTCGTCGAGCCACGAGTTCGGTTCGGCGAACCAGGCGGCCAGGCTCCAGTCGTCGAACTCGCCGCTCAATTCCACCAGCACCTGCTGCAACCCGGGGCGGACCGACAGGTCGTTCAAGTCGAACTGGAACATCGGCACCCAGCGGCTGCCGCGCCATTCGAAGCTGAACACTTTGCCGTGGGCGAGCAGCCGCGCGAGGCTGACGTAGCCGCCGTGCTGGCGGTCCTGGAGCAACCGGGCCAGGTCGTCGGCGCGCGCCGTGCCGCCGGTGTCGCGGTAGGCCGCGAGCATCGCGACGAAGCCGGCGCTGCTCGGCTGGGCGCCCACGCCGCCATGGACCGCGGGCGCGTCGGCGGCCGCGCCCGGTTCGGCATTGAACGGATGCGCAAAGGGAAGACGGCGCGCCGCCGACGGCACGGTCGAGAGGACTGAACTCATGGGTGGGGGTCTCCGGGGAAAGATGGCCGCACGTCGTGCGGCGGGGCGAAGCGGCAGTGTCGGCGCGGGCGGCCGGTCCGGGCAGCGGACGGCGCCGCCTGTCGCCGTAGTTGTTGTCCTACGTGCGGCGGGCCTCGGGGCCGCCGGCGTCACACCTGCGTACAGGGATGCCCGAAGCAGGCGCCCGCGCGGGCCTTCAGCTGCCCATCTTCTCCCGCTCGACCACGTCGCGGGGCTCGTGCCGGGTCAGCTCTTCGATGATGAAACGGCCGTAGCGCTGGGCGGTGACGGCGTTGGTGCGCTCCACGAGTTCGTCGACGATCCGCCCGCGATGGTCGTCGGGCGCATGCACCAGCAGGAAGGAGCAGCCCGACTCGGCCATCTTGCGGTGCGCCTTCATCAAGTTGAGCTCCTGGCCGAATTCGGCGATCGGGCTGGCGCCGGGCAGTTCCTTGTCGACCTGGGCCACCATCTCTTCGGGGCTGTAGCGGACGATGTCGGCGCGCTCGAAACCCTGGGTCAGCAGGCCGTCCGCCGCCCGGTCCATGTCCGCGGCGTCGCGGTAGGCGATGAGCGTGTGCCCGATGGGGTTGAAGACGCCCCATGATTCGATCGGTTTGCGCTTTTCCATGTCGTGCTCCTGAAACGCTTGCCTGCGGCAGCGGAGCCTGCATCCTCCCGCGGTCGGCGCGCCGTTTCAGCCGGACGACAGCGCCGGTCCTTGTCAGCCGAAGCCCACACGTCGGCCGCCAAGACAAAAGGGCGGGCCGGGATCGCCCCGGCCCGCCCTTGGGACCATCCGCCCGGTCTACGTCTACTTCTTTTGCGCCGCCGCCTTGGGCTTGGGGGGCTCGGGCTTGACCAGGAGGGCCGGGGGGGCGGCCGAGACGTCGAGCTTCCAGAAGGTGACCTGCGCGAACTTGGCGTCGTTGGCCCAGGGGTCCCAGATGGTCTTGGTGCCCTTGCTCTTGGCGCCGGGCCACGCGCCCAGGGAGGTGGACATCGCCGGGGCGTAGCTGCCGCGGGTGGCCAGGGTCAGGGTCTTGCCGTCCTTCGGGTAGGCGTAGCCGCCTGCGGGCCGGTCGGGGCCGGGGTAGCCCACGATCACATGGCCGTTGCCGGTCTCGGACTTGGCACCCACCACCACGACGCCCTGGCGGGCCAGGACGCCCACCTGGGACGCTTGCACGGTGACCCATTCCTTGTGCCCTTGCACATAGGCCGTCAGCGCGTTGGCGTCCATCCAGGGCTGGCCGGGAAGGTATTGCTGGATGACGTACCAGACGGCGTGGCTGCAGGAGTTGGGGAAACGGTCGGCGGCGTCGTCGCAGGCCTGCCTGAGCTTGAGCACGGCGTCTTGGACGGGTTCGAGGGTATCTACGGACACTGGGTTTTTTCCTTGTCGGCTGTGGGGGCCGTGTCGGCCGGTTGGTAGGCCCCCGCGCCGCTGTTCCAGCGGAGCGTGGGCAGGGCGTAGTCGCCGCCCACCGCGGGGTTCTTCACGTGGAATCTGATTTCGCCCGGCAGGCCGTCGCGGCGCCATCTGCCGGCGCGAACGACCAAGTCGCGCGGCGGCTCGACCGGGAACTGGTGGGCCACGCGGGCCAGGCAGCCGCCTGCGGCGTCGAGGAGCAGCGGCCAGGGGAATTCCACCCAGGGCGAGCCGGGCGGCTTGTCGCGGTAATAGTCTTCGACGAACACGGCACGAAGGCGCAGCGCGGGCGTCGTGGTGGCACCGGCGCGGGCGATGGGGCAATCGCGCACGAAAGCGCGGTAAGGCGCCCACTCGTCGGGCAGGGCCGCCGAGTCGGCCAAGGGGCGGCAATCGGCCGGCTTCACAGCGACGAAGCCCGCGGGCGAGGCGGTGGCCGGGCCGCAGGCGCAGGCTGCGCCGAAGGCAAGTACCGACAGGGGGAGACGCGTTTTCATCGGAAGTCCGGGTGTATTTGCCGCGCCGCGCGGGGCGCTGGGGCCCGGCAGGCGGGGCTGGGTCGAGAGTGTGCCCATGCCGAACAGGGTTTTTGAAACAACCCAGGGGCAAGTTTCTTTTTGATTCAATCCTGACATCTGGCAACGCCATCGCCACGCCGTGGCGCGGCCCGCCAGATTCGGGTCCAATCGGCGTCACCTCAGCGTCTCCCGACGGAATTTCATGCACCACTACCTGGCCCGGCGCATTTGGCAAATGATCCCGACGCTGGCCGGCGTGGTGCTGTTGGTGTTCTTCCTGTTCAAGGCGTTCGGCGGTGACCCGGCCGACATCCTGGCCGGGCGCAACGCTTCGCCGGCGCAGGTCGACGCGGTGCGCGAGCAGCTCGGCCTGAACCGGCCGGTGTGGGAGCAGCTGGCCCTGTTCCTGAAACAGGTGGCGACCTTCGACTGGGGCCGCAGCTGGGCCACGAACGAACCCGTCTCCCAGCTATTCGCCAGCCGGCTGCCGGCCACGCTGACGGTCATGCTGCCCATCCTGGTGCTGGACGTGTTGCTGGCCCTTCCGTTGGCGCTGTGGGTGGCGCGGGTGCGGGGCTCGCTCACCGACCGGGCGGTGATGCTGCTTTGCACGCTGGCCCTGTCGGTCTCCTTCCTGGTCTACGTGATCGCCGGGCAATACTGGCTCGCCTACCGGCTGGGCTGGTTCCCGGTGCAGGGCTGGAGCGACAGCGTCTGGACCAACCTGGCGCGCTACACCGCCCTGCCGGTGTTGCTGACGGTGCTGGTGGGGCTGGCGCCGCAGCTGCGGCTATACCGCAGCTTCGTGCTCGAGGAAATGGGCCAGGACTACGTGCGCACCGCGCGCGCCAAGGGCCTGAGCGAGGCGCAGGTCATGAGGCGCCACGTGCTGCGCAACGTGTGGCTGCCGGTGCTGACCAACGTCGGCGTGGCGCTGCCGAGCCTGCTCGTGGGTTCTTTCCTGATCGAGGTTTTCTTTTCGATCCCGGGCATCGGGCGCGAGGTGCTGCTGGCGGCCAACCGCAGCGACTACCCGGTGATCCAGGCGGTCACCGTCTACGTCGCCGTCCTGACCATGGCGGCCAACCTGCTGGTCGACCTGCTTTACACCCGCGCCGACCCGCGCCTGTCGCTGAAATGACGAGGGCCGGGCCCACCTCCCCCGCGGGCAAGCCGGCCGGCGCCCGCAAGCCCTGGCAGATGGCCTGGCGGCGCCTGCGCGCGGACCGGTGGGGTTTCGCCGCTGGCTGGGTGGTGCTGGCCTTCGGCCTGATGGCGGTGGCCTCGGCCGCCGGTTGGCTGGTGCCGGGGTGGCAGCGGGTGCTCGCGGTGCCGAGCGCGCCGCCGGCTTTCATCGCCGCCGCGCCCACGACGCAGGCCGCGGCCGCCACCGGCGAGGCGCCCGCCGCGCCGCCATCGGGACCGCGCGCCGACTTGCGCGACATCGACCCGCTGGCGCCCGTCTACGCCGAGTGGGACGCCCGCGCCGCCGCCTACCCGCCCGCGCCGGCCGAACTGGCCGCCACCCTGCCCTTCGGCGCCGACCGCCTCGGCCGCGACGTGCTGGCCAAGGCGGCCAAAGGCGCCGAGGTGTCCATCACGGTGGGCGTGCTGGCCGCGCTGCTGGCCACCGCCATCGGCACCTTCCTGGGCGCGCTCGGCGGTTTCCTCGGCGGCCGGGCGGGCGACGCGCTGGAGTGGCTGCACAACGTGTTCACCGCCATCCCCGGCATCCTGCTGGTGCTGGCCTTCGCCGCGCTGTTCAACCGCCCCGGCTCGGTCGTGCCGCAGGGCGTGGGCGCGCTCACGCTGATCCTGGGCTTGACCGGCTGGCCGGGTGTGTACCGGCTGGTGCGCGCCGAATTCATGAAGCACGCCGCGCTGGACTACGTGCGCGCCGCCCAGGCCCTGGGCGCGTCCCGCGCTTCGCGCATGTTCCGCCACATCCTGCCCAACGTCGGCCACGTGGCGCTGGTGCAGCTGTCGGTCGGCGTGGTGGGCTGCATCAAGGCCGAGGTGATCCTGAGCTACCTGGGCCTGGGCGTTTCGGTGGACCAGGTCAGCTGGGGCTCGATGCTGGCCGAGGCGCAGAGCGAGCTGCTGCTGGGCCACTGGTGGCAGTTGGCGGCCGCCACGTTGTCGATGGCGGTGTTCGTCACCGCCTTTTCATTCTTCGCTGACGCGCTGCGCGACGCCCTCGACCCGAGGCGCCCGCAACCCACCGTTACTTGAAAGAACCTTGACGCTGTCGTTTTTGCAGCGCTAGGACCTTCACCTAAGCGAATCCCGCAAGCACCCACGCGGCGGCCATTCCGCAAGGCGCCCCCCGGCACCTCGCCGCACCGGGCGTCAGCGCCGTGTCAGCAACGATTCGGCGGTTCGGAAAAGGGCCACGGGGTGGCTCCGCCGCGCCGGGTCCGCGGCACCCCTGCCGGGCACATCCCCCATTGCCATCGCGGCGCACGGTGACTATCGTGATTTTTCGATCGGGCCATGAGGGCCCGGGGCGCCGACCGCGATGGGCGCGGCGGGCGCCGCATCGAGGGAAAAGAAAGGAAAAGCGATGAGATCTGTGTTCCGAATGATTCTGGCCGCCGCGTTGTCGGTGGGCTTTTGGTCCGGCGCCGCGCAGGCGCAGGAGAACGGCACGCGCGACGAAGCCAAGGCCATGGTCGAAGCGGCCATCGAGCATGTGAAGAAAGTGGGCCCGGAACAGGCTTTCAAGGATTTCACCGACAAGAACAACGCCACCTGGCACAAGAAAGACCTTTATGTCTTCGCCTACAACATGGAAGGCGTCAACCTGGCCCACGGCGCCAACGACAAACTGGTGGGCAAGAACCTGATCGAACTGAAAGACCCGGAAGGCAAGCTGCTCATCAAGGAACTGCGCGACACGGCCGCCAAAGGCGGGGGATGGGTCGAATACGAATGGCCGCACCCCCAGTCCAAGAAGATCGAGAGCAAGGTCTCGTATGCCAAGAAGCTGGCGAATTACGAAGGTTTCGTCGGCGTAGGGGTCTACCGCTGAGCCCCGGCCCGGTGCCCCAGACCGTTGCAAAGCCCGCATCCGCGGGCTTTTTCATGGCGCCGCATCCATGAAATCCCTGGCCGCGCGACCCTCAAGATCCCCGGGAATCAATCGATAAAGAGTCGGGGCCGCGCCGATCGGACGCCGGCCCGCACGGCCCGCCGGCTCTGCGCCCGCCCCGGCCGCGCGATCGAGAACAAGGTTAGGAGACAACAATCATGTGGTTCGCTTGGATACGCAACACCTCGGTGACGCTGAAAGTCGCCCTGGCACCGGGATTCGCCATCCTGTGCCTGGCCATGGTGGGCGTGATCGGCTTCATCGCCAACGAGCGCCTGAGCGGCTCGCTGATCACGCTGGGCGAGGAGCGCGTGCCTCGCATCGTTTCGGCCGCGTCGATGTCCGAACAGCTCGCCAGCATCCACGCCACCGTCAACCAGAGCCTGGCTTGGGAAGGGGCGGGCTACAAGGAAGCCCGGATCGAGGAGCTGGACAAGCGCATCCAGGCCGCGTTGAAAGCCTACGGCGTCCAGCTCAAGCAAGCGCTCCAGGAAAACGGCCTGGACGAAGCGCAGCGCCGGCAGTACGCCATCGCCGAGGCCGAATTCGAGAAATACCAGCAGAACGCGAGGTATGCGCTGGACATCAAGACCGGCATGGTGGCCAACGCCGCCTCGTACATGACCACCATGGACGAGGCCTACGCGAAACTCGCCGCGGCGCTGAAATTGCTGGTGCAGAACGAGACTGTCGCGTCCGAGCAGGCCGTCGCCGCCGCCCGCACGCTGGCCACCCGCAACAAGGCCCTCATCGCCGGCGCCTTCGGCCTGGCGCTGCTGGCCACGGTGGCGATCTCGTGGCTGATGGCGGGCGTCATCGTCAAGCCGTTGATGGAGGCGTCGCGCCTGGCGCACGCGCTGGCCGGCGGCGACCTCAGCCAACAGCCCCAGTCATGCTCCACCGACGCCACCGGCCGGGTGCTTTCGGCGCTGGGCGATGTCTCCAAGGAGCTGTCGGCCATCTTCAACGACATCCGGCGCTCGGCCGAAAGCGTCAACCACGCGTCTTCCGAGATCGCTTCGGGCACGGCCGACCTGTCGGCCCGCACCGAGAACACCGCGGCGTCGCTGGAAGAGTCCGCCGCGTCGATCGAACAGTTGTCGGCCACCATCCGCAACAGCGCCGAGAACGCCCGCCAGGCCGACGTGATGGCGCGCGACGCGTCGCAGGTCGCCCGCGAGGGCGGCACCGTGGTGGGCGACGTGATCTCCACGATGGAGGCGATCAATGCGCAGGCGCAGAAGATCGGCGAGATCGTCGGCGTGATCGACAGCATCGCCTTCCAGACCAACATCCTGGCCCTGAACGCCGCGGTCGAGGCGGCCCGCGCCGGCGAGCACGGCCGCGGCTTCAGCGTCGTGGCCAGCGAAGTGCGCACGCTGGCGCAGCGCAGTTCGGTGGCGGCCAAGGAGATCCGCACGCTGATCCAGTCGTCGGTCGACCAGATCGGCACCGGCGCCAAGAAGGTCCAGGTGGCGGGCGACACGATGACGCGCATCGTCCAGGCGATCGAGAAGGTTTCCCACACGGTGGAGGAGATCTCCCACGCCTCCAGCGAACAGGCCAGCGGCATCTCCCAGGTGAACGACGCGGTGGCGGACATGGACCGCTCCACCCAGCAGAACGCGGCGATGGTGGAGCAGGCCACGGCGGCCACCATTTCGCTCAAGCAGGAAGCCGAGCGGCTGATGGAGATGCTGTCGCGCTTCCGCACGGCGGCTTGACCGGCGGGGGGCGGACGGCCGGAAAAAAGGGGCGCCGTGCGCCCCTTTTCCTTTTCCCCCGCCCGGGACGGCCCCGGCTCAGTGGCCGACCGCGCCTTCGGCATGCTGCCGCGCGCCGCGGTTGTCCAGCCAGGACACGCGGATGCGGTCGCCCAGGACGGCGCCGCGCAAGGCGAACTGCAGCACGGGATCGCGCGCCAGCCAAGGGCCGCACTGGGCGCGCAACGCGGCGCGGCCACCGTGCTGCACCATCGCCTCGGTGATGTGCCAGGCCGGCTGCGGGCCGGCGGCCCGCATCTCGTGGCGCAGCCAGGCCCGGGCCACGGCGAAGCCGTCGCCGAGTTGGACGCGCATGCGGACCGGCGCCGAATCAGGCCCGGCGGGGCGTGCACCGGACCCCGCCCCAGGACGCGCCGAGGGGCGCAGCTCCCGCCGCGACACCAGCACGCGGCCGTCGGCCATCACCGCGACGGCGGCCACCTTCATCACGCCGTCGCCGCCGTCGGCCGGTTTGAGCGGCAAGCGCAGCGGCAGCCCGGCGCCGTGGTTGAGGTCGACCACGCAAGCCAGCGGCGGAGAGAGGTTTTCGACCAGCAGCGCCACCCGGCGCACGCCGGCGCCTTCGCGGGCCTCGAGGTTCACCAGGGCGAAGACCGCCGGCGAACCGTCTTCCCCCGGCGCTTCGGACAGCACCAGGTCGAAGCCGCGGCTGGTTTCGGGCGATCGCGAGATGCCCAGCGCCTGGAGGGCCTCCTGCGGCGTCGCGCCGGCGAAGGCGTTGGCGTTCCAGTTGAGGCCCAGCGCCGGGGCGTCGCCGGCATTTGCCTCGGCCCGGCGCGCCGTCACAGTGGAAAACCCGCCCAGGCCCGCACTGGCCAGCCATCCCAACAGGACGCGGCGGTGCCCTGGGTGGCACGGCGGCGCCGCGGCCCCAGGCCTGTTCACCTTGCCCAACCGCATCACCCGCGGGCGCCGGCCGAGTCGCCGCGGGCGACCGCGTCTTCGATCTGGGCCTGCACCTTGCGCGCGCCGCGCACCACCAGCGTCGGATCCAGGCCGGCCTGGGGCGCGACCGTCTCGGCGACTTCGTCGAGCGTCGACGGGTCGGTCATCAAGGCGTGGGCCAGCGCCGAGATCGCGCAGATGCTGCGCCGCTGCTCGTGGGCGGGCAGCTGGCGGGTGGCGTTGACCATCACGTGGTAGCGCACGCTGTGCACCGCCGACGCCGCCAGGCCCCAGGTTTCGCAGAGCGCGGCGCCCAGCGCGTCGTGGCTGACGCCGTAGGTCTCGTGTTCCAGCTCCAGCAGCTCGGGGTCGTCCTGCGCCTTGGCGAGCAATTGCCGGTAGGTGGTGGGGTCGTGCTTGAAAAGGACAGCCTTGCCGCATTCCTCGAACAGGCCGGCCGAATGCGCGGCCCAGGGGTCGACCGCGATCGCCTGGCCGATGCGGCCCATCAGCAGGCCGCGCACCGCGGCGCGTTCCCACACCGGCTCCAGCTCGGGCGTGGCGGGGAACATCGCTTTCAGGCCCATCGCGAAAGTGACCGCGGCCACTTCGCGGGTGCCCAGGTAGGTGATGGCCTGGTGCACGCTCTGCACCCGGCCGGAAACGCCGTACATCGACGAATTGACCGCCTTGAGCACGGCCGAGGCCAGCGCCATGTCGGTCTCGATCAGGTGGGCCACCGCCTGCAGGTTCACCTCTTCCTCGCCCAGCAGCGCGGACAGCTGCACCAGCGACTCGGGCTGCGCCGGGATGTCGATGTTCAGGGATCGCAGTTGCGGGTCGACGGGCATGGTGGCGGTGTGTTGGTTTCGGGGGGGGGGTGGGGGCGATGTTAGATCCAGTTGCCGCGCGGCGTTCCCATGGTCCACCGCCGAATGCGCGGCCCGGCCCTCGGCCCTTGCCTGTGATTTCGGTCACGCGGCCCGGTGCTTGAGGGCCGGGGGCCGTCCGGTGCGCCGGCGCGTCACCCGAAAAGCCTGCGGGCCTGCACGCCCAGGCCCCGGGCGACGCTGGCCAGCCGGTCGCCGCGCACCGCCCGGGCGGCGGGCAGCCGGGCGGCGATGCGGCCCGTCAAAGGCAGCAGGCCGGTGGAGCCGCCGGTGAAATACAGCGCGTCGACCCGGCCGGGCGCCACGCCGGCGCGGCGCAGCGTCTCGTCGGCGGCGCCGGCGATGCGTTCGAGTTCGCCGTCGATGGCCTGCAGCGCCCGCGCTTCGTCCAGCAGCGCGTGCAGCGCCGGCTGGAGCGCCGACAGATCGATGCGCGCCGGCGAGGCGCCCTCGGCCACCTCGATCTTGGCCGCCTCGGCGCGCCCGATGAGCGCATGCCCGAGGCGGTGCTCCAGCACGCGCATCAGGCGGTCGTGGTGCGCGGCGTCGGCGTAGAAGCCGCGCATGCGGCGCAACTCGGCCACGCGTGCGGGGCTGTAGACGGTGTTGATCAGGTGCCAGGTGGCCAGGTCGAAATACACGCGGCTGGGCACCTCGCGCCCGTTCGGGCCGTTGGCCCGGAAGCCGCAGGCGGGCAGGATGCCGGCCAGCTCGATCTGGCGGTCGAAATCGGTGCCGGCGGTGTGCACGCCGAAATTGGCCAGGATGTCGTCGCGGCGGTCGATGCGGCCGCGGCGCGCCGGGCCCACGCGCACCAGCGAAAAGTCGGAGGTGCCGCCGCCGATGTCCGCCACCAGCACCAGTTGCTCGCTGTCGACGCCGGTCTCGTAGTCGAGCGCCGCGGCGATCGGCTCGTACTGGAAATGCACTTCGCCGAAGCCGGTCTGCCGGGCCGCCCGCGCCAGCGCCTCCTGGGCGGCGGCGTCGCGCCCCGGGTCGTCGTCGACGAAGAAGACCGGCCGGCCGAGCACGACGCGCGAGACCGGCCGGTCCGCCTCGCCCTCCGCCATGGCTTTCAAATGGGCGAGGTAGTGGCCGACGACGTCCAGGTAGGCCACGGACCGCCCGGCCCCGACCTCGGTCGTCTGCGAAGCCAGGGGCGATCCGAGGATGCTCTTCATCGAGCGCATCAGGCGCCCTTCGACGCCCTCCACGTAGGCCGCCACCGCGGCGCGGCCGAAAAGCTGCTGCGGTGCTTCGTGCGGCGCCAGGTCTTCCACCGCGTAGAAGACGGCCGTGGGCATGGTGCGGTGGCCGGGCTCCAGCGCCACCAGGCGCACGGCGTCGGCCGCGTCGGGCAGGGCGATGGCCGAATTGGAAGTGCCGAAGTCGATGGCGCAGAAGGACATGGCGGCGTTGATCGGGAAAGGAGGAAAAAGGAAAGAGGAAGAACAAAGGAAGCCGCAGGCGCGGCGGCCGGCGAGTCGACCCCGCCGTTCAGCGCAGGAAGCCGTCGTAGCCCGTCTTCAGGATCAGCAGGCCCACCACGCCGATGAACACCGCGCGCACGAAACCGGCGCCGTGCTTGAGCGCCAACCGGGTGCCCAGCACGCTGCCCGCCACGTTGGCCACCGCCATGACCAGGGCCAGGTGCCACCACACATGGCTCTTCCAGGCGAACAGGGCGAGCGCCGCGATGTTGGTCGCGGTGTTGAGCAGCTTGGCGCTGGCCGAGGCGTTCAGGAAATCGAAGCCGAGCAGCCGCACGAACAGGAAGACGAAGAAACTGCCGGTGCCCGGCCCGAAGAAGCCGTCGTAGAAACCGAGCGCCAGGCCGATGGCGCTGGCCGCCCAGGCTTGCCTGGCGCCGCCGAGGGTGGGCGCGTGGTGGCGGCCCATGTCCTTCTTGGCCAGGGTGTACAGCAGCACCGCCAACAGGATGAAAGGCAGGGCGCGGCGCAGCTGGCTCGCGTCCACCAGCGTGACCGCCCAGGCGCCGCAGAAGCTGCCGGCCAGCGCCGCCAGCGCGGCCGGCAGCAATGCGCCCCAGGCCATCCGCACCCGCCGCGAATACTGCAGCGTGGCCCAGGCCGTGCCCCAGACCGCCGCACCCTTGTTGGTGCCGAACAAGGTGGCCGGCGCGGTGTGGGGCAACACGCTGAACAAGGCAGGCACGAGCACCAGGCCGCCGCCGCCCACGATGGCGTCGACGAAACCCGCGAACAAGGAAGCCAGGGCGAGGATGAGGAATTCGGACATGGCGGCGCAGCCGGGGAGGCAGGAGCGGGACAGGCGGAGAAAGAAAAAGGGCGCTGGTGGTGCCAGCGCCCTGGTTCATTTTGACATGGCCATCGAAGGGGCCATGTAGCGCACGGAGGTGCCGGGTAGGCCCCTTGGCATGCGCTGTTTGGTATGTCTCCTCTGCCCCCGCATGGAGCCCGATGCACCTGGACGGTGCCGGGCTGCGAGTGCCGTGACTGTAGGGCGCCCCGTCATGGTGAGCATCGGGGCGAACCCTGAGGGTTTGCCGACGGGCCGGAGTCAACCGGTCCTGGGTTCCGCCAACGGCACGAAGAGGTGGACTTCGGTGCCCTGCCCCTGGAGGCTGGAGACCTCGACATGCCCCTGGTGCAACTCGGCGATCCGCTTGACGATGGCCAGGCCCAGCCCCTTGCCTTCGTCGCTGCTGGCCGGCGCGGTGGTGCGGCGGCTCTGGTAGAAGCGGTCGAACAAATGCGGCAGGTCGGCGGCGGGGATGCCGGGACCGGTGTCGGCGACGCTGACGCGCACCCAGGGCCGCGAACCCGCGCCGCCGGGCTGCACCTGGGCCGACAGCACGACCCGGCCGCCGCGCGGGGTGAACTTCAAGGCGTTGTCCACCAGGTTGGCCACGGCGCGCTCGAACAGCTCGACGTCGAGGGCGGCGACGGGCGGCGACGGCGGGGGCGTGCCAGCGGCCGCGGCGCCGCCCTCGCCTTGCGCCGGATCGAACCGCAGTTCGATGCCCTGCCCGGCCGCGCGCTGGGCGAAGCGCATCGCGATGTCGCCCAGCCATTCATCGACGTCGAGCGTTTCGGTGCGCAGTTGGAATTCGGGCTCGTCCAGCTGGGCCAGCTCGCCGAGCGAGCGCACCAGCCGGGCGGCGTTGCGCGTGTTGCGCAAAGCGACCCGCACCAGGCGCAGGTCGTCGTCGCGGGCGGGCCCGGGCGCGGGCCCGGGCCCCCGCGGCGGCCGCGGCTGCCGGCACGCGCCGGGGGGCGGGAACCGCGCGCGCCAAACCTGGGCCACGTTGGGGGCGCCCTCGCGGCGGAAGTGGTCGAGGCGGCGCAGGGTCTGCCATTGCTGGCGCAGCGTGGCCAGCATGCTTTGGAAGCCGCGGCCGAGCTGGCCGAATTCGTCATCCGTCGCGTGGGCGCCGGCGGCCGCGTCGGGCGTGAAAGCGGCGTCGGCGAACACCGGCGTCGGCGGGGCATCGCCGGGCGCCGCGCCCAGCCCGTCGCGCGCGACCTGCTCGACACCGGCGCTCAGGCGCCGCAAAGGGCGGATCACGGTGGCGGTGGCCCACCAGGCGAACAAGGTGGCCAGCGACACCACGCAGGCCACCAGGACCAGCGCCGGCTTGGCGAAGCTGGAGCGGAAGGCCTCCAGCCGCCCGGGAGGCAGCGGCGGCTTGTGGCACACCAGGTAGAGGTAGCCGTCGACCGGGCCGGTGGCGCGGATCACCGCCCGGCGCAGCGGCCGCGCGGCGATCACGGCGTCGGCGTCCATGCGCTCCGGGTCGTCGCCCATCACATAGGGCCTGCGCATGCCGCCCTCCGCGACGGCCGCGGCGGTCTTCACCGGCTCCAGGGCGACCTTGAAGCCAGGCGGCAGCCGCGCCTGGCCGGTGCTGGCCAGCACCCGGCCCTCGGCATCGAGCAGGTAGAGCTGGGTGTCGGTCTCGAACAGCACCAGGTTGCGCAGCCAGGCGTCGAACTCCTCCGGGTTGCGCGACTGCATTTCCAGGATGTTGTCGTGGTTGCGCACCACGCGCCCCAGGAAGGTGTTGGCGCGGTCGTAGGCCGACTCGTGCTCGAAGGCGGCGAAGGCCAGGGCCACGGTGGCGATCACGCCCAGCGCCGTCAGCAGGCCGGTCGCCCAGACGGTGAGCGCGAGCCGGGTGCGGACTTTCATGGCGGCGGCTCGCGCATCTTGTAGCCGGCGCCGCGCAGGGTGAGGATGTACTCCGGCCGCATCGGGTCCCGCTCCATCTTGGCGCGCAGCCGGTTGATGTGGCTGGTGACGGTGTGCTCGTAGCCGTCGTGGCTGTAGCCCCAGACGGAATCGAGCAACTGGCCGCGCGAGAACACCTGGCCGGGGTGCCTGGCGAAATGCAGCAGCAGGTCGAACTCCAGCGCGGTGAGGTCCAGCGACTGCCCACGCAGGCTCACCTCGCGCTTGGCGGGGGAGATCCGCAATTCGCCGTTGCGCAGCAAGTCGCCGGCCGGGGCCGGCTGGGCCTGCGCGCGGCGGACCAGCTCGGAGCGCCGCAGCAGCGCCTTGACCCGAGCCAACAACTCGGGCAACGAAAAGGGCTTGGTGAGGTAGTCGTCGGCGCCCAGCTCCAGGCCCAGCACCCGGTCGAGTTCCGTCGATTTGGCGGTGAGCATCAGGATGGGCGCGGCGCTGCCGCGCGCGCGCAGGGCCTTGCACACCTCCAGGCCGTCCAGGCCCGGCATCATCAAATCGAGCACCAGCAGGTCGCGGGGCTGGTCGAGCTGGGCCGCCAGCGCGGCGGCGCCGTCGGCCACGGCGGTGACGTCGTAACCCGCCTGCCGCAGGTTGAGCGCCAGCAGCTCGCGGATGTCGGCTTGGTCTTCGGCGATCAACAGGGAAATGGCGGCCATGGCGGGATTGTCGGTGCAGCGCGGGCGACCTTACGCGACGCGATGCCGGCGGCCGGGCGCGTGAGCGCAAAACAGCGGCGATGTGATCTTCCCGTGAGGTTCGGCGATCTCGGCGCGAGGCGCGGCCGCGACAGTCACGCCACCGGCCTGCGCGCCGCGTCGCCCTCCCCTTCACCTACCAGGAAGCCCGCGCCATGGAAACCGCTTTCACCGCCACCCACCCCACTCCCTGCATGCCCGAAAGCGCCGTGGACCGGGACGCACCGCACCGGCCGGCCCCGGGCGAGGCAGCCGCGGTGTCCTGGCGCGACATGGTGTCGCACCGCGACCACCTGGTCCGGTTCGCCCGGCGCAAGCTGCACGACCCCCTGCTGGCCGAGGACGTGGTGCACGACGTCTTCGAAGCGGTGCTGTCGGGCCGCGCGCTGTTCGCCGGCCGCTCGGCGCTGCGCTCCTGGCTGACGGCGGTCCTGAAACACAAGATCGTCGACCTGGTGCGCCAGCGCGCGGGCTGGGACAGCCTGGACGCCGGCGAAGAAGACGACGGCGGCGCCTTGCTGTCGCGCCTGGCCTGCCCCCACGCCGGCCCCGACGAGCTGGCCCTGCAGCGCCAGCGGCTGGGCCGGGCGCTGGCGGGCATCGCCAAGCTGCCTGCAGGCCTGAGGGCGGCGATGGAGAAACGGGTGCTGCAGGACCTGCCTTCCGACGAGGTGTGCCGGCAGCTCGCGATCAGCGAAGAGAACCTGTTCGTGCGCCTGCACCGGGCGCGCAAGCAGCTGTCGATGGCGGCGTGAAGCGCTGGTGTGCCGTCCCGCAAATAACCGACAAAGATGGAATCGATGGATCGCAAGTCATGGCCAGGCGCAAACCGCAGCGGTACCCGCGGCATCGCGAGGATTTGCAACGCGGCCATGGCTTGCAAGACACGATTGCATTGGCAGCTATTCGCGGGCCAGCACACTGGTCCATCAATGGAAAAAGCCTGTCCGGCGGGACAGGCTTCCGCATCGCGGCGCGGCGCCTGCGCGCCCGCCCGCAAGTCCGGGAACGCCGCTCAGGCCGGGGCGCCGGGGCGCTTGCTGATCATCACCGAGCACTTGACCTTGCGCGCCACGTCGTAGGTGGTGCTGCCGAACAGCACCTTGCCCAGGCTGCCGGCGCCGTGCGAGCCCATGATGACGATGTCGGCGCTTTCGTTCTTGGCCGTGGCGATGATGACGTCGGCGGGCTTGCCCGGCTCGATCAGCACGGAGACGTCCTTCCAGCCGTCGCGGCGGCTGTTGCCCAGGGTCTGCATGCGCCGGCGGCGCTCTTCGAAGAGCTCGGAGCGGATCTCCGGGGCCTGCTGGAATTCGCTGTCCTTGGAGTCGACCACGTGCAGCAGCACCAGGGACCGGTCGGCGCCGGCGAAATGGTCGAGCGCCGTCTGGAACGCACTCAGGGAATCGTCGGAGAAGTCGATGGGGACAAGGACGCGCTGGTGGTTCACGGGACGATCTCCGGTAGGTGTGGTGTGCGAATGGCCCCGAAAGTCTAGGGGTGAACCACACGGAAAGTTACCGGAGCGGGGGTTATGGAACCTGCCGATATTGCATGAGAACTTCGGTCTGGCGCATACCCGGGGCAAACCACGCGCCTGGCCGGCCACCGCATGCGCAAGCCGCGCCGAAGGGCGGGGCCGGGTGGGTTCAGCCCGGGCCCACGCCCAACTTCAACAGCATGCGCACATATTCCAGGCGCGCATGAAGCGTCGCCATTTCGCGCTGAAGGTCCTGCATCGCGCGCAGTTTGTTTTCGAGTTCGAAATTCTCTTGCGCGGGCGAAGGGTTGGCGGGGGAATCGGGCGTGTTCATGATGGACATCCAGCCGGGACAACAGGTCGGCGAGAGGCATGGTCCCGCCAAGCGGGAGGCGGGTCAATCCCTGGAACCGGTGCTCGACACACCTCGTAACCACTGAGACGCCGGGTAAGCGCGCGTCAAATCATCGCGGCGGGGTCGTCGGTGACACGCACCGGCGACGCGCCTGACGAGAACCGCGTGACTTTGCGCGGAAGCAAGTGCACACGGCTGCCGGCGCGCAGGTCCATGCGCTCGCGCAGGGCGTTGTAATCGGCGCGGGCCATCTCGACGTCGACGTAGCTGCCGTCGTCCAGCCGCTTGAACTCGATGCGCGTCTGCGGCCCCACCGTCAACGCCTGCGAGAACTGCACCGCCAGGCTGCCCTCCTGGGCCTGGGCGACGATGTCCAGTTCATGCGGGCGCACGTAACTCACGTCCTCCGGCGCCACCTGGCCGCCGGGCGCGTGGCCGAAGCGGCCGTGGAAGAGGTTCACGTCGCCGAGGAACTGCAGGACGAAGGGCGTCTTCGGATGGTCGTAGACCTCGTCGGGCGGGCCGTCCTGCTCGATGCGGCCGTGGTTCATCACCACCACCCGGTCGGCGACCTCCATCGCCTCTTCCTGGTCGTGGGTGACGAAGACGCTGGTGACATGCACCTCGTCGTGCAACCGGCGCAGCCAGCGGCGCAGCTCCTTGCGGACCTTGGCGTCGAGCGCGCCGAAGGGTTCGTCCAGCAGCAGCACCTTGGGCTCGACCGCCAGCGCGCGGGCCAGCGCGATGCGCTGGCGCTGGCCGCCGGAGAGCTGGTGCGGGTAGCGGTCGGCGATCCAGTCGAGTTGCACCAGCTTGAGCAGCTCGGTGACCTTGGCCTGGATCTCCCTTTCGCCGGGCCGGGTGGCCTTGGGCCGCACGCGCAGGCCGAAGGCCACGTTCTCGAAGATCGTCATGTGGCCGAACAGCGCGTAGTGCTGGAAGACGAAGCCGACATTGCGCTCGCGCACGTCGGTGCCGGTGGTGTCCTCGCCGTGGAAGAGCACGTGGCCGGAGTCGGGCACCTCCAGCCCGGCGATGATGCGCAGCAGGCTGGTCTTGCCCGAGCCGGACGGGCCGAGCAGCGCGACCAGCTCGCCCGACGGGATGTCGAGGTTGAGGTTGTCGCACACCACGGTCTTGCCGAAGCGTTTGTTCAGGTTGCGGACTTCGATGCTCATGGTGGGCCGTCTTCCTTCTTCGATTCGGTATTCACTCGCCGCGCTCGCCGTCGCCGCGCTTCTGGGCCTTCACCCGCTGCTCGACGAGGTACTTCAGCACCAGCGTGACCAGGGCCAGGCTGGCCAGCAGCGAAGCCACCGCGAAGGCCGCGGCGAACTGGTATTCGTTGTAGAGGATCTCGATGTGCAGCGGCATGGTGTTGGTCT
>CBIHOD010000061.1:0-23426 GCA_966211815.1 uncultured Burkholderiales bacterium
CGACGGGGCGAAGCTCATGGGCATGAACATCGGTGCGAAGAATTACTTCGAACCTGGCTACCAAGAGAGCCTTTCGAAGCTAGATGTCGTCGTGCTTGGTTTTTATCCCGGCTGGAGGGGCGATCGACATGGAGAGGTCATCCGAGAAGCCGTGCGCGCCATCAAGTCGCACAACCCCCGGGTGCTGGTGGGACAGTACACGGTGCTGAGCGAACACGGGGATGACAAATCCCAATCCACCGAGGACGACGTGATCGACAAGTTGAATGCCGAGGGATGGTGGTTGAGGAAGGCTGCCGGACAGAAGGTTCAATGGACGAGCGACTACGGCGCCTGGGACATCAATTTCACGGAATATTCCAGGCCGGACGCCAACGGTCTGCGGTATCCGCAGTGGTACGCCCAATGGGCGCACGCGAAATATTTCGCTCCGGTGCCGGAGTTCGACTTCCGATACTTCGACAACGTGGTGCGACAGCCCTTGGTCAGGACGGCCGATTGGAAAGGCACGCATGTGGATCAGACCAATACCGACCCAGACATCGGCGCGGCCTACAGGCGGGGGCAGATCGCGACAATACTGGCCACTCGACAGCTCTCGCCGAACCACCGGTTCCAACTCGCGAACATCGACACGAATTCCGATCCGGAGTACGCCGGTCAGCTGAACGCCGCCTACTTGGAGGCTCTCATCGGCAAGTCATGGTCTTGGGAGACCTGGGCGGGCTGGGAAGCCATGATGCGAAGGTATAAAGGGGTGCACGACCGCTTGATGCAGCCCAGGGTGCTTGGATTCAATGCGTGGGGAGCCAGCGGCGACTACCGTGCCTTTCGGTATGGGTTGACTTCCGCATTGATCGGAGACGGTTATTTCAGCTACACGCTGAACGAACGGGGCTATTCCACCGTCCCCTGGTTTGATGAATACGAAGTGCCGCTGGGTGTGCCGGTGGAACCATGGCCGACGAGCGCTTGGCAGAACGGTGTCTGGAAACGTGCCTACGACAAAGCCTTGGTCCTCGTGAACCCGACCATCACGGCCCGCGTCGTGGACGTCGGCCCAGGGTGGCGGAGGTTTCAAGGCTCGCAGGCGCCGACAGTCAATTCGGGACTGGCCGCCCGAACCATTGAACTGCCGCCCAGAGACGGCGTGATTCTCATTCGGGCCCAATGACATCGTCGTCTTTGACGGTGCATTTCTCATCGCGACGCTCACCTCCGCTTGGGCATTCAAGGTGACGATTCCTCAAGGAGCTTTGATGTCGATTCGCCGCCCCTCGCGCACCCAACACGCGCTGTCCCTTGCTTTGTCGTCTTTGTTGGCCGCTTGCGGCGGTTCAGGCAGCGCTGATGTCTCTTCATCGGGTTCACCAGCGCCCGCTGACACATCGCTCGCACATGCCCAGGCCACATTGGTTGGCAGTACAGACGTTCAAGGCGTTTTGTTGGGCGATTCCACAGTCAGCCCCCATCTCGACTACCTACCGCCTGGAAGTGCGGAGGCGTTCGGCTACACCGCGGCGGCATCGGGGCGTGCGACGGCGCTGATGCTTTACGTCGATGCCGGCAACACCGCGACGCGCGTCGTGGTCGGCATTTATGCGGATGCAGGCGGCAGCCCCGGCAATTTAATGGCCATGGGCCAAATCGACCGTCCTCGCGCCGACGCGTGGAATGCGCTGGCGTTGTCCGCACTGGACATCGTTGCCGGTCGCAACTACTGGATCGCCTTGCTGACGCCTCCCAACGCAGGTGAAATCAGATTCCGCTACGTTCAAGGTGGCGGCCGTCCCTCCGTCACCAGCGCCCAAACCACACTGACCACGCTGTCAAACGTATGGACCAGCGGGACGCGCTACGACAACGTGGGCATTTCGGCCTATGTCACCACGGGTTTACCTCCGGCTCCGGCTCCGGCGCCAGCGCCAGCGCCAGCGCCAGCTCCCGGCGTTCCAGCAGGCTACGCCTTGTGCGCTCGCGAACATCAGTGGTGCCAATTCACGGGCAAATCCACTGTTATTTACGGTGCCAGAGGGGTGTGGACCAGCCCTCGCACTTTCACCGATGGCGTCTCATGCAGCAATTCTGTTTTTGGTGATCCTCTCCGTGGTGTTTCGAAAGCCTGCTATTCAAAACCGGCACCAGCACCAGCACCAGCACCAGCAGTCCGCGTGTTGGAGTTGCGCTGGCTTTCCAACGGAAACGAACCCATCGCGGCCTACAAGGTGTACCACGGCATGCAGAGCGGGGTCTATACCGACACCGTCACCTCTGCAATGACCACTTTGATGTTCACCACGTCAGTGAAGGGCAATCATTTCTTTGCCGTCAAAGCAGTGGACGCGGTTGGCAATGAATCGCCGCACTCCGAAGAGGTCGGCATTGTCGTTCCGTGACCTGTCCGGTTGACGGACCAGAGGCACACTTTTTTTAAAGCAAGGTAGTCACATGTGGATTTCTAACCGCCCGCTTCCATCACTTGCTGCAGTTCTGCTACTGCTGGTGACTCACGTTTCGTTCGCGGCGACTTACTACGTCGCCACGACAGGCAGCGACTCATCTGCAGATGGAAGTGCCAGCAGGCCATTCAAGACGATCGGGGCGGGTCTGCGCCGCATGGCCAGCGGCGATACCCTGGTCGTGAAACCGGGCGTCTACCAGGACAAGGGCAACTTCATCAATCCCCGCATCAACAGCGTGCCCAGCGGAAGTCCGGGCAAGTACACCACCATCATGGCGGAGACGCCCTACACCGTTCGGATCAAGAACACCGCCGCGCTTGACTACAACGACAACTTGGTCCTGCTGGACGGCAGCTACGTCAAGGTCGACGGTTTCGTCTTCGAGCAGGTCAATACCCAGTACCCGCCGACCACCGGCGTCATGTCAGGCCATCACAACAAGATCATCCGCACGCTTTACAAGCGCGTGGGCGTGACGGAAAACTACGGTGGCTGGTTTTGGATGGGCGGCAGCGACAACCTGCTTGAAGACTGCGCCGGCGTTGGCTCCGCGCGTTATGGATTCGCGGTGGGCGGGCCGACGGACAGCGCGCAGCGGTTGATCATCCGCCGCTGCGTTGGGCGCGTGGATTATTCGGTCTCCACGCAGCCCAAGGCGACTTTCAACGTCTACGGCAACGACAACGGCAACACCAATGTCCGCGACATCCTCTTGCAGAACTGCATTGCGGTTGACGGGCGTAAAGGCCCGACGACCGGCGATGTGACTTATGGGGCCTTTTATTTCCCGAAGAACCCACTCAACGTGACGCTGCAAGGCGCCATTTCCCTGAACGTGGAATCAGAGTACGCCGACTTCTTCGTCAAGGAATTGCTCGGCGACAACATCAAGATGGTCAACTCGGTGGCGTGGGGCGCCGGTGCGCCGTCCGGCTTCCGTGCCAATGGCGTCAGCACCAGCACGTCCTTCGGCCTGGATCATGTGACCATCGGTGGGCACGCCAGCGCGTACTACAACAAGGACGCGGCCAACACCCGCATCCTGACGAATTCCCTGTTCATGAACAACGCCGCTTTGGCCGATGGCAATGACGCGGGGTGGTCCACCGTGTCGAACAACGGCTTCTACCCCACCTCGCAGATGAGAGGCCTGAACCCCATCGCCGCGACCAGTTCCACCCTGAAGTACATCGTGCGCCCTGAGACAGGCTCCGTGCTGTCGGGAAAAGCCACGGACGGTGGTGATGTGGGCGCGACCATCGTCAAGCGCTATGGGAAAAGCGGCGCGCTGTGGGGCGAAGAAGGTTATGACCAGTTGACTGCGGAGCCTCTATGGCCTTGGCCGTATGAAAGCCACATCAAGACCATTTTCGCGGAAGCCAACCCGCCTCCCGCCGGAGCCGTGCCCTCCACCAACGACACGGCGCGGGGGTTCGCAAGCGCCACCGATGCCTACGGCAAGCCGCAGACCCTGACCCGCTATGTGTGGCAATACCTGGGCAATCCCATCCCCGCCGACGTCTATGGCGGGGGGGCTGGCCAGTTGACGGCCCCGACGGGCCTGACGGTCATCCTGGTGAAGTAGCCGCGCGCACGCTCTTCGAGCTGAAGGATTCGGTCACCCAGGGTGTCGGCATCGCTGGCTAAGGCCTGGATTTCAGGCGGCCAACGGGGTCAGGCAATGCTGCAGTCGAAATGTGGAGCGCCACGTGGAGCGGGTGAAGGGAATCGAACCCTCGTATGAAGCTTGGGAAGCTGCCGTTCTACCATTGAACTACACCCGCATCGGTCGCGGATTCTATCGCGGCGGCGCCCGCGCCGGTGAACAGCCACAAGGCGGACAGGCCGATCGGCCCGGCGGGCTGCCGGCGTTCCCGGGCGGGACAGCGACAATGCCGGCTGGTGCCCTGCCTTCGATGGGCCTGCGCCTTTGCGACCCCTTGTCCCGCGCCGCCCGCGGCTGCCGCCATGTCGACCCCGATTTCATCCACTTTGCCCGACATCCCGACCTCCCGGCGCGCGCTGGCCCAGCTCGGCCCCGAAACGTGGTCCGCCGTGCTGCGCGCCGAGCCGTCGCGAGCCGCCGCCTGGATGGCCGCCGCCGCCCGCCTCGGCCATGCCGACGCGCAGGCGGTCTGGGGCCAATGGCTGCTGGACGGCCGCGGCGTCGCGCGCAACCCGTCGGCCGCGCTGAGCTGGTTCGAATCCGCCGCGACGCAAGGCCATGCGATGGGCATGAACATGGCGGGGCGCTGCCACGAGAACGGCTGGGGCACGCCGGTCGACCTGGATGCCGCACTGGCTCGGTACAGGCAGGCCGCGGCGCAGAAGCTGGACGTCGGGCTTTACAACCTGGCCAACCTGTTGGCTGCCGGGAAAGGCGTGCCCCGGGACCATGCCCAGGCCCTGGACCTCTACCGGCAGGCCGCCGCGCAGGGCCACGCCAAGTCGATGACCAAGGTCGGTCGCTATTACGAAGATGGCCTGGTGGTCGAGAAAGACGTCGAGGCCGCCTTCGTCTGCTATGAGAAAGCCGCGCTCGGCGGTGACTTCCGCGGCCAGTTCTGCCTGGCGGGCATGTTGGCGGCCCAGGGCCGCGTGGCACCGGCCCTGGCATGGCTGCGCAAGGTGCCGCTGACCGCCACGCCGGGGTTCAAGGCCGAGGCCGGGCGGGCGCTGCTGCAGTCGCCGCACGAAGAATTCCGGAAAATCGGCGAAGAGATGCTGGCCGGCACGGCGCCCGCCTGAGGCCATCCGGGCCGAGGCCGCCGCTCAACCGCAGCCGCGCACCTTGAATTCCACCCGGCGGTCCAGCGAGTCCTGCTGGTCGTCGGTGCCGGAACCGATGAGGTTCTCCCTGAAACCCATGCCCGACAGCTGGAAGCGCCCCACCGTCTCGGGCGCCAGGTCTTCCAGCCGCTTCTGGATCGAGGCGGCGCGCAGCTGCGACAGTTTGTCGTTGAAGGCTTCGCTGCCGGTGCGGCTGGTGTGGCCCACGATGAGCAGGCAGCTCTTGGACGCCACGAGTTCGGTCGCCAGCGCCTTGAGCCACATGTTGTAAGGCGCGCTGATCTTGGCGTCGTTGATGAAATCGACCGAGCCGGCGCGGAACAGGAACTTCACCGACAGGTTGTTCGTCGCCAGCCCCAGGGCCACGATGCGCGAGAACGCGGCGGCGGCGGCCTCGGTGCGGCCGAGCTGCACCTGGCTGAGGTAGATGCCCACCAGCACCCGCATCTGCTTGCCGTCGGTGCGCTCGGCGGCCGTCTCGTAGTGGCGCAGCGCCTGGGGGTAGTCGCCCGCCTCGTAGTAGCGCGCGGCGTCCGAGACCAGCGCGCTGACCGGCAGCCGGGCCAGGTAGACCTTGTCGGCCGCCGTGCCGACGGGCGCCTGGGCGGTGCGGATCTGGGCGTCGATGACCTGGTCCTTGGTGAGCGAGGGGCTGTCGCGGAAGAAGCTGGTGGGTGTGGAGTCCACCCCTTTGGCGCGCACCAGCGCGACCGACTGCGCCACCACCGTGCCCGTTCCCAGCTCGGTCAGCGACAGGTTGATGCGGTAGCTGGTGAAGCCGCCGGCCCGGCCGGTGATGGTCAAGCTGCCGGTGGTGACGAACTGGGCCCGGCGCAGCGGGTCGGAGCCCACCTGCACGATCTCGAACTGGTCGAAGTTCGCGGTGGCGCGTTGCAGCAGCCGGCTGTCGAGCAGCCGGGTGGTGGTGGTCTGCTGGCCCGACACGCCGTCGACCACAGCGTCCAGCACGACCACCGGCTTGCCGCCGGCGCCGCGGTTGGGGTTGGCGAAGTCGATAGCGCGGATCACCTTGTTGAGGATCACCTTGCCGCGCTCGAACTGCGGCAGTTGCCGGGCCTGGGTCAGCAGGTCGTCGACGACGAAATTGATGCCCTCCTCCATCGACAACTCGCCGGTGGGCGCGGTCGGCCGCTGCGGCGCGGCGCAGGCGGCGAGCAATGCGGCCAGGGCGAAAGCCATGAGTCGTTTCAATGCGGCGGGCATCAGCGGGACGTCTTTCATGCGGTCGGGGAGATCGGGCAATCAGGGGGGGCGGAAGGCGGGTGGCGCCAGGGGAGGGGCTCGGGGGTCTGAGCCCTGGGGCGACGGCCGCCCGGGGCGCCGGCATGGTGGCCGGCGGCGGCGGATCCACCTGAGAAGCGGGATTGTAGGCAGCCGGGGCTCAACGCCGCCCACCGTTTCCGGGGGGAGGCGCGTTGCGGGACGCGGTCAGCGCCGGCCGGTCAGCCGTTGCGCGCCACCCATTCGATCAGCGCGTCCAGCGCCGGAAGGCCGAGCGTGGCCTGCGGGTGGTTGACCATGGCGGCCACCGCGTACACCTTGCCGCTCTTGGCGCGCACGTATCCCGCCAGGGCGCGGGTGTCGCGCAAGGTGCCGGTCTTGAGGAAGGCGTGCCCGGTGGCCGCGCCTTGCATCATGCGGTGGGCCAGCGTGCCGTCGACGCCGGCGATCGGCAGCGAATCGACGAAAGCGTCGGCCGTGCGGCTGCGCCAGGCATTGTCCAGCAGGGCCACCATCGCCCGCGGCTTGCCGCGTTCGCCGTGGGACAGGCCCGAGCCGTTCTCCACCTCCACGTCGCCTTCGGCCAGGCCCTGGCGCGACAGCCATTGCCGCATGCGCGCCTGGGCGCCAGGCAGGGTGGCCGCCTTGAAGGGGAAGCCCTGCGACAGGGTCAGCAGCAGGTTGCGCGCCGCCATGTTGTCGCTCGACTTGTTGATGACCCGCATCACCTGGGGCAGCCGCTCGGACATGTGCACCGCGAAAGGCGTCAGCAGCCCGCCCTGGGCGTCCCGCTGCATCACCGCGGGGCCGAGGGCCGGCTTGCCGGCCTGGCCGGGCATCGCTTCGGCGCGCGGTTTGTCCACCACTTCGCCGCCGAGCATGCCGCCGGCCTGCGCCCACAGCGCGCCCACGGCGCGGGTGGTGAGGTCGACGTGCGCCATGGCCGCCACCGGGTGCAGTTTCTCGGCGCATGGGGCGGCCCACGAGCCATTGACGGTCACCTTGATCGACGCGCCGGCGGCATCCTTCCTGGTGGTGCCGGCGCTGGCGCTGCCCATGCTGGCCGCGGCCCAGCAGGCGCCGCCGTTTTTCATGCCGACGTTGTTGACCAGGGCCACACCGGCCATCGGGGGCTCCAGCCGCACCGCGGCTTTGCCGCCGGCGCCGGGCCCGACGACCACCTTGAGCACGCCTTCGTTCAGCGTGAAGGCGTCGGGCCGCGCATGGTGGGGGCGGTCGGCCCCTGGGACGGGCGTGCGCGCGTGGTCGGCTTCCTCCAACTGGAACGCGAACCGGTCGAGCACGATGTTGCCGGTGATCTCCTTCAAACCCTTGGCGCGCAGGTCGGCGAACCACTGCGCCATGTCGTCGGCCGACAGGTAAGAGTTGCCGCCGCCGACGATGAGCAGGTCGCCGCGCAGGCGGCCGCCGTGGATCGGGCCGTTGACGAAGGCGTAGGTGCGCCAGCGGTAGTTGGCGCCGAGAAGGTCCAGCGCCGCCAGCGTGGTGACGACCTTGGTGGTCGAGGCCAGCACGAAATGCTTGTCGTCGTTCAACGCCGCCAGCGCAGGATGCGTGGAGGGCCGCTCCGGCGGCTGCGCCAGGGCATCCTGCAGCGAAGCGGCGCCGGTCGTTTTCCCGACCGGGCCGCTCACTTCCTGCACATAGAAGCCCATGGCGGTTTCGGGCAGGCCGGCCTGTCGCAAAGTGGCCATCACGGGTGCCGGGGCGTTCCAGGCCTTGGCCGCCGGTTTGACGGCCGGCGCCGAAGGCTGCGCCGCCCTCGCCCCGTGGGCGCTAGCCAGCAGAAAACCGGCCGCGCCCAGGGCAGCGGCGAGCCGCCCCCCCAAGACGCGGGGCGCGACGGCCCCGGCGCGTGCGGCGCCTGGTGCGAAGGTCGGCATCGGATGCCGGCGGTCGGCGGTGCGGGTCTGGCGGCTCATTGCAAACAGGAAAAGCTCCAGGCCGAATCCCGGCCCGTCCGGGCTTTATCGGCGCGCGGCCGGCAAACCTGAGCCGACCGCGGCGCTCGGGCACAATTCAGCGCCCCGCGCGGGCCATCCGCCTTTTGCCGCCACCCTTTTGACTTCCCCTCCCCGCCCATGGACCCGGATTCCGCAGACAGCCCCCACCCCCGCCGGACGATCCGCAGTTTCGTGGTGCGGGCCGGACGCATGGGCTCGGGCCAGGTCCGGGCGCTCACCGAGCTGAGCCCGAAGTTCGTGCTGCCCCATGACGCCGGCCAGCCCGACTGGGACGCGGTGTTCGGCCGCCGGGCGCCACGCATCCTGGAGATCGGTTTCGGCATGGGCGACGCCACCGCGGCCATCGCCCAAGCCCGGCCCGAGGTCGATTTCATCGGCGTCGAAGTGCACCCGCCGGGCGTGGGCGCCCTCTTGCAGCGCATCGCCGACCGAGACCTGCGCAACCTGCGCATCGTCCAGCACGATGCGGTCGAGGTGCTGCAGCAGATGTTCGGGCCGGCTTCATTGGCCGGCGTGCATGTGTTTTTCCCGGACCCCTGGCACAAGAAAAGGCACCACAAGCGGCGCCTGATCCAGCCGGAATTCGTCGCCCAGCTGGCCGGTCGCCTGGCGCCGGGCGGCGTGCTGCATTGCGCGACCGACTGGGAACCCTATGCCCAGCAGATGCTGGAAGTGCTCGGCGCCGAGCCCAGCCTGGAAAACACCGCCGACGGCTACGCCCCCAAGCCCGACTACCGGCCGCTGACGAAATTCGAGAACCGCGGCATCAAGCTCGGCCACGGGGTGTGGGACCTGGTCTTCCGCAAGCGCTGACGGCCGGCGCCGCCGGCGATGCGCCTGCGCGGCGGTCAGCCGGTCAAGCGTCGTTCTTGAGCCGTTTGACGATCGCGGCGCTGGTGAACAGGTCGATCTGCGTCTCCAGGCGGATGACGCGGGCGGTGAGGTCTTCGATCTTGGCCTGTTGCCATTTCATGGCTTCGGACTGGCGCTGGACCTTGTCTTCCAGCTTGATCATCGCGGTGAATGCGCCCCAGACGCGGTCTGTCATGCCCATCAGGCCACCTTGCGCTTGGAAGAAGAAGAAGCCGGGGCGGCGGCGGACGCCTGCTGGGCCGCTGCGGCGGCCTTCTTGGCGGCCTGGGCTTCCATCTTCGCGATGCGCCGGTTGCTGGCTTCGATGAAGTCGAGCGCCTCGTCGATGAATTCGGCCGACCGCTGGGCGGCGCCGAGGGCCGCCTCGGCCAGGGCGCCGAGTTCGGCGTCGTTCTCGGCGCTCTCGTAGGCGAAGGCGCCGCGGCGCATGAGCTCGGAGACCGGCAGGTCGAGCTTCTTGGCCTTGGCGGCGATCGCCCGTTTGTCCTGCTCGGTGGCTTGCACGACGATGCGGGCGGTGGCCGTGGCCGTGGCGCCGCCGGTTGATTCCATCAGGTTCATGGGGGCGGTGTTCATGGACGGGCTGCTCCTGCGGGAATGATGTACATGGACAGTGTATGTACATGCAAATCCGGCGTCAACCGGCGTCAGGCCGCCCAGGTCACCCAGCCGGTATAGGCCGTGAGCAGCACCACGCCGCCGAAGACGATGCGGTACCAGGCGAACAGCGTGAAATCGTGGGTCGAAACATAGCGGATCAGCCAGCGGATGCAGACCAGCGCGCTGAAGAAGGCGAACACCAGCCCGACGGCGAACATCGGCAGGTCGCCCAGGTGAAGCGCGTGCCGCTGCTTCAGCAGCGAATAACCGCCGGCCGCGATCAAGGTGGGGATGCCGAGGAAGAAACTGAACTCGGTGGCGCAGCGGCGCGAGAAACCGAAAAGCATGCCTCCGATGATGGTGGCGCCCGAGCGGCTGGTGCCGGGGATCAGCGCCAGGCACTGCACCAGGCCGACCTTCAAGGCGTCCAGGGCACTCATGTCGTCCACGGTTTCCACCCGCGCGCGCCGGCCGCCTTGGACGTCCAGGGCACCGTACCTGCCGCGGTGGCGGCGCTCGACCCACAGGATGATGAAGCCGCCCACCACGAAGGCCAGCGCGACCGGCACCGGGTGGAAAAGGTGGGCCTTCACCAGGCTGCCGAACAGCAGGCCGAAGACGGCCGCCGGGATGAAGGCGATCAGCAGGTTGCGCGCGAAGCGCTGCGCCACCGCCTCGGAGCCGAGGCCGCCCAGCGTGGCCTTCAGGCGCGCGCGGTATTCCCAGATCACCGCGAACATCGCGCCCGTCTGGATGGCGATCTCGAACACCTTGGCGGTTTCGCCGGTGAAGTCGAGCAGCGAGCCGGCGAGGATCAGGTGGCCGGTGCTGGAGATCGGGAGGAATTCGGTCAGGCCCTCGACCACGCCCATGACGGCGGCTTTGACGAACAGGATGAGGTCCAAGACGATGGGCTCCAGGAAACAAAAAAAGGTCGCGAGATCATAGCGAGGCCCGGTGGCGCGGCAGGGCCGCCGCGCAAGGGATTGGTTCGATCTGTTCGGGCTATTGACAGGACGGCGCAGGCGAAGCCGCGGCCTTTTCTCGTAGGAGCGGGGGGGGGCGCGCGGGCGGGGGCCCCCCCCCCCGCCGGCGGCGGCCCCCGCCACACCACCGCCCCCCCGGCGCGCGCGGGGGGGGGGGGCCCCCCCCCGCCCGGGCCCCCCCCCCCCGCTCCTACAAAAGCATGCCCGCAGGTGCTCCGAGGCTGTCGAAGGCCGCCATCAAAGCCGCGCAACCAACGTCAGCTCGACGCCGCGCGGCGTCACCTTCACCGCCCGCGGCTGCAGGCCGAGGTCGGCGGCGCGCCGCAAGTCTTCGGTCTTGAACCGGTAGACGATGCGATCCTTGAGCAGTTGCTCCACCAGCACGGGCCCCGCCCCGCGCACCGCCGACTGCACGTGGGCCGGCACGTCGTCCAGCGAGATCCGGGCCACGCGGATGTCTTCCAGCCGCACCGACTGCGTCGCCTCGTCGTAGCGCGGGACGCCGTCGAAAGACAGCCGGCCGGTGAAGGGCCGGCCGAAGATCCGCTCGCGGCCGCCCAGGCCGGCGTCGGCCGACAGCCGGCCGTCTTCGGGCAGCAGGCCGACCTTCATCGATTGCACGGCGATGTCGACCACTTCCACCAAGCGCCCCCGCATCGGCAGCTGCGCCTGCACCCAAGCGTCCATGTCGGCGGGCGACAGCGTCAGGGCGGGCGCCGAGGACTGCGATTCCGGCGGCGTTTCCGCGCGCGCCGCGCCGCGGCTCATCCAGGCCGCGGCAACCAGCGGCAGCAACGCGCGCCGGCGAACCGCGAAACCCCCGTCGCCGCCGCCGGCGACCTGGACCCGGTCCTGCCGGCACGGGCCCTTTCCCGCCGCCTCATTCATGCCGCAGCGCCTGGATGGGCAACAGCCCCGCCGCGCGGCGCGCCGGGTAGTAGCCGAAGAAGACGCCCACCGCCGCCGAGAAGCCCACCGCCAGCAGCACCGCCTGGCCACTCAGGGCCACCTGCCAGCCGGCGAATTCGCCCACCATCCAGGTCGCACCGGCGCCCAGCAGCACGCCCACCGCGCCGCCCGCCAGGCTGAGCGTCACCGCCTCGATCAGGAACTGGCTCAGGATGTCGCGCCCGCGGGCGCCCACCGCCATGCGCAGGCCGATCTCGCGGGTGCGCTCGGTGACGCTGACCAGCATGATGTTCATGATGCCGATGCCGCCCACCAGCAGGCTCACGCCGGCCACCGCGGCCAGCAGCAGGGTGAAGACCTTGCTGGAGTCCTCCTGGGCCTTGAGGATTTCGGTGAGGTTGCGCACGGTGAAGTTGTCGGCCTGGCCGGTCTGCACCCGCAGGCGCTGGCGCAGCAGCTCGCGCACGCCCTCCTCCGCCGTGGCCATGCTCTGGCCTTCCTGCACCTTCACATAGATGGCGCCCACGCGCTTGAGCTTGCCGCGCACCCGGCCGTCCATGCGGTTGCGGTAGGTGGAGATGGGCACGAGCACGATGTCGTCCTGGTCGGCGCCGGCCGAGTTCTGGCCCTTGGCGCTGAGCACGCCGATCACCTTCACCGGCACCCGCTGCACGCGGATCGTCTGGTCGATCGGGTCTTCGTCGCCGAACAATTCCTTCACCACCGTCTGCCCGAGGATGGCCACCTTGGCCGAGCCGGCGACCTCTTCCGGCTCGAAGGCGCGGCCGCTGTCCAGCGCCCAGTCACGGACTTCCAGGAAGCGGGCATTCGTGCCGGTCAGCGTGGTGGCCCAGTTCACGTTGCCCAGGATGACCTGGGTGGACTTGCGCGACGACGGCGCCGCCGCCTGCACCTCGGGCACCTCGGCCTCGATCGCGGCGGCGTCGTCTTCGGTGAGGTTCTGGCCGGTCTGCGCGCCCAGCCGCAGGCCGGCGGTGGACTGCGATCCCGGGAACACCAGCATCACGTTCGTGCCCAGGCCCTTGATCTCCTGCTCGACGCGCTTTTGCGCGCCGGCGCCGATGGCGATCATCGTGATCACCGCGGCCACGCCGATGATGATGCCGAGCATCGTCAGGATGCTGCGCATGAGGTTGGTCGTCAGCGCCCGCCAGGCGGCGCGCAAGGCGGCGAGCAGGCTCATGGGGCCACCGCGCCTTCGGCCGGCTGGGCGGGTGGCGCCGTGGCCGCCGGACGGTGCGGCGCCTGCCGGCGGTCTTCCACCATCAGCCCGTCCTTGAACACCAGGCAGCGCGCCGCCCAGGCGGCCACGTCGGATTCGTGGGTGACCAGCACCACCGTCATGCCCTGGTCGTTCAGCTCGCTCAGCAGCCGCATGATGTCTTCCGATGTCCGCGAGTCGAGCGCGCCGGTGGGCTCGTCGGCCAGGATGAGCTGCGGGTTGTTGACCAGCGCCCGCGCGATCGCCACCCGCTGCTGCTGCCCGCCCGACAGCTCGGCCGGCGTGTGGCCGCTGCGCTCGCCCAGGCCGACGCGCTGCAGCGCCCTCAGCGCGCGCTCGCGGCGCTGCTCGGGCCTGACCCCGGCGTAGAGCATCGGCAGCTCGACGTTCTCCAGCGCCGAGGTGCGCGGCAGCAGGTTGAACTGCTGGAAAACGAAGCCGATGCGCCGGTTGCGCACGCCGGCCAGGGCGTCGCCGCCCAGGCCCTCCACCGCCTCGCCGCCCAGCACGTAGCGGCCGCTGGTGGGCTGGTCCAGGCAGCCGAGGATGTTCATCAACGTGCTCTTGCCCGATCCCGAGGCGCCCATGATGGCGACGAACTCGCCTTCGGCCACCGTCAGCGACACGCCGCGCAGCGCGTGCACCGTCTGGCCGCCCATGGTGTAGCGCTTGGTCAGGTCGGTGGCCTGCAGCAGCGGCGGCGGTGGCGTGGGGGTCGGCATGGCGGGGTTGGACGGACGCGCGGCGTGAAGGTTCACTGGGGCCAGCGGGTTCAGCCTGCGCGTGCTCAGAACGGCGGGCGCGGCGCGCCGCCGCTCGGGCGGCCCGGGCCGCCACCCGGGTTGCCGCCGCTGTTGACCACGCCCACCACCACGGTGGCGCCCTCCTTCAGCTCGCCAGCCATCGGAGAGTTCGGTGGCACCAGCAGCTCGGTGCTGGCGCCGTCGCTCACGCCCAGGCGCACCGCCACCGCGCGCGGCTTGCCGTCGGCGCCCAGCAGGTAGATGCGGCCGCGCATGCTGCCGCCGCGGCCGCTGGACTGGGCCAGCAACTGCTGGTACTGCGCACGCTGCTCAGGCGTGAGTTTTTCGGCGATGTGGGCCCGCATCTCGGCCAGCAGCCGCTCGCGGCCCTTGGCACGGCTTTCTTCCGGCAAGTTGCGCAACTCGGCGAAGCGCGGCATCGCATCGGCCAGCACGGCGTCCACCGCGGCGGCCTGTTCGGCGGACAGGCGCAGCTCGCTGACGACGCGGTCGCGGAAATCGCGCATCGGCCCGCCGCCGCCGCCCGCGCGTCGCTCGCCACGGCCGCCGTCGGCCGGCGCGGCGCGTTCGCCCGGGGCCGCGCCCTGCGGCGCCGAAGCGCCCGGCTCCGCCGGCGGTTCGACCCCCGCGATGCGCACCCGCAGCGCGGCATTGGGCACCTTCAGCGCCGATTCGCGGTTGTCGGTGACGATGCGCACATTCGCCGTCATGCCCGGCAGCAGCTGCTCGGCGCCGCGGCTGGCCACGTTGGCGAAAGGCACCACCACGCTGTAAGTCACCACGTTCTGCTGCGAGACCGCGGCCTTGCGCACCTGGCGCACCTCGCCGTCGAAACTGCGGCCCGGGAAGGCATCGACCGTGAACGTCACCTTCTGGCCCGGCCGCACCCGGGAGATATCGGCCTCGTCGATCGAGGCCTCCACCTGCATCTCGTTCAGGTTCTGGGCGATGACGAATAGCTCCGGCGCCTGCAGGCTGGCCGCCACCGTCTGGCCGACGTCGACCGCCCGCTTGATCACCACGCCGTCGACCGGCGAGCGGATCTCGGTGCGCTCCAGGTCGACCTGCGCCTGGGCCAGGGCCGCCTCGCGCTGGCGCACGCCGGCCTGGGCGCTGGCGACCTGGGCCTTGGCCACGTCCAGCTGGGAAAGGGCCACCTTCACGCTCTCGCCCAGCGTGCCGGCCAGGTTGCGCGCGGCCTCGAACTCGGCCTGGGAAATGAACTGCTGCTTGAGCAGGTCCTGCTTGCGGTTGAGGTCGCGCTGCGCGTTCTCGAAGTCGAGCCGGGCGCGCGACACATTGGCCGACACCGCCCCGGCATTGGCCTGGGCGTTGAGCACCGCCGCGCGCGCGGCCTCCAGGTCGGCCTGGGCCTGGCGCAGCCGGTACTGGAAGCTCTCCGGGTCGAGCCGGGCGATCAGCGTGCCCTTCTTGACCACCGAGTTGAAGTCGGCGAACAGCTCTTTGATCTGCCCCGACACCTGGGTGCCGACGATCACCTGCACCACCGGGTTCACCGTGCCCGAAGCCGACACCGCCGCCTGCAGCGGGCCGCGCTCGATCTTGCCGGTGCGGTAGGCCACGCCGTCGTCCTTGGGCCGCTGAGTCCACCAGGCGCCCGCGCCCGCCAGCAAAGCCAGAACCAGGATCCACCACCACCAGCGTTTGAACTTCATGGCCGGGATTCTAGGGAGGCCCCCATGACCGTTGGCGGCTGGGGCCATGGTCTTCACCGATCTTTACCCGGGGGCAAAAGAGCGCCAAGTCCCCGGTCGCGCAGGACCGCCGGCCCGCTGTTGCGCCTTTAGCCGCCGCAAAGGCTGAGCCTGGCAACATCGCTTTTCCCTGCTTCTCCACAGGCATGCCCACACTGCCTTTCGGCGGGTCCGACGCCAAGCCGGCAAGGCATCGCCGGCTTGCCCTCTGAGACGCCAAACGCTACATTACTGACCCACCGGTCATTTACTTGACCGGTTTTTTCATGTCGCCCGTATCGCCGCAGTTCGCCATGCCCTCCGATCCGAAAACCTCAACCCGCCAGCGCCGCAAGGAAGCGCGCCCGCAGGAATTGCTGGACGCGGCCCTGGCGCTCTTCGGCGAAAAAGGCTTCGCCGCCACCAAATCGGAAGAGGTCGCGGCCCTGGCCGGCGTTTCCAAGGGGACGCTCTACCTGTATTACCCGAGCAAGGAAGACTTGCTCAAGGCGGTGATCCGCGAAAACCTGAGCAACTTGATCGCAGAGGGCATGGACGCGGTCGACACTTGCGAAGGCCCGACCGGCGACTTGCTCAAGTACCTGGTGTCGAGCTGGTGGGAACGCGTCGGCAACACGCCGGCCTCCGCTATCCACAAGATCATGCTGTCGGAGGTGCGCAATTTCCCCGAAATCGCGCAGTTCTACCTGGCCGAAGTGCTGGAGCCGGCGCAGGCGCTGTTCGCCCGCACCATCCAGCGCGGCATCGACCGCGGCGAGTTCCGCCCGGTGCCGCTGAAGGAAATGACGGTGGTGATGTTCGCGCCGATGATGTTCCTGTGCCTGCACAAGCACTCCCTCGGCGCCTGCCACCTGCAGGCCGACCCGCCCGACCCGGCCAAGGTGCTGCAGACCCACATCGACGTCGTGCTCAGCGGCTTGCTGCGCCATGAGGAACGACAGCCGGCGGCCGCCCGGCCGGCCGCCAAGAAGAAATCGAAGAAAGACGCATGAAACTCGCCCGTGGAAAGTGGTTGATCGTCCTGCTGGTCGCCATCGCGGCGGTGGGCTGGGTGGCGCGCGGCATCCAGTCGCGCCAGAAGGCCAGGGCCGACATGCTCAAGGCCGTGCCGGTGGCGGCGCCGCTGGAGCTGGCGCCCTCGGACACCTGGCGGGTGCAGGCCGTCGATTTCAGGCGCACGGTCGCGGTGTCCGGCGGCGTCAAGGCGCTGCAGTCGGCCAGCATCAAGGCCAAGGTGGCCGCCGAGGTTAAGTCGCTCGCCGTGCGCGAAGGCGACACGGTGCGCGCCGGGCAAGTCGTCGGCCAGCTCGACACCAGCGAGTTCGACTGGCGGCTGAAGCAGGCCGAGCAGACGGCAGCGTCGTCCAAGTCCCAATGGGAGATCGCGCAGCGCGCCCTGGCCAACAACCGCGCGCTGGTCGCCCAGGGCTTCATTTCGCCCACCGGTCTGGAGACCTCGGTGTCGAACGAAGCCGGCGCCAGGGCCACTTACGAGGCGGCGCGGGCCGCGGTCGCCCTGGCGCGCAAGTCGCTTGGCGACGCCACATTGGTCGCGCCGATGTCGGGCCAGGTGTCGGCCAGGCTGGCCCAGGTGGGCGAACGTGTGGGGGTGGACGCGAAGATCCTCGAACTGGTCGACCTCGGCCGCCTCGAACTGGAAGCCGCGCTGGCACCCGAAGACGCGGCCCAGGTGCGTGTGGGCCAGCAGGCCCTGCTGCAAGTGGACGGCCTGGCCCGGCCGGTGCGGGCGGAGGTGGCGCGCATCAACCCCTCGGCCCAGGCCGGCAGCCGCTCGGTGCTGGCCTACCTGGCGATCGCGCCGGACGCATCCGCCGCCGGGGCGCTGCGCCAGGGCCTGTTCGCGCGCGGTTCGATCGAGGTGCAGAAGGAAAACGCCAACGCCCTGCCCGCCTCCGCGGTGCGCATCGACCGCGACCAGCCGCTGGTGCAGGTGGTGGCCGACGGCAAGGTGAAATGGCAGACGGTGGCGGTGCGGGCGCGGGGCGAGATGCTGCGCGACGGCCCCGGCGGCGCGGCCCAGCGCGAACCCGCAGTCACCACCGAGCCGGCGCTGCCGGCAGGCACCCTGGTGCTGCGCGGCAGCGCGGGCGCGCTGTCGGAAGGCACGGCGGTGCGGCCGCCGGCGTCCGGCCCGGCCTGGCCGCAAGCGGCCGCGCCGGCCGGACCCGCCCGCCCCTGACCGGAGCCGCCGCGCCATGTGGTTCACCCGCGTCTCGATCGTCAACCCCGTCATGGCCACGATGGTCATGCTGGCCTTCGTCGTGCTGGGGATCTTCAGCTACCAGCGGCTGGCGATCGACCAATTCCCCAACATCGACCTGCCGACGGTCGTGGTCTCCTTCGACTACCCCGGCGCCTCGCCCGAGATCGTCGAAGCCGAAGTCACCAAGAAGGTGGAGGAGGCGGTCAACACCGTCGCCGGCATCAGCACGCTGTACTCGCGCTCGTACGAAGGCACGTCGGTGGTCATCATCGAGTTCAACCTCGACGTCGACGGCCGCAAGGCCGCCGAGGACGTGCGCGAGAAAGTGGCCGTCATGCGCCCCCTGCTGCGCGATGAGGTGAAGGAGCCACGCATCTCGCGCTTCGACCCGGCCAACGCGCCGATCTTCAATGTCGCGGTGATCTCGCAGGACGGCAAGTCCTCCACCCAGGCCCTGACCACCTGGGCCACCCAGGTGCTCAAGAAGCGCCTGGAGAACGTGCGCGGCGTGGGCTCGGCCACCGTGGTGGGCGGCGTGCAGCGGCAGGTCAGCATCCACCTCAACCCCGCCGAAATGGAAGCCCTGGGCGTCAGCGCGGAACAGGTGCTGGCCGCGGTGCGCAGCGAGAACCAGGAGCTTCCGATGGGCAACCTGCGCACGCCGGAGCAGGAGCGCGTGGTGCAGATCAACGCGCGCATGCGCGGCCCGGAGGACTTCCGCGACATCGTCGTCGCGCGCAAGGGCGGCGCGTCCATCCAGCTGCGCCAGGTGGCCGACGTGGTCGACGGCCCGCAGGAGACCGAGAGCCTGGCCCTCTACAACGGCCAGCGCACCGTGCTGCTGAGCGTGCAGAAGTCGCAGGGCGAGAACACCATCGCCGTGGTCGACGGCCTGATGGCCGCGCTGGAGGGTGCCCGCCAGCTGGCGCCGCCGGGCGTGCGGCTGGAGGTCAACCGGGACAACTCCCGCGGCATCCGCGTGTCGGTGGCCAACGTCAAGCAGACGCTGCTCGAAGGCGCCGCACTGACGGTGCTGATCGTCTTCCTTTTCCTGAACTCCTGGCGCTCGACCATCATCACGGGCCTGACGCTGCCGATCGCGCTGATCGGCACCTTCCTCTTCATGCACGCCTTCGGCTTCACCATCAACAGCATCACGATGATGGCGCTGAGCCTGTGCGTGGGGCTGCTGATCGACGACGCGATCGTGGTGCGCGAGAACATCGTGCGCCACGTCCAGATGGGCAAGTCGGCGCGCCAGGCGGCGCTGGACGGCACGCAGGAGATCGGCCTGGCGGTGCTGGCCACCACGCTGTCCATCGTCGCGGTCTTCCTGCCGATCGGCTTCATGGGCGGCATCGTCGGCAAGTTCTTCCACGAATTCGGCCTGACCATCGTGGCCGCGGTGCTGATCTCGATGTTCGTCAGCTTCACCCTCGACCCGATGCTCTCCAGCATCTGGAACGACCCGCAGGCCCACCACGGCGCGCAGGCCGCGCAAGAAGCCCCGGCCGGTGGCCGCCGCGGCCTTTACGACCGGACCTTGGGCCGGGTGACGGCCGCCTTCGACCGCTTCACCGAATGGCTGTCGGCGCGGTACCAGGCCATCCTCGGCTGGTCGCTGCGCCACCGGCTGGCCACGCTGGGCATCGCGCTGGCCACTTTCGCCGGCAGCTTCATGCTGGTGCCGCTGCTGGGCGCCGAATTCGTGCCCAAGGCCGACCTGTCGGAGACGCAGATCAACTTCTACACGCCGGTCGGCTCGTCGCTGGAGGTGACCGAGGCGCGCGCGCGCCAGGCCGACGCCGCGCTGCGCGAACTGCCCGAGGTCACCTACACCGTCACCACCATCAACAGCGGTTTCGCCGCCGGCAAGATCTACGCCACCACCTATGTGAGGCTGCGCGACCGGAAGGACCGCGCCCGCAGCGTCAGCGAGCTGGCCACGCCGATGCGCGAGAAGATGTCGCGCATCCCGGGCATCACGGTCACCAACATCGGGCCGGTGGACATCGGCGGCAGCAAGAGCCTGCAGTTCTCCATCCAGGGCAACGACCTGGCCGAGCTGGAACGGCTGTCGCGACGCATCATGGACCAGCTTCGCGCCCTGCCCGGCCTGGTCGACCTGGACAGCACGCTCAAGCCGGACAAGCCGACGGTGTCGGTCGCACCCAGGCGCGACGCGCTGGCCGACGCCGGCCTGAACGTCAACAGCCTGGCCGCCAGCCTGCGCACCTGGATCGCCGGCACCACCGCCGGCACCTGGCGCGCGCCGGACGGCGAGAACTACGACGTGGTGCTGCGCCTGCCGCCGGCGCAGCGGGAGTCGCTGGACGACCTGCGGCGCCTGCCGATCCAGGTGGCCAACGCCCCCGACGGCACGGCCCGCGTGGCGCGGCTGTCGCAGCTGGCGGACGTGCGGCCCTCCACCGGCCCGAACCAGATCAACCGGCGCGACATGAACCGCGAGATCAACATCGACGCCAACGCGCTCGGCCGCAGCGCCGGCGACGTGTCGGCGGACATCCGCCGCATCCTCGACGCCACGCCCTTCCCGCCCGGCTACCGCTACAGCTTCGGCGGCTCGACCAAGAACATGAACGAGTCGTTCAACTACGCCGTCGGCGCGCTGGCGCTGGCCGTGGTCTTCATCTACATGATCCTGGCCAGCCAGTTCCGCAGCTTCCTGCAGCCCCTGGCGCTGATGAGCTCCCTTCCGCTGACCCTGATCGGCGTGGTGCTCACACTGCTGTTCTTCGGCTCCACGCTCAACATGTTCAGCATCATCGGCATCGTGATGCTGATGGGCCTGGTGACCAAGAACGCCATCCTGCTGATCGACTTCGCCATCCGCTCCCGCCAGGGCGAGCACGGCCTCGGCCCCGAGGTGCCGCCGATGGGCCGCGAGGACGCGCTGCTGCACGCCGCCAAGGTGCGCCTGCGCCCGATCCTGATGACCACGCTGGCCATGGTCTTCGGCATGGTGCCGCTGGCGTTCGCGCTGAGCGAAGGCGCCGAGCAGCGCGCGCCGATGGGCCAGGCGGTGATCGGCGGCGTGGTCACCTCGTCGCTCCTGACGCTGGTGGTGGTGCCGGTGGTTTATTGCTACCTCGACGACCTGGCCGCCTGGGCCGCCAGGCGCTGGCGAGGTAAAGAAGTTCGCGGCGCGGCGGGCGCCTCCTAAAATGCCGACCTCGTTTTCGCGGTGGGAACCGCCGGGACCCCGCCCATCAGGACGCACCGACTCAGGAACCAAGGACAGAGGAAAAATGGACATCGAACAAGCCCGCTTCAACATGATCGAGCAGCAGATCCGCCCCTGGGACGTGCTCGACCCGTCGGTGCTGTCCCTGCTGGGCATCGTCAAGCGCGAAGACTTCGTGCCGCCGCAGCACCGTGCGCTGGCCTTCGTCGACACCGAGGTGCCGCTGCCGAACGGCCGCCAGATGCTCTCGCCCAAGGTCGAGGCGCGCCTGTTGCAGGAGCTGTCGGTGCACAAGCACGAGACGGTGCTGGTGCTGGGCGCGCATTCCAGCTACCTGGCGGCCCTGCTCGGCCACAAGGCCCAGAAGGTCACCGTTCTGGACGCCGACAAGGACATCCTCCAGCTCGCCAAGGCCAACCTGGCACGCGCCGGCGTCGCCAACGTCGAGCTTCGCGAGGTGCCGGCCGCCGACCTACAGGCCGGCCTGCCGGCCGAAGCGCCTTTCGACGTGGTGCTGCTCACCGGCTCGGTGCCCGCGGTGCCGCAGGGGCTGCTGAGCCAGCTCAAGGCCTCCAGCGGCCGATTGCTCGCCATCGTCGGGCAGGAGCCGATCATGCAGGCCACGCTCTACACCCGCAATCCGCAGGGCAAAGTGCACGGCGTGCAGCTGTTCGACACCACGGCCCGGCGCCTGGCCGGTTTCGCCGAGCCGAGCCGCTTCCAGTTCTGAAACGGACGGGGCAGGCCGCCGTGCGGGAAATCGATGTGACCGAGCTGGCCGCCTTCATGGCCGAGCACCCCCGCGCGGTGCTGCTCGACGTGCGCGAGCCCTGGGAGGTCGCGCTGGCCTCGGTCCGGCTGCCGGGCGTGGACGCCCGCGCCATCCCGATGAACCAGGTGCCCGCCCGGCTGGACGACCTGCCTCGCGGCGAGCCGGTCGTCTGCCTGTGCCACCACGGCGTGCGCAGCGCGCAAGTGGCGCGCTACCTGGCGCAGGCGGGCTTCTGCGACACCGTCAACCTGCGCGGCGGCATCGACGCCTGGTCCACCGGCGTGGACGCCGGCGTGCCGCGCTATTGACCAGGGCCCGCCCGCACCTGGAACCCCACCCGCGCACGTCCGGAATCCCCCTTCGCCGTCGTCCCCGCCTCTTCTTTTCCCGCGCCCAGAAAGAACGCCATGCCCGTCCCGACACCCGCCGCCGCCCCGCCGACCCCCGCATCCCGCGCCGCGGGCAGGCCGCGATGGCGCCTGCGCGCCGCCGTGCTGGCGCTGCTCGGCCTGGGCGCGGCCGGCGCGGCGCCCGCGCAAAACCTGCAGCAGCTCTACGAAGCGGCGCGCGGTTACGACGCGGCCTACCTGTCCGCACGCGCGCTGGCCGACTCGGCCCGCTTCAAGGCCGCCCAGGCGAACGCCCTGCTGCTGCCCAACATCGCCCTGTCGGGCAGCTCGACCCGCTCGGAGGTCGAGCTGCCCAGCGGCGTCAACCGCGACTCCACCACCACCGGCGCCACGCTGCAGGGCCGGCAGCCTTTGTTCAACAAGGCGAGCAAGGTCACGGTCGAGCAAGCGCAGCGCCAGCTCGAAGTCGCCACCTGGGACCTGGAGACCGCAGAGCAAGACCTGATCGTGCGCGTCGCCCAGGCTTATTTCGACGTGCTGGCCGCGCAGGACGCGCTGCAGACCACCCGCACCAGCAAGGCCGCCATCAGCGAGCAGCTGGCCTCGGCCAAGCGCAACTTCGAAGTCGGCACCGCCACGATCACCGACACGCGCGAGGCCCAGGCCCGCTTCGACCTTGCGACGGCGCAGGAGATCGCCGCCGAGAACGACCTGCGCGTCAAACGCATCGCCCTGGACCAGCTCGTCGGCCGCGGCGGCGTCGAGCCGCGCCCGCTGGCCGCGCCGGTGGCCCTGCCGGCCACCGCGCCCGCATCGGTAGACGCCTGGGTGGCGCAGGCGGAGCAGCAGCACCCCGCGGTCAAGCGCGCCGAGCTGGCGCTGGACATCGCCCGGCTGGAGACCGAGAAGGCCCGCGCCGGCCACCTGCCCACGCTCGACGCCGTCGCCAGCGTCGGCAGCAGCAAGCTCAAGGGCACCAGCACCACCTCGGTGCCGGGCACCACGCAGACCAGCTCCATCGGGGTTCAGCTCAGTGTGCCGCTGTTCTCCGGCTTCTCGGTGCAGAACCGCGTGCGGGAGACCCTGGTGCTCGAAGAGAAGTCGTCGAGCGACCTGCAGGGCGCCCGCCGAGCCGTGGCCCAGGGCACGCGCACCGCCTTTTTCGGCGTCGAATCGGGCCGCGCCCAGGTGGCGGCACTGGAAGCGGCCGAATCGTCCAGCCAACTGGCGCTGGAAGCGACGCAGCTCGGCTACAAGGTCGGCGTGCGCGTCAACCTCGACGTGCTGAACGCCCAGACCCAGCTCT
>CBIHOD010000062.1:0-23115 GCA_966211815.1 uncultured Burkholderiales bacterium
CGACCGCGTCTTCATCGAGAAATTCGTCGAGGAGCCGCGCCACATCGAGATCCAGGTGCTGGGCGACTCCCAGGGCCACGTCGTCTACCTCAACGAGCGCGAGTGCTCGATCCAGCGCCGCCACCAGAAGGTGATCGAGGAAGCGCCGTCGCCCTTCATCAGCGACGCCACGCGCAAGGCCATGGGCGAGCAGGCGGTGGCGCTGGCCAAGGCGGTCAACTACCAGAGCGCCGGCACGGTGGAGTTCGTCGTCGGCAAGGACCAGGGCTTCTACTTCCTGGAAATGAACACCCGGCTTCAGGTGGAGCACCCGGTGACGGAATGCATCACCGGGCTTGACCTGGTCGAATTGATGATCCGCGTGGCCGCCGGCGAGCCGCTGCCCTTCACCCAGGCCCAGGTGCCGCGCCGCGGCTGGGCGATGGAGTGCCGCATCAATGCGGAAGACCCTTTCCGCAACTTCCTGCCGTCGATCGGCCGCCTGGTGAAGTTCCAGCCGCCTCAGGAGACGCTGCCGCCGCCCGGCGCCAACCCCGAGACCCACAAGGCCACCGGGCCGAGCGCGCCGGGCAACGGCGCGGTGGCCGGCGGCGTGCGGGTGGACACCGGCGTGGCCGAGGGCAGCGAGATCTCGATGCACTACGACTCGATGATCGCCAAGCTCATCGTTCACGGCCGCGACCGGCTCGACGCCATCGCCCGCATGCGCGAAGCGCTCAACGCCTTCGTGATCCGCGGCATCCATTCCAACATCCCCTTCCAGGCGGCGCTGCTGGCGCACCCCGACTTCGTCGCGGGCCGTTTCAACACCGGCTTCATCTCCCAGCACTTCCCGCAGGGCTTCGCGTCCGACATGGTCCAGCACGACTCGCCGGTGCTGCTGCGGGTGCTGGCCGCGGCGGTGCACCGCATGCACCGCACGCGCGCCGTCGGCATCAGCGGGCAGATGCCCGGCCACGCGGCCAAGGTCGCGGAAGAGTTCGTCGTCGTGACCGAACTGGGCGGCGGCCACACCGAGCACCTGCCGGTGCAGGTCAGCCTCGACGGCGACGCGGTCGTCGTCACCGCCGACAAGCAGACCCACCGCGTGGCCTTCTACAGCCCGCTGCGGGAGGTCGTGCTCAAGGCGCGCATCAACAGCCAGCCGATCTGCGCCCAGGTCGAGCGCGTCGGCCTGGCCTACCGCGTGCGCCACAACGGCGCCGAGATCCAGGCCAAGGTGCTGAGCAAACGCGCCGCCGAGCTGTCGCGGCTGATGCCTTTCAAAGCGCCGCCCGACCTGACCAAGTTCCTGCTGTCGCCCATGCCCGGGCTGCTCAGCGACGTGGCGGTGCAGGTCGGCCAGAAGGTCATGGCCGGCGAGAAGCTGGCGGTGATCGAAGCCATGAAGATGGAGAACATCCTGCTGGCCGCCCACGACGGCGTGGTGGCCGAGGTGGCCGCGAAGAAAGGCGACAGCCTGGCGGTGGACCAGATGATCCTGCGGTTCGCCTGATGAAGCGGCGCAGCCTTCTGCTGGGCATGGGGGCCTTGGCGGGTTGCCAAGGGCGGGGGGCCTTGGCACCGGCGCTTCCCCATCCGGCCGGCGACCGCCCTTTGCGGCGCGTCGCCTTCGGTTCCTGCATCGACCAGGCCAAGCCGCAGCCGCTGTGGCCGGCGGTGCTGGAGGCGCGGCCCGACCTCTTCATCTTCGCCGGCGACAACGTGTATGCGAGCCCTCGGCCTTGGACACTGGACGCGCTGCGGGTGGCTTATGCCCAACTGGCGGCCGACCCGGGCTTCGACCGGCTGCGGCGGACGGTGCCCACCCTGGCCACATGGGACGACCACGACTACGGCGTCAACGACGGCGGGGCGTCTTTCAAGCACAAGGAGGCGTCCAAGCAAGAGTTCCTGCGGTTCTGGGGCGCCGGGCCGGACGACGCCAGGCACGGACGCGGGGGCGTCTACTCATCGCGCACTTTCGGGCCGCCCGGGCAGCGGCTGCAAGTCATCCTCCTGGACACGCGCTGGTTCCGGTCCGACTTAAAGCCTACCGACCAGCGCGGGGCCCCGGGCAAAGAACGTTACCTGCCTGATGACGACCCCGCCAAGACCATGCTCGGCGAAGCGCAATGGCGCTGGCTGGAAGAGTGCCTGCGCGACGACGCCCAACTGAGGCTCATCGTCTCCAGCGTCCAAGTCCTGGCCGAGGGCCATGGCTGGGAACGCTGGGGCAACCTGCCGCTGCAGAGGCGGCGCTTGTTCGACCTGATCCGGAGCACCGAAGCGCGCGGCGTGTTGCTGCTTTCGGGCGACAGGCACGTCGGCGGGCTGTATCGAGAGCCCGGCCAAACGGCGTATCCGCTGTTCGAACTCACCTCCAGCGGCATGACCCATACCTGGATGGGCACCGAAGCAGGCCCCAACCGGGTGGGCGGCCTGGTCAACCGCCTGCACTTCGGCATGGTGGAGGTGGACTGGCCCACCCGCCGCCTGCGCCTGAGCTTGCGCGGGCAGGACGGGCGCGAGCTGCTGGAGCAGCCCTTGAGCCTGGACGACCTGTGAACCGAAAGGAAGACACATGACAACCACGACAGCTTCCTCGCGCCCCTTCCGCGTGCTGGGCATCCAGCAGGTCGCCATCGGCGGGCCCGACAAAGTGGCGCTCGGAAAACTCTGGGTCGACCTGCTCGGCCTGGCTGTGAAAAGCACCTTCGTCAGCGAACGTGAGAACGTCGACGAAGACATCTGCGCCCTGGGCGACGGGCCGCTGGCGGTCGAGGTCGACTTGATGCAGCCGATCGACCCGTCGAAGAAGCCCGCGGTGCACGCCACGCCGCTGAACCACGTCGGACTGTGGATCGACGACCTGCCCAAGGCGGTGGAGTGGTTGTCGGCGCAGGGCTTGCGCTTCGCGCCGGGTGGCATCCGCAAAGGCGCGGCCGGCCACGACATCTGCTTCATCCACCCCAAGGCCGGCGGCGGCTTCCCGTTCAGCGGCGAGGGCGTGCTGATCGAACTGGTGCAGGCGCCGCCGGAGGTGGTGCAGGCGTTGTCCGGTAAGAGGAGTTTGGCCTGAGGGTTAAAAGGCAACCTTCCCGTTCGGTTTAAGCCCGTCAAAGCCCCATTTGCGAACCTCGCCAGCTTCGACGGACCGGGAGCGCCCTTGGGAGCCTTCGACTGGCTTGACTGAACAACAGAACCTCAAGGCGAGCGCTGTCCGCTTTGTGGAAAGGCTGTCCACGCCTGCGCCGCGGGGCTGGCGCCTGCCGGCGAACCCGCTTAAGATGCGCCCCATGCCCAACGCCACCCTTTCCCTGCGACGCCGCGTGTTCCCGCCGGATCCAGGGAACCCGTGCGCGTGAGCGTTGAGCTGACGCAAGAGCCACAGGTCACCCCTGTGGCTTTTTTTTTGCCTGTTCGTTCCCCAAACCGGAGGCCCCATGGAATTCAATCCCGCCGAAGTCGAAGCCCTTCTCCACGTGGCGCACAAGCCCGACCTGATGTTCACCGAGGGCCGAGGCATGTGGCTGACCGACCAGGCCGGAAAACGCTACCTCGACTTCGTGCAAGGCTGGGCGGTGAACTGCCTCGGGCATTCGCCGGACCCGGTGCGCGAGGCGCTGGCCGAGCAGTCGGGCCGGCTGGTCAACCCGTCGCCGGCCTTCCACAACGCGCCCTCCGCCGAGCTGGCGGCGCTGCTGACGCGCCATTCCTGTTTCGACCGCGTCTTCTTCGGCAGCAGCGGGGCGGAGGCGAACGAGTCCGCCATCAAGCTGGCGCGCAAATGGGGCCGGCTGAACCCGGCGCCTGCGGGCGGCGGCGCACGCCACGAGATCGTCACCTTCGAGAACGCATTCCACGGGCGCACCCTGGCGACGATGTCGGCCAGCGGCAAGCCCGGTTGGGACACGATGTTCGCGCCGCAGGTGCCGGGTTTCCCGAAGGCCAGGCTGAACGACCTCGACAGCGTCGCCGCGCGGGTCAACCCCAGGACGGTGGCGGTGATGCTGGAGCCGGTGCAGGGCGAGGGCGGCGTCATCCCGGCCTCGGCGGAATTCCTGCGGGCGCTGCGCAAGTTCACCCGCGACCAAGGCCTGCTGCTGATCGTCGACGAGGTGCAGACCGGCATGGGCCGCACCGGCGCGCTGTTCTGCCACCAGGCGGCCGACATCGAGCCCGACATCATGACCCTGGGCAAGGGCATCGGCGGCGGCGTGCCGCTGTCGGCCATGTTGTGCCGGCGCGAGGTCGCCTGCTTCGAACCGGGCGACCAAGGCGGCACCTACACCGGCAACCCCTTGATGGCGGCAGTGGGCGTCGCGGTCGCGAAAGCGGTGCTGGCCCCCGCCTTCCTCGACGGCGTGAAGGAACGTGGGGCCCGCCTGTCGGCCGCGTTGGGCAAGTTGTCGAAGGACCATGGGCTGCAAGGCGAGCGCGGCGCCGGCCTGTTGCGCGCGCTGGTGCTCGGCGCCGACGCCGCCCCGGCGGTCGCCGACGCGGCGCGCGGCCTGCAGCCGCTCGGGCTGCTGGTGAACGCGCCCAAGCCCGGCGTGTTGAGGTTCATGCCGGCGCTGAACGTCACCGCGGCGGAAATCGACGAGATGGCGGGCATGTTGTCGCAAGCCCTGTCCCGCGTGCTGCCGCGGCGTTGACGGGTCAGGCCGCCGCCTTGAACGGGTTGCGCGGCGGCGGCTCGTCGTGGGTGGCGGTGCGCGTCAACGCGCTGACGATCCAGTTCAGGCCGGACACCCGGTGGCGCACGCCGCAGGCCAACGGCTCCGGTTTGCAGCCGAGCTTGGCCTTGGGTTCAAGCGCGGTGCGGCCGAGCGACAGCCGCTTGGCGCCGAAGGCGATGGCGTCTTCCACGGTGGACTGAAGCAACGTCAGGTACAGCGGCGCCGAGGCATTGGCCTCGCGGTCGTAGCCGATGTAATAGCCCAGCGCGGTGTCGCCGTCGCCCACGCTGGTGACGAAACCGAGCCAGCGGCCATCGCTTTCTCGCTCGGCGACGCGGCAGACGAAGCGGGCCTCGCCCAGCGCCTTCGCCATCGCCGGCAGGTAGCCGGGCGACAGCGTGGCCAGGCGCAGCCCTTGGGCCATGTGGACCTGGCCGTATAGCGCGTGCAGCTCGTCCTGTCGCGCCAGCATCTCGGCCGCGCTCGCGGTGCGCAGGCGGATGCCGGCGGCGGCGCAGTCCTTCAGAAGCTTCTTCGCGTTGCCGCGGTAGTTGGCGGTCAGGCTGGCGAGGTAGTCGTCCATCGACTTCCAGCCGGGTCGGATGTCCAGCACCATGTCGGGCTCGGTTTCGACGCTGCGGTAGCCGAGCAGCCGCAGCGATTCACGCGTGCCGAGCTGGTCGGCGCAGAAATCCTTGACCATCACGATGCCGGCCTCGCCGAGCAGCTTGTCGGCGCGCCGCAGGCGGTACAGCGCTTCGCCCACGCCGTGCCACAGCTGGGCTCCGTCCGCGCCTTCGGCGAAGGCCAGCGAGCGGCAGCCCCAGACGAGCAGGTTGCCGCAGACCAGCAGGTGCTCTTTCAAACCGGCCAGCGGCTTGTCGGTCAGGCGCTTGGCGCCGGGCTTGCGAAGCTTGTCGCCGGACACCGCGACCCGCTGGAAGAGCATCGCCGCGACCGGCCGGCCGTCGAGGTAGGCCAGGGCGTAGCGCGGCTCGATGTTGTCGGGCCCCTCGGCCTCCAGCACGCGCAGGTAGTCGCGCGACAGGAACACGGTCTGGGCGGCCAGGCCGTCCCAGTGGCCGGGGTTGAGCGCGTCGATGCGGTCGGCCAGCGCCAGCTGCAGGCCCGAGGCCTTGCGCCGGGCCGCATGCCGGCTTTTCAACGTCGACAGCGCCGTTTTCGGCGCGACGGGGCCGGGCGCGAGGGCTTTCAGGACTTTGCCGGTGCGCTGCAAGGACTGGAGCGCGCTTTTCAGGGGTTTCTTGAGGGCTGCGGAGCGGGATGGGGGTTTCGTCGTCGTGGCCATGTTCGGCGGGAAGCTGGGGCAGGGTGTGGGAGCAGGCCGGTCAAGCTTGACCGTGCAGAGGCGTCGGCGTGTAGCCGGCGGAGCGGATCGCGTCGGCCAGGGCCGTCTCAGTGGACCTTGCGGCGTCGATCCGGACGCGCTTTTCGTCCAGGTCGACCTGGACGACCGCGGCGGCGTCGGCCTTCGTTACCGCTTCGGCGATGGCCTTGGCGCAATGGCCGCAGGTCATGTCGGGAACCTGGAAAACGATCATGGTCTTGTCTCCTTGATGGTGACTGGAAAGGGTGAAGCGCATACTTTCCAGGCTCCCACCATGGGAAAGTCAAGCGGGACAGGGCCAAAGACCCTGCGACCGACTTGAAAACCGCCCGTCGCGCTTGACCTTCCCATGGGGGAAAGCTGGACGATGGTGCCCGGGATGCCGAGGCGCCTTTCCGGGCCTTCGCCAACCCGGATTTTGTAGGAAGGGCCTGCGCCGCCCCCGTCAACGAAACCGCCAGGATGGTCCGAAAGAAAAAACCATGGTCGCCGCCGAACGCCAGCGCATCGAATTCCAGATCCAGGGCATGAGCTGCGCGTCTTGCGTCGCGCGGGTCGAGAAGGCGCTCGCCGCGGTGCCGGGCGTGCAGTCCGCCAGCGTCAACCTGGCGACCGAGAAAGCCTCGGTGCAGGCGCATGCCGGCGCTTCAGCCGAGGCGTTGAAGGCGGCGGTCGAGAAGGCCGGCTATGCGGCGACCGAAGTCGGCCGGCCCGAGCCGCCGCCCGCCCGCGCGGGCCGTTTGACCGACAAAGGGGCGGTCATCGCCTCGGCTGCGCTGACGCTGCCGTTGGCGCTGCCCATGCTGGCCGAATGGGTCGGACTGGACTGGGCGCTGGACGCCGCCTGGCAACTCGCGCTGGCCACCGTGGTGCAGTTCGGCTTCGGCGCGCGCTTCTACCGCGGCGGCTGGAAGGCGTTGAAGGCTGGCTCCGGCAACATGGACCTGCTGGTCGCGCTCGGCACCTCCGCGGCCTATGGCCTGTCGGCCTACCTGATGTGGCGGCACGCCGGCCACGGCATGCCGCCCCACCTGTATTTCGAGGCCTCGGCCACCGTGGTCACGCTGGTGCTGCTGGGCAAATGGCTGGAATCGCGCGCCAAGCGCCAGGCGGCCGACGCGATCCGCGCGCTGCAGGCCCAGCAGCCGGCCATGGCGCGCGTGCGGCGCGCCGACGGCGGCGAAGCCGACGTGCCGGTGGACCGGCTGGCGGTGGGCGACATCGTCCTCGTGCGCCCGGGGGACCGGGTGGCGGTGGACGGCGAGGTGGCCGAGGGCCGCAGCCACGTCGACGAATCCCTCGTGACCGGCGAAAGCCTGCCGGTGGCCAAGGAGCCGGGGGACAAGGTCACAGGCGGCACGGTGAACGCCGAGGGCCTGCTCGTGGTGCGGGCGACGGCGGTCGGCGCGGAGGCCACGCTATCTCGCATCGTCCGCCTCGTGGAATCGGCCCAGGCCGGCAAAGCACCGATCCAGCGCACCGTCGACCGCGTGAGCGCGGTCTTCGTGCCGGCCGTGCTCGGCGTCGCGCTGCTCACCCTGGCCGGCTGGCTGGCGGTGGGCGGGGGCGCGGAGCGATCGCTCATGCACGCGGTGGCGGTGCTCGTCATCGCCTGCCCGTGCGCGCTGGGGCTGGCCACGCCCACCGCCATCATGGCGGGCACCGGCGTCGCCGCGCAGCGCGGCATCCTGATCAAGGACGCGCAAGCGCTGGAAACCGCCCAAGCGGTGACGGTGGTCGCTTTCGACAAGACCGGCACCTTGACCGAAGGCCGGCCGGCGCTGGCGGCGGTGCTGCCCGCGCCGGGCTTCGACCGGGGCGAGGTGCTGCGCCTGGCCGCGGCGCTGCAGTCCGCCAGCGGCCACCCCCTGGCGCGGGCGGTGCTCGACGCCGCCGCCGCCGAAGGCTTGCGGTTCGACGCCCCGCGGGACATTGAGGCGCTGCCGGGCCGGGGCGTGCGAGGCATGTTGGGCAACCGGGCCTTGCGGCTGGGCAGCACGCGGTTGCTGCGCGAACTCGGGCTGGATGCCGGAGGACTCGCCGCCCAGGCCGACGCGCTGGCCCGGCAAGGCAAGACCCTCTCCTGGCTCGTCGTATCCGAGGGCGACGCCTTGCGATTGGCCGGCCTGCTCGCCTTTGCCGACCCGGTGAAACCTTCCGCTCGGCCGGCCATCGCACGCTTGAAGGCCCTCGGGGTGAAGACCGTGATGCTGACCGGTGACCACCCCGGCGCCGCCGCGGCGGTGGCGGCTGAAGTCGGCATCGACGACGTGCGGGCCGAGGTCCTTCCCGGCGACAAGGCGGCGGCGGTGCGCCGGCTCGCCGAGGGCGGCGCGGTGGTCGCTTTCGTCGGCGACGGCCTGAACGACGGCCCGGCGCTCGCCGCCGCGGACGTGGGCTTCGCGATGGCCGGCGGCGCCGATGTCGCGGCCGAGGCCGCGGGCGTCACGCTGATGCGCGGCGACCTGCTGCTGGTGGCCGATGCGCTGGAAGTGTCGCGCCGCACCCGCGCCAAGATCCGGCAGGGGTTGTTCTGGGCCTTCGCCTACAACGTGCTCGGCATCCCGCTGGCGGCCTTCGGGCTGCTGAGCCCGGTCATCGCCGGCGGGGCGATGGCTTTCAGCAGCGTCAGCGTCGTCGCCAACGCCTTGACCCTGCGCCGGTGGAAGGGCGCCGCGACCCTTCCAGCCCCCCGCACGAAACACCTGAACGAGGAGCGCCCACGATGAATGCCGCCTTGATGAACATCGGCGAAGCCGCCAAGGCCAGCGGCGTGACGGCCAAGATGATCCGCCACTACGAAAGCGTCGGCATGCTGCCGGCCGCCAGGCGCACCGAAGCGGGGTACCGTCAATACGGGGAGGCCGACGTCCAGACGCTGCGCTTCATCCGGCATTCCCGCGACCTCGGCTTCTCGCTGCCGGAGATCGCCGAGCTGCTGGGCCTGTGGCGCAACCGCAAGCGTTCGAGCCGGCAGGTCCGGGAGCTTGCGCGGGCCCACTTGCGCGAGTTGGACGAGAAGCTCAGGGAGCTGCATGCGATGAAGGCGACCCTGGAGCACCTGGTGCATTGCTGCCATGGCGACGAGCGTCCGGAGTGCCCGATCATCGACACCCTGGCGCAGGGCGCGCAAAGCGCCGCCGCGCCGCCCGGCCGCTTGACCTTGCCCCAGGGGCAAGGTTTAGGATGGCCGGGCCGCTCGTCCAAACCCCGACCCTGACGCAGCCGATCCGGCCACCTTCCCCTCCATGAAACTGTCGCGCCTCTGGCTCGTGGTCTTGCTGTCCGTCCTGCTGCCCTTGCGGGGCGCTTTGGCGGTGGCGATGCCCTGCGCGCCCGCTGGCGGGGTGGGCCATGGCGTGCCTCTGGCCGAAACAGGGCTTGCCGGGCACCACGCTTCGCATGGGCATGCCGGTGGGCACGACCACGGCGCCCAGGCCGGGGAGCATGCGCTGCACGAACATGGTGGCGGCCACGGCCACGGTCATGGTGAAGACACTGACAGCCCAAAGTGCAACCTGTGCGCCGCGTCCTGCTCTGTCCCGCCCTTGCCGAGCACCTCGGCCGGTCTGCGGGAGCCGACGGCGCTGGCCTCGGTGTCGTTCCCGCGACTTTCCGCTCCCGCCACGACCTTCCAGTCGGACGGCCCGGAGCGCCCACCCCGAATCCTCTGACCCCGGACGACCAGGCCTCCTCTCGGAGGCCCAACGGGGCTCGCCCGTCCGCCCTGCGGACGGTGCGGCTGTCTCCCGGCCACGGCGACGCCGAGCCGATGACCCACAGGGTTCAGAAACATGAAGAACATTTTTCCCCGCGGCGCAGGGGCTGGCGCGCAGCGCCTCCTTCGCCGCCGAGCCTCCCGTCCCCGCGCCGGGCGTAACGCCACCGTGCAAGGGCGGTCCATCGCGCGCCTGGCGGCCGCCGCGTCGGCGGCCATCGCTTTGGCGGGCTGCGCCTCCTTCTCGCCGGACGGCGGCATGGGCGAGGTGTCCCGGTTGACCCGGGAGCGGACGGGCCAGCCCGTCGCGATGCAACGCTCGCAACAGGACGCCGACGGCGCCGCCGCCCGTGTAGCCGAACTGCTCCGGCAACCGCTGACGGCGGACACCGCCGTCGAAATCGCCCTGCTCAACAACCGGGGGCTGCAGGCGAGTTTCAGCCAGCTCGGCATCGCCGAGGCCGACCTCGTCCAGGCGGGGCGGCTGCGCAATCCCGTCTTCGGCTTCGGCCGGATGGCGCTGGGCGGCGGCGCCGCCGAGATCGAGCGCTCCGTCATGTTCGACGTCCTCGGCCTGCTGACCATGCCCGCGGCCACGCAGGTGCAGCAGCGCCATTTCGAGCAGGCCCAGTTCCGCGCCGCGTATGAGGCCGTCGGCATTGCCGCCGACACGCGCAAGGCTTTCTACGGCGCTGTCGCGGCGCAAGAATGGGTTCGCTACTTCCAACAGGTCAAAGAGGCTGCGGACGCCTCCAACGAATTGGCCAAGCGCATGCTCCAGGCGGGCAACTTCAACAAGCTCGCCCAGATGCGCGAGCAGGCGTTCCATGCCGACGCCACGGCCGGGCTGGCGCGGGCCCGGCAACAAGCGGTGGCCGAACGGGAGCGGCTGACCCGGCTGCTGGGCCTGGCCGGCGACCCGGTCGACTTCAGATTGCCCGAGCGCCTGCCCGACCTGCCGAAGGAACCCTTCGCGCCGAGTGATGCGGAGCAGACGGCCATCGACAAGCGGCTCGACGTCCTCATGGCGCGGCGATCGGCCCAGGCCACCGCCGATGCGCTGGCGCTGACGAAGACCGCCCGTCTTCTGAACGGTTTCGAACTGGGTTACCGGAACAAGAGCGAGCCCGGGGGGGAACGCCGCAACGGCCTTGAAGCGGAGTTTCCCGTTCCATTGTTCGACTTCGGCTCGGCGCGCTCCGCCCGCGCCGAGGCGGTCTACAGGCAGGCGGTCCACCGCGCCGAGGAGGTGGCGGTGAACGCGCGCTCGGAGGTGCGCCAGGCTTACGCCGCCTACCGCACCGCCTACGACCTGGCCGCGCACTACCGCGACGAGGTGCTCCCGCTGCGCAAGCGCATCTCCGAAGAGAACCTGCTTCGCTACAACGGCATGTTGATCGGCGTTTTCGATCTGCTCGCGGACTCCCGGGAACAGGTGCGCGGCGTGACCGACTACGTGCAAGCGCTGCGTGACTTCTGGGTCTCGGACAGCAACCTTCGAACCGCCCTAACGGGACGCTCTCCAGGCGCGGGCCCCGCGACATCGGAATCCACCGCCGCCGCCGCCCAACAGGCGGCCGGCCACTGAAAGCACGACCATGTCCCATCGACGCGATTTCTTCAAAGCGGCCGGCGCCGTCGCCCTTGGCGCCACGGCCGTCAGCCGGGTCGGCGCGGCGTCGCTGCCGGAGGCGGTCATCCAGACCGCACCGACGATGCAGCCGCCGCTGGTGCCCGCGACGGGCCGCCCCTACAACCCCGTGGCCACGCTCAACGGCTGGTCGCTGCCCTGGCGCATGAACAACGGCGTGAAGGAGTTCCACCTCGTGGCCGAGCCCGTCGTGCGCGAGATGGCGCCGGGCATGAAGGCCAACCTGTGGGGCTACAACGGTTCGAGCCCCGGTCCGACCATCGAAGCGGTGGAAGGCGACCGCGTGCGCATCTTCGTCACCAACAAGCTACCCGAGCACACCACGGTGCACTGGCACGGCATCCTGCTGCCCTCGGGCATGGACGGCGTCGGCGGCCTCACCCAGCCGCACATCCCGCCGGGCAAGACCTTCGTCTACGAATTCGCTCTGCTGCGCTCGGGCACGCACATGTACCACCCGCACGCCGACGAGATGACGCAGATGGCCATGGGCATGATGGGCATGTTCATCGTCCACCCGAAGGACCCGCGGCAGATGCGGGTGGACCGCGACTTCGTGTTCCTGCTGGCCGCCTACGACATCGAGCCGGGCGCGGCGACGCCGCGGACGTCGGAAATGACCGACTTCAACCTGTGGACCTGGAACAGCCGCGTCTTCCCCGGCATCGACCCGCTGGTCTGCCGAACCGGCGACCGCGTGCGGGTCCGCGTCGGCAACCTCACGATGACCAACCACCCCATCCACATGCACGGGCCGCATTTCGTCGTGACCGGCACCGACGGCGGCTGGGTGCCGCCCTCGGCCCGGTGGCCGGAGGTGACGACCGACGTCGCCGTGGGGCAGATGCGGGCCTTCGAATTCGAAGCCGTCGCGGGCGACTGGGCCATCCACTGCCACAAATCGCACCACACCATGAACGCCATGGGCCACGGCGTGCCCAACATGATCGGCGTCGACCACCGGGGCGTGGCCGAGCGCATCGCCAGGCTCGTGCCCGACTACATGGTCATGGGCGACAAAGGCATGGCCGACATGGGCTCCATGGAAATGCCCCTGCCGGACAACACGCTGCCGATGATGACGGGCACCGGGCCCTTCGGACCGCTGGAGATGGGCGGCATGTTCAGCGTCGTCAAGGTGCGCGACGACGTTCGGCGCGGCGACTACAAGGACCCCGGTTTCTACAAACATCCGCCAGGGACCGTGGCCTACGAATACACCGGCCCGGTGGCGCAGCCTGCCCGCACACCCGCCACCGAAGCCGACGGCAAAACGCTGAACGTGCGAAAGCCAGCCGGCGACGGCCACGCCCACCATTGAACAGTTCGAAGGAGCACGACATGAATGTCAAAGCAGCCTCGGCGGCGCTCGCGGCGCTGGCCCTGGCCACCGGTGCTTTCGCGCACGGCAATGAGGATCACGCGGCCAACGTACGCAAATACGACGCCGCCAAGGTCGAGGAAACCGCTGTCGGGCGCGAGGGCGATCCGGCCAAGGCGACAAGGACCATCAGTCTGGACATGTCCGACGCCATGCGCTTCACGCCGGCGGAACTCACCGTCCGGCGCGGCGAGACCGTCAGGCTCATCGCCGTCAACAAAGGCCGAGTCCTGCATGAGTTGGTGCTCGGAACCGCCGACGAGCTGAAAAAGCATGCCGAGATGATGAAGAAGTTCCCCGGCATGGAACACGCCGAGCCCCACATGGCCCATGTCCAGCCCGGCAAGCGCGGTGAAATCGTCTGGCAGTTCACCCAAGCCGGCGAGTTCCACTTCGCCTGCCTCATTCCCGGGCATTTCGAGGCCGGCATGGTCGGGAAGGTGACCGTCAAATGAAGCGCCGCCAGGCACACACCATCTCGACCGCCGGCGCCACGGCGGTCGCGCCAACGTCTTCGCCGCCCCTGAGAACCTGAAGGAGCAGAACATGAAATTCATACAGAGACTCTCCGCCGCGGCTATCGCTGTTGCCGCCGCCGCCTCCCACGCCCAGACCGCACCGGCTTCAGCCGCCGATCACGACAGGCATCACACCGCGGCGGCCGGGGCACCGCAAAGCGACGGTGAAGTCCGCAAGGTCGACAAGGAGCAAGGCAAGGTGACGCTTCGCCATGGCCCGCTGCAGAACCTCGACATGCCGCCCATGACGATGGTCTTCAAAGCGGCGGACCCGAAGCTCCTTGATGGCCTGAAGGAGGGCGACAAGGTCAAGTTCACGGCGGAGAAGGTGAACGGTGCCTTTACAGTCACCGCGATTCAGCCGGTCAAGTGAGGCGACGATGCGCAAACTCCTGATCTCCATCAGTCTGGCCGCGGCCGGCGGGGCTTTCGCCCAGCAGGCCGGGCACGGGCATCCCATGCCGGCGAACGGCTACGCGGGGATGCTGAACCGTGAAATCAAGGCGCTGTCCGCGGAGCAGGTCGCCGACCTGCGCGAAGGCCGGGGCATGGGCGCATCGCTACCGGCCGAGCTCAATGGCGTGCCGGGCCCGATGCATGCCCTGCAACTGGCGGCGCAACTCAAGCTCACGCCGGAGCAGCGCCGCGCACTGGAGGGCATCGCCGCCGACATGAAGGCGCGTGCCCAAGGACTCGGCGTCAAGATCGTGGCCGAAGAGGCGTCCTTGGACAGGGCGTTCAAGGAGCGCGCCATCGACGAAAAAGGCGTGGAAGAAGCGGCCGCGCGCATCGCTTCCCTCCAGGGCCAGCTGCGCGCCGTCCACCTGGTCGCGCACTTGAGAACGCGCGGGCTCCTTTCGGAGGAGCAGGTGGCGGCCTACGACGAGGCGCGTGGGTACGCGACCCGTTCCAGCCATGGGCATCGGCACTGACGGCGGCCCGCGCATCCGGAATCCGGGCGCGCGCCGCGTTCAAGCCGCAGTGCCACGCCGCGGGATCAACGCGCTGCCGATGGCCACCATGATGCAGACCGCCGCGGCGCAGTCGAGGGCGCGCGGCACTTCGCCGACGATCAGCGTGGCCGACAAGGTGCCCACCAAGGGCACGGCTATCACCGAGAAAGCGCTGGCGGTCGGCGGCATGTTGCGGGCCATGCTGAACCAGACCACCTGGGCGTAGCCGTAGTTCAGGAACACCCCGTAGGCCAGCGAGGCCCAAAGTAGCGGGCTGAAACTGGCGGGTCGGGGCAGCGGCTCCATCCAGGGCGCGGTTGCCCAGAAAAACACCGAGCCCATGGCCATCATCCAGACTGTGACCGCTTCGGTGGGCAGGCTGGTCTTCGTGCGGCGCATCATCAAGGTGCCCGCGGCCCAGCACAGCGCGGCCAGCTGCATCCACAGCACGCCCACCGGCTTGCCGGCCAGCTGGGTGAGTTCCTGGGCGGACAGCAGCGCCACCGCGGCCGCGGCGGCGACGGCGCTGAGCAGCACGCGGCCGTTCAACTCTTGCTTGAAGAGCAGCACGCCGAGCAACACCGTCCACACCGGCATCGTGAAGCCGAGGATGGCGGCGCGCCCCGAGGCCAGCGCCTGCAGGCCGATGATCGAGAAGAAATGCCAGCCCAGGATGTTGGGCAGGGCCAGCCAGGCCACGCGCGCGGCCTCGGCCCGCGGCAGCGACATGCGCACGCCGCGCCAGCGGAAGAACAGGTAGAGCCCGAACGCGCCGCCCGTCATCGTGATGGCGCGGAAGTAAAGCGGCGTCAGCTCGCGCAGGCTGAACTTCATCATCGGCCAGTTGACGCCCCACATCAGCGTCAAGAGGGCCAGGACGGCCACCTGGCGGCGGGTCAGCATGCCGCGGCCGCCCGGGGCGTCAAACCGCCACCGGCGCCTTGATCGCCGGGTGGTGCTGGTAGCCCAGCACTTCGAAGTCGTCGAATTCGTAGTCGAAGATCGACGCCGGCTTGCGCTTGATGTTCAGCGTGGGATAGGGCAGGGGCTGGCGCGACAGCTGCAGCGCCACCTGCTCGGCGTGGTTGCTGTAGATGTGGCAGTCGCCGCCGGTCCAGATGAAGTCGCCGACGTCGAGGTCGCACTGCTGGGCCAGCATGTGGGTCAACAGCGCGTAGCTGGCGATGTTGAAGGGCACGCCGAGGAAGATGTCGGCGCTGCGCTGGTAGAGCTGGCAGCTGAGCTTGCCGCGCCCGCCGGCCTCTTGCGCTGGCGCCACGTAGAACTGGAAAAAGGCGTGGCAGGGCATCAGAGCCATCTGCGGCAGGTCGGCGACGTTCCAGGCGCTGACGATGATGCGGCGCGAGTCGGGCTGGGTCTTGAGTTGCCGCACCACCTCGGCGATCTGGTCGACATGGCCGCCGCCGGGCGTCGGCCAGTTGCGCCATTGCACGCCGTAGACCGGGCCGAGGTCGCCGTCCTCGCGCGCCCATTCATCCCAGATCGTGCAGCCGCGTTCCTGCAGCCACTTCACGTTGCTGTCGCCGCGCAGGAACCACAGCAATTCAAGGATGATGGATTTGAGGTGCACCTTCTTCGTCGTCACCAGCGGGAAGCCTTCGTTCAGGTCGAAGCGCATCTGGTGGCCGAAGACGCTTTTGGTGCCGGTGCCGGTGCGGTCCCCCTTGAGCACGCCGTGGGTGTCGACGTGGCGCATGAAGTCTTCATACTGGGAGCGGACGGGGCGGCCGTCCGGTACGGCGGCGGTCAGTGTTGATGGGGCATGCATACTCGAATTCTATTGACCCGGGCATGACCGCGCTGGCGGCCGCCCCGCAAACCAGGAGGCCCGCATGGCGCACGAGACCCAGCTTCGACACTACTTCATGGCCCTGCTCGCCGCTGGGTGCGGCCTGGCCCCGCCGGCTTCGGCCCAACCCGCGCCTGCGGCCGCCAAGCCGTTGGCGTCTTCCGGTACGCCCGAGCGCACCTTCGACCTGGAGTCGGTCGTGATCGAAGACATCAAGGTGGAAGGCCTGGTACAGGCCTGGAAACTGCGCAAGGTCTGCCTCGACGGCCAGGCCTACCTGCTGGTGCTCGGCCTCGGCGGGCCGACGAGCATCACGGCGTCGTTCAGGGATGGCAAGCCGGAGCAGTGCAAGGCCAAAGCGCCGTAGGGACGCCAGGCCCACCTTCAAGCCGCCGGTTCGCCCATCCCGAACTGCAGCGCCGCCAGCCGCGCGTAGACCCCGTCGCGGGCCTGCAGTTCGGCGTGCGTGCCGGCGTCGACGATGCGGCCGGCTTCCATCACGATGATCCGGTCGGCCTGCTGCACCGTGGCCAGCCGGTGGGCGATGACGAGGGTGGTGCGGTGGCGCATCGCCTGCTCCAGCGCGGCCTGCACCATGCGCTCGCTTTCGGCGTCGAGCGCGCTGGTGGCTTCATCCAGCAACAGCAGCGGCGGGTTCTTCAGGATGGCGCGGGCGATGCTGATGCGCTGGCGCTGGCCGCCGCTCAGGCGCACGCCGCGCTCGCCGAGGAAGGTCTTGTAGCCCTCGGGCAAAGCGCTGATGAAATCGTGGGCGAAGGCCATCTTCGCCGCCTCGATGACCTGCTCGTCGCTGGCCTCGGGCCGGCCGTAGCGGATGTTTTCCATCGCGTCGGCCGAGAAGATGACGCTGTCCTGCGGCACGATGCCGACGACGTCGCGCAGGTCGTGCAGCGCCGCGTCCCGCACCGACACGCCGTTGACTTCGATGCGGCCTTGCCGCGCGTCGTAAAGCCGCAGCAGCAGCTGGAAAACCGTGCTCTTGCCCGCGCCGCTCGGGCCCACCAGGGCGATCGTCTGGCCGGCCTCGACCTGGAAGCTGACGTGCGACAACGCCGCCGTCGCCGGCCGCGAGGGGTAGTGGAAGGTGACGTCGTCGAACACCAGCCGCGCGCCGCCGGCCGGGGAGGGCAGCGGCACCGGCCGCGCCGGCGATTCGATCGACGACCGCGTGGCCAGCAGCTCCATCAGCCGCTCGGTGGCCCCGGCCGCGCGCAGCAGGTCGCCATAGACCTCGGCCAGCACCGCCACGCTGCCCACGAGGATGATCACGTAGACGACCGTCTGCCCCAGGTGGCCGGCGGTGATGCGTCCCTGCAGCACCGCCTGCGTGCCCTGGTATAGGCCCCAGAGCAGCGCGCCGAAAGTGGCGGTGATGATGAAAGCCACCAGGAAAGAGCGCATGCGGGTGCGCTTGACGGCGGTGAGGAAGGCGCTGCGGGTGGACTCGTCGAAACGCGCCGCCTCGCGCGATTCCTGCCGGTAGCTCTGCACCACCGGGATGGCGTTGAGCACCTCGGCCGCGATGGCGCTCGAATCGGCCACCCGATCCTGGCTGGCCCGGCTGAGCTTGCGCACGCGGCGCCCGAAAAAGATCGCCGGCAACACCACCAGCACCAGGATGCCGAGCACCTGCGACATCACATAGGGGTTGGTGATGATCAACATCGACATCGCGCCCACGCCCATCACCGCATTGCGCAAGCCCATCGACAGGCTGGAGCCGACCACCGTCTGCACCAGCGTGGTGTCCGTCGTCAGCCGAGACAACACCTCCCCCGTCTGCGTGACCTCGAAAAACTCCGGGCTCTGCCGCACCACGTGCGCATAGACCGCATTGCGCAAGTCGGCCGTGATGCGCTCGCCCAGCCAGGTGACCGTGTAGAACCGCGCCGCCGAAAACACCCCCAGCGCCGCGCCGACGGCGAACAGCGCCAGGAAATGCTCGCGCAACGCCATCAACCGCTGCCCCGGGTCGGCCGCCACCAGACCATCGTCAATCAAGGCCTTCAGCGCCAGCGGCATCACCAGCGTGCTGACGGCAGCCAGCACCAGGAACAGCACCGCCAGTGCGATGCGGCCGCGGTAGGGGCGCAGGAAGGGGGCCAGGCCCGAGAGGGAGCGGACTTTCTGGCCCTGTTGCGGCATGGCGGTGTCCTGGGAGACGGAGGCGGAGAGGGGCCTCGAAGGTGGGGCGGGCATGGGCGGTCGCGTCGAAGCGAGGCAAAGCCACAGAGTCTATGCCCAGCGCGGTGACGTGTCTTGGGCGAGATTTCCGCTATTGCCTGAACTTAGGGTGAATGCTGCTCGCTCTTCTATACAGCCTTCAGCTTGAAATCGATGCCGTATCGATTGATCTTTGAGGTCCTGGGGTTACCGGGGATTTGCGCCAGGAGCACAGGGAGCGTGCGTATACCGTAAGGCATCCGTGTTGACTCACATGTTAGACATCACCGTCCGAACTTTCGCATCCATTCGTCAATCTTCTCCCTCAACGTTTTGATTTCATCCGCTATGGGATCCTGAATGGCTGTCGTCCCGTACAACGGGCGAAGATCGATCGTATGGGCTTCTTCATACTCCTTGCCGCCAAACCGATACTTGGCCTTGATGGTGAAGAGCTTTGGACAAAGATCAGAAGTACCGTCGGCGAATATCGAGTGCCCCACGCCCAATACGAAGGGCAGCCGGCCGCCAGGGGCGAGCGAAGCAATTGGCTCCAAGAATGCTGGATTCTTAGAAATGTCAACCCCTCCACGTTCGCCGTTCTGAGCGAAGCTCCTGTTCATGGAGAGGCACAGATCGAGTGCGGCAGACTTTCCGGCGTTTTCAATTGTCAGATAGAGCAGGGTTGTCCCGATTCGAGTGGAAACGTAGGCGACCACGTACGGCCGAAGCTGCGCCTCGGTTTGATAGTGCATAGCACGGACAACGCGTTCGTTCGCCTGGAGAATTCGATAGGTAACCCAAGCATAAAACGCCGTTATCACTACAAGCGCAAGGGTCAGCAAGTCTGTGGTGTTCATAGTCCGTCGCAGTGATGTCTAACGTTTGACATGAGAGGCAGCGCAAGTGCGCAACCTTTGCGCCGTCCACTCGATGGAAGGGTTGGGCATCGCGTGATTGTTTTACGCTTTTTGGGCACTGTTTGGTTTGGTGGGAGCCAACTTCGCTAGTTGGGCCTGTTTGACACCAAGAAGGTAGGTTCGGAAAGCGGGATGAACCTCCCAGCGCGCCCCTTGCATGGAGTTCCAGTTCGCCAACTTGACAAAGTTGGAGTCGTCATGGAAAAGGATGTGGCGGAAACCACGTGGCATCGAGGTGTCGACAACACGTGGATTCAAAAAGCCGGTTTCGTGTAAGAGACGCAGGATCGCTACAGCGTCGTCGTCCTCATCAGGCCGGAGCAGTGCTCCGCGGATTTGAATCGAAGCGATGCTTGGCACCGTCAAGAGGTGTCGGCGAAGCATCTCGAAGTCCGACTCGAAATCGAAATTTGCGAACGTATTGATGATCTCTCGAATGTTCCTGCAATCGAGAGAGAACTCGTTCACTACGTCGTCTACGCGTTCCGATGAGTAGACCTTCATCGCATTGCCGGCCTCTTTGCTGCCGATCAAGGGTTCGTTTCCTTGCTTGGCCGCGTCAAGCATGTTCTTCACAAGTTGAATGGCATCCCTTGGACGCTCACGAGCCGATTTCGATATGAATGAGTCCCAGGAGCGTCGCTCATCGCTTGTGGGCAACGTCATGGTCGTGCCATTGAAAAAGACGGTGTAAGGGTCAACCTTAGTCTCGCCGGCATCTCGGGCAGCTCGCTCCAAGCGCCTTCTGATGATGCCTTGCATCAGCGTGTCATCCGCTAAGAGCGGAATCATTAAGCCGCGCATGTGATCAGTTTGATCTCTTTGCCCCTGGCTCTCGCTGGTGAGGCGCGTCCAGACGCTAGATCGCAGACTAACTATTGCTCTTACTGCGCTGCACTCGCCTGTTAGCCGCCGAACCGCCAACATAAGCGCCCAAATTCTGTTGAGGTGGGCAGGTTGATCAGGGGCGGCCAACTGATCGGTGTCATCGATAAGCAGATAGAAGACATTGCTTGATGACAGCAGCTGTGAGTTGATTGCTCTGATTAACTCGTTCGGCGAGTTGGTTCCTGCAAGTTCCTTCGCAAGCTGTACGCCGTTTATTTTTGCGGCGGGCAAAGAAACGGCAGAAATGAGTTGAAGCGACTTTTGAATAAAGTCCTCTTCAGCAAGCCCTTGTTGACGTGCTTCGTCGTGGAGTTTTGCGGCACCTCCTTTGAGCAAGCCCTTCAGCTGAGAGCCAATCTGCGCGCCTATCGTCCGTAGAAGCACTTCGTAATAGTAGCGTTTCAACGAGCCGATATCAGGTGAGGCTGGCGTCTCTTTGGACGATATGTTGTCGGGTCGAATTAGCAGGCATGGCAGCTTCTTGGCTTTGGCTACTTTGTCGATCCACTCGACAACGGCACTTTTTCCAATGCCTTTGTTTCCAACCAGAACCCTCATTCCACCTGGTTCGATCGCGCATAGCTGCGTGAATTGATTTGGCGCTATGAATATTTCACCAAGAAACGGCCGATCGCCTTCCGAGGTGCCAGTTCTGACGTACTTCAGCAGGTAGTCAAGTTTGCTCATACGGATTCCGGTTGGGAAGAGAGATGCTTTTCTCGTGATGCCCAATGTTATTTAGACCGCCAAGAGCCTACTAATCGACGCTGGTTAAGTCAAAGAAATTCTGGTGGCCACCCCGCCAGGGAATGTCGCCGTTAGATTTAGGCCGCCTAAAAGTTGGCGGACGGGTTTGAAGTCCTTTTTTGAATCCATTACTGGCAGATGCGGACGCCCCCCTCATACCACCGCCGCGATCCGCCGCCGCGGTTCGGATGTCGCACTGGCCCCAGTGCCCTCAATCAACGCGCCTTGCGGCAAGCCCTCCACCCCCTCCCGCCTCAACAACGCCAGCTTGCGCGGCAAGCCACCGGCGTACCCCGTGAGCGCGCCTCCGCCTCCCACCACCCGGTGGCAGGGAATGAAGACCGACACCGGGTTCCTGCCGATCGCCGCGCCCACGGCGCGCACCGCTTGCGGCGAGCCGACGGCGGCGGCGACCTGGCCGTAGGTGAGGGTGCGGCCGCAAGGGATGGCGGCGAGTTGCAGCCACACGCGGCGCTGGAAGTCGCTGCCTTGCGGGTCCAGCGGCAAGCCGGTCGCCAAGCCCGAAACCGCGTCCGGCGAACCGGAGAAATAGGAAGCCAGCCGCCGTGCGGCTTCGCTCAGCAACGGGTCGTCCGCAGCCTCGGGCGCGGCGAGGTCGCCGGGGTGGTGCTTCTGGCCCTCGAACCATGCGCCGCACAGGCCTTGGGCGCTGCGGGCTAGCAGCATGGGGCCCAGGGGTGACGGCACGGTCAGTTGGGCGGTGCAGGCGGCGTGGACGGCTTGGCGGGTGGTAGTGGGCATGGTGGGCTCCTGGGTGTTTCGACGATCCGGGGAGGTGCTTCGGAGGAATACCGGCTGCAGGTTCGAAGCGGGTGTTTCAGTGTTCAGGCGTTCGAACGGTTCTTCGGTCACGGGTGGGCTGAGGTCTCTCTTGGGTCGGGTTCGCCGCCATGAGTGCAATGTCTGCTGTGCCCGCCTTGGCCGTGGTCGCTGTGGTCGTCGCCGCCGCGCCATCGCCCGGCACCAGGCTGTTCCACAACCGCAGCGCGGCGTAAGAGCGCCAGGGGCGCCAGGCGAGCGCGCGTTCTTCCGCGGCGCGTTGGGTCTCGGTGCCGAAGCGTTGTTGCATCGCCTTGCGCAAGGCCACGTCGCCGGGCAGGGCGGCGTCGGGCCAGCTCAGGGCGCGCATCGCGAGGTAGTGGGCCGTCCAGGGGCCGATGCCGGGCAGCTCGCACAGGGTGGCGATCAGCGCGTCGACGCTGGCGCGGCCGACGGCCACTTCTTGCAGCAAGGCCGCCAGGCGGGGCCATTCGGCGGCCAGGTTGACCAGGGTGCGCGCCCGGGCCCCGGTCAGGCCGAGGGCGCACAGCTGCTGCGGCGGCAGGGCGGCGAGGGTTTCCGGTTCGACGAAGCTGCGGTCAACGCCGGGCCAGGGCGTGGCCAGCGGCGCGCCGAATTCGTGGACGAGCCGCGTGGCCAAGGTCCGTGCCGCCGCCACGGTGACCTGCTGGCCCAGCACCGCGCGCACCGCCAGCTCGAAGCCGTCCAGGCTGCCGGGCAGGCGCAGGCCGGGCTGGCCGGGCAGGTCGTCGCGCAGCACGGCTTCGATGGCGTCGGGCGCGGCGTCCAGGTCGAGCCAGCGCCGCACCAGGTGCAGCAGGGTGCCGGCGTGCGGCATCCAGTGGGCGGAAAAATCCAGCCGGACTTGCGGCGCGCGCGGGTCGAACCAGGCTTGCAGCCAACCTGCGGCCACCCCGGTGTTGTCTTCGCCCGGCCGCAACGCGGCGCCACGCAGGCTGCGCCGCAGGCACAGGCCCGCACCCGCGGCGTCCGCTGGCAGCAGCACCTCTTCGATGCCCGGGATGGCGCGTTGGGCCAAGAAGCGGCCGAGCCGCGCCATGTCGTAAGGCGCGCGGTAGCCCAGGCGCAGGCTGATGGAGTCGCCCGGCATGCCGTCAGCGGCCTGCGGCGGGCCGGTTTTTTGCGGCTTCGATGCGGCGCCGGCTTCGCGCAGGCGGCTGGGCGTCAACCGGTAGGCCTCGGAGAACGCGGCGTTGAAACGCCGCACGCTGCCGAAGCCGCTGGCCAGGGCCACTTGAGTGACCGGCAGGCTGGAGTCGGTGAGCAGGCCCTTGGCCAGCAGCAGCCGGCGGGTCTGCAGGTATTGAAGCGGGGTCACGCCCATCTCGGCGAGGAAGATGCGGCGCAGGTGGCGGTCGCTGATGCCGAGTTGCCGGGCCAGGGCGGCCAGCTTCGCGCCGGCGGCGTCGCCCTGCGGCGCGGCGAGTTGGGCGTCGAGCAACGCGGCCGCTTGCCAGGCCAGGGTGCGCGAAGCGTCCATCACGCTCCAGCGGTTGTCCGACGCCTGGGGCGCG
>CBIHOD010000063.1:0-23001 GCA_966211815.1 uncultured Burkholderiales bacterium
CGGTGATCACGTTGAAGAAGGTGGTCTTGCCGGCGCCGTTCGGGCCGATCAGGCCGTAGACCTGGCCCTTGCGGATGGTGATGCCCACATCCGACAGGGCTTGCAGGCCGCCGAATCGCTTGGAGATGCCAGCGACTTTCAACACAACATCAGACATGCCGCTCTCCTTCACTTCTTCGATTGGTTGGGGGTCGGCGCAGGCGCCGCTTTGCCGTGCTCGGGCGCAGGCCACAGGCCGCGCGGGCGGGCCAGCATGATCGCGATCATGGCCACGGCGATCAGGAACTGCCGCAGGATCGAGGCGTCAAGGCGGCCGTCCGTCATCTGCTGCAGCGGGCCGGCGACGTAGCGCAGGACCTCGGGCAGCGCCGACAGCAGCAAGGCGCCGACGATCACGCCGGGGATGTGGCCGATGCCGCCCAGCACCACCATCGCGATGATCATCACCGACTCCTGCAGCGAGAACGACTCGGGCGAGACGAAGCCCTGGAACGAGGCGAACATCACGCCGGACACGCCGCCGAAGGTCGCGCCCATGCCGAAGGCCAGCAGCTTGAGGTTGCGGGTGTTGATGCCCATGGCCTTGGCCGCGATCTCGTCCTCGCGGATCGCCATCCAGGCGCGGCCGACGCGGCTGCGCTCCAGGCGGTAGCAGATGACCACGCTGAGGATCACCAGGCCCAGGAACAGGTAGTAGTAGTTGGTGACGTAGGGGATGGAGAATCCGAAGGGCTCCCAGGCCTTGCCGAAGTCGAAGCCGAAGACCTTGAGCGAGTCGATCTGGGCCAGGCCTTTCGGGCCGTTGGTGACGTTGATCGGGTGGTCCAGGTTGTTCAGGAAGATGCGGATGATCTCGCCGAAGCCGAGCGTCACGATCGCCAGGTAGTCGCCGCGCAGCCGCAGCGTGGGCGCGCCCAGCAGCATGCCGAACATGCCGGCCACCGCCGCGCCCAGCGGGATCACGAGCCAGATCGACGAATGCAGGCCGTTGGGGAACATCGCCGCGATGGCCGGGAAGGTGTCGACCAGGTGCGGCCCGGCCAGCAAGGCGAACATGTAGGCGCCGACCGCGTAGAAGGCGACGTAGCCGAGGTCCAGCAGGCCGGCGTAGCCGACCACGATGTTCAGGCCGAGGGCCAGCAGCACGTACAGCAGGGCGACGTCGATGATCCGCACCCAGGCGGTGCCGAACTGCTGGGCGATCAGGGGCAGGACCAGCAGGCCGATGCCGGCCAGCAGGAAGGTGCCCAGTTTGCTTTTCTGAGTAGTCATGTCGTTTTCTCCTGGGCTGGGGTCAGGCTCGGTCGGCCACGCGTTCGCCCAGCAGGCCCTGGGGACGCAGGGTCAGGACCAGGATCAGCACGATGAAGGCGAAGATGTCCTGGTAGTGGCTGCCCAGCACGCCGCCGGTCAGTGCGCCGATGTAGCCGGCGCCCAGGGCCTCGATCAGGCCGAGCAGCACGCCGCCCACCATCGCGCCCGCCAGGTTGCCGATACCGCCGAACACCGCCGCGGTGAAGGCCTTCAGGCCCGGCAGGAAGCCCATCGAGTGCTGGACGGAGCCGTAATTGGCGGCGTACATCACGCCGGCCAGGGCGGCCAGGGAGGCGCCGATCACGAAGGTGGCGGAGATGACGGCGTCAGGGCGCACACCCATCAGGCCGGCCACGCGCGGGTTCTCGGCGGTCGCGCGCATCGCGCGGCCCAGCTTGGTGCGGTGCACCAGGTACATGAGGCTGGTCAGGGCGATCGCCGTGCACACCAGGATGATGATCTGCACGGTGTTGATCACCGCGCCGAAGATGAAGAAGGGCTCGCTCGGCAACAGGATGGGATAGGGCTTGTAGTTCGGCTTCCAGATGATCATGGCCAGCGTTTGCAGCAGCAGGCTCATGCCCATGGCGGTGATCAGCGGGGCCAACCGGGGCGCGTTGCGCAGCGGCCGGTACGCGACTTTCTCGATGGTGAAATTCAGCAGCGAGCAGACGATGACCGCCGCGATCAGCGACAGCAGCAGCAACAGCCAACCGGGCAAGCCGGAATCGGCAAGCACCGTGACGACGGACCAGCTGGTCAGCGCGCCCACCATCAACACATCGCCGTGGGCGAAATTGATGAGATTGATGATGCCGTAGACCATCGTATAGCCCAGTGCGATCAGCGCGTACACGCTGCCCAGCACCAGGCCATTGATGATTTGCTGGATGAAAATCTCCATGAAAGGGGTCTCCTCGGTTCAATAACAAAAACTATTTCGCAGCGACCGACCCTTGCTAGGCGTCATCCAGAGGCCACGCAACAGCACTCGCGTCCCGCAAACTAAGCAAAAAACCCGCCACGGTCGGGCTGGGGTTTCAGGCCGTCAAATTTCAGGCAACCCCGGATTCTAGTTCTAGGGACCTTCGGTAAACATTCGAAACGAAGCGGTTTTTCCTAGATACTTACACCAATTGACCGTGTTTTCCGCCGTGATTGATTCGGCCTTCCGTGCTTTTCCCGCAATTCTTGCAAACACTGGAAAACCCGCATCCGATGCGCCGCGGGGGTCGGAAACCGCTGTTGAAACGCTGGGGGAACCGGCCCGCGGCGGGCAGGTGCGGCGCTACCCTGCTTGTCCAGCCGGGGCCGCCATGCCGCGGACGACGGGACGGCTTCTTGGGCCGTCCGGGCCGCGGCCGTCGAGGCACCAGGAAAGTGCCCGCTAACCGTCCGGCAACATAAACCGCATTCGATCCGGGCGCCATGGATAAATACACCACCCCGGGACCCGGGCGGTTCGTGCATGGGCGGCCCGCCACAGGCTGAGGCGCCTCACAGGTGCACCGCGGTGCTTGATGCAGCGGAGGGGGACGTGCTCAGCCGCGATGGCGGGGCACCGCCCGCGGCTGAAGCCGCTCCTACGACGGTTTACCGGGTCGAGAGGGCCGGGCGGGAGTCTTCAGTTTGCCGGGTCGGGAGGATCAGGCGGGGTCTTCAGTTTTCCGGGGCGAGAGGGTCAGGAGCGTCTTCAGCCCGCCCGCCGGCTTGCCCCGCTGCTTCGTCCAACTCGCGCAGGAACTTCAACTTTTCCGCGATCTTGGCCTCCAGCCCGCGGGGCACCGGGCGGTACCAGTGGGGGTCGCCGATGCCATCGGGCAGGTAGGTCTCGCCCGCCGCGTAGGCGTGGGGCTCGTCGTGCGCATAGCGGTAATCGTGCCCGTAGCCCAGTTCCTTCATGAGCTTGGTCGGCGCATTGCGCAGGTGGACCGGAACCTCCCGGCTCTTGTCCTGCTTCACGAAGGCCCGCGCGGCGTTGTAGGCGTTGTAGCCGGCATTGCTCTTGGCGGCCACGGCCAGGTAGATGACGGCCTGCGCGAGCGCCAGCTCGCCTTCCGGGCTGCCCAGCCTTTCATAGGTCGCAGCGGCGTCGTTGGCGACTTGCATCGCCCGAGGGTCGGCCAGGCCGATGTCCTCCCAGGCCATGCGGACGATGCGCCGCGCCAAGTAGCGCGGGTCGGCGCCGCCGTCCAGCATGCGGCTCAGCCAGTAAAGCGCGCCGTCGGGGCTGGAGCCGCGCACGGACTTGTGCAGGGCCGAGATCTGGTCGTAGAAGTTGTCGCCGCCCTTGTCGAAACGCCGCGCGTTGAGGCTCAGGGCGTCGGTGATGAAGCCGGCGGTGATGTTCGACACGCCGGCCGCGCCGGCGGCGGTGCCGCACTGTTCCAGCAGGTTCAGGAACCTGCGGGCGTCGCCGTCGGCATAGCCGACGATGGTGTCCACCGCCGCCTCTTCGAATTGCAGGTGGCCCAGGGCTTTTTCCTGGGCGCGCTTCAGGAGGCGCTTCAGCTCGTCGTCGGTCAGCGACTTGAGCACGTAGACCTGCGCCCGCGACAGCAAGGCCGAGTTCACTTCGAAGGAAGGGTTCTCGGTGGTGGCGCCGATGAAGGTGAACAACCCCGATTCCACATGGGGCAGCAGCGCGTCCTGCTGGGACTTGTTGAAGCGGTGGATCTCGTCGACGAACAGGATGGTGTGCTTGCCCTGGGCGAGGTGGTGGCGGGCCTGGTCCATCGCCTCGCGGATGTCCTTCACCCCGGAGAAGACCGCGGACAAGGCGATGAATTCGCATTCGAAAGCCGTGGCGGTCAAGCGGGCCAGCGTCGTCTTGCCGACGCCCGGCGGCCCCCAGAAAATCATCGAATGCGGCTTGCCGGACTGGAACGCCAGCCTCAGCGGCTTGCCCTCGCCCAGCAGGTGCGACTGGCCGATCACCTCGTCCAGCGACCGGGGCCGCAAGGCCTCGGCCAACGGGGCGACAGGGTCGGCGGAGAACAGGTCACGCATGGCCGGCCTCCGGCGTCCCACGGGCGAGCCGGCCGGCACCGGCGGCGGTGGCCGTGTGAAGGCTCGGCGGCTGCATGGACGACGGCATGGCCCGGTTCGACAGCGGGAGGCGGCGGCCGACGACCTATTGCTCGATCACGTCCACGCCGGCCGCCGGCTTGAACTGGAAACGCTCGGCGGCGATGGCCGGGTTCGGCACGAAACCGCTGAACTGCAGGAAGGAGCGCTGGCCGAAACCGTCCAGGATCTCCACCGCCGCCAGCTCCTTGCCGCGGAAGCCCACGCGCATCGACTGGAAACTGCCGTCCTTCGCCCTGGGCGTGGCCAGCACCCATTCGAGGCCGTCTTTGGACGGCTGGGCGGCCAGGTCGAAATCCTTGTCGAGCGCGCCGCCGGCGAGCAACGCCGCGGGCGTGCTGCTGAGCGCGTCCGACAGCTTGCGCGAACTGGCCTGGTTCAGGTCGGCGTCGAAGATCCAGACTTTCTGGCCGTCGCCGACGATGAGCTGCTCGAAAGGCTTGGTGTAGGCGAAGCGGAAGCGGTTGGGCCGCGCGAATTCGAAGCTGCCGGCCGAATTCTTCTTGCGGGCGCCGTCCGGCGACACCACCGTCTGGGTGAACTCGGCGCGGCCGGAGCGCACGTCGCGGACGAAGTCCTTCAGCGTTTCGACGGCGTCGGCCCGGGCGGCGGAGCAAGCCGCCGCCAGGGACAGCGCGAAGAGGGCCAGGCGCGTTGCGGTTGTCTTCTTCATTCGTTTCTCGCGGGGACGATGATGTCGCGGTTGCCGTTGGTGGACATGCTGCTGACCAACCCGGACTGCTCCATCTGCTCCAGCAAACGGGCTGCCCGGTTGTAGCCGATGCGCAGGTGGCGCTGCACGAGGGAGATCGAGGCGCGCTTGTGCTGCAGCACGACGGCCACGGCCTGGTCGTACATCGGGTCGTTCTCGCCGCTGGCGCCGCCCTCGCCCGCCGGGCCGTCGCCGCCGCCTTCGTCGAGCGTGCCGCCTTCCAGGATGCCCTCGATGTAGTTGGGCTCGCCCTGGGTCTTGAGGTAGCTGACGACGCGGTGCACTTCGTCGTCGCTGACGAAGGCGCCGTGCACCCGCACCGGCAACCCGGTGCCGGAGGCCATGTAGAGCATGTCGCCCATGCCGAGCAGGGCTTCGGCCCCCATCTGGTCGAGGATGGTGCGGCTGTCGATCTTGCTGCTGACCTGGAAGCTCAGGCGGGTGGGGATGTTGGCCTTGATCAGGCCGGTGATGACGTCGACGCTCGGCCGCTGCGTGGCCAGGATCAGGTGGATGCCCGCCGCGCGGGCCTTCTGCGCCAACCGGGCGATCAGCTCCTCGATCTTCTTGCCCACCACCATCATCAGGTCGGCCAATTCGTCGATCACGATGACCACGAAGGGCAGGCGCTCCAGTGGCTCGGGCTCCTCGGGTGTCAGGCTGAAGGGGTTGGGCAGCTTCTCGCCGCGGGCCGCGGCCTCGTCGATCTTCTTGTTGTAGCCGGCGAGGTTGCGCACGCCCATCTTGCTCATCAGCTTGTAGCGCCGCTCCATCTCGCCCACGCCCCAGTTCAAGGCGTTGGAAGCCTGCTTCATGTCGGTGACGACCGGGCAAAGCAGGTGCGGGATGCCTTCGTAGACGCTCATTTCCAGCATCTTGGGATCGATCAGGATGAGCCGCACGTCGCGCGCCTCGGCCTTGTAGAGCAGGCTCAGGATCATCGCGTTGATGCCCACCGACTTGCCCGAGCCCGTGGTGCCGGCCACCAGGCAGTGCGGCATCTTGGCCAGGTCGGCGACCACCGGCGCGCCGACGATGTCCTTGCCCAGGCCCATGGTGAGCTGCGATGCGGCGTCGTTGTAGACGGCCGAGCCGAGGATTTCCGAGAGCCGGATCGTCTGGCGCTTGGCGTTGGGGAGCTCCAGCGCCATCGTGGTCTTGCCGGGGATGGTCTCCACCACGCGGATGCTGACCAGGCTCAGGCTGCGCGCCAGGTCCTTGGCCAGGTTGACGACCTGCGAACCCTTGACGCCGGTGGCCGGTTCGATCTCGTAGCGGGTGATGACCGGGCCCGGCGAAGCGGTGACCACGCGCACCTCGACGCCGAAATCCTTGAGCTTTTTCTCGATCAGGCGGGAGGTCATCTCCAGCGTGTCGGCCGTCACGGTGGCTTCCACCCGGGCCGGTGCCGAGTCGAGCAGGTCGACCTGGGGCAGCTTGGTGTCGGACAGCTCGGTGAACAGCGGTTTTTGCTTTTCCTTGGCGACGCGGGTGCTCTTGGGCACCTCGATCACTTGCGGCTCGATCAGGATGGGCTCGTGCACTTCCTGCAGGTGGTGCTCCACTTCGACGACGGCCTCGCGCTCGCGCTGCGCCTGCGCGCCCAGGCGCTGGTCTTCGGCCCGCTCGGCGCGCTCTTCGCGGCGCTCGCGCAAGGATTCGAAGCGGCTGCCGATCCATTCGGCCACCGCCATCCAGGAGAACTGGAAGGCCAGGCCCACACCCACCACGAGCAAGGCGATCCAAAGCACGCCGGAGCCGGCGAAGCCCAGCAGGTTCTGGCTGGTCGAACCCAGGAGGTAGCCCAGCACGCCGCCGGCGTGCCCGCCAGGCAGCCGGGACTCCCAGCCGTACAGGCGCGTCCATTCCAGCGCGCAGCTTGCCGACAGCAGCAGGCCGACGCCCAGCAGCATCCACGGCCACGGCGGCCTGGGCACCGGCTCGCCCGCGCGCAACAGCGACGCCAGGGCCGACAGCCAGCCGCGCAAGCCCACCGCCATCAGCCACCAGGCCGAATAGCCGAAAAGCACGTAGGCGAGGTCGGCGCCCCAGGCGCCGAGCACCCCGGCCCAGTTGTGCACGCCGCTGGCGTCGCCGGAGGTGGAGAAAGCCGCGTCGAGCGGGTTGTGGCTGAGCAGCGCCAGCAAGGCGATCAGCCAGGCCACCCCGCCCGCCAGGACGGCGGCCTGCAGCCGCCACAGCGGCATGGGCGAAGCGTGGGGCGGCGCGGCGGTGGTCGTGGAGGAAGGGGCGGCGGCGCGGCTCATTCCGGAAGCGGGCGGGCCGTCGCGCAGGGAACCGAGGGGGAAAGTCATCCGTCGATTGTGGCGCAAGCCCCGGGCGACGGTTGGCGCCGGGGCCATGCGCGGCCCGGACGCCGCCGGGCGTCAGAGATCAATCAGGTCAAGCGCTCGCGGATGATGACCGACCCGTTTTCCTGGGTTTCGATGATCTTGCGTTCTTCCAGGTCCTTCATGACCCGGCTGACCATCTCGCGCGACGCGCCGACGACTTTGGCCAGGTCCTGCCTGGACACCTTGCCGCGGATGATCTTGACGCCGTTGTCGTCCTCGGCCATGTCGAGCAGGGTGCGCGCCACCCGGCCGTAGACGTCGAGCAGGGCCAGGGATTCGATCTGCCGGTCGGCGTTGCGCAGCCTTTGCACCAGGCCGCGCATGATGGCGTAGGACAGGCTGGAGTTCTCCGGCAGGCAGCGGGCGAACTCCGCGCGGCCGAGCACCAGCATGTCGGTCTGGACTTCGGCGCGGACGGTGGCGGAATGCGGCTCGTTGTCGATCAGGCTCATCTCGCCGACATAGTCGCCCGACTGCAGCACCGCCAGGATGACCTCCCGGCCGCGGGAATCGGCGGTCAGCACGCGCGCGCGGCCGGTCAGCAGGATGAACAGGGCATTGGACTTCTGGCCGTGCTCGACGATGATCTCGCCCCGGCGGAAGCGCCGCTTCACCACGCCGTCGGCCACGCCCTGGGCCTGGTCGTTGGTCAGCATGGAGAACAGGGGGACGCGTCGAATCAGGTCGAGGCTGGACAGCATGGCCATGATGGGAATTTTCCTTTTTGGGTTGCGGCCCGGACGGCGCGGGCTCCCGGGGACCGATGCGCGCCGTTGCGGCAATAAGTCACAGGTTATAACCTGAGCGATTGTCACTGACTATGGTCGCAATCACCCGGGTTGAATCGAAATTGCAACGCCGCCATGTCAGACTTCGGGGCCCGGGGGGGGGCAAACCCGGCCCCGGCGCCCCCCCCCCCGGACCACCACCCCCCCCACCCAAACCCCCCAAAAAACCCACCCCCCACAACCCCCCCCCCCCCGCCCCCCCGGGGGGGGCGGCGCGCCCCCCCCCCCCCCCCGGGGCCGCCACCATCCGGATCCCTCTCCTCCCCATCCCATCCCGACCATGAGCACCACCGCCAAACACGCCCGCGTCCTGATCCTCGGCTCAGGCCCCGCCGGCTACACCGCCGCGATCTACGCCGCCCGCGCCAACCTCAAGCCCATGCTGGTCACCGGCCTGGCGCAAGGCGGCCAGCTGATGACGACCACCGAGGTGGACAACTGGCCCGCCGACGTGGCGGGCGTCCAGGGCCCCGAGCTGATGCAGCGCTTCCTGGAACACGCCGAGCGCTTCAACGCCGAGATCGTCTTCGACCACATCAACGCGGTCGACTTCTCCAAGCGCCCGTTCACGCTGAAGGGCGATTCGGGCGAGTACACCTGCGACGCGCTCATCATCGCCACCGGCGCGTCGGCCAAGTACATCGGCCTGCCGTCCGAAGAGGCCTTCATGGGCCGCGGCGTCAGCGGCTGCGCCACCTGCGACGGCTTCTTCTACCGGGACCAGGAAGTCTGCGTGGTGGGCGGCGGCAACACCGCGGTGGAGGAAGCGCTGTACCTGTCCAACATCGCCAGCAAGGTGCACTTGGTGCACCGGCGCGACAAGTTCCGCGCCGAGGCCATCCTGGTCGACAAGCTGATGGACCGCGTGGCCTCCGGCAAGATGCAGCTGCACCTGTGGCACACCCTGGACGAGGTGCTGGGCGACACCAGCGGCGTCACCGGCGTGCGGCTAAAGAACACCCAGGACGGCTCGACGCGCGACCTGGCCCTGCAAGGCTGCTTCATCGCCATCGGCCACCAGCCCAACACCGACATCTTCAAGGGCCACATCGAGATGAAGGACGGTTACATCGTCACCCAGAGCGGCCTGAACGGCATGGCCACGATGACCAGCGTGCCCGGTGTGTTCGCCGCCGGCGACGTGCAGGACCACATCTACCGCCAGGCCATCACCAGCGCCGGCACCGGCTGCATGGCGGCGCTGGACGCGCAGCGCTTCCTGGAACAGTGACCGGACCGACGACGGCGCGCCTGGCGCGTCTGCCCGGATGACGGAAACCGCGCCCCGCGGGCGCCGGGCCGCCGCGACCGTGCTGCTGCTGGCCGCCCTGCTCGGCGCGGCAGCCGCCGGATGGTGGGCAGCCGGCCGCCACGACGGCCGGCGGCTGCTGCTGGCGCCGATGTTCAACCTGCTCGAACCCTGCGTGCAGGCGCCCCATCAAGCGCTGGCCGACGCACCCTCCTCGCTGGCGGCCTGGTGCGGCAAAGGCGCCGAGTCCGCGGCGCCGGTGGTCGAGGCCACCTTGTCGGGCCTGGGGCCGAAGCCGCCGGCGAACCCGCGCCTGGAGCTGGGCTACACCCTGCCGATCCCGCTGCTGCGGCTGCTGCAGCAACAGCCCGATGGCGGCTGGGCGGTGGACCGCCCGGCGCTGCGCAAGCTGGTCAACACCCTGAAGGAAGCCGACCGGCCCGCGATCGTCTACCTGTTCTCCACCCATTTCGGCGCGCACGCCCCCGCCGAGGAAGCCCTGGCCCGAGACACCCGCAACCTGCTGACGACGCAGCAAGGCCCGCTGCCGGTGGACACCTATTACGGCGACGAGGTCTACCCCTGGAACTTCACCACCACCGACAACGACATCACCCGCCGCCGCCTGCAGGTCATCGACGCCTTCCTGGAAGACGCCTGCCAGCTTCCACCGGCGGCGCGCCGCAACATCCGCGGCATCACTTTGCTGGGGGAGCTGCACCACATGTTTCCCGGGCTGCAGGACAACGGCATGGGCCATTCGGCGCCCTACCTGATCACCGACTACGGCCCCGATTCCGTGCAGGACTTCCGACGCGAGCTGAAGCTGCGTTTCAGGCACATCCTGAACCTCAACAGGGCGGCGGGGTCCGACTTCAAGTCCTTCGCCGAGATCGACCCGCCGGGCAAGGACATCCGCAAACAGCCGCTGAAGCGTTTCTCCGAGCACATCGACGCCTACGCCCACGGCGTGCTGCCGGTGGCTGGCTGGGCTCACCTGCCGACGGGCGAATCCGGCCCGCCCGCCTGGGTGCGCATCTACCGCAACGGCGAACTCGCCGGCCGGGTGCCGGTGCGCGGCGGCCGGCAGGACGTCCTGGCGGCCCACCCGGAATTCGGCACCGCCAACGTCGGCTGGCAGTTCGACCTGGACTTCCGACGGCTCCAGCACGGCATCCACCGGCTGGACATCCTGCTGGAAGCGCCCAGCGGAGAATTGCTGATGCTCGGCACGCGCCGGGTCGCCATCATGGGCCCGGACCAGGCCGCGCCCACCGCCCTGCCCGCCCGGCCGCTGCCCAGGCACCTGCCGGCCGACGGCCGGGCCGCCTGGTTCATCGACGGCCCGGGCGAACTCTCTTCCTATTTCTACAACCCGCTGGCGGCGATGTGGCACGACTTCAGGGGCGGGCAGGTGGTGCGCTACCTGGCCCATTTCGACCGGCACATCCGCCATTCATGCCTGGCCGACACGCCGGTCTACACCCACCAGATCCTGCCCTTCATCAATCCGGGCTGGGACCGCCACCGTTTCGAAGTGGACGCGTCGCTGCGCAAGACCGGCCCCACCCGCACCGGCATCAGCCTCTATGGCGACGCCGCCTACGGCGCCGGTTTCGACGAGTGGTTCGCGTCGTCGGGGCTCTCTTCCTACGGCGTGACCGAGTTCCACCCGTTGAAGGCGATGTCGGCGCCCGAGCTGGGGTCGGTGCTGGAGCGGCACCGCGAGCGCGGCGCCGATTTCGTCTCGTTCTTCCTCGAACCGCGCGGCTTGACCGACGGGCGCGGCGCTGGCGCCAACCTTTTCAGCTTCGACCCGCGAGCCTCCAGGTTCGGCGGCGACACCCTCTACCGCGCGACGCGGGAAACGCTCGCTCAGCCGGCCGCGCCGTAGGCCGCCGGGCCGGTGGGCAAGGCCCGCCCGGACACGCCGCCGACGAAAGCGAAATCCAGCTCAGGCACCCTGCCGCCGACGATGTCGGCGATCGCCCGCCCCGACCCGCAGCCGTGCGTCCAACCCAATGTGCCGTGGCCGGTGTTGAGGAAGAAGTTGGCCAGCTTCGAACGGCCGATGTAGGGCACGTTGCTCGGCGTGGCCGGACGCAGGCCGGTCCAGTATTGCGCGCCCCGGCCGTCCGTCATCCGCGGGAAGAGTTCTTTCACCCGGCGCACGATGGCGTTGCAGCGCCGCAGGTTCAAGGCCGTGTCGTAGCCGTTGAGTTCGGCGGTGCCGGCGATGCGCAGCCGGTCGCCCAGGCGGGAGAACACCAGTTTGTATTCGTCGTCGGTCAGCGAGACCTGGTACGAATGCTCGGGGGAAGTGACCGGCAAGGTGACCGAGTAGCCCTTGGCCGGGTAGATGCGCAGGGAGATGCCCAGCTCCCGCGCCCAGGCGGCGCTGAAGGAACCGAGGCACAGCACGTAACCGTCGGCCGCCTCGGTGCGCACGACGCCGGCGGCGTCGGCCACCTGCACCGCGGCGAGGCGGTCGCCTTCGGCTCGCAGGCCGAGGACGCGGGTGTCGTAGAGGAATTTCACGCCGGCCCGCTCGCACAGCGCGGCCAGGCCCTGGGTGAACCGGTGCGCGTCGCCGGATTCGTCGCTCGGCGTCATGCTGCCGCCCACCAGCCGGTCGCGGCATTGCGCCAGCGAGGGCTCGATCGCCACGCACTCGTCGGGCGTCTTCATGTCCAGTTCGCAGCCGTGCTCGCGCATGACGCGGGCCGGCTCCTGCGCGGCCTCGTATTCCGCTGCCGAGGTGTAGAAGTGGAGGATGCCGCGGGTGAGCTGGTCGTATTGGAGCCCGGTCTGCGCCCGCAGCTGCCGCAGCGTGTCGCGGCTGTACAGGCCCAGGTTGACCATCTGGCGGATGTTGCGCCGGGTACGCGAGGGCGTGCATTCGCGCAGGAAGCTCAGGCCCCACATCCACTGGTTCCAGTCCGCGCGCAGCCTGAACAGCAACGGCGCGTCCTCCTTGGCCAGCCATTTCAGCACCTTCAGCGGCGCGCCGGGGTTGGCCCAGGGCTCGGCGTGCGAGACGCTGACTTGGCCGCCGTTGGCGAAACTGGTCTCCATGCCGGCCGCCGGCTGGCGGTCGATGACGGTGACTTCGTGGCCGGCCTGGCGCAGGAACCAGGCGGTGGTGACGCCGGTGACACCGGCGCCCAGGACGATGATCTTCTTCATGGGGTTTTGCTCCGTTCGAATCGGGACGACAAGGTCAGAACGGGGGCGCACGCCCAAGGCACGGCCGAAGGCCAGGAAGAAATGGAGCGCGCGCATCCCGCGCCGCTCCCCCTGTCCTCGGTACCTGAGAGATTCAGGCGCCGCCTTCGCCGGCCGGCGCCTTTGCTCCTTCGGTGGAACCCGGCGACCACGGACCTTCAATGTCGGCGTGGCGCGGGCTCGCTCTCCAGATTCGGCTGTTGCTGGTTCCAGTACCTTCCGCCTGCCGCCTTTGAGGCGGCGCGCGGAGCCTGAGCGTTCATGGGAGGTTGCGCCTTCGGCGGCGCGGGACGCGATGCCCGCGCGCTCTCCTGAAACCAGCCGGCATTGTAGGTGCCGACGTGCCGGCCGTGGGGAAAACATCGCCGATGCACCGGATTTCCAGGCGGGGCTGTGGAGGTACGCGGCGCCCTCACCCCAACCCTCTCCCAGAGGGAGAGGGAGAGGGAGTCCGATGCTCCTGCCTGCCGGGGCGCGTGTCGAATATCCCCTCTCTCCCTCTCTCCCCCTCCCCCACTCTCCCCCTCTGCCGCTCGTCCGCTCCCTCGGGGAGTGGGCCGGGGTGAGGGACCCCACGGACCACCGCCGGTCGGGCATGCGTCGCGGTCAGCCGCCCGTCGACGAAGGCTGTTTTTTCAAATACCCCACCACCCCCCGCGCCGCCCACCCGCCCGTGGCCATGCAGGCCGTCAACAGGTAGCCGCCGGTGGGGGCTTCCCAGTCGAGCATCTCGCCGGCGCAGAAGATGCCTGGCAAGGCGGCGAGCATGAATCGCTCGTCCATCGCGTCGAAGCGCACGCCGCCGGCGCTGCTGATGGCCTCGTCGATCGGCCGTGGCGCCACTGCCGTCAGCGGCAACGCTTTGATGGCCTGTGCGAGCTGCGCGGGGTCCGCCAGCTGGGCCTTGGACAGCAACTCATGCAGCAGCGCGGCCTTCACGCCGTCCAGGCCGAGGCGCGCCTTCAGGTGGGTGGACAGGGAGCGGGAGCCGCGCGGCCGCGCGACCTCGGCGGCGACGTGCCCGGCGCCGTGCATCGGCAGCAGGTCGAGCAGGAAGACGGCGCGGCCGCTGCGGTCGATCTCATCCCGCAGCGCGGCCGACGCGGCATAGACGAGGCTGCCTTCCACGCCGGACTGGGTCACGACGAATTCGCCCCGTTGGGAGAAAGCCGCGCCGCCCGGGGTCGCCCGGAGGGAAATCGCCACGTTCTTCAGCGGCGCGCCGGCGTGGCGCGCCGAGAAAAAATCGGTCCAGCCCGGGACGAGGCTTCCATCGCCCTGGGGCCGCGCGACCTCGAAGCCGCAATTCGACGGCCGCAGCGGGGACACGCCGACGCCGGCGTCCCGCAGCCGGGGCAGCCACGCGCCGTCCGATCCGAGCCGTGCCCAGCTGGCGCCGCCCAAGGCGAGGATGCAGGCGGCCGCCTGGACGCGGACCTCGCCCACCGGGCCTTGGAACCGCAAATCCACGCCAGGCGCGCCGCTTTCGCCCAAGCCCACCCAGCGGTGCCTCATGTGGAAGCGCACGCCCATCCCGCGCAGGCGGTGGAGCCAGGCCCGTAGCAAGGGCGCCGCCTTCAGGTCGCGCGGGAAAACCCGGCCCGACGTGCCGATGAAAGTTTCCACGCCGAGGCCTTCCGCCCAGCCACGCAGCGCCTGGGCGTCGAACGCGGCGATCGGCGCCGCGAGCTGGGCGGCGCGGTCGCCGTAGCGCGCCAGGAAAGGCGCCGCCGGTTCGCTGTGGGTGAGGTTGAGCCCGCCGCGCCCGGCGAGCAGGAATTTGCGTCCGGCCGACGGCATGGCGTCGAAGACGTCCACTCGCAGGCCGGCCGCGGCGAGGGTCTCGGCGGCGCGCAGGCCGGCCGGGCCGGCGCCGACGACGGCGACAGCGGGGTGTTCGGGGTTCGCGGGGATGGCGGGGTTCATCCCCGGATTGTCGGTGCCGCCGGCGCGCGGTCGGCCCACGACATGCGCATGACCGCGCCGCCGGTCACCCGGCCTTCGACGCCTTCGCCTTGAGCCGCGCGGCGGCAGGTTTCCTGGGCGCCGGCAACGCCTCGTTGGCGATCAGCGCGAAAGCGTTGCGGAAGTGCGCCTTCATCCAGTCCAGGCCCGCGTCGCCGGCGCTGTCGCGGCGCCACAGCATGTTGACGTTGAACTGCCCCAGGTCCAGCGGCGGCGCGCAAGCCTGCAGGCCGGCCACGCGCGACAGCGCCAGGCAGGTGGGCGTCGGCGCTGTCGCCACCGCATCCAGCCGCGAAAGGAAGGCCGGCAGCGCCGAGAAGTGGGTCAGCGCGGTCTGGATGCGCCGCTGCAGCCCGACCGCGCGCAGCGAGGCGTCGACGATGCCTTCGCGGCCCAGCGGCGACACCAGCACGTGGTGCATGGCGACGTAGACGTCGAGCGAGATCGGCAGCTTCACGCCCAGCCGCGACGCGTCGAGCAGGCAGGCGTAGCCCAGCTCCCCGAGCAGCTCATGGGCCAGCGGCAGCCGGCCGATCGGGCCGGAGACCATGGCCAGGTCGATCTCGCGCTCCTCGAAGGCCTGCTCGACGGTGTAGCGGTTCACCTGGCGCAGCACCAGGCTCACGCCCGGCGCCTCTTCGGCGATGGTCTGGGCCAGCCGGGGCCCCAGGGCCAGCTCCAGGTCGTCGGTGATGCCCAGCGTGAAGCGGCGCTTGGACTGCGCGCTCTCGAACACCACCTGGGCCAGCATCAGGTCGTGCAGGCCTTCGAGCTGCTGGGCCAGCGGCTCGGCCATCGCGCGCGCCCGCGGCGACGGCTCCATGCCCGCGCGGGTGCGCACGAACAGAGGGTCGCCGCAGGTCTCGCGCAGCCGGTTCAACGCCGCGCTGACCGCCGCCTGGCTCAGCGACAGCCTGCGCGCCGCCAGCGTCACGCTGCGCTCCTGCCACAGCGCCAGGAAGACGACGCCGAGGTTGAAATCGATTTTCCTGAATTCACTGAAACCGATATTCATGATTCACTTTATTTGTTTGACGGTGTTTTAACACCGCTTCACACTGCCGTCACATTTTGTTGTGAACCGCGGATTAACCAGGTTCAGTCGGCCCAGGAAACGCCGATAACCGTAGACGGAGGATATTTCCCATGTGTCAGCTTCTGGCGATGAGTTGCAAGGACCCGGCGACCATCAATTTCTCGTTCGAAGGCTTCGCCACGCGCGGCGGGCAGACCGACGAACACAAGGACGGCTGGGGCATCGCCTTCTTCGAGGACGAGGGCTGCCGCATGTTCCTGGACACGCTGTCGTCCGTCACTTCGCCGATCGCGGGCCTGATCAAGCACTACCCGATCAAGTCGCGCTACGTCATCGCCCACATCCGCAAGGCCACCGAGGGCAGCGGCGGCGTGGCGCTGCAAAATTGCCACCCCTTCACCCGCGAGCTGTGGGGGCGGCCGTGGATCTTCGCGCACAACGGGAACGTGAATTCCTTCCAGCCGCCCCAAGACGTGAGCGCCTTCCACAAGCCCGTCGGCCAGACCGACAGCGAACGGGCCTTCTGCTACATCCTGAACCGGCTGCGGGAGCGCTTCGAGGCCATGCCCGACATCGAAGAGCTGCGCGAGGCGATTTCCGGGTGGGCCGCCGAGATCGCCCGGCACGGCACTTTCAACTTCCTGTTGTCCAACGGCAACTTCATGTTTGCCTACTGCACCACCAACTTGCACTATGTCACGCGGCGCTACCCGTTCACCACGGTGCGGCTCATCGACTGCGACATGCAGATCGACCTGAGCAAGCACAACCACGTGGGCGACGTGATCAGCGTGATCGCGACCAAGCCGCTGACGCGCGACGAAGCCTGGCAGGCGTTCGCGCCCGGCGAGCTGCTGGTGTTCGTCGACGGCGAGAAGGTGCCCGCGCGGAGCCTGGCCGCCGCGTGACGCGGCCCGCGACCGATTTCCCTCGTTAGACCGCTCGCCAATCCGACCCCTGTTCCCGACTTTCCCTGAAGGAGACCCCTGATGATGAAATTGAGACTGAACATGCTGCGCAGCCTGGTGCTGGCGTCGGCTTTCGCCGCCTCGGTGCCCGCCGCGCTCGCGCAAGAGCTGCGTGTCGGCCTGAGCAGCAACCCGCAGTCGTCGGACCCGCACTACTTCAACAACGACGCGATCAGCGCCATGCTGAGCCACGTCTACGAGCCACTGGTGACCCTGGATGCGGAGACCAAGCTGACGCCCGCGCTGGCCAAGTCCTGGCGCGCCGTGAACGACACCACCTGGGAGTTCAAGCTGCGCGAAGGCGTGAAGTTCCACGACGGAACGCCGCTGACCGCCGACGACGTGGTCTTCTCGCTCGACCGCCCCGCCACCATCACCAACAGCCCGAGTTCCTTCACCACTTACACCAAGGGCATCACCGGCAAGAAGGCCGTCGACCCGCTGACCGTCCAGATCACGACCGCCGGCCCGGCGCCGCTGCTGCCCAACGACCTGACCCGGATCTTCATCGTCTCCAAGAAGGCGGTCGAGCACGCCACCACCGACGACTTCAACCAGAACAAGGTCTTCGCCGGCACCGGGCCGTTCAAGCTCGTCAAGTACACGCGCGGCGAATCCTTCCAGGTGGCCCGCAACGACACCTACTGGGGGCCCAAGGCCGCCTGGTCCACGGTGACGCTGCGCTTCCTGCCGACGGATTCCGCCCGGATGTCCGCCCTGCTGTCGGGCGACGTGCAGCTGGTGGAGAACGTGCAGGCCAACCTCGTGCCGCAGTTCAAGTCCAACAAGGACCTGACGGTGTTCGAGACGGTCTCCAGCCGGGTCATCTTCCTGTTCACCGACCACCGCGACAAATCGCCGGCGGTCACCGACGCCGAAGGCAAGATGGCCGACGTGAACCCGATGAAGGACGCCCGGGTGCGCCAGGCCATCTCCAAGATGATCGACCGCCAGGTGCTGGCCGAGAAGGTGCTGGACAAGCTGGGCGTGCCGACGGGCAACCTGGCCGCGCCGGGCATGTTCGGCTTCAACCCCAACCTCAAGCCCGAGCCGCTGGACCTGGCCGGCGCCAAGAAGCTGCTGGCCGACGCCGGCTACCCCAACGGCTTCAACCTGACGGTGTCGGGCCCCAACGACCGCTTCATCAACGACGAGCAGGTGTTGCAGACCATCGGCCAGATGCTGACCCGCGGCGGCATCAACACCAAGGTATCCGTCGGCCCGATGTCGGCCTTCGTCGGCCGCGCCTCCAAGAAGGAAGTCGGTTTCGGCCTGCTTGGCTGGGGTGTCGGCGGCGGCGAGCCTTCCAGCCCGCTGCGCGGCCTGCTCGCCACCACCGACAAGGACAAGGGCATGGGCGCCAACAACTGGAGCAGCTACAGCAACCCGGCCTACGACAAGCTCATCACCGACGCCCTCGGGACGGTGGACGACAAGAAGCGCGAGAAGCTCCTCCAGGACGCCGCTGAGCTGGCCCTGAAGAAGGACCAGGCCATCATCCCGCTGTACAACCAAGTGGCCACCTGGGCGGCTCGCAAAGGGATCACCTACGTGCCGCGCGCCGACGAGTCCACGCTCGCCTATTTCGTGAAGCCGCAGTAAGCGGAGCCAACCGCGGCCCCCGCCCGGCGGCTCCCGCCGGGCCCCGGGTGCCGCGGAGCACGACGACCCCCGGCCCATTGGCTGAGCGCGCCGCGCCGCGCGCGTTCACCCAACCGGCCCCCCGCCAGCCAGCCCAACGCGCAAGCAGCAGTCCCATGGTGACGTTCAACGAGCTCGACAGTCTGCCCGACGGCGTCCTGGACGCCACGGCCCAGAGCCTGCACGGCCTGATGCCGCCGGCCACCTTGGTCCACCTGCCGGGGCGGGATCCGCGCCCCTTGCTGGTCTCCGTGCTGCTGCACGGCAACGAGGACGCCGGGCTCAAAGCCATTCAGCGGGTGCTTCGCGGCGCCGCGGGCAGGACCCTGCCCCGCGCCCTGTCCATCTTCTTCGGCAACCTCGAAGCGGCCCGCCACAACGTGCGCTTCCTGCCGTCGCAGCCCGACTTCAACCGCATCTGGTCCGACGACCACGCCGGCAGCCCCTACGGCCGCATGGCGCAGTCGGTGGTGGCTTCCATGCTGGCGCGCCGGGTGTTCGCGGTGGTCGACCTGCACAACAACACCGGGCGCAACCCGCTTTACGCCTGCATCTCGCCATCGGACCATCCTTCGGCCAAGCTGGCTGCGCTGTTCTCGGGCATCGCGGTGCGCACCCGCACCATCTTCGGCACGCTGACCGGCGCTTTCTCGCCGCATTGCCCGGCCGTCACCTGCGAGTGCGGCGAGATCGGCAATGCCCAAGGCGTGGAGCGGGCCGCCGAGCTGGTCGAACGCTGCCTGTGGATGACGCCCCGGCAGCTGGCGGAGGTCGACGATTCCGCGCTGGCCACTTTCGAGGCCTTCGCCACCATCAAAGTCCCGGAAGGCCTGGGCATCGCCGTGGGCGGCGCTGCCGGCGACGCGGACCTGCGGCTGTCGCCCGACATCGACTTGCTGAACTTCCGCGAGTTGCCCGCCGGCTACAGTTTGGCCAAAGCCGGACGAAATCTCAGGAGTGAAGCCTTGCTCGCATTCGACGACCGGGGGGCGCCGATGACCGGTGTCTTCGTCCGCGACGGCGACGACATCCGCCTGGCCACCGCCTCGACACCCGCGATGCTGACGCCGCACGAGGACGCCATCCGCAAAACCTGCCTGGGCTACCTGATGCGGCGCGTTCCCGCGGCCGCCCCTACGCCCAGCCCCTGAACGAAACCACCACCCGCGGAATCGGAGTAAACACACATGCTCGAGTTTGTTGTTCGGCGCCTGATGCAAAGCGTGCTGGTGATCTGGGTGATGTCGGTCATCGTCTTCGCCGGCGTCTTCGTCGTGGGCAACCCGGTCGACATCCTGATCAGCATGGAGGCCGACCAGGCCGACCGCGACAGGCTGGTCGAGCGGCTCGGCCTGGACAAGCCGGTCCATGTCCAGTACTTCAACTTCCTGAAGAACGCGGTCCGCGGCGACCTGGGGCAGTCTTTCGTGCAGGGCGTCCCGGCCGTAGGGCTGGTGTTCGAAAAGATGCCGGCGACCCTGGAGCTGGCGATGGCGGCGATGCTGATCGCCGTCGCCCTCGGGATCCCGCTGGGCCTTTGGGCCGGCCTGAAACCGGACTCCTTCGCGGCCAAGGCCATCATGACCGGCTCCATCCTCGGCTTTTCGCTGCCCACCTTCTGGGTCGGCCTGATGCTGATCATGGTGTTCGCGGTGCAGCTGGGCTGGCTGCCCGCCGGCGGCCGCGGGCCGACCACGTCGTTCCTGGGCCTGCAGCTGTCCATCCTCAGCGTCGAAGGCTGGCGCCACCTCGCGTTGCCGGCGCTGAACCTGGCGCTGTTCAAGCTGTCGCTGATCACCCGTCTCACCCGCGCCGGCACCCGCGAAGCCCTGACCCAGGACTACGTCAAGTTCGCCCGCGCCAAAGGGTTGTCGCCCACCCGCGTGGTCGGCGTGCACGTGCTCAAGAACATCATGATCCCGATCGTCACCGTGGTGGCGCTCGAATTCGGCGCGCTGATCGCCTTCGCCGTCGTCACCGAGACCATCTTCGCCTGGCCGGGCATGGGCAAGCTGATCATCGATTCGATCAACCTGCTGGACCGCCCGGTGGTGGTGGCCTACCTGCTGATCATCGTCAGCCTGTTCATCGTCATCAACCTGTTGGTCGACATCGCCTACTCGGTGCTCGACCCCCGGGTGCGGCTGGGCTCCCTCGAATAAACAACCAGAAGCGGCGAGAACACCACCATGACCACTCCGGCCTCAACCACCGCCTCCCAGAACCCACCCGCCGCGCCGGCGAAGGCGGAGACGCCGCTGCGCCTGTTCATCCACCAGTTCTGCGATTCCAAGCTGGCCATGGCCGGAGGCATCGTGCTGGCGCTGCTCCTGCTGGCGGCGCTTCTGGCGCCCTGGCTGTCGCCCCAGAACCCCTACGACCTCGCCCAACTCGACATCATGGACTCGCGCCAGCCGCCCGGCTCCACCAGCGCCGCCACCGGCAAGGTTTTCCTGTTCGGCACCGACGAACAGGGCCGCGACATGCTGTCGGCCATGCTCTACGGCCTGCGCATCTCTCTGACCATCGGCACGCTGGCTACGCTGGTGGCGCTGGTGCTGGGCGTCTCCCTGGGTTTGATCGCAGGCTATGCGGGCGGGCGCTTCGAGTCGCTGTTGATGCGGCTGGTCGACATCCAGTTGTCTTTCCCCGCCATCCTGCTGGCCCTGATCCTGATCTCGGTGCTCAAGCCCGGCATCGGCAACGTCATCATCGCGCTGGTGGCCGTGCAGTGGGCCTATTACGCCCGCACCGTGCGCTCGGCCGCGCTGGTGGAGCGCAAGAAGGAATACATCGAGGCGGCCCAGGGCCTGGGCCTGTCGCACACCCGCATCGTCTTCCGCCACCTGCTGCCCAACTGCCTGCCGCCGGTGATCGTCGTGGCCGCCCTGCAGGTGGCCAATGCGATCGCGCTGGAGGCCACGCTGTCCTTCCTCGGCCTGGGCGTGCCGATCACCGAGCCGTCGCTCGGCCTCTTGATCGCCAATGGCCAGCAGCATTTGCTGTCGGGCAAGTACTGGATCTCGCTTTACCCCGGCCTGCTGCTGTTGACCACCATCCTGGCGATCAACCTGGTGGCCGACCAGCTGCGCGACGTGCTCAACCCGCGGCTGCAGAAGCAATGACCCGGCGCGCGCGGCCGGGCGACCGAAACACGACGAACGATTTCACGACAGGAGTGTCCTGATGCTTGCACCCGACGCCATGCATCCCCGCGAGCCGGCCGCGCCGCCGGCCGCCTTGAAGGTCAAGGGGCTGAAGACGCAGTTCTTCACCCGCGCCGGCGTGGTCAAGGCCGTGGACGACGTGTCTTTCGAAGTCGGCCGGGGCCAGATCATGGGCCTGGTCGGCGAGTCGGGCTCGGGCAAGTCCATGACCGGCTACTCGCTGCTCGGCCTGATCGACCCGCCCGGCCGCGTGGTCGACGGCGAAGTGCTGCTGACGCTGAAGGACGGACGCACGCTGGACCTGCGCCGCCTTTCCGCCAAAGAGCTGCAGGACGTGCGCGGCAACCGGGTGGCGATGATCTTCCAGGACCCGATGATGACGCTCAACCCGGTGCTGCGCATCGACACGCAGATGACCGAGGCCATCCTCGCGCACCACAAGGTGAGCCGCCAGGCGGCGCGGGCCCGTGCGCTGGAGGCGCTGGTCAAAGTGGGCATCCCGTCGCCGCACGAGCGCCTGCTGGCCTACCCGCACCAGTTCAGCGGTGGCATGCGCCAGCGCGTGGCCATCGCCATCGCCCTGCTCAACGAGCCCGACCTCATCATCGCCGACGAACCCACCACCGCGCTGGACGTCACCATCCAGGGCCAGATCCTGTCCGAGATGCAGGCCCTGTGCCGCGACTCCGGCACCGCGCTGATCTGGATCACCCACGACCTGTCCGTCGTCGCCGGCCTGGCCGACACCGTCGCCGTGATGTACGCCGGCCGCATCGTCGAGCAAGGCACCGTCGCCCAGGTGCTGGAGCAACCCCGCCACCCCTACACCCACGGCCTGATGGCGAGCAGCCCGTCGCGCAACCCGCGCGGCCGGCCGCTGCAGCAGATCCCCGGCATCACGCCGTCGCTTCTGAACCTGCCGGCCGGCTGCGCCTTCGCGCCGCGCTGCAGCCATGCGGACGACACCTGCCGCGAAGCCCCCCCGCTGCGCGGCTTCGACGGCCGTTTGCTGCGCTGCTTCCACCCGGTCGGCGCCGAGCCGGCCGGCCCGGGAATGCATGCCCCCGCCGCCTTGTCGCCCACGCCCGCGAGGATCCGCCCATGAGCAACCCCATGACGATGACGACGACGATTTCCGCCGCGGAGCAGCCGCAGGATCGCGCGGTGCCCGGCGGCGCCCCGCTGCTGGCGATGAACGCGGTCTCCAAGCGCTTCAGCAAGAAGCTGGATTTCGCCGCCAAGGTCGCGCGCAAGCTCGGCGCCACGGTGCACGAGCACACCGTGCACGCGGTCGACCAGGTGTCGCTCGTGGTGCAGCCGGGCGAAGTGGTCGGCCTGGTGGGCGAATCCGGCTGCGGCAAGTCCACCCTGGGCCGCATGGCCACCGGGCTGCACAGCCTCTCGTCGGGCCAGCGGATGTGGAAGGGCGAGGACGTGCAGGCGCTGCAGGAGCGGCTGTCGCCGGCCGAATACCGCCGCCACATGCTCGGCATCC
>CBIHOD010000064.1:0-22907 GCA_966211815.1 uncultured Burkholderiales bacterium
TTCCACGACGAGACGCTGCCCAAGGAGTCGAGCAAGGTGGCCCACTTCTGCTCGATGTGCGGCCCCAAGTTCTGCTCCATGAAGATCAGCCAGGAGGTGCGCGACTTCGCGGCGCGCCAGGAAGGGGCGGGTGAAGTCGTCGACGAGCGGGCGATGGCCGAGGGCATGCGCGCCAAGTCGGAAGAGTTCAGGCGCGGGGGCGGGGAGATCTACATTCCGATCCGGGCGGAGGCGGGGCGTGGGGATTGAAGGCCGGCGGGAAGGCGCTCCGACGAGCCTTGGAGGCAAGGGCCCTTCGACAGGCTCAGGGCGAACGGAAAGGGGGGAAGCTCTCTGCCCCCGCTCTGAGCCGGGGCCCGTTTCACCGCACGGATCGAGCCTCACCTCGCCGCACCCGTTGAGCTGCCCCCCGCCGTTGGGAGTGAGCTGCCTTTGCCCACCGTTGGGAGTGAGCTGCCTTTGCCCACCGTTCGGGCTGAGCCTGTCGAAGCCGGTACGTGCCGCTCCCTTCCCGTTCGGGCTGAGCCCTTCGACAGTGCTCAGGACAGGCCTGTCGAAGCCCCGGTGGCGGCCCGCCTCCGTCCGCAAAACCGCACCAGCAGACCCGCCATGCCCGCGTCACTGACCATCGGCATCGCCGGCGCCGGCCTGCTCGGCCGCCTGCTTGCGTGGCGGCTGTGCGATGCCGGCCACGACGTGACCGTGTTCGACCCCGCCGACGGCCCCGAGGCCCGGGGCGCGGCCGGCTGGACCGCGGCCGGCATGCTCAGCCCCTGCGCCGAGCTGGAATGCGCCTCGCCCGAGGTGGCGCGGCTGGGCTGGCGCTCGCTCGACCTGTGGCCCGGCATCCTGGCGCGGCTGCCGCGGCCGGTGTGGTTCCAGCGCCAGGGCAGCCTGCTGCTGGCCCACCGCAGCGACCTGGGCAGCGCCCAGCGCACGCTGTCGGTGCTCGATGCCCGGGGCGCGCCGCCGGTGGCCCTGGATGCCGCGGAATTGCAGCGGCTGGAGCCCTCGGTGCGGGGGCCCAGCCACGCCTGGCTGCTCGAAGGCGAAGGCCAGATCCACGCCGTGCAGGCGATGCAGGCGCTCGCCGAGGGCGCCAGCGGCCGCGGCGCGCGGTGGCGCTGGGGGCGGGCCGTGCGCGAGGTGTCGCCCGGCGGGATCGACGGCCAGCGCTTCGACTGGGTCTTCGACGCCCGCGGCGTCGGCGCCAAGCCCGATTGGCCGGGGCTGCGCGGTGTGCGCGGCGAGATCGTGTGGCTGCACTCGCCCGGCCTGGCGCTGCGGCGGCCGCTGCGGCTGCTGCACCCGCGCTGGCGCGTCTACCTGGTGCCGCGGCCGGGCGACACCGTCGTGGTCGGCGCCACCGAGATCGAATCGGAGGACCGCTCGCCGGTGTCGGTGCGCAGCCTGCTCGGCCTGCTCAGCGCGGCGCACAGCGTGCTGCCCGAGCTGGCCGAGGCGCGCGTGGCGCACATGGAAGCCAACCTGCGCCCGGCGCTGGACGACAACCTGCCCCGGCTCGAAACGCGACCGGGGTTGACGCGCATCAACGGCCTGTTCCGCCACGGCTGGCTGGTCGCGCCGGCGCTGGTGGAGGACGCGTTGGCGCAGGCGGGCTGGGGCAAGGCCGGCGGCGCCTGCCACCGCGCGGCTCGAAATGAACGGAGGTTTTCCGATGCACCTTCCCCATGAGGCGACGACACCGCTCGCGGCCCCGGCCGTCACCGTGAACGGGCAGCCCCACCCGGTCGGTGACGGCCCGGTCTCCCTGGCCGAGTTGCTGGACCGCCTGGGCCATGGCGCCGCCAGCCTGGCCACCGCCGTCAACGGCGAGTTCGTGCCGCGCGCCCAGCGCGCGGGCCGGCTGCTGCGCCCCGGCGACCAGGTCACCTGTTTCCAACCCATCGTCGGAGGCTGAACCATGCCGCATCCCGCTCCACCCTGCGACCATGACCAAGCCGGCGCGCCGCCGCCTTTCCTCCTGGCCGGGCAGGCGCTGCGCAGCCGTTTCCTGCTCGGCACCGCCGGCTACCCCTCGCCGGAAGTGCTCCGGCAGGCCATCCGGGCGTCGGGCGCGCAGGTGGTCACGCTGGGGCTGAAGCGCCAGCTGTCGGGCGACGCGGCGGGCGACAACGGCTTCATCGGCGTGATCCGCGACAGCGGCGCGCGGCTGCTGCCCAACACCGCCGGCTGCCGCAGCGCGCGCGAGGCGGTCACGCTGGCCCACATGGCCGCCGAACTGCTCGGCACGCACTGGATCAAGCTGGAAGTGGTCGGCGACGAGCACACCCTGCAGCCCGACCCTTGGGAACTGCTCGACGCCGCCACGCAGCTGGTGCGCGACGGCTTCGAAGTCTTCCCCTACTGCACCGACGACCTGGTCGGCGCGCAGCGCCTTTTCGACGCCGGCTGCCGCATCCTGATGCCCTGGGGCGCGCCGATCGGCTCCGGCCAGGGCCTGCTCAACCCCTGGGCGCTGCGCACCTTGCGGGCCCGGCTGCCCGAGGCCACGCTGGTGGTCGACGCCGGCATCGGCGCGCCCTCGCACGCCGCGCTGGCGATGGAGCTGGGCTTCGACGCGGTGCTGCTGAACTCGGCCGTGTCCCAGGCCGTCGACCCGGTGGGCATGGCCCGCGCCTTCGGCCTGGCGATCGAAGCCGGCCGGCTCGGCCACCTCAGCGGGCTGCTGGCGCCGCAGGACATGGCGGTGGCCTCGACGCCGGTCAGCGGCCGGCCTTTCGACCTGGGCCCGGGCATGGCGGCGGCATGAGCGCGCGGCCGATCGCCTGGACGGTCGCCGGCTCCGACAGCGGCGGCGGCGCCGGCCTGCAGGCCGACCTGAAAGCCTTCGAGTCCTTCGACGTGCACGGCTGCAGCGCGGTGGCCGCGGTCACCGCGCAGAACTCGGTGGCGGTGGCGCGCGCCGAGGCGGTGGACACCGCGCTGCTCGACGCCCAGCTGCGGGCGCTGGCCGACGACCTGCCGCCCCAGGCCGTCAAGACCGGCATGCTCGGCAGCGCCGACAACGTGCGCTGCGTGGCGCGCTGGGTCGACAAGCTGCGCGAGCGCCGGCCGGTGGCCCTGGTGGTCGACCCGGTGTGGCGCGCCAGCACCGGCGCCGGCCTGTCCGGCGAAGCGCTGCGCCAGGCGTTGCTGCAGGAGCTGCTGCCGCGCGCCACCGTGGTCACGCCCAACCGCGCCGAGGCCGCCTGGCTGCTCGGGGCCGGCCACGAAGACGGCCGGGACGGCGCCGGCCGGGTCGCGCTGGCGGCGGCGCGTTTGCGGGCGCTCGGTCCGCAAGCCGTGGTCGTGACCGGCGGCGACGCTGGGGGCGCGTCGTCGCTGGACTGGATCGACACGCCGCAGGACCGCGGCTGGCTCGGCCTGCCGCGCGTCGACACGCCCCACCACCACGGCAGCGGCTGCGCGCACGCCGCCTCGCTCGCGGCCGCGCTGGCCCACGGTTTCTGCCACGCCGACGCGGCCGTCTGGGCCAAGGTGGCCGTCACCCACGCGCTGCGGCGGGCGCTGCCGGCGGGCCGTGGCGCCGGCCCCGTGCGGCCGGCGCCGGGTTTCGCGTCGCACGGCGAGCTGCTGCCGTGGCTGCACGACGGCGCCGAGCCGCCGCCTTCGCCGTTCCCCGCATTGCAAGCGCCGGCGATGGGCCTTTACGCCATTGTCGACAGCGCCGACTGGATCGAGCGGCTGCTGGCCGCCGGCGTGCGCACGCTGCAACTGCGCGTCAAGCAGGACGGGCCGGGCGCATTGCCGCCGGGGCGGCTGAGCGCGGAAGTGCGGCGCAGCGCGCGGGCCGCGCGGGCGCTCGGCGCCCAGCTCTTCGTCAACGACCACTGGCAGCTGGCGATCGAACACGGCGCCTACGGCGTGCACCTCGGCCAGGAGGACCTGCGCACCGCCGACCTCGCCGCCTTGCGGGCCGCCGGCCTGCGCCTGGGGCTGAGCAGCCACAGCCCCTGGGAGGTGTGCCGCGCGCTGGCCTGGCGGCCGAGCTACATCGCCTGCGGCCCGGTGCACGCCACTGCCACCAAGGCCATGCCCTGGCGCCCGCAAGGCGAAGGCAATTTGGCCTATTGGTGCGGCGTTTTGCCTGTGCCGGTGGTGGCCATCGCCGGCATGGACGGCCCGCGCGCGCGCCGGGCGGTGCGCTGCGGCGCGGCCGGCGTGGCCGTCCTGCGGGGCATCGCTCAGGCGGACGACCCCGCGGCCGCGGTGGCGTCGCTGCAGGCCGCGATGGCCGAAGCCGCCTTGCTCGACGAGCCGCGGGCCGCCCCCGGGATGCCGCGGCCCACGCTGCCCGGGCCCGTGCCGTGGGACGGGGCGGCCGGATGAGCGCTTATGCCGGCGTCGGAGCCGCCTTCCGGACCGAAACCGGTGCAAGCCCGCCAATTGACGTATACGTCAACTTTGAGCCTACACTCGCGGCTCAGTCATCTCTTGCGATCGCACCATGACCACCATCACCGCAAAACCCCAGACCGTCCACTGGACCCGTCCTTCAGCGCCGGCGGCCACCGCCCCGGCCGCGGCGGGCGAGCGCTGGCCCGTCGCCGATGTGCAAGCCCTGTTCGACCTGCCGTTCAACGACCTGGTCTTCCGCGCGCAGCAGGTGCACCGCGAGCACTTCGACGCCAACGAGGTGCAGTTGTCGACGCTGCTGTCGATCAAGACCGGCGGCTGCCCGGAAGACTGCGCCTACTGCCCGCAGTCGGTGCACCACGACACCGGCGTGCAGGCCGGCAAGCTGCTCGACGTGGCCGAGGTCGCCGCCGCCGCGCGCGCGGCCAAAGAGGCCGGCGCCACCCGCTTCTGCATGGGCGCCGCCTGGCGCGAACCGAAGGACCGCGACATCGAGAAAGTGGCCGAGCTGGTGGCGGCCGTCAAAGACATGGGCCTGCAGGCCTGCTGCACGCTGGGCATGCTGACGCCGTCGCAGGCGCGGTCGCTGAAGGACGCCGGGCTGGACTATTACAACCACAACCTGGACACCGCGCCGGAGCTGTACGGCGGCATCATCACCACGCGCGACTACCAGGCGCGGCTGGACACGCTGTCCCACGTGCGCGACGCCGGCCTGCACGTGTGCAGCGGCGGCATCGTCGGCATGGGCGAAAGCCGCCACGGCCGCGCCGGGCTGGTGGCCCAGCTGGCCAACCTCGCGCCCGGCTACCCCGAGTCGGTGCCGATCAACAACCTGGTGCAGGTCGAAGGCACGCCGCTGCACGGGCAGGCGCCGCTCGACCCGCTGGAATTCGTGCGCACCGTGGCGGTGGCGCGCATCACGATGCCCAAGGCGCACGTGCGGCTTTCGGCCGGCCGGCAGGCGATGGGCGAGGCGGTGCAGGCGCTGTGCTTCCTGGCCGGCGCCAATTCCATCTTCTATGGCGACAAACTGCTGACCACCGGCAACCCGGACTGGGAACGCGACCAGGCGCTGTTCGGCAAGCTCGGTTTGAAGGCGGTTTGAGGCCCCAACGGATGGATCGGAAATAAGCAAAGAACCAAAAGAAGGATGGTGAGGCATCGTGGAGACAGGCGCCCTGGATTTCTCCGCCGATGCACCGCAAAGGCCGAGACAGCCCGCGCGGCGCGGCCTATCATCTGCGGCATTCGCCAGATCGGCCGGGCCGCGGGACGCACGCCGCACCGCCACCCGTGACGATGGCGAGGACGCCCCGGCGTCCTGCTACGAGCAGGCGCCGGTGGCGCAGGAATTCGGCCGAGCCCCGGGACCACCCCCCTGCCAGGCCACCGCGGCGAAAGCCCAGGCGCCAGCCCGCACCAGGGCGGCCCGCTCCGCACCCAGGACATCGGAAAGCCGCGTCCGGAACGGCCTTCCCGATCCAACCACCGATAAACCCCGCAGCCTGACTCCGGACACCCGCTTGCCCGACAAGCCTCCAGGCGGCCGTGGCCGCCCGCATGGCGGGGGCCGCGCGCCGGCAGGTCCAGGAACAGCACCAACCGCGCGGCAACCGGGCGCCGCGCCAGCGAGAGAACACCTCATGACACAGGGTGACGTGATCGACGGCCTGTCGCGCCGCAGCCTGCGCAGCGTCTGGCACCCCTGCACGCCGATGAAACGCGCGCAGGCCTCGCCGCCGCTGGCCATCGCCCGCGGCGAAGGGCCGTGGCTGTTCGACACGCGGGGCGGGCGCTACTTCGACGCCGTCAGCTCCTGGTGGGTCAACCTGTTCGGCCACGCCGACCCGGCGATCAACCGCGCCGTGAAAGAACAGCTCGACACCCTGCCGCACGTGATGCTGGCCGGCTGCACGCATGAAAGCGCGGTGGTGCTGGCCGAGAAGCTCTCGGCGTTGACCGGCGGCGCCCTCGGCCACGCCTTCTACGGCAGCGACGGCGCCTCGGCGGTGGAGATCGCGCTGAAGATGAGCTTCCACGCCTGGCGCAACCTCGGCCTGTCGGACAAGCGCGAATTCGTCTGCCTGAAGAACGGCTACCACGGCGAGACGCTCGGCGCGCTGGCGGTGACGGACGTGGCCGTGTTCCGCGACGCCTACGACCCGCTGCTGATGCGCGCCCACCTCGTGGCCTCGCCCGACGCGCGGCTGGCCCGCGAGGGCGAACAGCCGGCCGATGCCGCCGCGCGCGCGCTGGCCGAGCTGCGCGACCTGCTGCGCGACCGCGCCGACCGCATCGCGGCGGTCATCGTCGAGCCGCTCATCCAGTGCGCCGCCGGCATGGCGATGCACGACCCCTTCTACCTGCGCGGCCTTCGCGCGCTGTGCGACCAGTTCCGGGTGCACCTCATCGCCGACGAGATCGCGGTGGGCTGCGGCCGCAGCGGCAGCTTCTTCGCCTTCGAGCAGGCGTCCCCGGCGGAGTCCGCGGCGGGGCTCGAACAACCTCCCATGTGGCCCGACTTCATCACGCTGTCCAAGGGCATCACCGGCGGCACGATGGCGCTGTCGGTGGTGCTGTCGACCGACGAGGTGTACACGGCCCTGTGGGACGACGCGGCCGCCGCGCGCAGCTTCCTCCACTCCCATTCCTACAGCGGCAACCCGCTGGCCTGCCGCGCGGCCTGCGCGGTGCTCGAACGCTTCGAGCGAGACCGCGTGCTGGCGCGCAACGCCGAATGCAGCGCGCCGTTGGCCCAAGCCTGGCAACGGCTGCAGGCCGACGAGCGGCTGGCCCACGTGCGACAGCGCGGCATGGTCTGGGCCTTCGACGTGAAAGAGCCCTTCGCGGGCGCGGACTTCGCCGAACGCTACGCGCAAGCGGGCCGCCGCCGCGAGCTGCTGATCCGGCCGATCGGCCGCACCGTCTACCTGATGCCGCCCTACCTGCTGGAACCCGGCCTGTACGACTGGCTGGGCGCGCAGGCCCTGGCCGCGCTCGACGACACGCTGGCCGGCGGCAAGCCCGCCGCCGCGACGCATGGCGCTGCTTGAGCACCTGGGCCAGCGGCTGGCGGCCCTGGAGGCGCAACGCCAGCTGCGCGCCGTGAAGACCTGCGAAGGCCTCGGCGGCGGCACCCGCATGCGCGTGGCCGCGGCGGGCCGGCCGCCGCGCGAGCTGCTGGCCTTCTGCGGCAACGACTACCTCGGCCTGTCGCGCCACCCCGAGGTGGTCGCCGCGATGGCCGAAGGCGCGCGGCGCCACGGCGCGGGCAGCGGCGCCTCACACCTGGTCAGCGGCCATTCGCCGGCGCACGCGGCGCTCGAAGAAGAACTCGCGCGCTGGGCCTCGCCCCACGTCCCCGGCGCCCGAGCGCTGTTCTTCGGCACCGGCTACCTCGCCAACCTCGCCGTGCTCAGCGCCTTGGGCGGCGCGGGCGCGGCGATCTTCGCCGACAAGCTCAACCACGCCTCGCTCGTCGACGGGGCGCTGCTGGCGCGCGCCGAATTCCAGCGCTACCCCCACGGCCGCATCGACAGGCTGGCTCGGCAGCTCGCCGGCTCCACGGCACGGGTCAAGCTCATCGCCACCGACGCCGTGTTCAGCATGGACGGCGACATCGCGCCGCTGGAGGAGTTGCTGCGGCTGGCCGAAGCGCACGACGCCTGGCTGGTCGTCGACGACGCCCATGGCTTCGGCGTGCTCGGGCAGGCGGGCCGCGGCAGCCTGGCGCATTTCAGGCTGCGCAGCGAGCGCTTCATCTACATGGGCACGCTGGGCAAGGCGGTGGGCGTGGCCGGCGCCTTCGTGGCCGCCCACCCGGTGGTGGCGGACGCGCTGGTCAACCTGGCCCGGCCCTACATCTACACCACCGCCGCGCCGCCGGCGGTGGCGCAGGCGGTGCTGGCCAGCCTGGCCCTGGCCGGGGGGCCGCAAGGCGACGCGCGGCGCGCCCACCTGCGGCGGCTGCAAGCCCGGCTGCGCGAAGGTCTGCCGGCCGGCCTGGCGGCGCGCGGATGGCGCCTGGCCGAATCGGACACCCCCATCCAGCCGCTCATCGTCGGCGACAACGCCACGGCGCTGGCGCTGTCGGCCGCGCTGGAAGAACGAGGCCTGTGGGTGCCCGCCATCCGCCCCCCGACCGTGCCGGCCGGCAGCGCGCGGCTGCGCATCACGCTGAGCGCGGCGCATTCCGAAGGGGAGGTGGACGAGTTGCTGGCGGGATTGCGGGAAGCCGCCCAGGCGGTTCGCGCACGCCCTCAGCCCGACCCTCTCCCGCTTGCGGGAGAGGGCCGGGGTGAGGGCACTCCGCCATGAAGGGCTTGTTCGTCACCGGCACCGACACCGAAGTCGGCAAGACCCGCGTCAGCGCCGCGCTGATCCACCTGCTGGCGGCGCGCGGCCTGCGGGTGGCGGGCGTCAAACCGGTGGCCGCCGGCATGGAGGAACAGCCGGGCGGTGGCTGGGCCAACGACGACGTGCTGGCGCTGCAGGCCGCCTCCAACCTGGGGCTGGCGGCGGCGGAAGTCGGCCCGCGCCAGCTGCGCGCCGCCTGCGCGCCCCACATCGCCGCCGCGCTGGAAGGCGTGGCCTTCGACCGCGCGGCCTGCGCCGCGCAAGTCCGTGCCGTGGCGGTGCGCGCCGATGCGGTGGTGGTCGAAGGCGCTGGCGGCTTCAGCGTGCCGCTCAGCGCCGTCGGCAGTACCGCGCGCTGGGGCCTGGACGACCTCGCCGCCGATCTGGGCCTGCCGGTGGTGCTGGTGGTGGCGCTGCGCCTGGGCTGCCTCAACCACGCGCTGCTCACGGCGCAGGCGGTCGCGGCGCGCGGCCTGCGCCTGGCCGGCTGGGTGGGCAACCGGGTCTCGCCGAAGGCGATGGCTTTCGAAGAACAGAACCTCGCCACCCTGCGCGAATGGCTGCAGCCCGCACCCTGCCTGGGCGTGCTGCCCTGGCTGGCCGACCCGGCGCCCGGACGGCTGGCCGCCTCGCTCGACGCGGCGGCCGTCGCGCAGGCATTGCGCGGTGGACAACCAACGCGGGCCGCGCCCGCGCCGGTCGAATGACGACGACGCTGATCACCCCCGACTTCCTCGCCGACCCCACGCCCCGCTACCGCGCGTTGCGCGAAGCCGGCCCCCTGCACTTCAGCACGGAGTTCTTCGGCGGCGCCTGGCTGCTGACGCGTTACGAGGACGTGGCCTGGGCTTTGAAAGACCCGCGCCTGTCGGCCCGCCGCACCGGCGGCTGGCTGGGCGGCGGCGCCGCCCGCCAGCGGCTGGCGCCGTTCCAGCGGCTGTTCGCCCGCGCCCTGTTGTTCCAGGACGCGCCCGACCACGGCCGGCTGCGCCAGCTGATGATGCCGGCCTTCCGGCCCGCCGGGCTGGCGGCCATCAGGGCGCATGCGCAGGAAGTCGTCGATGAACTGCTCGGCGGGATCGACGACCCGGCCCGGCCCTTCGACCTGATGGAAACGCTGGCCCGCCCGCTGCCGGCGCGGGTGATGGCCCGCATGATGGGCGTCGACGCGCCGGGGCTGGGCGACCCGCTGTGTTTCACCGAAGGGTCCGACGACATCGCCGAATTCCTCGGCCATCCGCAGCCCGGCCTGGGCCTGGCGCAGCGCGCCCAGCGCGCCGCGCTGGCGATGGCGGCGATGTTCCGCCGCGCGCTGGCGCTGCGGCGCTCGCCGCCGGCGCACGGCGCCGGGGCGCCCGACCTGCTGTCGCTGCTGCTGCAGGGCCAGACCGAGGGCCGGGTGGAATCGGCGGAAGAACTGCTCGCGCAGTGCGTGATGCTGCTCTTCGCCGGCCACGAGACCACGCGCCACTTGCTGTGCAACGGCGTGCAGGCGCTGCTCGGCCAGCCCGGCGCCTGGCAACGGCTGGGCCGCGAACCCGCCACGCTGCTGCCGCAGGCGGTGCGCGAGTTGCTGCGCTACGACAGCCCGGTGCAGTACACCGGCCGCCGCGTGGCCGCCGGCTTCACCCTTCACGGGCGGCGCTTCGAGCGCGGCGAGCTGGTGATCCCGCTGATCGGCGCGGCCCACCGAGACCCGGCGGCCTACACCGAGCCCGACTTGCTCCGCCTCGACCGCCGCGAAGCGCCCCACCTGGCGTTCGGCCAGGGCCCGCACGTGTGCATCGGCGCGGCCTTGACGCAGCTGGAGGCCGAGGTGGCCTTCACCGCCTTGCTCCGGCGTTTCCCGGACCTGCGGCTCGCCCCGGGCGGGGCATCGCAGCGCCTGGCCAACCCGCTCTACCGGGGCTGGCGCCGGCTGATGGTGGTGGCCGCGCCCGAGGCGAGAGTGCAAGAACCGCCAGGGCCTGTTCACACTGAAAGGCAGCCCGCGCCCTCGTGAATGCGCGGCGGCCGCCGATGAGTCGACGGCCCGCGGCAGGCACCGGAAGGCCGCCGACCGATCAGGATTTGTAGACCGAAAGCAGGATGTTGGTTTCGGACTGGGCGATGCCCTTCAACCGCCGGATGTCGCGCAGGGCGCTCTCGAAGCGCTCCAGCGTTTCGACCCGCAGCTCGGCCACGATGTCCCAGCGCCCGTTCGTCATGTACAGCGAGGCGACATTGGGGTTGCCTTTGAGGGCGTGCAAGACTTCCGAAGCCCGGTGGCCCTCCGATGAGATGGTCATCATGGCCCGGATGCCCTGGCCTTCCGCCAGGGGTTTGAGCCGCAAGGTGTAGCCGGCGATCACGCCGCCCCGCTCCAGCTTGGCCAGGCGGTTTTGAACCGTGGTGCGGGTCACGCCGATGTTCTTGGCCAGCGTGGCCACCGGCAGGCGCGCGTTCTCGTAAAGCATGGCGATGAGTTTCTGGTCGATTTCATCCATGGCAGTCAATGGCGGCTCGGGGAGCGGGCAGTCTATCGCCACACCGGGTGCAAAAGGCGCGGTTGCGATGCGCGCGGCCGACTGAGCAGATTGCCCACCGGAAACAGGCCCGGTCGGCACTCTGCCCACTGTTTTTTGGCTCGGCCCCCCGGGAAAATTTCAGCAATGCGGCGCATGGAGCGGTGCATGAAACCCGAGACAGGAACTGGAAATGACCCGCTTTATTGACGTCGTGGACCTCTTGCGGCTCGTCGACGCAGGCGGCGTGAGCCGCTTCATCGAAGACCTCGCGTCGGCGCTGCAGGAAGACTTCCTCCGTTGGAACGATTTCGAGAAGACCGCGCGCCTTGCGTCGCACTCGCATGTGGGCGTCATCGAATTGATGCCGGTGGCCGACAAGGGCTCCTACGCTTTCAAATACGTCAACGGGCACCCCGGCAACACGGCGCTGGGGTTGCCCACCGTCATGGCTTTCGGCGTGCTCGCCGACGTGAAGACGGGTTATCCGGTGCTGCTGTCCGAATTGACGTTGACCACGGCGTTGCGCACCGCGTCGACCTCGCTGATGGCGGCCCGCGCGCTGGCCCGTCCGGATTCGCGTTCGATGGCGCTCATCGGCAACGGTTCGCAAAGCGAGTTCCAGGCCATCGCCTTCCACACCCTGATGGGCATCGATGAACTCCGCGTCTTCGACGTGGACCCGCTCGCCAGCGAGAAGCTGGTCCGCAACCTTTCGGTGTACCCGGGGTTGAAGGTCACCATCTCGGACAGCACCGCCCGGGCCGTGCGGGGCGCGGACATCGTCACCACGGCCACCGCCGACAAAGCCTACGCGACGATCCTCACGCCCGAGATGATCGAACCCGGGATGCACATCAATGCGGTGGGCGGCGATTGCCCGGGCAAGACGGAACTGCATGCCGACATCCTGCGCCGCGCGGCGGTCTTCGTCGAATACGAGCCGCAGACGCGCATCGAAGGCGACATCCAGCAGCTGCCCGCCGATTTCCCGGTGCAGGAGCTGTGGGAGGTGCTGACCGGCGCCGCGCCCGGCAGGCGCGACGCGCAGCAGGTGACGGTGTTCGACTCCGTCGGCTTCGCGTTGGAAGACTACACCGCGCTCAGGCACATCCACCGGCTGGCCCAGGAGCAGGGCGTGGGCAAGGACATCGCCCTGGTGCCGGAACTGGACGATCCGAAGAACCTGTTCGGTCTGACCGCCAACGGCAGGCGGCGCGCCGCGCTTCGCCGCGCGGCTTGACCGACCCGACACCCGTTTTCAACCCCACCCGGGGAGCCAAGCGTGCTGATATTCCACAACCCCGCCCACACCCGGCATGAAGGCCGCTCCGAGATGTACCGGGGCCGCATGGTGCCCTGCCACGAGGTGCCGTCGAGACTGGGTCACATCCTGGCCGAACTGGCGCGTCGCCCCATGGGCGAGATGCGTCGGCCGGGGCCCGCCGACCTGGACCTGGTGCGCCGCGTGCATGCGCCGCGCTATGTCGAATTCCTGGCCGGCGCATGGGACGAATGGCTGGCGATGGACCCCGCGCACGCGGATGTCGACATCCTGCCTTCGGTGTGGCCGGTGCGCGGGTTCCGGCATGACACCGCGCCGCTCAGTTTCGCCGGCCGGCTGGGCCTGTTCTCGTTCGACAGCGGCACGCCCATCACCTCGGGGACCTGGGAGGCGGCCAGCTGCGGGGCGGCCTGCGCCATCGAGGCGGCGCGGGCGGTCGGTGCCTCGCCGGGCCGCTTGCGCGCGGCGATGGCGCTGACGCGGCCGCCCGGCCACCATGCCGGGCCGGACTTCTTCGGCGGCTATTGCTTCCTGAACAACGCGGCGCTCGCAGCCCAGGCCCTCCTGGACGCGGGGGCCGGGCGCGTCGCCGTGCTGGACATCGACTACCACCACGGCAACGGCACGCAGACCATCTTTTACGGGCGCGCCGACGTCCTGACGGCCTCGATCCACGGCGACCCCCGCACCGAATACCCCTTCTTCCTGGGCCATGCCGATGAACGGGGCCAAGGCATGGGCGAAGGTTGCAATTTGAACCTGCCCCTGCCCTGCGGCACGGGCTTCGACACCTGGCTGCAAGCCTTGCGCCAGGCGCTGCACGCCGTCGAACGCTTCGGCGCCGAAGCGTTGGTGGTCGCGCTGGGCGTGGACACCTTCGAAGGCGACCCGATTTCCCGCTTCCGCCTTCGCAGCCCGGACTACCTGCGCATCGGGCAGAGCCTGGCCTCGGCGGGCCTGCCCACCGTTTTCGTCATGGAGGGCGGCTATGCCGTCGCTGAAATCGGCGTGAACGTCGTGAATGTGCTGGAGGGTTTCAACGGGTGATCCCACCCAGGCCCATGCGTATCGACACTTTCCCCAAGGAGAAGCACCGATGAAGACCGCACGAACCTTTCGCCTCTTGACGCTTGCAGCCGCTGTTTCGCTCACCGCCGCGTGCGACCCGGTTCCCGACACGGTGAAGATCGGCGTCGCGCAACCCTTCTCCGGGCCGCGCGGCGCCTTGGGTCAGGACATGCTCAACGGCGTCCAGCTGGCCGTGGACGAGATCAATGCGCAGGGGCTGAAGATCAAAGGGAAAGCGGTCAAGCTCGAAATCATCCGGGGCGACGACAAGGCGGATCCCCAAGAGGGGAAGAAAGTGGCGCAGGCCCTGGTGGACGCCGGCGTGGCCGCCGTGGTCGGGCATCTGAATTCCGGCGTGAGCCTGTCCGCCGCGCCGGTCTACGCCGCGAAGAACATCCCGCAACTGGCCATCTCGACGAAACCCGAATACACGCGGCTCGGCCTGCCGACCACCTTCCGGCTGGTGGGCAACGACGACATGCAGTCCAAAGCCCTCGCGACTTACGCCGCCACCCAGATGAACGGCAAGGTCTTCGCGTTCGTCGACGACGGGTCGCCCTACGGGAAAGGGCTGCTCGACCTGGCCGCGGCCGGATTGCGCAGCCTGGGCAAAGAAATCGCCATCCGGCGGTCCACCGACGACAAGGGAACCGATTTCAGCCGACTCATCGCCGAGCTGAGGGATGCCAAGGTGGACACCTATGTGACCACGCAAGGCGATTTCCAGGTGAAGGCGCTGATCGAGCAGCTGGAGCAGGCGGGCCTGACCGACATGCAGATCATCGGCGGGGACACGATCCAGAGCGACAAGATCACTTCGATGAGGATCGGCATCCGCGCCGTCTATTGCACTTCGCCCATCGTCGAGGCCCGGGAGTTCCGCTCCGCCCGCGAATTCCTGCCCAAATTCACCGCCGCGTTCAAGACGGAGCCCATCTATGGCGCCCACTACAGCTACGACGCGGTCCATGTCCTGGTGGCGGCCATGAAGCGCGCGGAGTCGGTGGACCCGAAGAGGCTGACCGAGGAACTCAAACGCATCGACGCGCTGGCGCCCGTGACGAACAACATGCGCTTCCGCCCGGACGGCGAGCAGTTCTACCCCGTGATCAGCGTCTACAAGGCGGTCCGCGGCCGTTGGGAGCCGGTGACGCGCAGCGACGCCTGGTGAGCGCGCCGACCGCCATCCCCGCCCGCCGGGAAACCGGCGAAGATTTCCATCGTCGGGGCCGGTTTCACCCCATCGCCGCTTGAGCCGCGTACCAGGAGTGCGGCACACTCGCCGCTCCTTCACGCACCGAACACCGCATGGACCCCGAGCGCAGCGACGACCAGCTGATGACCGCCTATGCCCAAGGCGAAGCCGCCGCGTTCGAATTGCTCTATGCCCGCCACCACGCCGGCCTGTACCGCTTCGTGCGGCGCCTGCTCGGCCGGCACGGCGCCGGCCAGGTGGACGAAGTCTTCCAGGACACCTGGCTGCGCGTCGTGCAGTCGCGCGCGTCCTGGGCGCCGCAGGGCGCCAGCTTCCGCACCTGGCTGTTCACGCTGGCGCATCGCCGGGCGATCGACATCTGGCGGCGCGGCGGGCGCGAGGTGTCGATCGACGCCGGCGACGACGGGCAGGAGCCCTGGGAACCGCAGGCGGCGCAGGACACGGTCTGGCAGCACTGGCCCCCGCCAGCCGCCGCCGCGCCGCAGGGCGAGGAGCTGGCCTTCTGGCGCCGCGCCGGCGAGCGGCTGCTGCACTGCCTGGACGAGCTTCCCCTGCCCCAGCGCAGCGCCTTTTTGCTGCACCACGACGACGGCCTGCCCTTGCTCGAAGTGGCCCAGGCGCTGCAGGTCGGGTTCGAAACCGCCAAGACCCGGCTGCGTTATGCGATGAGCAAGCTGCGCACCTGCATGGGCGCCCACCTGGCGCCGCTGCGGCAGGATGCGACACCATGACGCACCAGACGCCGCATCCTCCCGACGAGCCGCGCGACGCCCGCCTTCGCGCCGCGCTGCGTCACGCGCCCGACGCCGAAGTCCGTCCGCCGCAGGCGCTGAGCGAGGCCATCCTGCGGCAGGCCCGCGCCTCGGCGGCCGCCGCGCCCGCGCCGGGCAAGGCGGCAGCGCCCCGCCGTTCGGCCTGGGCGCTGCTGGCGGGCGTGTGGGAAGCGCTGTCGCGCCCCAGCCTGGCCTCCGGCTTGGCCAGCGTCATGCTCGCCAGCCTGGTCGGCGTGATGTGGTGGAACCGGCTGCCGGACGAAGCCGGCGAGTTGCCGCGGCTGGAGAAGCGGGCACCGCCGCCCGCCGCGGCGACAACCCCCGCGGCTGAACCCGCGTCCGCCCCGGCGCCCGTCCAGGTCATTCCCAAGGCGACAGGGCAAGGCCGGCCCGATGGGGCCGGCGGCGCCGTGCGCGACGAACGCGCCCCGGGGGCGGCCAGGGAATCCGCGCAAGCCCAGATGCGCCGGATCGAGGAAACCGCCGAGGGGAAAGCCACGGCGGCGGCTCAGGCGGAGAAATCCGAACCAGGCCCGGCACGCGCCGAGGTGCCCCCCTCGGCCGAATCACCCCATGCCCCGCCACCGGCGCCAGCGCCGGTGCCTGCCATGGCACCCGCCGCCGCACCCGACACGGCCCGGTTGCAAGAACGCGCGCCGTCGGCGTCGCCCTTGAAGAAAGCCAACCCGCCGGGCACCGAAGAACGCCGCAGCCTCGGCGGCCTCGCCGCGGCAAGGCCCGCCGAGCCGGCGACTGAAAACGAAGCCTCCAACACGCTGGGGAAAGCCGCCTCCGCCGACATGGCGAGCCGCCTGCACCGGCCCGCCCAGCCGCCGCCGTCGGCCCCGCCGCTGCCCACGCTGCGGCGATCGCTGTCGCAGGAAGCCGGGCTTTGGTCGTGGCGGCGCGACGGCGGCCCGGCCCAACCGGTGACGCCGGCGCTACTGCGCTGGCTGGCCGCGCTCGACAACCACGCCGCCGCGCCGCGCTGGACCGCGGCGCCCGCGGACCAGGCGGCGGCCGGCGACGCGACGCGGCTGGCGTTCCAGCGCGACGGCCGCATCCTGCATGAACTGGCGCTGCAAGCCGACGGGCTGCATTGGCGCCAGGCCGAGCCCGCGGCGGCCTGGAAGGCGCCACTGGATGCCCGGGCGCTCCTCGCGTTGCAGTCGGCCCTGCCGCCCGCGGCACCTTGAATCCGCGGGAACGGGTTGGGCGCGCCGCGGCGCCGGCGCTGGAGCGCGAGCCGATGGGACGGGTGTCTGAACCGCCGAGCGCACCGCCCGGCTTCGGCGGCAAGGCTGGCCCGGTCCCGCCGACTGCAAGACCCTTGCGACGCACGGCAGCGACGCGCCAGCCGCCGTCGGCGCCGGGTGCTGAACCTCGGCGCCATTCCCGGGTCGCGCCGGCAAAACCCTCAATCTGCCAGCCATCCGGGGAGAAAATCCTCAACTTCGTGCGTCCTTTCCCGAAATTCAACCGTCCGCCCGCGTCCTCCAGCGTCCGTGAATCCGCAGCACCTTCGCCCCATGCAGCCCTCCCCGGCCCGCCTCTCGCGCCGCACGGCGGGCGCCGCTCTGTTGGTCGCGCTGGCGGGCGGGCCGCTCGCGGCACAGCCGCAGCGGCCGATCCGCGTCGTCACCGAGGAGCTGCCGCCCTACAACATGCGCCGCGGCGGCGAGGTCACCGGCGTGTGCACCGAGGTCGTCCAGGCGACGCTCAGGCAGGCGGGCGTCGAGGCGGAGATCCAGGTGATGCCCTGGGCCCGGGCCTACGACATCGCGTTGAACGAGGAGAACGTGCTGATCTATTCGATCCTGCGCACGCCGCAGCGCGAGAAGCTGTTCAAGTGGGTGGGCACGATCGCGCCGACGCGCTGGATGTTGTATGCGCATCCCGACAGGAAGCTTCGGCTGCGCAGCCTGGACGACGCGCGCAAGCTCCAGGTCGCCACCGTCAACCAGGACGCCGGCGAGCAGTACCTCGTGGCCAGGGGATTCGTGGTCGGCCGGAACCTGCAATCCGGCAGCCAGTACGAGAAGAACTATGAAAAATTCAAGCTGGGCCGCGTCGACCTGTGGATCTCCGACGAACTGACCGCGCGTTACATCGCCCGGCAGGCCGGCGACGACCCGGCCAGGCTGCTGGCCCATGGGCTGCCGCTGCCCGACCTGGTCGAGCAAGGCGGCATGGACATGGCTTTCAGCCTGAAGACCCCCGACGCCACCGTCGAACGCTTCAGGGCGGCGCTGCAGGCGGTGAAGAAAGACGGGCGCTACGCCCGCATCCAGAACAAATGGCTCTGAACCCGCCCGGCCGCCGCCGCGGGCAGAATGGCCTTCCGAACCGACTTCGCCGCGAGACCGCCCTCATGCCGCCGCTTTCGTCGTCCCGCAAAGCCTGCCAGGCGGCCTCGCCGGGCGCGTCGCCGCAACGCGGCGTGGCGACATGACCGCACCCGGCACAAGCGATGCCGACGGCGCCGGGCCGGGCCCGCGCGCGTTCAAGAAGCGCTCGCTCGGCCTGCGCCTGGTGCTGGCCACGCTGGCCTTCGGCATCGTGTTCACCGCGGCCGCCGTGGCGGTGCGGACCTGGTGGGCCTGGGAACGCAACCTGGAGGCGATGAACGCCGAGCTGGCGCTGATCGACCAGGTGTTCCAGCGCACGTTGTCCAAGGCCATCTGGGAGATGGACCGGGACGAACTGCAGAAGCAGGTGGGCAGCGTGGCGCAGGTCAAGCCGGTCGGCCGCATCGAGCTGCGCATTTTCAACGCCGGGCGGCCGCCCGACATCGTCGAGCGCGGCGGCGGTGGCCGGGCCGGCGGCTCCCACCTTGCGCCGTCGCTGCGGCGCAAGCTGACCTACGCGCCGTATCCCGGTGCGACGGAGACCATCGGCGAATTGCTGCTCGAAGGCGACGACGGCGTGCTGTGGGCGCGGCTGCGCGGCGAGGTGCTGGGCATCGTGCTGACGCAATTGGTCCAGTCGCTGCTTCTGGCGGCGCTGGTCATGTGGGTGTTCAACCGCACGGTCACCGTGCACGTGCGGCACATCGCGCGCCACCTCGGCGAGATCAAGCCGGCCACGCTCGACCAGCCGCTGCGCCTGCAGCGGCATGCGCGCCACCTCGACGAACTCGGGCTCCTGGAGTCGGGCATCAACCAGCTGCAGGGCGAGTTGTCCGACTACCTGGAACGCCAGCGCCAGGACGAACGCGACCTGGCCGCGCACCGCGACCGGCTGGCCGAGCTGGTCGAGGAAAAGACCGCCGAGCTGCGCGCCACCAACGCCCGGCTGGAGGAACTCTCGCGCCTGGACCCCTTGACCGGCCTGGCCAACCGGCGCCACTTCGACGAAGTGAAGGAGGCGGAAGTGCGCCGCGCGCAGCGGCTGGGCCAGCCGCTGTCGGTGCTGCTGTGCGACATCGACTATTTCAAGCGCTACAACGACACCTACGGCCACGCGCGGGGCGACGAATGCCTGAGGGCGGCCGCCCAGGTGCTGAAGCAATGCTTCGGCCGGGCGGGGGAAACCCCGGCGCGGATCGGTGGGGAGGAATTCGCGGTGCTGCTGCCCGGCTCGGACGCCGCCGCCGCCCGCGCCGCCGGAGAGCGCCTGCGCTCGGCGCTGGCCGCCAAGGCGCTGCCGCACAGCGGCTCGCAAGTGGCGGGGCACGTCACCATGAGCATCGGGGCGGCCCAGTTCGACCCGGCGACGATGGAAGGGTTCGACGCCCTGCTGCACCGGGCCGACCAGGCGCTGTACCGCGCCAAGGCCGAGGGGCGCAACCGCGTGGTCGTTTGAAGAAGGGCGCCGGGCGCGCCAAAGGAGGATCGGCAACCATGAACCGCTTTCAACCTCAACGACGGCGATGGGCCGGCCGGAGCGCGGCCGCGTGGGCCCTGGCGGCCGGCTGCGCGGCGCCTGCCTCGTGGGCGCAGGCGCCGGCCCAGGCCATCCTGGGTGTCACGGAAACCTCGTCGTACACCTTCCTGCAGGAAGGCAAGGTCGCCGGGCCCGCCACCGAGATCGTCGAGGCCACGCTGAAACTGGCCGGCCTGAACGACTACAAGCTGCACCTGTACCCCTGGGCCCGGGCCTACGACATGGCGCTGCGGGAGCCCAACGTGCTGATCTACCTGATCGCCCGCACGCCGGCGCGCGAGGCGCAGTTCAAATGGGCCGGCGAATTCATGCGCATCGAATACCACCTCTACAAGCTGCGCGACCAGGCCGACGTGGCGGTGGCCAGGCTGGATGACGCGAAGAACTACCGCGTCGGCGTCATGCGCGACGACGTGCGCCAGCACTACCTGCAGTCGCAGGGTTTCACCAAGCTGGTGGTCTCGGCCGACAACGGCGACAACTTCAAGAAATTGCTGAACCGGCAGATCCAGCTGCTGCCGATGCCCGAGCGCGACGCGCAGGCGCTGTGCCGCGAAGCCGGCATCGACTTCGCGCGGCTGGAGAAGGCGGCGACGCTGGACGCCCTGTCCACCGGCATCTACATGGCCTACAGCAAGGCCACGCCCGACGACACGGTTCAGCGCACGCGTGTGGCGTTCGAAAAACTCAAGGCAAGCGGGGCGGTCGCCCGGCTGATGGCGTCGCCGCCGGCGCGCTGAAATGGGTTGAAACGCGCGGACACCGTGCCGTCGCTATGATGGCCGGTTCCGCCTTTTCCGCAGCGCCTTGCGCGCGCCCGTGATGCCGCAGCCCCCGAAGAAGCCCCGAACCGCAGCGACCGAGACACCGCCCGCAGGCCCGGCCGAGACCGGGGGAACCGGCGGAATCGATGCAACCGGCGGCGGCCCGACGCTGCAAGCCGCGCTGCGCCACGGCGCGCGCGAGGCCGCCGCCATCAGCGTGCGCGGCGCCCGCACCCACAACCTCAAGAACATCGACCTGGACATCCCGCGCAACCAGCTGGTGGTGATCACGGGGTTGTCGGGCTCGGGCAAGTCCAGCCTGGCCTTCGACACGCTCTACGCCGAGGGCCAGCGCCGCTACGTGGAGAGCCTGTCGGCGTACGCGCGGCAGTTCCTGCAGCTGATGGACAAGCCCGACGTCGACCTGATCGAGGGCCTGTCGCCCGCGATCTCGATCGAGCAGAAGGCCACCAGCCACAACCCGCGCTCCACCGTGGGCACGGTGACCGAGATCCACGACCACCTGCGGCTGCTCTACGCCCGCGCCGGCACGCCCTTCTGCCCCGACCACGGGCTGGCGCTGCAGGCCCAGAGCGTCAGCCAGATGGTCGACGCGCTGCTGGCCCTCCCGGAAGGCAGCCGGCTGATGGTGCTGGCGCCGGTCGCGCGCGAGCGAAAAGGCGAGTTCGGCGACCTGCTGGCCGAGATGCAGGCCAAGGGCTATGTGCGCTTCCGCATCGACGGCGCGGTGGTCGACGCGGCCGACCTGCAACCGCTGAAGAAGAACGAGAAGCACGACATCGACGTGGTGATCGACCGCGTCAAGATCGGCGGGGCCGAGCAAGTCGCCGCCCAGGGCTTGACGCAGCGCCTGGCCGAGAGCTTCGAGGCGGCGCTGCGCATCGCCGGCGGCAAGGCGCTGGCCGTGGACATGGACAACGGCCGTGAGCACCTGTTCTCCAGCCTCTTCGCGTGCCCGGCGTGCAACTACAGCCTGCCCGAACTGGAACCGCGGCTTTTTTCCTTCAACTCGCCCGTCGGCGCCTGCCCCGCCTGCGACGGCCTGGGCGTGACGACGGTCTTCGACCCCGACCGCATCGTCGCCTTCCCGTCGCTCAGCCTGGCCGGCGGCGCCGTCAAGGGCTGGGACCGGCGCAACCCCTACACCTTCTCGATGCTGCAGAGCGTGGCCAAGCACTACGGCTTCGACATCGAGGCGCCGTTCGAGGACCTGCCCGAGCGGGCGCGTCAGGTGCTGCTGCACGGGTCGGCCGGCGAAGAGATCGCCTTCACCTACGAGGCCGAAAGCGCCGCCGGCAGGAAGCGCAGCGTCAAGCGCAGCCACCCTTTCGAAGGCATCCTGCCGACGCTGTCGCGGCGCTTCCGCGAGACCGACTCGGCCGCGGTGCGCGAAGACCTGGCGCGCTACCAGTCCGTCAAGCCCTGCCCCGACTGCGGCGGTGCGAGGCTGCGGCGCGAGGCGCGGCACGTGTTCCTGCGCGGCGCGGCCGACATCGCCGCGCAAGCCAAGGGCGAGCCGATCTACCGCATCGAGCACTTCACGCTGCGCGAGTGCCTGCGCTATTTCGAAAGCCTGGAGCTGCAAGGCGCCAAGGCGGAGATCGCCGACAAGGTGGTGCGCGCCATCCGCTCGCGGCTGGCGTTCCTCAACGACGTCGGCCTGAACTACCTCAGCCTGGACCGCAGCGCCGAGTCGCTCAGCGGCGGCGAAGCGCAGCGCATCCGCCTGGCCAGCCAGATCGGCTCGGGGCTGACGGGCGTGATGTACGTGCTCGACGAACCGAGCATCGGCCTGCACCAGCGCGACAACGACCGGCTGATCGCCACGCTGCGCCACCTGCGCGACATCGGCAACAGCGTGCTCGTGGTCGAGCACGACGAGGACGCGATCCGCGCCGCCGACCACGTCATCGACATGGGCCCGGGCGCCGGCGTGCACGGCGGGCGGGTGATGGCGCAGGGCACGCCGGCGGAGGTGGCGGCGGATCCGAAATCACTCACCGGGCAGTACCTGAGCGGCCGGTTGCGGATCGAAGTCCCGGCGGCGCGCCGGCGCCCTCACCCCCCTTCGACAAGCTCAGGACAGGCCAAGCCCCCCCCGGGGGGAGAGGGCCAGGGTGGGGGCGGCGCGCTGCGCATCGCCAATGCGCGCGGCAACAACCTCAAGGGCGTGAGCGTCGAGTTCCCGCTGGGCCTGCTCACCTGCGTGACCGGCGTGTCCGGCTCGGGCAAGAGCACGCTGGTCAACGACACGCTCTACGCCGCCGTCGCCCGCAAGCTCTATGGCAGCCATGCCGAGCCCGAGCCGCACGACGCGATCGAGGGCGTCGAGCTGTTCGACAAGGTGATCAACGTCGACCAGAGCCCGATCGGCCGCACGCCGCGCAGCAACCCGGCCACCTACACCGGCCTGTTCACGCCGATCCGCGAGCTGTTCGCCGAGGTGCCCGCCGCGCGCGAGCGCGGCTACGGCCCGGGGCGCTTCTCGTTCAACGTGGCCGGCGGCCGCTGCGAGGCCTGCCAGGGCGACGGCGTGATCAAGGTGGAGATGCATTTCCTGCCCGACGTCTACGTGCCTTGCGACGTCTGCCAGGGCCGGCGCTACAACCGCGAGACGCTGGAGGTGCTCTACAAGGGCAAGAACATCACCGA
>CBIHOD010000065.1:0-22895 GCA_966211815.1 uncultured Burkholderiales bacterium
TGTGGCAGGTCTTGAGCAGCAGCAGCGCGTAGGCGCGCATGAAGGGCGAGGTCATGGTGACCTTGGCGCGGTCGGCCAGGCAGAAATTCTTGTCGACCTTGAATTTCTTGATGCAGCTGAAGATGTAGTCCCAGCGACCGGCGTTCAGGCCGGCGCTGTGCTCGCGCAGCTCGTAGAGGATCTCGTCCATCTCGAAGGCGGCCAGCACCGTCTCGATCAGCACGGTGGCCTTGATGGTCCCCTGCGGCAGGCCGAGTTCGTTCTGCGTCATCACGAAGACGTCGTTCCACAGCCGCGCTTCGAGGTGGCTCTCCATCTTGGGCAGGTAGAAGTAGGGGCCGGCGCCGCGGGCGAGCTGTTCCTTTGCGTTGTGGAACATGAACAGCGCGAAGTCGAAGATGCCGCCGTGCACCCGCTGGCCGTCCACCGTGACGTGCTTTTCATCCAGGTGCCAGCCGCGCGGGCGCACCTGCAGGGTGGCGATCTTGTCGCCCAGTTGGTAGGTCTTGCCCTTGGATTCGAGCGTCAGCGTGCGGCGGATCGCCTGGTAGAGGTTGACCTGGCCCTGGATCTGGTTGGCCCAGACGGGGCTGTTGCTGTCCTCGAAGTCGGTCATGTAGCTGTCCGCGCCCGAGTTGAAGGCGTTGATGACCATCTTGGCGTCCACCGGGCCGGTGATCTCCACGCGGCGGCATTGCAGGGCCTTGGGGATGGGCGCGACCTTCCAGTCGCCGGCGCGGATCTGCGCGGTTTCTGGCAGGAAGTCGGGCCGCTCGCCGGCGTCCAGCCGCTTGGCTCGCTCGGCGCGCGCCGCGAGCAGCTGCTGGCGCCGGGGTTCGAAGGCGCGGTGCAGCTTGGCCACCAATTCCAGGGCGGGCAGCGTCAGGATGGTTTCGAAGCCCGGCAGGATGGGGGCATTGATCTTCAGGCCTTCAGGCAAAGCGAGCGTCATGGGAGTCTCCTGTCGAAGAAAAAAGGGACGGAACGGTGTCGAGTCACGGGGCCGGAGCTGCACGGGCGTCCCGCGATGGAGGTAATTTATTGCATACTGAATATGGCATTAAGTACGCATCATGCGTTTTATTCCAACCTTTTTTAGATGAAATCCGGTAACGGAATGGACAAGCTCAAGCAATTGGAGTCTTTCGTCGCCGTCGCCACCAAGGGCAGTTTGACGGCCGCGGCCCAGGCGGAAGGCCTGGCGCCGGCCGTGGTCGGCCGGCGCATCGACGCCCTGGAAGAGCGCCTGGGCGTCAAGCTGCTGGTGCGCACCACGCGCCGCATCAGCCTCACCCATGAAGGCAGCGCCTTCCTGGAAGATTGCCAGCGGCTGCTGGCCGACCTGGGCAACGCCGAGGCCAGCGTCAGCGCCGGTGGCCTCAAGGCCAGCGGCTATCTGCGGGTGACCGCGCCGGCCGGCTTCGGCCGCCGCCATGTGGCGCCGCTGGTGCCGCGTTTCCTCGCGATGCACCCCGACGTGAACATCTCGCTCAACCTGTCCGACCGGGTGGTGGACATCGTCAACGAAAGCTTCGACTGCGCGGTGCGCGTCGGCGACCTGCCCGACTCCAGCCTGGTCAGCCTGCGCCTGGCCGACAACCGGCGCCTGTGCGTGGCCGCGCCCGGCTACCTGCAGCGCGCCGGGACCCCGAAGCACCCCCAGGAGCTGGCGCGGCATGAATGCCTGGCGCTGTCGAGCGACGCCAGCCAGAGCCGCGGCTGGGCCTTCCAGGTCGACGGCGCGGTGGTCCACCTGCGCCCGGGCGGACGCCTGGATTGCAGCGACGGCCAGGTGCTGCACGACTGGTGCCTGGCCGGCCTGGGCATCGCCTGGCGCTCGACCTGGGAAGTGGCCCAGGAGGTGAAATCGGGCCGGCTCGTCGCGGTGCTGGAGGAATTCACCGCGCCGCCCAACGGCATCTATGCGGTGTTCCCCCAGCGCAAGCACCTGCCGCTGCGGGTGAGGTTGTGGATCGACTTCCTGAAGCAGACCTATGGCGAGGCGCGCTACTGGGGCGAGGGGCCCGGCGCGGCTTGAAGCCGGCCGGCCCGCTTCGGCAGCCGTCGCCTCAACCCTTCGCCGCGTCGCTCACGCACTTCTTCACGAAGCTGTTCTTGGCCGCACCGGCCAGCTTCTTGTCGGCGGCGGCCGCGTCGCAGCTGGTCTTCGAGGTGTCGGCCTTGGCGTCTTTCTCGCATTTCTTGATGAAGCTGCCCCGGGCCGCGCCCGCCAGCTTCTTCTCGTCGGCCTTGGCTTCGCAGCCCGCGCCGCCGGCCGCGCCGGAAGCAGCCGCCGCGGGCGCCGCGGCGGCGGCATCGGCTTCGCACTTCTTGAGGAAGCTGTCCTTGGCCGCGCCGGCCAGTTTCTTCTCGGCGGCGGCGGCATCGCAGGCGGCGTTCTTCGCATGCGCCGGCACGGAGAAAGCGGCGGCGGCCAAGGACAGGGACACGGCGATCATCAGATTCTTCATCATGGCGTTTCCTCGGTGGTGGGTGTTGGGACGTGGGATGCCCGGGGCGCAGGCGCCCCATGCGGATGAAAACGCGGGAACCGCGGTCTTCCGCGACGGCCGACACTCAACGCGCGCCGGCCCGGTCCGGCTGACCGCGCGGCGGCCGGCGGCGTCACATGATGCGGCGCGGGTGGGCGATGGCCTCGTGGGCCGCGTGCAGGCGCCGCACCAACACGCGGATGAAAGCGGCGTCGAAAAGATGTCGGCAGTTGGCGCTGACCTGGAGCAGCGTCTCGGGCACGAAGGAAATGGTGGTCGCCGCCTTGGTGACGATGACGTCGGTGCTGTGCTTGCGCAGCTCGGGGCTGGGCGCCAGGTAGGCCATCTCGCCCACCGACGTGCCCGCGCCGAGCAGGGCCACGCGCGTGCCGTCGCGGAAGACCTCGACCTCGCCCTGCGCCATGATGTGGAAGGTGCGCCCCTCCTCGCCTTTGCGGAACAGCGCATGGCCGAAGTTGAAGCGCTGCCACTTGGCGCGGTGCACGACCTCCCAGAGCTCGACGTCGCCGAAGGCCGAGAAGAAATCGAGGCTGCGCAGCAGGTTGAAGCGCTCGGAGTCGAGCACGCCCTGCAGCTGGCCGCGCGGCACGAGCTGCGACGAGATGAGGCCCGACAAGGCCTGCGCGAACTCGTTCCAGTCGGCGAAGCGCTCTTCGGGCCGCTTGGACAGCGCGCGCTGGATCACGCCGTCGACCGCCGGCGCCAGCTCGGGCCGCAGCGCGGTCAGCGGCGCCGGGACCACGTTGTAGATCTGGTGCATCATCGCCGAGTGCACGTGGCCGTCGAAGGGCGGCCGGCCGGCGATCAGGTGGTAGAGCACCGCGCCGAGCGAGTACATGTCGGCGCGCGCGTCGAGCGTCGCGCCGTCGAGTTGCTCGGGCGACATGTAGGCCAGAGAGCCCACGCGGTGCACCTGGGTGACCTCGGCCGCCAGGTTGAGCACGCTGCCGAAGTCGGAGACCTTCACGTCGGTGATAGCGCCGTTGTTCAGCACCACCAGCAGGTTGGCCGGCTTGACGTCGCGGTGGATCAGCCCCTGCCGGTACATGTAGCCCAGGGCCATCGCGCATTTGAAGCCGATTTCGACGATCAGCTCGAGCGACAGCAGCTGGTCGGCTCGGCAATAGGGCCGCAGCGTGGCGCCGGCGACGTACTCCATCACCAGGTAGGGCGCGACCGGATCCTCCACCGCGTCGAGGATCTGCACCACGTTCGGGTGTTGCAGCCGCCCCACGAGGGCCGCTTCGGCGGCGAAGAAGCGGGCCGAGAAGTGGTCCTCCTGGGCATCGGCCAGGGCCGAGGCCCGCACGCGCTTGATCGCCACGTCGCGGCCGTTGAAGTCGTCGTGGCAGAGGAAGACCTCGCTGGTGGCGCCCTCGCCCAGCTTGCGCAAGACCCGGTACTTGCCGATGTGAGACGGCAGCCCGGGGTCGGCCTGCGGCTCCGCGGCCGCCGGTGCGGCACCGCGGCCGCCGATCGGGTGGCCGGTGTTGGACGCCAGCACGCCGAGGTTGGCGCCGGAGCGCTGGCCCTCGCCCGAGGTGAACGTGGAAGTGCTGCTGGCGCGCGCGCGGGGCTTGGGCGATGGGGGCTTGGAGGAGGTGCTCAAGGCGGGTGGCTCACGGCAAGTGACGGCAAGAGGCGGCGGGCGACGGCGGTTGGCTGGGGGGCGGGCGGAGCCGTTGGCGGCCTGGCCCGGTCGGAGACACGTCAAGCGTAACGTCAAACCATAGCGCCGGCGGCCACTTCTTTCAATCCGGTTTTGCGGGCGCGCGGTATCGAATTGCGTTGCGCCCCGCGCCCGGCCGGCCGGCATGGCGGGAGTGCCAACTTAGAATTCGCCCATGATCCAAGCCCAACAAGAACTGCGCGACGCGCTCGGAAAAGCGATAGAACAAGTCAGCCCCGGCGCCCTGGCGGCCCAAGCCGCCGTCGCCGCCTTCGAACTTCCCAAACAGGCCGCCCACGGCGACCTGGCCTGCACCGCCGCCATGCCCCTGGCCAAGCGGCAGAAGAAGAACCCGCGCGAGCTGGCGCAGCAGCTGGTCGACGCGTTGAACGCCCAACCGGCGGTGCAGCGCTGGGTGCAAGCCCTGGAGATCGCCGGCCCCGGTTTCATCAACCTGCGCCTGAAAGCCGCGGCCAAGCAGGCGGTGGTGTCGGAGGTGCTCGCTGCGGGCGACCGCTTCGGCCAGCAGCGCGCCGACGGCCGCAAGGTGCTGGTCGAGTTCGTCTCGGCCAACCCCACCGGCCCGCTGCACGTCGGCCATGGCCGGCAGGCCGCGCTCGGCGACGCGATCTGCAACCTCTTCGCGGCCCAGGGCCGCGAAGTCGTGCGCGAGTTCTATTACAACGACGCCGGCGTGCAGATCGCCACGCTGGCCGCCTCGGTGCAGGCGCGGTTGAGGGGCCTCAAGCCCGGCGACGCCGCCTGGCCCGAATCGGCCTACAACGGCGACTACATCGCCGACATCGCCCAGGACTTCCTCGCCAGGAAGACCGTCGCCGCCGACGACCGCAGCTTCACCGCCTCGGGCGACATCGACGACCTCGACGGCATCCGCCAGTTCGCGGTGGCCTACCTGCGCCACGAGCAGGACCTGGACCTGCAGGCCTTCGGCGTGCGCTTCGACAACTACTTCCTCGAATCCAGCCTCTACGCCGACGGCCTGGTGGAGTCCGCCGTCGAACGCATCAAGGCCGCCGGCAAGACCTTCGAGGAAGGCGGCGCGCTATGGCTGCGCTCCACCGAATTCGGCGACGACAAGGACCGCGTCATGCGCAAGTCCGACGGCGGCTACACCTATTTCGTGCCCGACGTCGCCTACCACGTCCGCAAGTTCCAGCGCGGCTTCGCCCAGGCGATCAACATCCAGGGCAGCGACCACCACGGCACGATCGCGCGGGTGCGCGCCGGGCTGCAGGCCGTGGGGCTGGGCGTGCCCGCCGGCTACCCGGACTACGTGCTGCACAAGATGGTCACGGTGATGCGCGGCGGCGAGGAGGTGAAGATTTCCAAGCGCGCCGGCAGCTACGTGACGCTGCGCGACCTGATCGACTGGACGGGCAAGGACGCGGTCCGCTTCTTCCTGATCAGCCGCAAGGCCGACACGGAATTCGTCTTCGACATCGACCTGGCGCTGAAGCAGAACGACGAGAACCCGGTGTTCTACGTGCAATACGCCCACGCCCGGCTGAGCAAGGTCCTACGCGACTGGGTGGGCGAGCGCGGCGGCAGCCTGGAGCGCCTGGCCGCGGCCGACTTGTCGCTGCTGACCGCGCCGAGCGAATCGGCCCTGATGCTCAAGCTGGCCGAATACCCCGGCATGCTGGCCGGCGCCGCGGCCAACCTGGCGCCGCACGACGTCGCGTTCTACCTGCGCGAGGTGGCGGGTGCTTTCCACAGCTATTACGCGGCCGAGCGCTTTTTCGTGGAAGATGCGGCCCTCACCGAAGCGCGCCTGGCCCTGCTGGCGGCCACCCGCCAGGTGCTGCGCAACGCGCTGACGCTGCTGGGCGTGGGCGCGCCGGAATCGATGTGACCGGCGCCGGGCGGCAAGCCAGGCGACGACAAGCCCTTGAAGAGAAAGAACGGATGAGCAACAAGCAACGCGGTGGTTTCCTGATGGGCATGATCGTGGGCCTGCTGATCGGCCTGGCCCTGGCCCTGGGCGTGGCGCTGTACGTCACCAAGGTGCCGGTGCCCTTCGTCAACAAGGTGCCGCAACGCACGCCCGACCAGGACGCCGCCGAGGCGCAGAAGAACAAGAACTGGGACCCCAACGCGCCGCTCAGCAACCGCACCGCCCGGCCGAACGCGGCCAGCGGGCAGGTGAGCTCGGAACCGTCCGCGAGCGCCGCCGCGCAAGGTGCGGCGGCCACCGCGCCGACCGCCGCCGCGGCTTCCGCCCCCGCCCCCGAAAGCACGCGCGACCCGGCGGCGATCCTGGCCGGCCAGAGCCCGGCCGCGGCACCCGCGAAGATGCCGCCAGAGACGGCGGCGGCCAAGGCCACCGGCGACGGCTTTTCCTACTTCGTCCAGGCCGGCGCCTATGCGCGCACCGAAGACGCCGAACAACAACGCGCCCGCCTGAGCCTGCTGGGCTTCGACGCCAAGGTCACCGAGCGCGAGCAGGCCGGCCGCACGGTCTACCGCGTCCGCGTCGGCCCCTACGGCCAGAAGGACCAGGCCGAAGCCACCAAGACGAGCCTGGACGGCGCCGGCATCGAATCGGCGCTCGTGCGGGTGCAAAAATAACCCAGCCCCTGAACTTTGCCGTTCGCGGCGACTCTGTCCACACGCTGCACGTGCAGTTCACCCGAGGATCCCCCATGAAACGTCGCGCCTTCTCCCAACAACTGCTCGGCCTGGGCCTGGGGGGCGGCCTGGCGCCCCTGGCGGGCGTGGCGCAGGCCCAGGGCGCGCCGGTTGAAGGCAAGCAGTACGTGCGCCTGAGCCAGCCGCTGCCGGTCCCAGCCACCGGCAAGATCGAGGTGTTGGAGTTCTTCTGGTACGGCTGCCCGCATTGCAACAACTTCGAGCCCATGCTGGAAGCCTGGACCAAGAAGATCCCCGACGACGTGGCTTTCCGGCGGGTGCCGGTCGCCTTCCGGGACGAGCCGTTCGTCGCGCACCAGAAGATCTTCTATGCGCTGGAGCAGCTCGGCCTGGTCGCCACGCTGCACCGCAAGGTGTTCTACGCCATCCACGTCGAGCGCGCCAAGCTCGACAAGCTGGCCGACATCTCGGCCTTCATGGCCAAGAATGGCGTCGACGCCGCGAAGTTCAACGAGGCGTTCAATTCGTTCAGTGTCAACACCAAGGCCACCCAGGCCCGCAAGCTGGCCGAGGCCTACCGCATCGACGGCGTGCCCGCCATCGGCGTGAACGGCCGCTTCTGGACGTCCGGCACCTTGGCCGGCACGCCGGAGCGTTCGCTGGCCGTCACCGATTTCCTGATCGGGCAAAGCCGCAAGAAGGCTTGAGCCCCCTCCCCTGCTCGACCCGCGACAGGTCGACAAACCGGGGGTTTTTCCTCCGAATTGTCATTCCGCATGAAACGGCCGGGCTAGAATGCCCTGCAAGTTTCATGCCCTATGACGCATCCACCTCTTCACCCCCCCCTTTGGAACCGCCGGCTGGCCAGCGCGCTGTGCTTGTTGGCTTTCAGTCTGCTGACCGCGCCGTCCACGGCCTGGTCTGAGAAGGCCGACCGCCTGAAGCCCTTGAACGTCGAGGCCGACGCGGGACGCTACGACGACTTGAAGCAGTCGGGTGTCTTCACCGGCAATGTGGTGATGAGCAAGGGCAGCCTGGTGATGCGCGCCAACCAGTTCGACGTCAGGCAGACGCCCGAGGGCTATCACCAGGGCACGGCCCTGGGTGGCGCCGGCCGGCTGGCTTCGTTCAGGCAAAAGCGCGACGGGCTGGACGAAGTCATGGAAGGCGAGGCCGAGCGCATCGAATACGACGCCAAGGCCGACGTCCTGCGCCTTCACAACCGAGCCGTCATCCGCCGGCTGCGCGGGGGCGTGGTCGTCGACGAGACAGCCGGCAACCTGATCACCTACGACAACTTCTCCGAAGTCTTCACCGTCGTCGGAGGCCCGGGCAGCGCCAGCCCCGGCAACCCGTCGGGCCGCGTGCGCGCGGTGCTGTCGCCGCGCGAAGGCACCGCGGCGGCCCAGGAGGCCGCCAGCCAGGCGCCCGCCCCTCCCGCGGCCCCGCCGCTGAAGACCTCCCCCGGGCTGGGGGACAGGCGATGAACGCCGCCGCCGTGCCCGGGGGCCCGCGCAAGGAGCCCGGCCGCCGCCTGGACGCCGTGGGCCTGCAAAAGAGCTACGGCGCGCGCAAGGTGGTCAAGAACGTGCACGTGTCGGTCAACGCCGGCGAGGTGGTGGGGCTGCTCGGCCCCAACGGCGCGGGCAAGACCACCAGCTTCTACATGATCGTGGGCCTGGTGCGCGCAGACGCCGGCGAGATCTCGATCGAAGGCCAGCGCGTGGAGCGGCTGCCTATCCACCGGCGTTCGCGCCTGGGCCTGTCCTACCTGCCGCAGGAGGCCTCGATCTTCCGCAAGCTCAACGTCGAGGAGAACATCCGCGCCGTTCTGGAGCTTCAGGTCGGCGCCGAAGGCAAGCCGCTGAAAAGCGCGGCGATCGAGAAGATGCTCAAAGGCTTGCTGCAGGACCTGGGCCTGGAGAAGCTGCGGCGCAGCCCCGCGCCAGCGCTGTCCGGCGGCGAGCGGCGCCGGGTCGAGATCGCGCGCGCGCTGGCCACGCAGCCGCGTTTCATACTGCTGGACGAGCCTTTCGCCGGCGTCGACCCGATCGCGGTGCTGGAGATCCAGCGCATCATCAATTTCCTGAAGAACCGCGGCATCGGCGTGCTGATCACCGACCACAACGTGCGCGAGACGCTCGGCATCTGCGACCGCGCCTACATCATCAGCGACGGCACCGTGCTGGCCCAGGGAACGCCCACCGAGATCGTCGACAACGCCGACGTGCGCAAGGTCTACCTCGGCGAACATTTCCGCATGTGACGGACCCGCCGGCGCTCGCCCCATGAAGCCCTCCCTGCAACTCCGGCTGTCCCAGCACCTGGCGCTCACGCCGCAGCTGCAGCAGTCCATCCGCCTGCTGCAGCTGTCCACGCTGGAGCTGCAGCAGGAAGTCGAGCAGATGCTGGAGCAGAACCCCTTCCTCGACGTCGAGGAGGATGCCGCGCCGCCGCACGAGCCGCTGAGCGAGCGGCTGACGGCCGCCGAGCGTGTCGGCGAGCGCGAAAGCGAAGCCGCGGCCGCGTCCGACACCCAGCACGACGCCAGCGACGACGCCCTCGCGCTGGACGGCACCGAGTTCGGCACCACGGAACGGGAGGACTGGGAGAACGGCACCGAAAGCGAGGACTTCGACGGCATCCGCGAAATGCCCAGCACCGCGGCGCAGGGCGCGCTGGACGACGACTTCGACCCGCAGGAGCGGCAGACCGCGGGCCTGAGCCTGCAGGACCACCTCCGCCAGCAGCTGGTCGGCATGCGGTTGTCGGAGGAAGACGCCGCGGCGGTGCGCGTGCTGATCGAATCGGTCAACGACGACGGCTATCTCGAGGCTCCCCTGGAGGAGATCGCAGCGGCGTTCTCCGAAGGCGAATCGGAGTTCGAGGAGTTGATGGAGCGGCTGCAGTGCGCGCTCAAGTGGCTGCAGGACATGGACCCCCTGGGCGTCGGCGCCCGCGACCTCGGCGAATGCCTGGTGCTGCAGCTGCGCGCGCAGCCGCGCTGCGAGGCGCAGATGGTGGCCGTCATCGTCTGCAAGAAGCACCTGGACCTGCTCGCCCGGCGCGACCTGAAGAAACTGATGTCGGTCACCGGCGCCGACGAGGAGCTGATGCGCCAGGCGCAGTCGATGATCACGCAGCTGGAACCCAAGCCGGGCCGGCCCTTCAGCCGCGCCGAAGACAACGTCATCGTGCCCGACGTGATCGTGCAGAAGGCCGGCCGCGGCTGGCGCGTCGTGCTCAACCCCGACGTGATGCCCAAGCTGCGCATCAACGACCTCTACGCCAACGCGATCAAGCAGCAGCGCGGCGCGGCGGCGCAGAACGCCGGCCTGAGCGGCCGGCTTCAGGAGGCGCGCTGGTTCGTCAAGAACATCATGCAGCGCTTCGACACCATCCAGCGGGTGTCGCAGGCCATCGTCGAGCGGCAGAAGAACTTCTTCAGCCACGGCGCGATCGCGATGAAGCCCCTCGTGCTGCGCGAGATCGCCGACGAGCTCGGCCTGCACGAGTCCACCATCTCGCGCGTGACCACCGCCAAGTACATGGCCACGCCCTTCGGCACCTTCGAGCTGAAGTATTTCTTCGGCTCCTCGCTGAACACCGAGGCCGGCGGCAACGCCTCCAGCACGGCGGTGCGGGCCTTGATCAAGCAGCTGGTGGCGGCCGAGAACCCCAAGAAGCCGCTGAGCGACAGCCAGCTGTCCACCATGCTCGAAGAGCAGGGCATCCAGGTGGCCCGCCGCACCGTCGCCAAGTACCGCGAGGCGCTGAAAATCGCCCCGGCCAACCTGCGCAAGGCGCTCTGACATGGCGCTCCCGTTGTTCCTGCCCTGCGCCGCCGGGGTCGAGGTTTTGCTGGCCGAGGAAGTCGGCCGCATCCTGCCCGGGGTGCCGCTGCACACGGCGCGCGGCGGCGTCGGCCTGGAAGGCGGGCCGCAAGAGGTGATGGCGCTGAACCTGCAATGCCGGCTGGCGCAGCGGGTGCTTGCCGAGGTGGCCGAAGGCCCCTACCAGGGCGAGCACGACATCTACGAGCTGGCCCTGGGCGTCGACTGGACGCAATGGATCACGCCGCGGCACACCCTGCGCGTGGACACCACCGCCCAGCGCAGCCCGTTGCGCAGCCTGAATTTCGCGGCGTTGAAGGTGAAGGACGGCGTCTGCGACCGCATGCGCGAGCACTTCGGCGAGCGCCCGAGCGTGGACACCCGCCACCCCGACCTGCCGTTGCTGCTGCACCTCGGGCCAGAGCGCGCCTCGCTCTACGTCGACACATCGGGCGAGCCGCTGTTCAAGCGCGGCTGGCGCGAGGACAAGGGCGACGCGCCGCTGAAAGAGACGCTGGCCGCCGCGATGCTGGCCGCCGCCGGTTGGCGCGGCACGCCGCAGGAGGGGGGCGCCCTGCACGACCCTTGCTGCGGCTCCGGCACGATCGCGATCGAGGCCGCGCAGATCGCCTGCGGCATCGCTCCCGGCCTGAAGCGCCGTTTCGCGTTCGAGCGCCTGTTGCCCTTCATGGAAGAAGAGGCGCGCATCCAATGGCAGCAGATGCGGCAGCGCGCGCAGGCCGCCATCCATCCCGCCGCGGTGCCGATCCACGCCAGCGACGTGTCTTTCCGCATGGTGGACTTCGCCCGGCGCAACGCCCAGCGTGCCGGCGTCGAGTCCTGCATCACCTTCCACGGGGGCGACGCGCTGGAACGCCCGGCGCCCGAACTGCCGGAAGGGCTGCCCGGCACGCTTGTCATCAACCCGCCCTACGGCGAACGCATCGACGTCGGTGGCAAGGCCGGCCAGCAGGCCGCCGCGGCGCGCGCATCCAAGGAAGACCGCGCCACCCCGGCCGACTTCTTCTCCCGCCTGTCCGCCCATTGGAAACAGGCTTACACCCGCCATGCCGCGGGTTGGACGGCTTATGTCCTCAGCCCCGACATGAAACTCGCGACGGCCATGCGGCTGAAGGAATCACGCCGCATCCCGATGTGGAACGGACCGATCGAATGCCGGTTTTACCGCTTTGACCTGGTGGCGGGTTCCATGCGGGCACGCTCAGATTAAAGCGAGCGCACGCAAACATCCCTGAATCCGAGCCCTTTGAGCCACGCGTTTTCTTTGCACCAGACTAGGGCAGGATGTAAGTAAGTCCTAATTCTGACTCTTATTCACGCCTTCGCTTTCGGCGAATTCAAGGACCATTCACATCGGACGAAGACAGCGGGGCAGGATCCGTGCAACCTGCCACCGGCTGAAGTTGAGTCCGGATGTAAGAGCTTCTTGATGTACGTGAATACTTCAAAGCATCAAAGCTCAGCATTAAGTGCGCACTTACATTTGCGCATGTTTTTTGATGCGGGTGGTGATGTTGCAAGTTGTCAATGGAAAGAAATCCAGCGTTCGTGCTGGTGGGTCGATGGTCAAAACGTCGGCTCGGGTTCAAGGTTCAAAGACGGTAGCAAGCGCAGTGGTTTTGACAGCCCTCCTCCTGGCGGGCTGTGGCGGAGGAGGAGGCGGTGACGGACAGGGCCATGCCGACGGCAGCGGCGCCACCCTCGTCACCGCCCAACAATCAAAGGACGGCGGCAACGGCGAGCGGGTGACCAAACGCGTCCTGGCCGCTTCCAGCGACATCCCGGCCACGCGGGCCGAGGCGGCGCGCTTCCTGAATCAGGCCACCTTCGGCGCCAACGACGCCCAAGTCAACCGGGTGATGGCCATCGGCTATGGCGCCTGGATCGACGAGCAATTCACCAAGCCGCTCAGCAGCCACACCGGGAACTGGGACGCCTGGGAGGCCCTTTCCCGCGCCGAGGCCCATGTCGGCATCGGCCAGGAAGGCGTTTTCAATTCATTCTGGAAGACGGCGCTCGTCGGCGAGGACCAGCTCCGGCAGCGCGTGGCCTACGCGCTGTCGCAGATCTTCGTGATCTCCATGCAGGACGAGACCGTCGGCGCGGCCCCGCGCGCGGTGGCCCACTACATGGACCTGCTGGCCGGCAAGGGCCTGGGCGACTACCGCACCTTGCTGGAAGAGGTGACGCTGAACCCGATGATGGCCGACTACCTCACGTCGCTGCGCAACCAGAAGGCCGACCCCCTCACGGGCCGGGTGCCGGACGAGAACTACGCCCGAGAGGTGATGCAGCTGTTTTCCATCGGTTTGCACCAGCTGGAACTCAACGGCCAGCCCAAGCTCGTGGGCGGCCAGCCGGTCGAGACCTACAACGCCTCGGACATCAGCGGCCTGGCCAAGGTGTTCACGGGCTGGGGCTGGACCTGCCCGACCTACCCGCACAGCAACTGCTTCGTCACCGGCGCGGCGATGGACAAAAGCTTCGATCCCGACCGCAACTACAAACAGCTCGTGCCCTACCCGCAGTTCCATAGCACCGAGGAGAAGCGCTTCCTGGGCACGACCATCCCGGCCCAGTCGACCGCCGACCCCCGTGCCAGCCTAAAGGCCGCGCTGGACACCATCGCCAACCACCCGAACGTCGGGCCCTTCATCGGCAGGCAGATGATCCAGCGGATGGTCACCAGCAACCCCAGCCCGGCCTATGTGGCGGCGGTGGCCTCGGCCTTCAACGACAACGGCCAGGGCAAGCGCGGCGACATGAAGGCCGTGGTGCGCGCCGTGCTGCTGCACCCGGAGGCCCGCAACGTCTCGGGCACCTCGGGCCTGGTGCGCGACCCACTGCTGCGCATCACCACCTTCCTGAGAGCCTTCGGGCACGTGTCGGATTCGGGGCGGTTCCGCGTCGGCAACACCGACGCCACGCTGGGCATGTCGCCGATGCGGTCACCCTCGGTGTTCAACTTCTTCCGCCCGGGCTACGTGCCCCCCGGCACCCAGACCGCCGCGCTGGGGCTGGTTGCGCCCGAGATGCAGCTGACCCAGGAAACCACCGCGGCGATCTACGCCAACCAGGTGCGCGACCTGTCCATCTACGGCTGGGGCTTCATGAACACGCAGATCAATGGTGTGACCTACAACCGCCGCGACATGCAGACCCCGTTCACGGCCGAGAAAGCCCTGGCCGACAGGCCGGCCGAGCTGGTGGCCAGCATCAACGCCAGGCTGATGAACGGCAGCATGCCCGCGGGACTGCGCGACGAGATCCAGTCCACGCTGGAAAAAATCCCCCTGCCGGCGCTGATGGCTTCGGGGGCGAACGAAAAATACGTGAGCGAAGCTCGCCGAGCCCGTGTCAACGCCGCCATCCTGCTGGCGCTGGCCTCGCCCGAATACCAGGTCCTGAAGTGAAGCGCGGGCTTGCCCGAAGCGAGGTTTGACATGAATTCCCCCTCCTCCAACGCATCGCGCCGCCTGTTCCTGCGGCAGGCCGGCGCGCTCTCCACCCTGGGTCTGGCCGGCGGCCCGCTGGCCCTGAACCTGGCCGCCATGGGCAGCGCCGCCGCGCAAGCGGCCACCGACTACAAGGCGCTGGTGTGCATCTTCCTGTTCGGCGGCAACGACGCCTTCAACACGGTGCTGCCGACCGACGCCGCCTCGTTCGCCGCCTACACCGCGGTGCGCAAGCAAGTCCCGGATTCCATCGCCCTGCTCGCGCCGGGCACGCCGGTCAGCGCGACGGCGTCGCTGGGTTCGCCGCAGCGGCTGGGCGGGGTTTTGGCCATCAACCCCTTGCGCGCCCAGGGGCGCAGTTTCGCGCTCCACCCCTCCATGCCGCAGCTGCGCGACTTGTTCAACAACGACAAGCGCCTGGCGGTGGTCGCCAACGTCGGCCCTTTGGTCATGCCCACCAGCAAGACCCAGTACGCCCAGCTCTCCCACCCCAAGCCCCGCAACCTGTTCTCGCACAACGACCAGCAGAACACCTGGCAGAGCTTCAAACCCGAAGGCGCCACCATCGGCTGGGGCGGACGGCTGGCCGACCTGCTGGCCTCGCAGAACAGCCAGTCGGTCTTCACCTCCATCTCGGCCTCGGGCAACGCGGTGTGGCTGTCGGGGCAGTCCGTGCGGCAATACCAGATCGGGCTGAACGGCCCGATCCGGCTGGGGGCGGACAGCGCCGGGCTGGTCCACGGTTCGGCCGTGCTGGCCCAGAGCCTGGACCGCGTGGTCAGCGCCACCCGAGGCGGGCACCCGATGGAGGCCGACCTCGCGGCGGTCTCCAAGCGCGCGATCGAGGCCGAATTGGCCCTGCGCACCGCGCTCAAGCCCGCGGACCACGCCTGGTTCGGCACCGCGACGGGCGGCGCCTACAACTCGGCGAGCGACCCCCGCCTGATGTACGACAGCCCCGCCACCGGCGGCAAGGCGGTCAACAACCTGGCCCAGCAGCTACAGATCGTGGCGCGCATGATCGACGCCAGCGGCAACGCCGGCGTCGGCGCCAAGCGGCAGGTTTTTTTCGTCAGCCTCGGCGGCTTCGACACCCACGACCGGCAGAACCGCTCGCACGCCGACCTGCTGGCCAAGCTGTCCCACGCCATGGACTATTTCGACAACACCCTGTCGGCCATGGGCGCGCTGAACAAGGTCACCACCTTCACCGCCAGTGATTTCGGCCGTTCGTTCACCAGCAACGGCGACGGCACCGACCACGGCTGGGGCGGGCACCACTTCGTGATGGGCGGCGCGGTCAAGGGTGGCGACGTCTACGGGGAGTTCCCGGTGCTGGGCATCAAAAACGTGGGCAACAACAATTTCGACAGCAGCCCGGACCAGATCACCAACGGCGCCTTGATCCCCGATGTCTCGGTCGACCAGATGGGCGCCACCCTGGCGCGCTGGTTCGGCGTGAGCGACACCCAGGCGCTGGAGGTCTTCCCGAACCTGGCGAATTTCACCGCGTCACAGCGCAACCTCGGCTTCATGGCCTGAAACAGGCGGGGGCCGGCGCCGACCCAGCGTCCTGCCCGCCGTCGAACGTCCGCACGGATCGCAGCGGCGGCGGCGCGCGCCTTACTTGGCCTGCAGCACCCGCCGGTACTGGATCGCCTCGGCGATGTGCTCGGGCTGCACGTCGGCGCTGCCTGCGAGGTCGGCGACGCTGCGCGCCACGCGCAGCGCCCGGTGCAGGCCGCGCGCCGACCACCCGAGGCGCGCCGCCGCGCCGGCCATGAATTGGCGGGCCGGCCCGGCCAGCCTGCAATGCGCATCGAGCGCGTCGCCCTGCAGCCCGGCATTGGCGCAGCCCTGGCGGGATTGCTGGCGCTGCCGGGCCAGCGCCACGCGGGCCGCCACCGCCGCGGTCCCCTCGCCGTCGGGCGCCGCCTGCACCTTCTCCGGCGGCACGGCGGGCACTTCCACTTGCAGGTCGATGCGGTCCAGCAGCGGCCCGCTGAGGCGGCCCTGGTAGCGGGCCACCGCGTCCGGCGAGCAACGGCAGGCGCGCGCGGTGTTGCCGAGGTGGCCGCAGGGGCAGGGGTTCATCGCCGCGACAAGCTGGAACCTCGCGGGGAACTCGGCCTGCCGCGCGGCGCGCGAGATGACGATGCGGCCGGTCTCCAGCGGCTCGCGCAAGGCTTCAAGCGCGGCCCGCGGGTATTCCGGCAGCTCGTCGAGGAAGAGCAGCCCATGGTGGCAGAGCGAGATTTCGCCCGGCCGCGGCGGCGTGCCGCCGCCCACCAGGGCCACCGCCGAGGCGCTGTGGTGCGGGCTGCGGAAAGCACGCTGGCCCCAGCGCCTCGGCGAGAAATGGCCGGCCAGGCTGAGCACCGCGGCCGATTCCAGGGCCTGGTCTTCATCGAGCGGCGGCAGCAGCCCGGCCAGGCGCTGGGCCAGCATCGATTTCCCCGAGCCCGGTGGCCCCACCATCAACAGGCTGTGCCCGCCGGCCGCCGCCACTTCCAGGGCGCGCTTGGCGGCGGCTTGGCCTTTCACCTCCCGCAGGTCGGGCAAAACCTCGGCGGCGCCGCGCTCGCCGGGTTGGGCCTGCGGCAGCGGCTGGGCGGCGGCCGCGCCCTCGCCTGGTGCGAGCGAGCGCACCACGTCCAGCAGGTGGTCGGCGGCACGCACGTCCAGGCCGGCGACCCAGGACGCCTCCTGCGCGCTGGCGGTGGGCAGCACCAAGGTGCGTGGGCACGCCTGCCGGCGCAGCGCCAAAGCCACGGCCAGGGCGCCGCGCACCGGGCGCAATTCGCCCGCCAGGGACAACTCGCCGGCGAATTCCCGGTCGCGCAGGAGATTGGCGTCCACCTGACCGCTGGCGGCGAGGATGCCCAGCGCGATCGGCAGGTCGAAGCGGCCCGATTCCTTGGGCAGGTCGGCGGGCGCCAGGTTGACGGTGATGCGCTTGTTGTGCGGGAAATCCAGGCCGCTGGTCTGCAAGGCGGCACGCACGCGTTCGCGCGCTTCTTTCACCTCGGTGTCGGCCAGGCCGACCAGGGTGAAACTCGGCAAACCGTTGGCCAGATGCACCTCGACCGTGATTTCCGGGGCGTGCAATCCGTCCAGTGCACGGCTGTGCACCAAAGCGAGAGTCATGGAATGTCCTTGGGGTTGGGGGCGGCGGTGCCGCGGGAGTGGAAGCGAGGCAGGAAATGTGTTGCATCGTCCACACCCTGCCCATCGCCCAAAGGAACGAAGCGGTGCCGCGAGCCGTTGGACCGCGGTTTTTCGGCAGCAAGCCGGAAATTCCAATATGGTGCGGCGACGCACCATCAACGGGCGCAATAGGCACTGGAACTCGTTGGTACCGGCCTGTCCGGGACAACGAGGTTGGCACGGAAGCTGCAGAACCTGCGGAAACAAGTTTCCCCCACTACCTCAGAGTCCCGCCATGAAAAACATCCTCGCCGTTGTCGCCGGCACCGTGGTCTTGACCTCCGCGCCGACGCTGGGTTTCGCCCAGGACGCCAGCCCCTTGAGCTTCAACGCCGCTGTCAGCAGCGACTACCGCTACCGCGGCATCTCCCAGTCGCGCCTGAAGCCGGCGGTGTCGGCCGGCGTGGACTACGCGTTGCCCGCAGGTTTCTACGTCGGCGCCTGGGCGTCCTCCATCAAGTGGATCAAGGACGCCGGCGGCGACGCCGGCGCCGAGATCGACGTCTACGGCGGCTACAAAGGCGAGATCGCCAAGGACGTGGGCTTCGACGTGGGCGTGCTGACCTACCAATACCCCGGACACGACCTGGCCGTCAGCCCGAACACCACCGAGGTCTACGGCGCCGTCACCTTCGGCCCGGCGACGCTGAAGTATTCGCACGCGGTGACCAACCTGTTCGGCTTCGACAACAGCAAGAACAGCAACTACGTGGACCTGAGCGCCAGCTTCGACGTCGGCGGCGGCGTGATGCTCGCCCCGCACGTCGGCTACCAGAAGGTCGCCAAGAACGGCGACTTCTCGTACACCGACTACTCGCTCACCGTCAGCAAGGATTTCTCCGGCTGGGTCGTCAGCGCGGCGGTCGTGGGCGCGGACACCAAGGAATCCGGCGGCAAGTCTGTCTATTACTACGCCCCGAAGGACAAGGAGCTCGGCAAGGTCGGCCTGGTCCTGGCCGTCAAGAAGACGTTTTGAACCACCACCCCAGCAAACCTGATTGGAGAAGACCATGAAGATGGTGACTGCGATCGTCAAGCCGTTCAAGCTCGACGAAGTCCGGGAAGCCCTGAGCGCCATCGGCGTGCAAGGCGTCACGGTGACGGAAGTGAAAGGTTTCGGCCGCCAGAAGGGCCACACCGAGCTGTACCGCGGCGCGGAATACGTGGTCGACTTCCTGCCCAAGGTGAAGATCGAGGCCGCCGTGGCGGACGATCTGGTGGATCGCGTGATCGAGTCCATCGAGAGCGCTGCCCGCACCGGCAAGATCGGCGACGGCAAGATCTTCGTGACCCACCTGGAGCAGGTGGTGCGCATCCGTACTGGCGAAACCGGCAAGGAAGCCCTGTAAGGGCGGGGCCGCAAACCATCCCATAAGAGAGACGCCATGAAAAAACTGCTTGCTTCCTTCATCCTGGGGCTGGGTCTGCTGACCATGGGCAACCTGTCCCTGGCACAGGCGCCCGCCGCCACCGAGCCGGCCGCCGCCGCGCCCGCTGCGGCCGCTCCAGCCGCAGAAGCCCCGGCGCCCGCGGCTGCGGCTGCCCCCGCAGCGGCAGCGGCCGCTGCTCCGGCTTCTGCCGCCGAGGCCCCCGCGCCCGTCCCCAACAAGGGCGACACCGCCTGGATGATGACCTCCACCATCCTCGTGATCCTGATGGTCCTGCCCGGCCTGGCGCTGTTCTACGGCGGCCTGGTGCGCAGCAAGAACATGCTGTCGGTGCTGATGCAGGTCTTCATGATCTTCGCGCTGATCTCGGTGCTGTGGGTCATCTACGGCTACTCGATGGCGTTCACCGCGGGCAACCCGTTCTTCGGCACGCTGGACAAGCTGTTCCTGAAGGGCGTGACGCCGGAATCGCTGGCTGCGACCTTCAGCAAGGGCGTCTACCTGCCCGAGCTGACCTTCGTGTCGTTCCAGGGCACCTTCGCCGCCATCACCGTGGCGCTGATCGTCGGCGCCTTCGCCGAGCGCATCAAGTTCTCGGCGGTGCTGCTGTTCTCGGTGCTGTGGTTCACCTTCTCGTACCTGCCGGTGGCGCACATGGTGTGGTACTGGGACGGCCCCGACGCGATCACCAGCGAGGCCACGCTGGCCACGGTGACCGCCAACGCCGGCTTCATGTGGGCCAAGGGCGCGCTGGACTTCGCGGGCGGCACGGTGGTGCACATCAACGCGGCGGTGGCCGGCCTGGTCGGCGCCTACGTCGTCGGCAAGCGCATCGGCTACGGCAAGGAATCGATGGCGCCGCACAGCCTCACATTGACCATGGTCGGCGCCTCGCTGCTGTGGGTGGGCTGGTTCGGCTTCAACGCCGGCTCCAACCTGGAAGCCAACGGCATCTCCGCGCTGGCCTTCATCAACACCGTGGTCGCCACGGCCGCGGCGACGCTGAGCTGGGCCGCCGGCGAGGCGCTGTCCAAGGGCAAGGCCTCGATGCTGGGCGCCGCTTCCGGCGCCGTCGCCGGCCTGGTGGCCATCACCCCCGCCTGCGGTTTCGTCGGCGTGGGCGGCGCGCTGGCCATCGGCCTGCTGGCCGGCATCGTCTGCCTGTGGGGCGTCAACGGCCTCAAGCGCATGCTCGGCGCCGACGACTCGCTCGACGTGTTCGGCGTGCACGGCGTGGGCGGCATCCTGGGCGCGCTGCTGACCGGCGTGTTCGCCGCGCCCAGCCTGGGCGGCACCGGCATCTGCAACTACGTCACCAACCAGTGCGGCGAATGGGGCGGCATCGGCGCGCAAGTCTGGGTGCAGGCCCAAGGCGTGTTCTACACCGTCGTGATCTCGGCCGTCGTCGCGTTCGTGGCGTTCAAGCTCGTCGACATCGTGATCGGCCTGCGCGTCTCCGAGGAAGACGAACGCGAAGGCCTGGACATCAGCTCGCACGGCGAGACGGCGTACCACAAGTAAACGGTTTCATTGCAACCGCATCGCTGCGGCAAAGGCCACCTCCGGGTGGCCTTTTTTATCGCCGACTTGTGGTAATCTGCCACAAATTACCACCACGCTTGCCATGTCATCGAATTCCATCCGTGTGGGCGAAGAACTCTTCGCCGCGGCCCGTGAAGAAGGGTCGTTGATGTCGCGTTCCGCCGCCCAGCAGATCGAACACTGGGCCCGGCTCGGCGCCGCCCTCGAAGCCTCGGGGCTCACGGTGGACCAGGCGGCGTCGCTGCTGCAGGGACAGGCGGGCAAGGCGGCGGGGCCGGGCGACGCGAAGCTGTGGGCTTTCAAGCGCGAGAGGCAGCGGATGGATTTCGAGAACGCGAAGGCGGGCCGCGTCACGCAGGACCAGTTGAGCTGGTTTTCCGGAGAGAAAGTGCGCAAACTCAAGCTCACCGACTCGCCTTATTGATTCGCCCCATGGTCGGCATGGCCACCCAGCCCCTCCTCGCGCCGGATGAAGCGCCACTGGACGACGCGACCGTCGACCTGCTGCTGTCCCACATGGGCACGGGCATGGTGCTCGTGGGTGGCCAGGCCCTCGCGTTCTGGATGCTTCGTTTCGGCATCGATTGGGGCGGTGCAGCCATTTCGAACGATGGGGACGCGCTTGGCACGGCGGCCCAGGCCATTGAGCTCGCGCAGGCCCTCCAAGCCCGCGTCGAACTACCCAGGAAGGCAGGACTCACGGCGCTCGTGGCGCAGCTGCGGCTCCCAACGCGGGATGGTAAGGAGCGCAACATCGATGTGCTGCACCAGCTCTACACCGTGGCCGGATTGAAAAAGTCTTCCATCTTCACGCGGAGAGTCATTGAAGACAGCGTCGAGGTGCAGTGGCGACCAAGCCGGTTCATCAAGGTGATGGAACCTTTCGACGTGCTCGAATCCCGGGCACACAACGCCGTGGGCCTGGCCGACGTGAAAGGCCCGCACGTCCTCACGCAAGCAGCGTGGGCGGTTCAAGTGGCGCGGGAGGCCCTGCTGCGCATCGCCGCGGCGCCAGGGTCGGCGACGGACCGGCTCGGCAACAAGATCCAGTGCGTCTACACGCTGGCGCGAAGCCAGATGGGCAGGCGCCTCCTCGTGGAACACGGCATCGAGCTGCTCGACGCGGTCGACGTCCACGCTCTGGAGTCGGCCTCGCCCTCGCACGAAAAGCAGCTGCGTGCAGTCGGGAAGGCCAGGGCCGCGCGGGCTGGCGGGCGCATCGCCCCCAGCCGGTGACAACCACTGGACAGGGTCAGGCCGCCAGCAGCTTGGAGAAGGCGCCGCCGTGCACGCAGCGCGGCTTGTAGCGCCCCACGCGCTTGGCGATCTCCGCGATGTGCTCCGGCGTCGTGCCGCAGCAGCCGCCGGCGATGTTGAGGAAACCGGCGCTGGCGAATTCCTCCACCAGCCGGCCGGTGACCTCGGGCGTCTCGTCGAAGCCCGTGTCGCTCATCGGATTGGGCAGCCCGGCGTTGGGGTAGCAGCTGATGAAGGTGTCGCCGGCGGCTTTCGACAGCTCTTCGATGTAAGGCCGCATCAGCGCGGCGCCGAGCGCGCAGTTCAGGCCGATGGCCAGCGGCCGCGCGTGGCGCACGCTGTGCCAGAAGGCGCTGACGGTCTGGCCCGACAGGATTCGGCCCGAGGCGTCGGTCACGGTGCCGGAGATGATGACGGGCAGGCGCTCGCCGGTGGCCTCCATCAGCTCGTCCAGCGCGAAGATCGCGGCTTTGGCGTTCAAGGTGTCGAAAATCGTCTCGACGAGGAAGACGTCGGCGCCGCCTTCGAGCAGGGCGGCGGCCTGTTCGTAATAAGCGGCCCGCAGGGTGTCGAAGTCGACATTGCGCGCCGCGGGATCGTTCACGTCCGGGCTGATGCTGGCGGTCTTGGGCGTGGGGCCGAGGGCGCCCGCCACGAAACGTGGCTTGTCGGGCGTGCCGTACTTGTCGCAGGCGGCCCGCGCCAGGCGGGCGGCTTCGAGATTCATCTCCCCGGCGAGCTCGGCCAGGCCGTAGTCCTCCTGGGCGACGCTGGTGGCGCCGAAGGTGTTGGTCTCGATGAGGTCGGCCCCCGCGGCCAGGTATTGCTCGTGGATCTCGCTGATGACGTCCGGCCGGGTGAACTGAAGCAGCTCGTTGTTGCCCTTGAGGTCCTTGGCGTGGCCGGCGAAGCGGGTGCCGCGGTAGTCGGCCTCGGTGAGTTTGTAGCGCTGGATCATCGTGCCCATGGCGCCGTCGAGCACGACGATGCGCTCTTTCATGATCTCGGGCAAGGCTTGGGCTCGGGTGTAGGCGATGGGCTTCATGGGACGATTGTAAAAAAGCGCAGGCGATTCGGCGGGATTGCGGTTTAAGAGCCTGGATCGCCGTGAGGCGCAGGCCAATCGAAGGATTTCCCTGTTCCATCTCAAAGCGGCGCGCTGAGAATGGTGCATCGCGAGTGACAGGGGCCAGAGGCTCCGTTCATGTCCTCCGCGAGGCTGCGCCTCGCTCCCCCTTTACTTCTCTACGCCCCTAGCCCCTGTCACTCGCGAAGAACCTGCGGTGGCATGCAAATAAATCCAAGAGCCACCCCATGGTTTCGGAGCGCTGTGGTGGGGGGGGGGGGGGGGGGGGGGGGCGCGCGGTGGTTAGGGGGGCGGGGGGCGCCGCCCCGGCGCG
>CBIHOD010000066.1:0-22642 GCA_966211815.1 uncultured Burkholderiales bacterium
ATCGTCCCCACGTTCACGTGCGGCTTCGTACGCTCAAATTTGCCTTTTGCCATTTTCAGCTCCTCGGATAGCGAGAATGAAGATTCGAAGAAATGTCTACAACGAAAATTTGGTGCCCATGACGCGGATCGAACGCGTGACCTCTCCCTTACCAAGGGAGTGCTCTACCACTGAGCCACATGGGCATACACCAACACACAACACTGCATGAAGGCACAGGCTTGCCGCCTTTCACGCGCAGCCCGCATGACCGACCGCGCAAACAACAAGCCTCTACCAACACACCGACAAACTGGAGCGGGAGACGGGAATCGAACCCGCGTCATTAGCTTGGAAGGCTAGGGTTCTACCATTGAACTACTCCCGCCCGGGAGTCGCCCGCCACCCGAAAGCAAGCCTTCGGAACCGGGCACCGCACACTCTGAAAAACAAACCACAAAATTCGTCTCGCTTGGTGGAGGAGGCTGGATTCGAACCAGCGTAGGCGTAAGCCAACAGATTTACAGTCTGCCCCCTTTAGCCACTCGGGCACCCCTCCGGCGAGCCTTCTACTATATCACGTGTTTATTTGAATGCCAATGCAAGCGTTCAATCCAAGTTCCAGGTCAAAGGCGGGGACTGGGGCCGCGCCGTGCTCAAGAAGTCGCGCGCCCTGCTGAAATGGCCGCAGCCGATGAAAGGCTGGGGGCCGCGAGTGGCCGACAGCGGCGACGGGTGATTGCTTTGCAGCACCAAGTGGCGCTTGGCGCCGCTGGCCAGGATCAAGGGGCCCTTGGACTGCGCATGGGCGCCCCAGAGCATGAATACCCGGGGCGCCGTGTCGGCCGCGGCGGCGGCGATGATGTCGTCGGTCAGCGCCTCCCAACCCTTGCCCGAATGGCTGCCGGGCCTGCCTTCTTCCACCGTGAGGCAGGTGTTGAGCAGCAGGACGCCCGATTCGGCCCACGGCCCCAGGTGGCCTGAACGGGGCGGCCGCGCCCACCCTAAATCGCGTTGCGCTTCCTTGTAGATGTTGCGCAAGCTGGGGGGTAGCGGCTGCCCGGCCGGGACCGAGAACGAGAGGCCCTCTGCCTGGCCGGGTCCGTGGTACGGGTCTTGTCCAAGGATCACCACCTGGGCGCGCGACAGCGGCGTGGCTTCCAGCGCGCGGAACACCTGGCCCGGATAAACGGCGGAGCCGCTCGCGACGCGCTCGTCGACGAAGTCGATCAGCATCCTGCCGGCCAGCCCGTCGCGCCAGCGGTCCAGCACCGGCCGCCAGTCGCTGTCTACGCGGTCGATGAGCGCATCAATCGGTTCGCGCAAGCGGTTGTCGACGGCGCTCATGGGCCGAACAGGGCCTCAAGCGCCGCGCCGGGATCGTCCGCCCTCATGAACGCCTCGCCGACCAGGAAGGCGTGGACGTCGGCGGCGCGCATGCGCTGGACGTCGGCCGGCGCCATGATGCCGCTCTCCGTCACCAGCAGCCGGCCCGCCGGGACGTGGCGCAACAGGCCAAGCGTCACGTCCAGGCTGACTTCGAAGGTGCGCAGGTTGCGGTTGTTGATGCCGACCAGCGGCGTCTTCAAGCGCAGCGCGCGGTCGAGTTCGCGGCCGTCGTGCACTTCCACGAGCACGGCCATGCCGAGTTCGAGCGCCTGGGCTTCCAGGTCGGCCATCAGCGCGTCGTCCAGGCAGGCGGCGATCAGCAGGATGCAGTCGGCGCCCATGGCCCGGGCATCGAACACCTGGTAGGGGTCGACCATGAAGTCCTTGCGCAGCACCGGCAGGCCGCAGGCCGACCGCGCCTCCCGGAGATAGGCGGTCGAGCCCTGGAAGAAGGACTCGTCGGTGAGCACGCTCAGGCAGGCCGCGCCGTGCTCGGCGTAGGACCGCGCGATCTCGGCGGGCACGAAACGCTCGCGCAGCACGCCCTTGCTCGGGCTGGCCTTCTTGACCTCGGCGATCACGGCGGCGCGGCCCTGGGCGATCTTGGACCGCATCGCGCCGACGAAATCGCGCTGGCCGCCGAGCGACTCGGCGTCGCGCCGAAGGCTGGCCAGGTCGCGCCGCGCGCGGGCGGCGGAGACCTCTTCGCGCTTGACGGCGACGATCTTGTTCAGGATGTCGCTGCTCATGGCGTCGACACCGGGGAAGCGAACGACTGGGTGCGGGCGACGAACTGCTGGAGCTTGCGCTGCGCCGCGCCGCTGGCCAGGGCTTGGCGCGCCAGGGCGATGCCGTCCTGCATGCTGGCCGCCACGTTGGCGGCGTACAGCGCCACGCCGGCGTTGAGCAGGACGATGTCGCGCGCCGGCCCGGCCTGGTCGGCCAGGACGGACTGCAGGATGCTTTTCGATTGCTCCGGCGTCTCGACGCGCAGGGTGCGCTGGCTGCTCATCTGCAGGCCGAAATCCTCGGGGTGGATCTCGTATTCGCGGACTTCGCCGCCGCGCAGCTCGCCGACCATCGTGGCCGCTCCGAGGGAGACTTCGTCCAGGCCGTCGCGGCCGTGCACCACCAGCGCGTGCTCCGCGCCCAGCCGCTGCAAGGCGCGCACCTGGATGCCGACCAGGTCGGGGTGGAACACGCCCATCAGGATGTTGGGCGCGCCGGCCGGGTTGGTCAGCGGGCCCAGGATGTTGAAGATGGTGCGCACGCCCATCTCCTTGCGCACCGGCGCCACGTTCTTCATCGCCGGGTGGTGGTTGGGCGCGAACATGAAGCCGATGCCGGTGTCCTGGATGCAGTCGGCGATCTGGACGGGCGCGAGCGACAGTTTGGCGCCCAGGGCTTCCAGGACGTCGGCGCTGCCCGACTTGCTGGAGACGCTGCGGCCGCCGTGCTTGCTCACCCGCGCGCCGGCCGCGGCGGCCACGAACATGCTGCAGGTGGAGATGTTGAAGGTGTGGGCGCCGTCGCCGCCGGTGCCGACGATGTCGACCAGGTTCCCGCGGTCGGCCACCTCGACCTTGGTGGCGTATTCGCGCATCACCTGCGCCGCCGCGGTGATTTCGCCGATGGTTTCCTTCTTGACGCGCAGCCCGATGAGCAGCGCCGACATCATCGCCGGCGACATCTCGCCGCCCATGATGCGGCGCATCAGCGACAACATCTCGTCGTGGAAGATCTCGCGGTGGTCGATGACGCGGGCCAGGGCCTCGTGGTCGGTGATGCTCATGCTTTGCCCCCCTTCTGGAAGTAGGCCCGCACCGCGGCCACCGCGCGGTCGATGCCGGCGGCGTCCACGTCGAGGTGGGTGACGAACCGCAACCGGTACAGGCCGGTGGCGAGCACGCCGTTGGATTTCAGATGTTCCAGCAAACCGGCGCCCAGGCTTTCCGGAACGTCGGCGAACACCATGTTGGTCTGCGGTTCCTCGACCTTCAGGCCGGGCAGGCCCTGCAGGCCGTCGGCCAGCCGCCGAGCGAGCAGGTGGTCCTGCGACAGGCGCTCCACGTGGTGGTCCAGCGCGTGCAGCGCGGCCGCCGCGAGCAGGCCGGCCTGGCGCAGGCCGCCGCCGGCCATCTTGCGCCAGCGGTGGGCCTGGCGGATGAGGTCGTGGGAGCCGACCAGGGCCGACCCCACGGGAGCGCCCAGGCCCTTGGAAAAGCAGATCGACACGCTGTCGAAGCCTTCGGCGATCTCGCGCACCGGCGCGCCGCAGGCCGCGGCGGCGTTGAAGAGCCGCGCGCCGTCGAGGTGGGTGGCCAGGCCGCGGCGGCGGGCCAGGGCGGTGGCGGCGCGCAGGTAGTCCAGCGGCATCACCTTGCCGCCCAGGGTGTTCTCCAGGCACAGGAGCCGGGTGCGGGCGAAATGGGCGTCGTCGGGCTTGATGGCGGCCTCGATCTTGTCGAGCGCGAGGCGGCCGTCGCTTTCGTGGTCCAGCGGCTGGGGCTGCACGCTGCCGAGCACCGCGGCGCCGCCGCCTTCCCAGCGGTAGGTGTGGGCCTGCTGGCCGACGATGTATTCGTCGCCGCGGGCGCAGTGGGTCATGATGGCCGCGAGGTTGCTCTGCGTGCCGGTGGGCATGAAGAGCGCGGCTTGCTTGCCGAGTTCGGCGGCGATGCGCTCCTGCAGCGCGTTGACGGTGGGGTCGTCGCCGAAGACGTCGTCGCCCAGCGGGGCGGCCATCATGGCCTCGCGCATGGCCCGGGTCGGCCGGGTGACGGTGTCGCTGCGAAGGTCGACGATGGGCGTCATGGCTTGAGCTCCAGGAAATTCTTCAGCATGGTGTGGCCGTGCTCGGTGAGGATGGACTCGGGGTGGAACTGCACGCCTTCCAACGGCGTGGGCGACCCGGCCAGGCCGCGGTGGCGCACGCCCATGATCTCGCCATCGTCGGTGGTGGCGCTGACCTCGAGTTCGGTGGGCAGGGTGCCGCGCTCGATCGCCAGCGAGTGGTAGCGCACGACGCCGAACCGCTCGGGCAGGCCGGAGAACACGCCGCGCCGGTCGGTGCGGATGGTGCTGGACTTGCCATGCATCTGCACCTGCGCCCGCACCACTTTGCCGCCCAGCGCCGCGCCGATGCTCTGGTGGCCCAGGCAGACGCCGAGCAGGGGCAGCTTGCCCATGAAGTGGCGGATGGCCTCGATGCAGATGCCGGCCTCGGCGGGCGAGCAGGGCCCCGGCGACAGCACCAGGCGGTCGGGCTTGAGCTCGGCCACGCCCTGCACGGTGATCTCGTCGTTGCGGAAAACCCGCACGTCCTCGCCCAGTTCGGCGAAGTACTGCACCAGGTTGAAGGTGAAGCTGTCGTAGTTGTCGATCATCAGCAGCATGCGGTGCCTCCCAGCGGGGTCGGGGGGAAAGTCTGCCCGGCGCCCTGGGCGCCCGTCAGCACGTGGTTGGCGGTGGTCATGGAAATGCCTTTCGCGCGGCGTCGGGCTCAGAAACCCGCTTCGACCAGCTCGGCGGCGCGCAGCAGCGCGCGGGCCTTGTGTTCGGTCTCGGCCCATTCCAGCTCGGGGACCGAGTCGGCGACCACGCCGGCGGCGGCCTGCACGTAGAGCGTGCCGTCCTTGACGATGCCGGTGCGGATGGCGATGGCCACGTCCATGTCGCCGGCGAAGCTCAGGTAGCCGCAGGCGCCGCCGTAGATGCCGCGCTTGACGGGTTCGAGCTCGTCGATGATCTCCATCGCCCGGACCTTGGGCGCGCCTGTCAGGGTGCCGGCGGGGAACGTGGCCTTGAGCACGTCCAGGCTGGTGGTGCCGGGCTTGAGCAGCCCTTCCACGTTGCTGACCAGGTGCATCACGTGCGAATAACGCTCGACGACAAAGGCCTCGGTGACCTTGACGCTGCCGGTGCGGGCGATGCGGCCGATGTCGTTGCGCGCCAGGTCGATGAGCATCAGGTGCTCGGCGCGTTCCTTGGGGTCGCCGGCGAGTTCCTGTTCGAGCGCCTTGTCCAGCTCGGGCGTGGCGCCGCGCGGGCGCGTGCCGGCCAGCGGCCGGATCGTGACCTTGGCGCCCTCGGCGACCTGCTCCTGGCGCACCAGGATCTCGGGCGAGGCGCCGACGATCTGGAAGTCCCCCATGTCGTAGAAGTACATGTACGGGGACGGGTTGAGCGAGCGCAGCGCGCGGTACAGGCTGAGCGGGCTCTCGGTGTAGCGCTTGCTCAGGCGCTGGCCGACCTGCACCTGCATCATGTCGCCGGCGGCGATGTAGTCCTTGCCCTTGAGGACGGCGCGCAGGTAATCCACCTTGTCGAAGGAACGCTCGACGGGATGGGCGGTGCCGGGCCGCACGTGGGGCGCGGCCACGCTGCGCTGCAACGCCGACTTGAGCTCGTCCAGCCGGCCTTGCGCGCGCGCGTAGGCCTGCGGCTGGGCGGGGTCGGCGTAGACGATCAGCGAGATGCGGTTGGTCAGGTTGTCGATCACCGCCAGCTCTTCGCATTGCAGCAGCAGGATGTCGGGCGTGCCGATGGTGTCGGGCAAGGGTTTGCTCGGCCGCGCGAGCTTGGGCTCGATGTGGCGCACCGCGTCGTAGCCGAAATAGCCGGCCAGGCCGCCGCAGAAACGAGGCAGGCCGTCGCGCAGCGCGACCTTGAACCGCTGCTGGTAGGCGGCGATGAAGTCCAGGGGGTTGCCGCGGTGGCTTTCCACGACGGCGCCGCCGGTGACGACCTCGGTCACCGCCTCCTCGCCGTAGCCGCTGGCGCGCAGCAGCGTGCGGGCGGGCAGGCCGATGAAGGAGTAGCGCCCGAAGCGTTCGCCGCCGACCACGGATTCGAGCAGGAAGCTGTGCTTGCCGCCGCCGTCGGCGTAGGCCAGCTTGAGGTAGAGCGACAGCGGGGTTTCCAGGTCGGCGAAGGCTTGCGCCACGACCGGGATGCGGTTGTAGCCTTGTTCGACCAAGGCGTTGAATTCGGTTTCGGGAATCATGTTTTGGCCCTCCACGGCCCAGGAACGCAGCGGCTGGGCGGCTGCGGTCTTCGAAGGTCTGGTGATTCGAGGCGTGCGCCTCTCGGTGGAAGCCGTGCGGCGGGGCGTTCGTCGACAAGCGCCCGGCGCAACGGCCGCAAGCATTGATGGAGCCGCTCGGGCGGGGCGGATGACCGCGCCGGCGGGCTCTTCAGCGGCTGGTGCGCCGCCAGGGCCAAGCTCCCCGGTCGGCCGACCCTTTGCTGTGCGTTGCGTGCGTGAACATCACAAAAGTGTAGCAGCAGGCCGGCCGCGCGGAAGCTCGCGCGCGGGCGGACGGCGGGTCCGCGGGGCCCCGATGCGGACGTCGCCCGATTTGCATAAACTGGCCCGCGGCTGCGGCCGCCTGGGCGCAAGCCAGCAAGTCGGTATCCCCCATTGCCCGTTCCAACCACCAAAGGACCTGCCATGAGAACTTGGATCTGTGCCGCCGCGATGAGCTGCGGCGCGCTGCTGGCGATGCCCGCCGCCGCGCAATTCGCCAAACCGGAAGACGCGGTGAAGTACCGCAAGGGCGCCTTCACCGTGATGGCGGCCCATTTCGGCCGCATCGGCGCGATGGCCAACGGCCGGGTGCCGTTCGATGCCAAGGTGGCGGCCGAGAACGCGGAACTGGTCGCGACGCTGTCCAAGCTGCCCTTCGACGGTTTCGGCCCCGGCACCGACAAGGGCGAGACCCGCGCCAAGCCGGAAATCTGGAGCGAGCAGGACAAGTTCAAGGCCGCCGCCGCCAAGTTGCAGGAAGAAACGGCCAAGCTCAACGCCGCGGCCAAGTCCGGCAACGCCGATGCGGTCAAAACGGCTTTCGGCGAAGTCGGAAAGGCCTGCAAGGCCTGCCACGACAACTACCGCAAGGACTGATCCAGCGCGACGAGGCGCTCCTGCGCCTGCTCGCGCAGGGCGTCCTCGAACGCGTCGACGGCCGGGTTGCCCGGCCGCTGCGCCGGCCGCACCAGGCTGACTCGGAAAGGGATCGATTCACTGAACCGGCGGATCGCCACGCCGCGGCCGAGGTAGTCCAGCGCCGTCAGCGGATTCACCACCGCCAGCCCCAGCCCGCAAGCCACCATGGCGCACACCGACGCGGCGCTGGGCGTCTCCACCTGCCGCAGCGGCTGCACGCCCTGCCGGGCGAACAGCGCGTCGAGTTGTTGCCGGTAGGGGTCGCTCGCCGCCAAGCCGACCAGCGGCTGGCCTTCGAAATCCGCCGGCGACAGCCGCCGCCGGCCGGCCAGCGCGTGGCCTTCGGGCAGAACCACCACTTCATCGGCCTGCAGCAGCGCGGCCTGGCGCGTGCCGGGCGGCGCGCGGTCGTGCTCGGTCAGGCCGAGGTCGTGGGTCTGCGCCGACAGCATCTGCTCCAGGAAAGGCGATTCCTGCGGCGTGATGTTCAGCAGCACGCCGGGGTGCCGCCGCAGCAGCCTGGCGCAGGCGCCGGGCAGCAAGGTCTGGGCGAAGGCGGGCAGGCAAAGCACCGCCACCTGCCCCTGCGCCGACCGCTTGAGTTGCTCGGCCGCCTGGCGGATGCGTTCCAGCCCGATGTGGGAGCGCTGCACCTCTTCGAACAGCAGCCGCGCCGGGGTGGTGGCTTGCAGCCGGCCGCGCACGCGGTCGAACAGCGCCAGGCCGGTGAGTTGCTCCAGGCGCGCCAGTTCGCGGCTCACCGTGGGCTGCGAGGTGAAAAGCAACTGCGCCGCGCCGGTCACGCTGCCGGCGGTCATCAGGGCGCGGAAAACTTCGATGTGCCGGTGGGTCAAGGCCATGGGTTGTCCATATCAGGAATGAATCGATCATGCACCACAAAGCAATTTACTGAAACGCCTGCCGCCATCACCATGGCGGCCTGTCCCCTCTTTCCGGTTGTCCCGACCATGGCTTCCCCTTTCACCGACCTTCAAATCCTGCAACTCGCCGAGCGGCACGGCACCCCGTTCTGGGCCTATGACGCCGACACCATCCGCCGGCGCATCGGCGAGCTCCAGCGTTTCGACACCGTGCGCTTCGCGCAAAAGGCCTGTTCCAACACCCATTTGCTGCGCCTGATCCGCGAGCAAGGCGCGGTGGTCGACGCCGTCTCGCTCGGCGAGGTGGAGCGGGCGTTGCACGCCGGTTTCACCGTCGGCGCCGGCCACGCCTCGGGCATCGTCTTCACCGCCGACCTGCTCGACCGCGCCACGCTGGCCCGCGTCGTCGAACTCGGCGTGCCGGTCAACGCCGGCTCGGTCGACATGCTCGATCAACTCGGCGCCGCCCATGCCGGCCACCGCGTCTGGCTGCGCATCAACCCCGGTTTCGGCCACGGCCACAGCCAGAAAACCAACACCGGCGGCGAGCAGAGCAAGCACGGCATCTGGCACGCCGACCTGCCGGCCGCGCTGGAAGCGGTGAAGCGCCACCGGCTCCACCTCGTCGGCCTGCACATGCACATCGGCTCGGGCGTGGACTACGGCCACCTGGCCCGGGTGTGCGACGCGATGGTCGAACTGGCGGCGCGGGTGCGGTCGCTGGGGCACGACTTCGAGGCGGTCTCGGCCGGCGGCGGCCTGTCCATCCCCTACCGGGAAGGCGATTCGCGGCTCGACGCCGCGCACTACTTCAGCCTCTGGGACGCCGCGCGCCAGCGCATCGCGGCCCAGCTCGGCCACCCGGTCGGCCTGGAGATCGAACCGGGCCGTTACCTGGTGGCGGAGGCCGGCGTGCTGGTGGCCGAGGTGCGCGCGGTGAAGGACATGGGCGCCAACCATTTCGTGCTGGTCGACGCCGGCTTCAGCGACCTGGTGCGCCCGGCGATGTACGGCGGCTACCACCACATCGGCGTGGTGCACCGCGACGGCGGCGGCACGGCACGGCCGGTGCGTCCGTGCGTGGTCGCCGGGCCGCTGTGCGAATCGGGCGACGTCTTCACCCAGTTGGAGGGCGGCGTGGTCAGCCAGCGCGAACTGGCCAGCCCGGCGGTGGGCGACCTGCTGGTCTTCCACGACGCCGGCGCCTATGGCGCGTCGATGTCCTCCAACTACAACAGCCGGCCCTTGATCGCCGAAGTGCTGGTGGACGGCGGGCAGGCCCGGCTGATCCGCCGCCGGCAGACGCTGGCCGAGTTGCTGGCGCTAGAAGACGTGCCCGGAGCCTAGGGCGAATAAGGGGACATTCCCGGCGCGTCCCCGTCGGGGCGCTTCGCCGAAGCCACCCGCAGCGCCGCCGCCTTGGCGTCGCTCAGGCTGCCCGGCGGCAGCCACAGTTCGATCACGCCGGGGCGGCGGTCGGGCAGGTTGGCCGGCAGCTCGCGGATCCAGAAAGGCTCGCCGCCTTGCTTGCCCGCCGGCGTCGCTGCCGCGCCGCCGGCGGGCGTCTCGGGCAGGCGAGCCCTCAAGAAGCCCGCCAGCACTTCGGCGCAGCGCCGGCTGGCCGGGTCGTGCAGCACGAAGGTGGGTTTGGGCCAGGCCACCGGCTTGCGCCTCTGGCGCAACTCGGCGCCGCGCGTCACGTTTTCGATCGGCGCGAGCTGCAGCCCGATGCCACCCGGCAAGTCCAGCAGCACCTGCCGCCATTGGTTGGCGGCGCGCTGGGTGGCGTCGTCGTAGACCTGCGCATAGAGGATGGCGGCGCCTTGCTCGGCGCTGCGTTTGCAGGCCAGGGACAACGTCGAGGCCGCCAGCGAGGCGGGGCGCGACACGCCGTTTTTCGCGGCGGTGGCGATGGCGGGATCCGCCCCGGCCGGCAAGCCGCTCGCATTCCCGGAGCCGGGTGCGCCGGGCCCGGCGTCCGATGGGCCGGCCGCCGCGGCAACCGCCGTCCCGGGGCGGTCGCCCGCGGCTGAAGCGGCGTCGGTGGAAGCCACCACCGCGCCGGCAGCCGCGGGCGGCGGTGTCGGCAGCGGCGGTGTCGGGGCCGACGACCCGGTCGACGCCGTCTGCAGCGCCGCCGGCGCGACCAGCCCACCCAGCCAGGCGGCCCACTGCGTGCCCCACCGGCGCATCGCCAGGCTCGCTTCCGCCGCCTGGTCCTGCGGCGAGGTGCCGGGGCGCCAGTAGTCGAGCGCGGCGCCTTGAACCGGTTGGCCGTTGACCTGGGTGCACAGGTCGCTCTGCAACCGCTCGTGCGCGGCCAGGCAGTCGGCTTCCTGTCCCTTGGGCGGCTTCTTGCACTCGCGCACCAGGCGGGCGGCGATGCGCTCCACGCCGCCCTGCTCCAGCGTGCGCAGCGTCGGCGTGGCGCGCAGTTCCAGCAGGCGCGAGGCCTGGGCCACCACATGGTCGGGCAGGTTGGGGCAGCCGCCGTCGAAACCTTGCAGGCCCTTGGAGGTGTCGGTGAGCATCTGGCGGATCTCCGCCTGCTCGTCGCTCTCGCGGCGCTGCAGCTGGTCCTGCAGTTGCCAGAGCGAGACCAGCAGGGTGCCGGTCGCGCCGACGCCGAGGGTCGTGCCGATGGCGGTGGCGCGGGCGGAGCGTTTCCACAGCGGCTCGGCGGACAGCTTCGGCGCGCCCGCGGCCACCCCCGGCTCGACCGCGTGGCGCAGCCGGGCCGCCACTTTCAGCCCATGGCGCGCCGGTCGCCGCCAGCCGGGCAGCTGGGCCAGCCAGTTGTCGTGAAGCGCTCGGCCGAAGTCCTCGCCCAGGCGGTGGTAGCTCTCCCACTGCGCCTCGTCGAAGGATTGGTCGCCGGTGGATTCGTGGGGGAAGTCGATGTGCTTGCGCGCATAGGCCAGCACGTCCACGTCCAGCTCGTCGTGCAGGTTGGGCTTGACCACGAGCAGGGTGCCTTCGGGCCGCACCGCCGGCCCGGGGCAGCCGTCGTCTCGCGCCGGGCCCGGGCGTTCGCGGTAGCGGATGCGCGCCAGCAGCACGCCGCGGCAGGAATGGTTGTCGGCCAGGGCTTCGGGCGACACCACGGTGAGCCCGGCACCCGCCAGGCTGAACAGGCCGGCGGCTTCTTCGCCGGTGTAGAAGTCGATCTCGGCGCCGAAATCGATGCGCGCCTTGCGCACCAGGTTCTCCAGGTCGCCGAATTCGTAGCGCGCGTCGCAGCTGGCGTCGGACAGGATGATGAAGTCCAGCTCGCGCTTGAGCAGCGCGTAGACGCCGGTGTTCTCGAAATGGCCGCCGTCGGAGAGGTACCACCAGGGCCTGTCCATGCCGAAGAAGGTGGCGCAGGCCTCGCTGGCCAGCATCAGCGGCTTGGGCATGAAGCGCCAGGCCGCGTGGCTGAGCCAGCGCAGCGCGGGCCGCCCCGCGTGCGGCGAACGCACCCACAGGCCCAGCCGCACGCCGAGGAAGTAGATCAGCAGCGCCAGGCCGCGCGAGGTGTAGGAGCCCGCGCCGGGCGAGGCGGCCGCGCCCGAGACCGCCACCCAGCGGCCGAGCGTGCCGGCGTCGTAGCCCTCGGCCGCGGCCAGGAAGCCGCCGCGGCCGACCTCGATGCCGCGCCAGCTCGCCGTCACGTTGCAGCCCTTGCGGTCGGCGTTGTACAGGCCGCTCTGGCTGTCGCGGGTCTGGTTGAGGCAGGCGTTGACGAGGTGGATCGGGCCGCCTCGGGCCTCGGGCCGGTAGCTGGACAGCCGGGTGTCGTCGCCTTCCACCACCTCGGTGACGTCGGCGTCGGGGCGGCGTCCCTGGCCGGCCTGGCCGCCTTCGATGCCGCGGTTCGGGTTGCCGACCGCCAGGTAGGCCCGCGTCAGCCGCGCCCGGTAGAAGCTGTGCAGCGACGAGGTGTTGGCCATGTGCGGGTTGCCCGCGGTCAGCAGCACCCACAGCGCCCAGACGCCGGCCAGCAGGCCGGCCCGCATCCAGGCCGGAACGCCGACGAAGTCGTCGAAGGTGGCGGGTGCGAAGACGAACCACTGAAGCGCCACCAGCCAGGCCAGCACCAGCACGAACAAGCCCACCATGCCGGCGATGTTGAGCAGCCGCGGCAGCCAGTCGCTGGCGCGGTTCTCCACTTGCGCGGCCAACTGTTGCAAGGGCTGCATCAGCGTGCGCAGCACCAACAGCGCCATGCCGCCGACGCCCGCACCGCCCCACAGCCACACGTTGCCGTCCTGCAGCTCTTCCAGCACCCACCAGCTCAGGCGGTCGAGCGCGCCCAGGCCGGCCAGGGCCAGCGCCGCCAGGCTGACGGCGCGCAGCGCGCGCGTCAGGCGGTTGCGCAGCAGCGCCACCGCCAGGCTCCAGGCTTGCCCCCGCGAGCGCAGCGCCAGCCACACCCGCGCCGACACCTGCCCCGCCAGCACCGACAGCAGCGCCACGCCGGCGGCGGTGGGCCAGGTGAGCGCGTTGGCCACGACGTCCAGGGCGCCTTGCCGGTGCAGGCTGCGCAGCGCCAGGACGGCACCCGTCCCGACGATGAGCAGCAGCAGGCCGTCCCGCAGGTTGAGGCAGACGCGCGCCGGCCAGCCGCCCGTGGCCGGCCGCGGGCGCACCGCGTCGGAGCCGTCGCGGGCCGCCCAATAGCCGGCGATCAGGCCGGGCGCGGTGAACAGCCACAGCGCGGCCGCGGCCGGCCACCAGGGCGTCTGCCAGGGCTCCCAGCCTGGCAGTTGCAGAAGCTGCCAGGTGTGCTGCCACAGGTGGGGCGCCACCACCACCAGGCCCAGGCAGATGCAGGCGAACATGAATTCGAAATGGATGGCCAGGAGCGCCCGCATGAACGTGGCCACGGCCACGCCGATGTCGCGCGAGCCGGAAGGCGTCAGGTAGCGGCCGTTGCGGCGCAGCCATTGCAGGACGGGCGCGTCGCTGCGCGCCAGGCGCTGCTGGGCCTCACGCAGGCCGAGCAGCGACACCAGCCGCCCCAGCATGCCGGCCACGTAGCCCCCGCCGGAGACGCTGGAGACGTAGTCGAGCCGGCCCAGCAGGCCGTCGGTCACCAGCGTGCGGCGGGCGGGGTCGCCGTGCCCCGGGTGGTGCGGGTTGCGGCTTTGCGCCATGCCGCGCAGCAGCCCGAGCGCGAAGGTGGCGCTGCGCACGCCGCCGCCGGACAGCGCCAGGCCCACGCGCGGCAGGCCCAGTTCCTCTTCGTTGCCGGCGGCGCCGTCACCCAGCACCTGCAGGCGGCGTTGCCGCAGGGCTTCGTTCTCGGCGTCGAAGGCCGGGGTGCCGGTGAAATCGCGGCTGCCGTGCGGGGCCCCGGCGGATGGCGGGCTGCTGCTGTCTCCGTGCATGTCGTGTCCCTCCCGTTCCGGCGCCGCCGGCGTGGCAGGGACTATAGGCAAAGCCCGCGGTCGCGCCATCCCCAGGATGACGCCGGCGCGGGGGCGCCGCAGCCGTTCACGGCGGGCCCGCAACAAATTGTTTGGACACGAAAGCCCAGGCCATGCGGGAGGCATCCGCCCCGCGCTCGTCGCCGAAAGGCTGGCTGGCGGCGCCGCCGCTCCAGGCGTGGCCGAGCCGCTCCACCTGCACCCAGGTGGCGACGGTCCGGCGGCCGAGCTTGAAGTCGGTCACCGTCATCGGATGGCGCTGGCCGCGCGACACCTGCCGCGGCGCGGTGGGGCGCGCGCCGGCGGTGTCGGCCCAGAGTTGCGCGGCGGCCTGGCCATTGCTGGCAGCGACGACGCGGTCGCCCGCGCCGTGGATCACCAGCAGTGGTGGCCAGGGCACGCCGGCGGCCGCGGCGCCGTCGTCCGCATCCGCAACGGCCGCGGCGACCGGCGCGACGCGGGTCCCGCGCATCGCGCCGAGGGCCGACGCGGTGGAATTGGCCATGCCGGGCGGCACGCCGGAATGCATGACCACCGCCTTGAAACGCCACGGGTGCCGGGTCGCCAGCAGGGCCGCCATGCTCGCGCCGGCCGACAGCCCGGCCACCGCGACGCGTTGCGGGTCGACGGGATAAAGGCGCGCCACCTGGTCGATCGCCTTCATCAGCAAAGCCGCTTCCGCATAGGCCCGGCCCGAACGCGTGTCGAACCAGTTCCAGCAGCCTTGGCCGTTGGCGAGCTTGTCCTGCTCCGGGTAAAGCACCATGAAGCCTTCGCGCGCCGCGACGCGGTTCATCCGGGTGGACGACGCGAAGCTGTGCGCATCCTGGCCGCAGCCGTGCAGCATGACCAGCAAGGGCATGGGCCCGGCCACCACACCGCCCGGCGATACCGCGGGGGGGCGGTACAACCGGTAGCGGCAAAGCCCGGCGGCGCCCATGGCGACGCCCGCGATCCAGTCGCCCTGGCCCGCCGGGGTCGCCCGTTGCCGATGCCGCCGTTGTTGCCGCGCTTTTTTCAAAGCCGTCTTGGCGACCTCGCCGGCCAAGCGCACGCCGGTCTGGGTGGCGCCACGCGACATGTCGCGCGCCAGCGCCTTCAAGTTGCGCGAAAAGGCTTGGCTCCAGATGGAAGCGAGTCGGCGGTTGCGTCGGGCCATGGGATGCAGGGTGATGGGCGGCCCCGCCGGGTCAGTAGGCGCGGGTCCACGGGCAGTTGCAGGCCAGCAAGAAACAGGCCGCCTCCCAAGTACATCCGGTAGCGCCTGGCTCGGGAACTTCGGTTGCGAAGGCCAATCCACCACCGCACTTTTTCTTCAAGTGCATGGCATCAAGGAGCGAACATGACACATGAACAAAATGACATCCTGGCGACGGCGTCGAACACGCAACCTCCTAAGACGCCCGCGCCCCGGCTGGTGCGGCGCTTGTATGCCGCGTCGAACGAAGTGTTGCGGGCGGAACTGCTGACCTGCCTGCTGCGCCCCCTGGGCGTGCTCGGCGCGACCGCCGCCGCCGCGGGCGCCTTTTCGGCCTTCGTGCTGAGGCCGGGCGTCCAGCCGGTGATGGTCAATCCCGACGAAGTGACGCAGGTCAGCACCGAGCAGGTGATGGAGCTGGCACGATTCGTCGAACAGGTGGATCCGCAGGCCTTGCTGCAGGTGGCGGACCTGCTGTCGACGCAGGCCATGGGCATGGCCGCGTTCAGCGCGGCCGCGATGGTCCTGCTTTACCGCGCGGTGGGCAGGCGGCGCCGGACGGCGGCGGGTTGACGCCGCGCCGGGCCGAGCCCCTCACCCATCAAGGACGGACGGTGATCTCGTTCTTGACGGCCTTCACGCCTTCCACCTTGCGGGTCAGCGTTTCAGCCGCGGCCTTTTCCTCCGAGTTCTTGGCGAAGCCGGACAGCATCACCGTGCCGTTGAGCGTCTCCACGCTGATGGCGCTGGCGTCCACCGTCTTGTCCTGCACGAAGCGGGCTTTGACCGTGCTGGTGATCACGCTGTCGTCGATGTAGGCGCCGACGGTTTCCTGTCCGCGGGTGACCGCGCAACCCGTGGCGGTCAGCATCACCACGGCGGTCGCGGCGGCGATCAATGGGGTCTTCAAGCTGTTCATGGCTGCTCTCCTCTCTCCAGTGGGTGAATGAACCGAAAAAATCGTAGCGAGACCGGTGGGAGGCCCCCCGCCGAGGGCCAATCAGCGGCGGCGGGGCGTCCCGGGGCGCGTCTGGCAGCAAGCGGCGCGGGTGCCGTCCTGGTAGCCGTTGTCGTGCCCTGGTTGTGTTCTGCGCGATGCCGGAACTTTAGGATCCCGGCCGCGCCCGTCCCATCGGCTTGTGTCTTCTGTGGCTGTAGGACGGGGCCGCATCCGTTACTTGCGGTGACACGGCGCGGCGCAACGGTGGCGGCGCGCCGGAAAGCGGGCCGCGATGAAAAAACCCGCCGGTCGGCGGGTCGTTCGGTGGGGCGACGGGATCAGGCCTTGGGCGGCGCGGTGTCGACGAAACTCTGGCGGGCGAACAGCTTGTCGGCCAGACGCGCCAGGTTGGGGTGGTCGGCGCGCCAGGCGACCGCCGGGAAGCGGAAATCGAGGTAGCCCAGCGCGCAACCGACGGAGATGTCGGCCAGCGTCAGGTGGGTGCTGTTGGCCGAGCACCAGGCGCGGTCGCCCAGGCCCTGGTTCATGGCCACCAGCGCGGAGCGCACGCGTTTCATGTTCCGGTCGACCCAGGCGGTGCTGCGCTGGGAATCGCTCCTGCCCTGCCAGGTCTGCTCCAGCCGGGCGGCGATCGCGGCGTCGAGCAGGCCGTCGGCCAGGGCTTCCCAGGTGCGCACTTCGGCGCGCTCGCGGCCGCGTTCGGGGATGAGGCGCCCCACCGGCGACAGCGTGTCGACGTATTCCACGATGACCCGCGAGTCGAACACCGCCTCGCCGCCTTCCATCACCAGGCAAGGCACCTTGCCCAGCGGGTTGGAAGACAGGATCGCGTCGCTCGCCCAGACGTCCTCCAGTTCGAAGCGGTAGTCGAGTTTCTTTTCCGCCATCACCACACGCACCTTGCGCACGTAGGGGCTGGTCAGAGATCCGAGGAGTTTCATCATGTTTGTTCTTGCTTCCCTGCTGCGGCGGCATTCTAGGGTGAATGCAGGGTCGGCCTGGACGCGCGGCGCGGCGCGGCGGCCGGACGAGGGGCCGGCGCGGGCCAGCACCTAAAATCCCGCGGTTCGACACCTTTCACCCCGGGCCCGCACGCCCGCGCCACCCCATGCAGCAGCAACCCATGCCCGCCACCCCTCTCACCGCCCTGAGCCCGCTCGACGGCCGCTACGCCAGCAAGGTGGCGCCGCTGCGGCCGCTGCTGTCCGAATTCGGCCTGATGCACCGCCGGGTGCAGGTGGAAGTGGAATGGTTCATCGCGCTGTCGGACGCCGGCTTCGCCGAATTCAAACCCCTGTCGGAAGCCGCGCGCGGCCTGCTGCGGGGCCTGGTGCTGCGCTTTTCGGAAGCCGACGCGCAGGCCATCAAGGACATCGAGCGCACCACCAACCACGACGTCAAGGCGGTGGAGTACTGGCTCAAGCAGCGCCTGGAAAGCAACGCCGAGCTGAAGGCGGCCTGCGAATTCGTGCATTTCGCCTGCACCAGCGAAGACATCAACAACACCAGCCACGGCCTGATGCTGCAAGCCGCCCGCAAGGACGTGCTGCTGCCCACGCTCGACCGCATCGTCGCCAAGCTGACGGCCATGGCCCACGAACTGGCCGACACGCCGATGCTCAGCCGCACCCACGGCCAGACGGCCAGCCCCACCACGCTGGGCAAGGAATGCGCCAACGTGGCGGCCCGCCTGCAGCGCGCGCGCCAGGCCGTCGCCGACGTCAAGCTGCTGGCCAAGATGAACGGCGCGGTGGGCAACTACAACGCCCACCTGGCCGCCTATCCCGGCATCGACTGGGAAGCCTTCAGCAAGAAGGTGGTCGAGCAGCAGCTGGGCCTGGCCTTCAACCCCTACACCATCCAGATCGAGCCGCACGACTACATGGCCGAGCTCTTCGACGCGGTGACCCGAGCCAACACCATCCTCGTCGACTGGTCGCGCGACGTCTGGGGCTACATCAGCCTGGGCTACTTCAAGCAACGCCTGAAGGCCGGCGAGATCGGCTCCAGCACGATGCCCCACAAGGTCAACCCGATCGACTTCGAGAACGCGGAGGGCAACTTCGGCCTGGCCAATGCCGTGCTGGCCCACCTGAGCCAGAAACTGCCCGTCAGCCGCTGGCAGCGCGACCTGACCGACAGCACCGTCCTGCGCAACATGGGCGTGGCGCTGGGCTACGCGGTGCTGGGCTACGACAGCCTGCTGCGCGGCATGGACAAGCTGGAAGTCAACCACGAAGCGCTGCAGGCCGACCTGGACGCCGCCTGGGAGGTCCTGGCCGAGCCGATCCAGACGGTGATGCGCCGCTACAGCCTGCCCAACCCCTACGAGCGCCTGAAGGAACTCACCCGCGGCAAGGCCATCACCCGCGAGGCGATCCAGGCCTTCATCGGCACGCTGGAGATCCCCGAACAAGAGCGGGCCCGGCTGCTGGCGATGACGCCGGCGAGCTACACCGGCCGCGCCGCCGAACTGGCGCGCCGTCTCGCCTGAGGCGCCGTGAACCGACCCACCCCCACGAGGAGACCCGCTTGAAGTTCACAGACCAGCTGCTGCAGGCCGAACGGCAGAACGACTCCTTGCTGTGCGTGGGCCTGGACCCGGAACCGGCCAGGTTCCCCGAACACTGGCGCGGCGACGCGGCCCGGATCTTCGACTTCTGCGCCGCCATCGTCGACGCCACGCACGACCTGGTGAACTCGTTCAAGCCGCAGATCGCCTACTTCGCGGCCCACCGCGCCGAAGACCAGCTGGAGCGCCTCGTCGCCCACATCAAGGCGGTGGCGCCTCAGGTGCCGGTCATCCTCGACGCCAAGCGCGGCGACATCGGCAGCACCGCCGAGCAATACGCCCGCGAAGCCTTCGACCGCTACGGCGCCGACGCGCTCACGCTGTCGCCCTTCATGGGTTTCGATTCGATCGAACCGTACCTGCGCTACGAGGACAAAGGTCTGATCCTGCTTTGCCGCACCTCCAACCCCGGCGGCTCCGACCTGCAGGCGCAGCCGCTGGCGCCGGGCGCCGGCGGCCAGCCGGGCGACAGGCTCTTCGAACACATCGCCCGGCTCGCGCAGGGCCCCTGGAACCGCACCGGCCAGCTCGGCCTGGTGGTGGGTGCGACCTTCCCCGAAGAGCTGGCGCGCGTGCGCGAACTGGCGCCGCGGTTGCCCTTGCTGGTGCCCGGGGTCGGCGCGCAAGGCGGCGACGCGCGGGCGACGGTGCGCGCGGCCTGGCGCCGCGACGGCGAGGGCCGCACGACCGGCCCGTTGATGGTGAATTCTTCGCGCGCGGTCCTTTACGCCAGCGCAGGGGCCGACTTCGCCCAGGCGGCGCGGCGCGTGGCGCAGGAGACCCGGCAGTCGCTGCGGGAAGCGCGCGGCGCCTGACCGCCCCGGCCCGTCGGGCGGCACGGCGCAAGCAAGCAAGCAAGCGAGCAGGAAGGCAAGGCCCGGCAGGGTTGGGGGGCGGCAACAACGGCGCGGGAAAACCAGACCGTCCATCCCGTCCAACTCTGGAAAACTACGCATTCGTTGCGGTGAATCGCCTTGAGCCCCACACCCCGCCAGCCCGTCGACCATGCCGCCTTGCGGCAGATGAACCGCCTGTCGCTGCGGCTGTTGTTCACCGTCGGGGCGCTCAGCGCCGCCTGCGGCGCCCTGGTCTACTCGCCGCTGCCGCTGGCGCCGGTGCAGCACGGGGGCGTGGCGGCGGCCTGCGGGCTGCTCGCCCTGCTGATGGGCCTGGCCGCCTGGAAGGCGCCCGTGCTCAACCCCCGCTGGCTGGTGGGCACGACCGGCGGCGCGACGCTGCTGGTACTCGGCCTGACGGCCGTCTGGCTCGGCGAAGGCATCCACACGCCCGGCCTGGCCTACCTCGGCCTCTTGCTGTGCGGCGTGGCGGCGATCGGCGGCCAGCGGATCGCGTGGGCCATGGCCGCCGCGGCCGGTTTTCTCGTGCTGGGCCTGTGCGCGGGCGAACTCGGCGGGGCGATCCATCCGCCGCCGGGCGCGTCACCCTGGCCGCGCCTGCTCACCGTGGCGGTGTGGATGGCCGCCGGCCTGGGCGCCGGCGCGGTGCTGCACCACGCGCTCAACCAGGTGCTGCTCGACGCGCGACGCCGGGAGCAACGCTTCCGCGCGATGCTGCGCATCTCGGTCGACTGGTACTGGGAGCAGGACGCCGAACACCGCTACACCTACGTCTCCGAGAAAACCGGCCAGGGCTCGCTGCTTTCGCTGGCGCACCGCCTGGGCGTGGCGCCCTGGGACATCGTCGAGTTCGGCCTCACGCCCGAGCAGCTCGAGACCCACAAGGCCTGCCTGCAGGCGCGCAAACCCTTCCAGCACCTGGTGGCCAAGCGGCGCGACGAAGCCGGCCAGGCGCATTTCGTCAGCCTTAGCGGCGAGCCCCGCTTCGACGAAAAAAGGGTGTTCCAGGGCTACTGGGGCGTCGGCCGGGACGTCACCTCCGAAATCTCGGCCCAGCTGGCGGTGGCCGCCAGCGAGGCCCGCTACCGCGAACTGTTCGCCCGTTCGCCGACGCCGCTGGTGCTGCACCGGCGCGGACTGGTCCTCGAATCCAATGAGGCCGCCGCGCTGATGTTCGGCTTCGACTCGCCGCAGGCCATGCTGGGCTTCAACCTGCTGGACATCGACGAGGAAGGCGACACCGTGGTCGACGCCAGCGGCGGCGACGGTGCCCCGGGCCGCGCGCCCAGGGTGCTGGAGCGCATCGCCGCACTCGACGCCCAGCCGCCCGGCAGCAGCATCCCCTTCACCGACCTGCGCATGCGCTCGGTCAAGGGAAAACGCATCTCGGCCCAGGCCACCGGCTCTCGCGTGGAGACGCCGCAGGGCGCGGCCACGCTGTCGCTGTATTTCGACATCACCGCGCGCCGCGCCGCCGAGTCGGCGCTGCGCCGTTCCGAGACGGTGCTCAGGCTGCTGTTCGCCGCCAGCCCCGACGCCATCGTCCTGACCGAGATGGCCAGCGCCCGCGTCACCCTGGTGAACGAGACCTTCACGCGGCTGACGGGCTTCCCCGCCAGCAGCGTGGTCGGGCTGCGGGTCGGCGAGCTGCCGATCTGGCAGGAGCCCGCCGCCTACGAACGCCTGGCGCAGGCGCTCAAGGCCCACGGCAAGGTGGGGGATTTCGCGCTGCAGTCCAGGACGCAGTCGGGGGAGGCGCTGTCGCTGCTGCTGTCCGCGGCGCATTTCCAGGCCGACGGCGCCGACTATTCGGTGATCAACGCCCGCGACGTGACCCACACCGAGCGCGTGCGGCTGCAGCACGACGCGATGCTGCGCAGCGCGTCCATCGGCATGGCGCTGACGCTGAACCGCCTGATCGTGCTGGCCAACCCCTGTTTCGAGCGCATGTTCGGCTGGCCCCCGGGCACGCTGACCGGCCAGCGCGGCGCCGTGATCTGGCTCAACGAGGAGGACTACGAGGAGGTCGGCCGCATCGCCGGCCCGCGCCTGGCCCGGGGCATCAACGTCGACATGGTGCGCCAGGTGCGGCGCCGCGACGGCAGCACCTTCTGGTGCCGCCTGATGGGCCAGGCCATCGATCCGAACGACCCCAGCAAGGGCGGCACCATCTGGACCGCGGAAGACGTCACCGAGCGCCAGGAGATGACGCGTGCGCTGGCCGCCGCGCGCGACGCGGCGGAGGCGGCCTCGCGCGCCAAGACCGCCTTCCTGGCCAACACCAGCCACGAAGTGCGCACGCCGCTGCACGGCCTGCTCGGGCTGGCCCGCCTGGCGCAGGAGCCGGGGCTGGACGAGGCCAAGCGCCAGCGCTACCTCGACCAGATCGTCGACAGCGCGGAAGGCCTGTCCAGCATCATCACCGACGTGCTCGACCTGTCCAAGATCGAAGCCGGCAAGCTCAGCCTGGAGACGGTCACCTTCAGCCTCTACGACGAGCTGGCCCACGTGCACCGCAGCTATGAGCCGCTGGCCGACGCCAAGGGCCTGCGCTTCGAACTCCAGATCGACGCCTCGGTGCCCACCACCGTGTCGGGCGATCCGGTGCGGGTGCGGCAGATCGTCAGCAACTATGTCGCCAACGCGCTGAAATTCACCCACGAAGGCTGGGTCCAGCTGCATGCCCGGATGACTTCGCTCGGGTTGGTGCAGCTGACCGTGACCGACACCGGGCCCGGCATCGACGAGGCCACGCAGCAGCGGCTGTTCTCGCCGTTCACGCAGGCCGACGAGTCCACCACCCGGCGCTATGGCGGCACCGGCCTGGGCCTGTCGATCTGCCGCGAGCTGGCCGCGCTGATGGGCGGCAGCGTGGGCCTGAGCAGCCGCCCTGGCGAGGGCAGCAGCTTCTGGGCCGAACTGAACCTGCCCGAGGCGCAGGGGGCGCCGCCGGTCGTCGACATCAGCCTGGAAGACACCGCCTGCCTGCAGGGCATGCGGGTTCTGCTGGTGGAGGACAACCCCGTCAACATGATGATCGGCGTGGCCATGCTCGAACGGTGGGGGATGCAGGTCCTGCAGGCCGAGGACGGCCACCTGGCGGTGCAGGCGGTGGAGCGCGCCTTCGCCGACGGGGACGGGCTCGACCTGGTGCTGATGGACGTGCAGATGCCGTCGATGAGCGGCCACGAGGCTGCGCGCGAGCTGCGCACGCGCCATGGGCCCGAGGAGTTGCCCATCATCGCGCTGACCGCCGCGGCCCTGACCTCCGAACGCGAAGCCGCGCTGACGGCTGGCATGAACGACTTCCTGACCAAGCCCATCGACCACCAGCGCTTGCAGCAGACGCTGATGCGGGTGCTCAAGACCCGGCCGCGGCGGCGCGCCCCCCCCGCGGGCCCCCACCCACGCGCCCGGGCCCCCCCGCCCCCCCCCCCCCCCGCCCCC
>CBIHOD010000067.1:0-22610 GCA_966211815.1 uncultured Burkholderiales bacterium
GGGGGTGGGGGCGGCCCGCGCTCTTCTCTCCCCCCGCGCGGGCCTCCCCCCCCCCCCCACTACCCCCCCCGCCCCCGGCCCCCCCCCCCCCCCCCCGCGCTCCGGAACCGGAAGAGAGTTTTTGACTTCGTTGCCCGTCACCCCCGGCTCTTCGCGGGGGGCCGCGGGCCAGGGCGCAGGGGAGGTGCGGAGGAGTGGGCGAAGCCCACGGGGGACATGAACGGAACCCCTGGCCGCTGTCCCTCGCGACGCGCCTCCTCTTGACTCACCGCGAAGGCTGTTCCTTGATGAGCTACTGAATCGACACACCGGTGCCCGTCGACCCTCCTTAAACCGCAACCCTGCGGAACAAGCCCGGGTAGTCGAGCACCAGCCCGTCCGCATCCACCGGCAGTTCGGCGCTGAAGCCGCTGCCGTCCAGGCTTTCGAACAGGTAGCGCCGCTCGGCCAGTCGGGTGTAGGCCTGGCGCTGCGGTTTGACTGTCCGCAAATCGACGCCGTCCACCCAGGCCACCAGGAACTCGCGCCGTTCACCGATGCGCATCGGCTGGCGCCGCACGGGAAAGGTGTTGGTGAACGGCGTGGGCCAGATGTCGAGGTCCAGGCAGCCGTCGAGTTCGCCGAGCGCCCTGCCCCGACCGTCCTGCCAACGGCCTTGGCCGTCGGTCCGAAGTCGCAGCGACCGGTCCCCCGCGCCGTGCCCGATGCGCACCGAAAGCTCGGCGCCGCGCAACCGCCAGTCCGCCGCGTCCCACTGCAGCCGGTAAGCCAGGCGGAACGGCCCCTGCGCGCCGTCGACGGCCAGCACGACGCCATCGGCGGAGCCGGGCGACAGCAACATGTGCTCCAGGCCGGCGCCCTGCGCGGCGGGGTTCCAGGTGGGCGCCCAGCAGACGGGGACGGCCCGCATGTCGTCGATCTCCATGGCTTGTTCGCCTTTCCTTCATGGTCTGTCGCCTTGGCCGGCGGACGGTTTTCCGATCGGCTACGCTTGGCCCCCCGCATCGGAGGCGCCATGACCCCATCCACCGTGCTCCAGTTCTGGTTCCAGGAGGTTTCTCCCAAGCAATGGTGGAAAGCCGACCCCGAATTCGACGCGCTGATCGCGCGGAGGTTCTCCGAACTGCATGCCCGCGCCGCCCAGGCGGAGCTTTTCGAATGGCGGGAGCATCCCCAGGGCCGCCTTGCGGAGATCATCGTGCTGGATCAGTTCTCGCGCAACCTGCACCGCGGCGACCCACGCGCCTTCGCCTGCGACCCGATGGCGCTGGCCCTGGCCCAGGAGGCCGTCGCCGCCCGGGCCGACAACGACCTGCCGCCGGCGCAGCGCGCCTTCCTGTACATGCCCTTCATGCACAGCGAATCCCGCGCCATCCATGAAACCGCCGAGCGGCTGTTCCGCGACAAGGCGCCCGAAGACAATCTCGACTTCGAGCTGCGCCACAAGGCCATCATCGACCGCTTCGGCCGCTACCCGCACCGCAACGCGGTGCTCGGCCGCGTGTCCACCGCCGAGGAACTGGCCTTCCTCGAGCAGCCCGGCTCCAGCTTTTGAGGCCAACCATGTCGAAGAAGAAACTCGCCGCCTTGTCGTTCACGCACGCCGCGTCCTTGGCCGCCGGCTTCGCGCTGGGCATCTACATGCTGCCGCTGCTGACCGCGCCCAAGCCGCCCTCGCTGGACGAACTCGGCGCCTCCAGCTCGGCGGCGCGCTACACCGGCACCTTCCGCCGCGACCTGAAAGACAGTGACCTGCTCCATTGGGGCGAAGGCACGGTGTCGGTCGGCCAGTCCAGCATTTCGCTGGTGGGCCGGCTCGCGCCGGGGCCCGACTACAAGCTCTACCTGTCGCCCGAATTCGTGGAGACCGAGGCCGACTTCAACCGGCTGAAAGCCCGCATGGTGCGGGTGGGCGACGTGCGCACTTTCGAAAACTTCGTCGTGCCGGTGCCGCCGGGCGTCGACGTGTCGCGCTACGGCACGGTGGTCATCTGGTGCGAATCTTTCGGCCAGTTCATCAGCGCGGCGGCGTACCGGTGATTGCATCGAGGCAACGCGCCGTCGAAACGGTGCCGCCCGCCGGCAGCCGCGCGCAGGCGCTGGCGCCGGGGGCGCATTTCAGCGACGCCTGGTCCATCACGTCGAGCCGCGCCGACGCCAGCGCCCTGGAGCTCTTCATCGCCGCGGCACGGCGCACGCCGCGTTGGATCGATGCCTGCATGGCGCTGCGCAACCGCGCGGTGGCGGCCTTCGGCCTGAAAGACCTCGGGCGGCTGAGCGGCATCCCGGCCGGCAAGGCGGCGGCTTCCTACCGGCCCGGCGAGCGGGTCGGGATCTTCACCCTCTTCGAGGACAGCTTCGACGAGGCCCTGCTCGGCGACCGGGACCGGCACCTGGACGTGGTGGTGAGCGTGCACCGGCGGGCGATTCCCGGCGGAGGCAGGGTCGCCGTCACCGTCACCACCATCGTGCATGTCAAGAACCTGCTCGGCCGCCTTTACATGCTGCCGGTCAAGCCGATGCACCGCCTGATCGCGCCGGCCGTGATGCGCACGCTGGCGGACGGCGATCCCGCGGCCTGACCAGGTCGAGCGCGACCACCCGATGCAACCGGCGCGAGGCTTCGACGCCTTCGCGGCCCGGGACGCCGCGGCCGACGACCGGTCCGGGCCGGCATCCGGTGCGAGGACGGACCGCCGGTCGAACGGGCCGGCCATTCGCGGTCAAGGAGGGGCCGGCTCCGTCAGGAACCGCAGGCGCGCGGGTGAAGGGTCAGTCCGCCCCCCACAACTGCCCCATCGCCTGCGCGAACGCCCGCGCGGCGTCCGCCTCGCGGCCGTGCCGGTGCCCCTGCACCACCCAGCGCCCCGCCACCATCACGTCGCGCACCGCGGCGCCGGGGCTGGAGAAGACCCAGGCGTCGAGCCAGCGGCCGTCGGGGATGCCCAGCAGCGGCGGCGCGGCGGTGTCCAGCACCAGCAGGTCGGCGCGCGCGCCCGGCTCCAGGCCCCAGCGCGCCATGCCGGCGGCGGCGCCGCCGCCTTGCAGGCACCGCTGCCACAGGCGGTGGGCGGTGGCGGGCTCGCCCTGGTCGGGGTCGGCGCACACATTGCGCTGGCGCAGCAGCAGCCGCTGACCGTATTCGAGCCAGCGCAGCTCTTCGGCGGCGCAGCGCGTGGCATGGCTGTCCGAACCGATGCTGAGCGGCGCGCCGGCCCGCAGCCAGCCGTTCAGGTCGCAGAAACCGTCGCCGAGGTTGGCTTCGGTGCTCGGGCAGATGACCACGCCGGCGCCGGTGCCGGCCGCCGCCTCGACCTCGGCCGGCGTGCTGCGCGTGGCGTGCACCAGTTGCCAGCGGCGGTCGAGCAGGCCCTGGCCGACCAGCCATTCGATCGGCCGCTGGCCGGTCGCTGCCAGGCAGTCGTCGACTTCGGCGGCCTGCTCGGCGGCGTGGATGTGCACCGGGCCGTCCGACGCGTCGGCCAGCCTGCGAAGCATGTGGATCGACTCCGGCGAGGCCGCCCGCAGCGAATGCACCGCCACACCGGCGTTGAGCCGGGGGCCGGCCTTGGCGGCCACCGCCCGGCTGGCCTCCCAGGCGCCGCGGGGGCCGCAGGCGAAGCGCCGCTGGTCGGCGCGCAGGCCCGGCTGGTTGAAGCCGGCGCGCTCGTAGAGCACCGGCAGCAGCGTCAGGCCGATGCCGGCGTCGGCTGCGGCCTCGGCCAAGGCCCAGGCGAGCTCGTGCGGGTCGGCGTAGGGCTGGCCGTCCGGGCCGTGGTGCAGGTAGTGGAACTCGCAGACCTGGGTGTAGCCGCCGCGCAGCATCTCCAGGTAGAGCTGCAGCGCCACCGCGCGCAGCTGCGCGGGGCCGATGCGCAGCGCCACGCGGTACATGCGGTCGCGCCAGGACCAGAAGTTGTCGCGCGCGCCTTCGCGGCGTTCGGACAACCCGGCGAAGGCGCGCTGGAAGGCGTGGCTGTGGGCGTTGACCAAGCCGGGCAGCGCCGGCCCCGCCAGCACGGCGGCGCCTTCGGGCGGCGTCGCGACGCCGGCCTGCACCCCGCGGAAGTGGCCCGACGCGTCGACGCTCATCAGCACCCGGTCCTGCCAGCGCCCCTGCACCCAGGCATGCGGCGCCCACAGCGGCGCGTCGTCCGGCGCCGATGGCGAGGCGCTGGCCGCCTGGTCGCCCACCGTCATTGCGGCCTCCATGCGAGCAAGGCTTTGATCAGGTCGCGCAGCACCGGGGTGACGGCGGCCTGCCGCCGCGGGTCGATGGCATAGGGCGGCGCGGCGTCGTCCATGTAGCAGCGCCAGGCCATCTCCAGCTGCACCGCGTGCACCCCCGAGGAAGGCTGGCCGTAGTGGCGGGTGATGTGGCCGCCTTTGAAGCGGCCGTCGACCACCTGGCTGTAGCGGTCCTGGCCGGCCAGGACGCGGCCCAGCGCCTCGCGCAGCGACGGCGCGCAGCTGGCGCCGCCGGCGGTGCCGAGGTTCAAGTCGGGCAGCGAACCTTCGAACAGCCAGGGCAGCTCGCCCTTGATGCTGTGCCCGTCGAACAGCACCGCGTGGCCATGCGTGGCCCGCAGGCGGCCCAGCTCGTCGGCCAGCGCGCGGTGGTAAGGCCGCCAGTAATGGGTGACGCGCCGCTGCACCTCGGCCTCGTCGGGCTCCCGACCGTCGAGGTAGATGGGCTCGCCGGTGAAGGCGCGGGTGGTGCACAGCCCGGTGTTGTTGGCGCCGGGGTACATCGGCTGGTTCTCGGGCGGACGGTTCAGGTCGACCAGGTAGCGGCTGTAGCGCGGCACCAGCAAGCCGGCGCCCAGGTCTTTGGCGAAGGCGTAGAGCGTTTCGAGGTGCCAGTCTGTGTCGTCCACGCGCAGAGCTTCGGGGCGGTAGCGCGCCCGCTGGTCGGCGGGGATCTCGGTGCCCACGTGGGGCAGGCTCACCAGCAGCGGCGTGCGGCCGGGGTGCAGGGTGAAGGTGGCGGCGTGCTGGGCCGGCGAAGGGGCGGTGGGGGTGTCGTTCATCGTCTTTGTTCTTCTTGGTGGGCTGGCCGCCCTTCAAGCCGCGCGGGGCACGCCGGCCACGGCGGCCAGGCGGCAGGGGTTGCGGCCGAACCAGTAGGACAGCTCGCGGGGGTGTTCCAGGTCCCAGACGGCGAAATCGGCCCGCTGCCCGGCCGCGAGCCGGCCGCGGTCGGCCAGGCCGAGGGCGCGGGCCGCGTTCGCCGTGGCGCCGCGCAGCGCTTCTTCCGGCGTCAGGCGGAACAGCGTGCAGGCCATGTTGAGCATCAGCAGAAGCGACAGGCCGGGCGAGGAGCCGGGGTTGTGGTCGGTGGCCACGGCGATCGGCACGCCGTGCCCGCGCAGCAGGGCGACCGGCGGCGGCTTGGTGTCGCGCAGGAAGTAATAAGCGCCGGGCAGCAGCACCGCCACCGTGCCGGCCTGCGCCATCGCGCGCACGCCGGCTTCGCCGAGGTGCTCGAGGTGGTCGCACGACAGCGCGCCGAATTCGGCCGCCAGCCCCGCGCCGCCCTGGTCGCTGAGCTGTTCGGCGTGGAGCTTGACCGGCAGGCCCAGGCGCCGAGCGGCTTCGAACACGCGGCGGGTCTGCGCCGGCGTGAAGCCGATGCGCTCGCAGAAGGCGTCGACGGCGTCGACCAGTCCTTCGGCGTGCAGCGCCGGCAGCCAACCGCACAGCGCGTCGACGTAGTCGTCGGCGCGGCCGTCGAACTCGGGCGGGACCGCATGGGCCGCCAGGTAGGTGGTGCGCACCGAGACCGGGAATTGCCGCGCGAGCCGGCGCGCGGTGCGCAGGCAGCGCGTTTCGTGGTCGGCGCTCAGGCCGTAGCCCGATTTGATTTCAACGGTGGTCACGCCCTCGGCCATCAGGGCCTCCAGGCGCGCCGCCGCGCTTGCGAACAAAGCCTCGTCGCCCGCCGCCCGGGTGGCGGCCACGGTCGAGCGGATGCCGCCGCCGGCGCGGGCGATGTCTTCGTAGCTGGCGCCTTGCAGGCGCAGCTCGAACTCCTGCGCGCGGTCGCCGCCGTAGACGAGGTGGGTGTGGCAGTCGATGAGGCCGGGCGTGACGAGGGCGCCTTGCAGGTCGTGTTCCTGCGCCACTTGCGGACGCAACTCGGCCGGCAGGTCGGCCATCGGCCCGGCCCAGCGGACCTGCGCCCCGTCGACCAGGAAAGCGCCGGCGGGCACCCAGCCCCAGGGCGTGCCGGGCTGCATCGTGGCCAGCGACGCGTTGCGCCAGAGGGTGAGTCCAGAGGGGTTTTCGGCCATGTTTCAGTCCTGGTCGAGCAGGATGGCGCCGAGCCACCAGCCGCAAGGCAGGCCGTCGTCGGGCGCGGTGTCCGGGGTGAAGGCCCAGGTTTCGGGGGACGGGTCCTTGTGGCCGGCATCGTCCTGCTGCTGCCAGACCAGGGTCATCGCGCCCACCGCCTGGGCCGGGGCCTGGCCGCGGTGCCAGCGGCCCGGCCGCATCGCGAAGAAGCCGCGGTGGGCGGCGGGCCAGGTCGTGGACGCCGTCCGGCCCGACGGGCCCGCCGCGTCGTCGCCGCGCAGCCGCATCGGCTGCAAGCGTCCCTGCCATCGGCCCCGGGTCATCAGGTTCAAATCGGTGCTGGGGCCGGGCGAGTCTCCGGAAGGCAGCAAGCGGCAGTCGGGCGCCTGCGCGCCGTCGAAAGACAGCGGCGCGTGGCCGGGGCGCAGGTCCTGCCAGGGGCCGTCGGACGCCCAGCGCAGCGACAAGCCGCTGCCGCAAGCCACGACGAAATGCCGCCGCACGCCTGGGAAAGGCGAAAAAGGGCCGTCCCGGCCCACTTCGGCCAGCGTGATGCGCAACTGCCATTCCTCGGGCCCCGGCGGCCAGGTCAACAGCTCGCGCGTCAGCCCGCCGCCGTTGCGCCACGGCGTGGGCGCCACCTGGGCCGCGGGGATCACTTGCAGGTTCATGGCGAGAACTGACCTTCGAGCTGGTAGAGCGCGCCCGGGTGCACCAGCCGCGCCAGCGTGATCGGCACGCCGCGGCTGACGGTGCGGCGCACGATGACGAGGCAAGGGTCGTGCAGTTTCAGGCCGAGCAGCTCGGCCTCCAGCGGCGTCGGCGAGCTGGCCTCGATCGAGTACTGCGCCTCCCACAACGGCGCCACTTTCAGCAGGTAGTGGGTGGGCGTGGTGCGGGTGAAATCGACGTCGAGGTAGCCGGGGGCGCAGGCCGGGTTCACGTAGCGGTCCTCGCACTGCAGCGCGACGCCGTTTTCGAAATGGACGATCAGGGTGTGGAAGACCGCGTCGCCCTCCTTCAGGCCCAGGCGCGCCGCCAGCGCGGCCGGCGCGGGTTCGCGCTGGGCCAGGTGGACCTCGGACCGGTGCTGGTGGCCGCGCTCGGCGATCTCCTCGTGCAGGTCGCGGATCGTGAGCGACGACGACACCCGGTGCAGCGGCGCGGCGAAGGTGCCCACGCCCTGCACCCGCTCCACCAGGCCCTCGGCCTGCAGCTCGCGCAGCGCGCGGTTGACCGTCATGCGGCTGACGCCGAACTGCGCCACCAGCTCGGCCTCCGACGGCATCAGCTCGCCCACCGGCCAGCGGCCGCGGGCCAGCTCTTTCTTCAAGTGGGCCTTGACCTGGGCGTAGGGTGCCAGGGCCTGGTCGTGTCTTTCCTGGATGGGGGTCGGCATGGGTGCGATGGTACTTGCATAGACTTGTATAGACAAGTACATTGCCGCTTGTTCCGAGGCGACACCGACAAGGCTCCGCGGAACAACGGTGTTCCGCGGCCGCCCTCACCCCAGCCCTCCCCCCAGCGGGAGAAGGGGCAGGCGCGGAACCCCCTGCGCCCCTTGCGGAAGGGCGGCAGGCGAAAACTCCCTCTCCCGCCTGCGGGAGAGGGTTGGGGTGAGGGGCGATGCGAACAAACCAACGGGCACTGGGCCGCAACAACCAGTGCCCACTACCCCGAGGCCACACATGCCGCAACCCGCCACACCCGCCGCACAACCCCGCACCGTCCGCGCGCCGCGCGGCGCCGAGCTCAGCTGCCGCAACTGGCTGACCGAGGCCGCCTACCGCATGCTGCAGAACAACCTCGACCCCGAGGTCGCCGAGAACCCGCAGGCCCTGGTGGTCTACGGCGGCATCGGCAAGGCGGCGCGCGACTGGGACTGCTTCGAGGCCATCCTGCGCTGCCTGCGCGAGCTGAAGGAGGACGAGACGCTGCTCGTGCAGTCGGGCAAGCCGGTGGGCGTGTTCCGCACCCACGCCGGCGCGCCGCGCGTGCTGATCGCCAACTCCAACCTGGTGCCGAAATGGGCCACCTGGGAGCATTTCGACGAACTCGACCGCAAGGGTTTGATGATGTACGGCCAGATGACGGCGGGCTCGTGGATCTACATCGGCAGCCAGGGCATCGTGCAAGGCACTTACGAAACCTTCGTCGAAGCCGGCCGCCAGCATTTCGGCGGGAGCCTCCAAGGCCGCTGGATCCTCACCGCCGGCCTGGGCGGCATGGGCGGCGCGCAGCCGCTGGCCGCAAGTTTCGCCGGCGCCTCGTCGCTCACCGTCGAATGCCAGCAGTCGCGCATCGACTTCCGCCTGAAGACCCGCTACGTGGACGAGCAGGCCGCCGACCTGGACGACGCGCTGGCCCGCATGCAGCGCTACGCGCGAGAGAAGCGCGCTGTGTCCGTCGCGCTGCTGGGCAACGCCGCCGAGGTGCTGCCCGAGCTGCTGCGCCGCGCACGGGCCGGCGGCACCCGCCCCGACCTGGTGACCGACCAGACCTCGGCCCACGACCTGGTCAACGGCTACCTGCCGCCGGGCTGGACGGTGGAACAGTGGCAGGCCGCCCAGAAGGACCCGGCCCGGCACGCCGCGCTGCGCGAGGCCGCCGCCCAGGGTTGCGCCGCCCACGTGCGCGCCATGCTCGGCTTCCAGGCGATGGGCGTCCCCACCGTCGACTACGGCAACAACATCCGCCAGGTGGCCAAGGACCAGGGCGTGGACGATGCCTTCGCCTTCCCCGGTTTCGTGCCGGCCTACGTGCGGCCGCTGTTCTGCCGCGGCAAGGGGCCTTTCCGCTGGGTCGCGCTCAGCGGCGACCCGGAGGACATCCGCAAGACCGACGCCAAGATGAAAGAGCTGTTCCCCGGAGACGCCCACCTGCACCGCTGGCTCGACATGGCCGGCGAGCGCATCGCCTTCCAGGGCCTGCCGGCGCGCATCTGCTGGATCGGCCTGGGCGAGCGCCACCGCGCCGGCCTGGCTTTCAACGAGATGGTGCGCAGCGGCGAACTCAAGGCGCCGATCGTGATCGGGCGCGACCACCTCGACTCCGGTTCGGTCGCATCGCCCAACCGTGAGACCGAAGCGATGCGCGACGGCTCCGACGCCGTCTCCGACTGGCCGCTCTTGAACGCCCTGCTCAACACCGCCGGCGGCGCCACCTGGGTGTCGCTGCACCACGGCGGCGGCGTGGGCATGGGCTATTCGCAGCACTCGGGCGTGGTCATCGTCTGCGACGGCACGCCCGAAGCCGACGGCCGCATCGAACGCGTGCTGTGGAACGACCCGGGCACCGGGGTGATGCGGCACGCGGACGCGGGATATGAAGAGGCGCTGGCCTGCGCGCGGGAGCAGGGGTTGAATCTGCCGATGGTGGGGTGAGGGGTGAGGCCCCACTCCGTTCGCACCAAACCCTCCTCCAACGCCCGCACTTGGCCCGCCCCGGCCGTTCGCACTGAGCTTGTCGAAGTGCACGCGTGCCGCCCCGTTCGGGCTGAGCCTGTCGAAGCCCTGTGCGCGAGCTTCCAATGCTCCGACAAACGAAGGTGGCAAGGGCCCTTCGACAGGCTCAGGGCGAACGGGGAAAGATGAGTCGACACAAGCTACAAACAACCGAAAAACAAACACCGACAAGAAAGAACCCCATGAACCTCCTCCCCGGCCAGCTCACCCTCGACGACCTGCAAGCCATCCATCGCGCCGTCACCCCGCTGACGCTCGACGCCGGCGCCCGGGCGCGCATCGAAGCCAGCGCCGCCGTCGTGCAGCGCGCCGCCCAGGGCGACGCGCCGGTCTATGGCGTGAACACCGGCTTCGGCAAGCTCGCCAACCAGCGCATCAGCCAGTCCGAGCTGGACACGCTGCAGCTCAACCTGATCCGCTCGCACAGCGTCGGCATGGGCGAGCCGCTGCCCGCGCCGGTGCTGCGCCTGATGCTGGCGATGAAGGCGGCCAGCCTGGCGCGCGGCCACTCCGGCGTGCGCCAGGTGGTGGTGGACACGCTGCTGGCGGTGCACAACGCGGGCCTGGTGCCCTGGGTGCCGTCGCAGGGCTCGGTGGGCGCCTCGGGCGACCTGGCGCCGCTGGCCCACATGACCCTGGCCCTGCTCGGCGAAGGCGACATGAACGTCGACGGGAAGCGGCAGCCCGCGCTGCCGCTGCTGCGCGCCGCCGGCATCGAACCCTTGAGGCTGGAGGCCAAGGAAGGCCTGGCCCTGATCAACGGCACGCAGACTTCCGCCGCCCTCGCCCTGCACGCCCTGCTGCGCTTCGAGCCGGTGCTGGAGGCCGCCCTGGTGGTGGGCGCGCTGACGGTCGACGCCGCGCGCGGCAGCGACGGCCCCTTCGACCCGCGCATCCACGCGCTGCGCGGCCAGCCCGGGCAGATCGACGTCGCCCAGTACTACCGCGCCTTGCTCGCGGGCAGCGAGATCCGGAAGTCCCACCTGGACGGCGACGACCGCGTGCAGGACCCCTACTGCCTGCGCTGCCAGCCCCAGGTCGTGGGCGCCTGCCTCGACCAGCTGCGCCACGCCGCGAAAGTGCTGTTGACCGAGGCCAACGCCGTCACCGACAACCCGCTGGTGTTCGCCGGCTCGGGCGGCGCGGGCGGCGAACTCGTCTCCGGCGGCAATTTCCACGCCGAGCCGGTGGCGCTGGCGGCCGACGCGATGGCGGTGGCCATCGCCGAGGTCGGCGCGATCGCCGAGCGGCGCATCGCGATGCTGATCGACAGCGGCGTGTCGCGCCTGCCGCCCTTCCTGTCGAGCGACGCCGGGCTGAACAGCGGCTTCATGATCGCCCACGTCACCGCGGCCTCGCTGGCGTCGGAAAACAAATCCCTCGCCCACCCGGCCAGCGTCGACAGCCTGCCCACCAGCGCCAACCAGGAAGACCATGTCTCGATGGCCACCTTCGCCGCGCGGCGGCTGGGCGCGATGATCGACAACACCGCGCGCATCCTCGGCATCGAATTCCTGGCCTCGGCCCAGGCGGTGGAGTTCCTGCGCCCGCTGCGCAGCTCGCCGGCGCTGGAGGCCGCGCACGCGCTGCTGCGAAGCCGGGTGCCCGCGATGATGACCGACCGCTACCTGGCGCCCGACATGGAGCAAGCGACTTCCCTGGTGCTGGACGGCAGCCTGGGCGGCCAGTGGCGCGGTTTGCCGGGCCTGCCGGCGCTATGGGTGCCGGCCTGAGCGGCGGCGGCGTCCGAACGAAAGGCGTGCGAGGGGCAGCCGCCCCGCCGGGCCGCCCGCTTCAGCGGGACGCGCTGCCCACCGGCATCGGCCGCGCCTGGTGCCGGCGGTAGCGGCGCAGCAGGGCGTCGGGCGAAGCCCCGAACCAGTAGCGCCAGCGCAGCACCGCCATCAACAGCAGCGTGCGCAGCGGGCCGTGCTCGTCCCAGAAGCGGCCGCTGGCGCCGAGTTCTTCGCGCACGCAGGCCGGCGGCGCCAGGCGCTTGAGGCGGCGGCTGATGTCGATGTCTTCCATCAGCGCGATCTGGGCGAAACCGCCGGTGCGCTCGAACATGGCGCGGCGCATGAACAGGCCCTGCTCGCCGGTGGCGATGCCGGTGAGGCGCGAGCGCCAGCTCATCAAGCGGGCCAGCAGCGGCAGCCAATGCGAGCGGCCGCGGATGCGCACGTCGAAATGGCCCCAGGCGTGCGCCTGCAGGGCTTGCGCGATCAGGCGGTCGGCGTGTTCGGGGATGCTGCTTTCGACGGGCAGGAACCACAGCGCCGACACCCGCGTGTCGGCCAGCAGCAGCGCGGTGGCCCCGGCGTTCATCTGGACGGCGCGGCCGCTTGGGCAGGCGACATAGAGGGCGCCGGCCGCCTGGGCCAGGCTTTGCAGCTGGGCGCGCGACTCGTCAAGCGCTCCGCCGTGCGCCAGCACCAAGCGGGCGCCCCGCAGGCGCAGGGCCGACAGCTGGGGCAGCAAGGCCGCCAGGGCCTCGATCTCGTCGTCGAGCACCGGCACGACGATGCCCAACCCGATTCCGCCTTCATCCCGCGCAGTCATGACCCAGCCTCCAGCATTGGGCGGGGCGCGAATAGATCGACGCCTCCGCGGTGAACCATGGCACCACCTTACTGCAGCCACCAGGATTTGGGGGTGGAGAAAACCAGCATCAAACCGGCCTAAACCGGCGGTTCATGGCGCCGCACGCACCGAGTTGGCGCTTTCCATGACTTTTTCCACCGAAGCCGCGCAGGCCAGCCAGGCCTGGATCCCTGGGACGGCGCCCCGCCGCTATCCAGCCGCTATGGCGCCGCCAGACCGCGCAGCTCGCGCGTCAAGCGGGCCAGGTCCCGCGCCCCGGCCACTGGCGGCAAACCGCCGGCCAGGGCTTCCTGCACCAGGCGCGCCGCCGTCGCGGCATGGGGCAGCACCGGGCCGAAGAAGCAGGGCGCGTCCTCCCCGCCGCGGGCGATGAGCAGCGTGGGGAAGTCCTCCACTTCCAGGTCGCCCAGCAGCGCCTCCCGGTCTTCGATGTCTACCCAGACAGCCTGCACCCGGCCGCCGAACTGCGCGGCCAGCGCGTCCAACACCTCGCGGTAGGCGTCGCAGGTGCGGCACCACTGGGCGCACAGGCAGGCCAGGAGAAGGGGCGGGGTGGTCTCAGGGGGGGAGTTGGGATCGGTCGACATGGCACGGGAGTGTGCCGCCAATCGGGGGGCGGGGTTCAGCCCGGAATGCGATCGGACTTTCCGCCTTCGGGCAACGGCGTCGAAACGCCAGGATCGGCGGGGTTCGGAGCCATCACTCCCAAGCCATTGAAAGGGGGAGTCCTGTCGAGGACGGGTCAGGCGCCGGCCGACGGCAGAACGGGTCTGCGACGCGCCAGGAACAAGACCGCGCCCAATGGAAAGGCCACCATGAAGATGCAGGGCGCGACGGGTCCTGACTTCTCGAACCCGGCACCGAGCAGCGCGAAGCTCAACGGCTGAATCATGCAAGCGCCGGTTGTCCAGTTGAAGCGCAATTGCACCAGACCGACAGCGATGAAGACAAGCCACAGCCACTTGCGTTTGGCGATCTTGGTTCTCGCGCAAACAATCAGCGCGTAAACGATGAACAGTGGCACCGCGATCGCAAGTGCGAAGACGATGTAGTGCGGCAGCCCTTTGCCACTGAAGCCGAATCCGTTCTCTGACGCGAGCGACTGCTTTCGCGGTGTGAGGTGAAGCCCTTGGACGGTGATATTCCCGTCGCGGCGTTCCAGGACGGCGTTGACCACGATCCAGGCATCGGGGTACTCGTACTCGAACGTCAGGTCGTAGGTCGTCACCGGGTTCGCCGTTTTCGTGTGGGCGCCCACCGTTCGCACGCTCTTCGGCTCGGCAGCCGGCAACTCCTTGGCCATCTCCTCGAGTTTGCTGCGAACGCTCGGCGTTCGCAGGCCTGGATTCAACTGCGCTTCAACGGACGCATAGTCGCGCGCCGCAAGTTGAGCGATGGCCTTCTTCGCAAATGCCGCCTCCTCCTTGGGAACGGACTTGTCGAACATGGCCTGCTGATCACAAGCGGCCAGTGGGAGAACGAGCGCGAGAAGGAGGAGGGGCAGCAGCAGTCGCATGAGAGTTGGTTCGATGACGCTTGACGTTGGACTTCAGCGGTTGCAGAAGTAGGTATGGAAATGCTCCGTCTTCAAACTTTCCGTCGCGCGTATAGACAGCTTCCACGGACACCGACTGGGGTAGTGCCGCCACCGTGCACTGGGCGAGGCGCTTGAGCCTTTTTCGTGAACATTCGCGCGTTGAGGCGCGCTCAAAAGTGTAGGCATTCGGTTCAGATAAGTGCTCTCTTTTAATGCTCAGAAACAAGGGTGTTCAGCAATATTCTTTCTTTTAATGCCGCAGACTAATGAAATTTTTCCGCGCTGCTGCGCCGTTGAGCAAGCGCGCCTGCACGCCCATACCGGGGCGACGCTTGGAATATCAAGGGCTAATGGGAGGAAGCCTGATGGCGCGCAGGCGTCGGCGCAAGAAACTGCCTGCGTCGCAGCGGCGGCCCTCGGGGCGTCCTATGCCAGCGGGGTCAGCGCAGCTTTTCGGATCGTCATGTTGGCCGAGTCGATGCCGGAGGCAGATCGACCCGTCGTCGCGGCCGTCCTCGATCGGAAGTTACTCCTCGACCATGGCGCGGTGATTCCAACCGTCGCCGACGTCGTAGCAGTACATGAATTCGTTGAGCTGTCCGCCCAGCACGGCGCCGACCGTGGACTTGCGCTCGTCCCGCATGTCGTCAGTGTCCAACGTCCGACATCAGCGACGGGCTGCAGGCCGGCCCTCGGCGGAAGGTTTATTCACGATCTTTCAACAACTCCATCTCGTTGGGCTCAAGAGCGATGGAGTGAGAACGGCACGTGCCTTCCGCTTCATTCGGCCAGGTTTTGCGAACCCAGGGCTGGCCGTACTCGTCGATTTCTTCGACAGGGAAGACTTCCCCGATCATGGATTCAACATCCGCGCGCTCGTCGGCAGGCAGTCTGTCGAACCAATCGCCTGACAACCCCAGGATCCGAACGAACTGGCCCACCATCACCACGGTGCCATTCTTGTCCACGGGCTGACGCGGAGGGGCTTTCATGGGGTCTGACGTTTGATGTGAGCGGCGGCTTGATGAGTGCAGCAAAGCTGCTCGCAAGACGTCCGTTTGATGGATGGGTTAAGCCTCATGCAGCGCACTCTCAGCAAGTTGCTGGGCGCGTGCTATTGAGATGCCGTGCGCCTGATCAGCGTCCTCTCGATGGAAGGTTAGGCGCCATGTTGCTACGAACAATCCGAGCCGAGCAAAACGGCACCACAGTGTAAGCACACGAACTTGTAGAACGATTGGTGTCCGCGAGGACGATAGCCCTTAGTTGCTAGTAACCAGTCTTCCTCATCCAATCCGAACTCTTCTCGCCAAGCAGACTTGGTGGTCTCGCTGGCGTTAGCTACTTCTTCAATTGACGCATCCCCGTGAAATGCACAGGCATCATCGCAATGGGCATACCACTGCTCTTGCTGCCAGGAGAAAAAAGAGGGCGTTCGGAGGTTGACTTCCTCAATGATGCCTTCGGTGAGCTTTGCCTTTCTCAACGGATTTGCATCTGCGAAGCTCGCCTCGAACTTTTGCGCAGCGGCGCCGTCTGAGATGCACCAGGGACACAACTTGTCTTGCAGGTCGTGCTCGCCGTAGACCGGCCCCACGTAGATATACCCCCGCCTCCGATTGCAGCAAACACATTCAAGGTCGCTTTGCTCAACGACGCCACTGCCCGTTGGATTCGGGTGATACCGGAATATGGGCAAAGGTGTATTCATGGCGCCTAACGTTTGACATGAGAGGCCAGGCCCGGCTTGCCGGGACTGGTCCTCTCGATGGAAGGGTTAGGCATCACTTTGCCCGACACTGAGAAGATGTGTTTGACGCAACGGAGTACCCGAATTCCGCATTGATAGAGATGCAAGATGATTCGGGCGAAGAAGGTGGAAACCATGCCAGAACTTCAACTCCATTGTTGGCATCTTTTAGAAAGCGATTGACCTTAGACCAGTTCACGGCGACATCGCCGTTTGCCGCGCAAAAGATTCTTGTACTGGTGTACTTCTTGCCGGAGACGACGTAGCTGTATTCCACTACTGGGAACTGGCGGGTGCTTCGACCTACTTGTACTTGGCGGCTATCAATTCGAATAAACCGCACCGGCGTACTGAGGCGGGCACATTGCGCAACTGGAGAGTCGAGCAAGAGAGGAGCAAGGCACGCTCCAATGATTGCGACTACGGCTATTGCAAGGGCGATGGCGACGATGCGGCGATTCAACTGTGAAGCCTAACGTTTGACATGACAGGCCCTATCCGTCTTGCCGGGGCGGGTCTTCTCGATGGAAGGGTTAGGCGTCGCTTTCCACTTCTGAGAAGAGCGGGTAGGGCTGCTGCTCTTCATACAAGACGTAACCGCATCTGCACACGCACTTCCATGGACGAACTGTGTTGTTTTGAATTGAGTGCTCTGATGATTGATTGCACTTCGGGCACGAAACATTAAAGCCAACCCTGCCCCAAGTCGGTATTGGATTCGACACTCTGTTTGGGTATTTGCCGTCTTTGACAGGCGAGTACTCGTAGGCAAGAGGAATGAGGCATTCGATCTCATCGCGCTGAAAGATGCCGCCCTTGTGTCGAACTTGGATCTCGCCGATTTGGCCCGAGAAGGCATGTCCGGTAGGCGTGCAACGCCCATGCTCACCTGGAGGCCCAAAGACCACCGTTCTATGTGTTCTGCTGCATCGTGCGCAGTCAAGCGATACCTCAAGCCCCTGCTTGAACTCGATCTCAACTCCACGACTCGGGAAGATACTGGTTTTAACGTTGACTCGAATGCTCATGCGACGCCCAACGTTTGACATGAGAGGCACGCAGCGGCAGGACGCGCATGGCCCAGAATGAAATGAAGGACATGCGTGGCATGCCGTTGCGCGTCCCCGTGATGGAAGGGTTAGGGTTCACCTAGTAGTGCGCGCGAACTTGCTTCAGCTCGCAACCCAGTAGAGATTCGAGCTGGCCAAGTTGATCAGTTGCAAGGTTCTCCGACACATTCGGGTTGCAGATGGACAGCTCGAAGCGCGCGAACGCCGCTGGCCAGTCGAATTCGATGTCCATCACTTTGACTTGATGGCTACAGGATGGCATTTCGGTGAGCAAGTCGGAAAGGTTCGTTTCCTCGTCTTCGAACTTGTCACTCAGCTCGTACCGCCAGTCTAGGGCGGGATCGTCCTCCGAGTGAAAGTCAAAGGTAGTTCGTCCGCCGCAGTACGGGCAGACAACCGCCTCTAGGTTTTCGCCTTGGTCGATAAACCACAGACAGTTGCGGACCTCTGCCTGACACATCTCCCCCTCAGGCAGCAATTGTTCCGGTGCCGTCACCGCAGCCGCCTGCGCCGCCGGCGTTGGAACGAATGCTGGGTCTTTAGGAACGAGTTTGAGGCCATCGTCGGACATTGCAGTCTCCGAATGTGAAACCTAACGTTGCAAGTAAGCGGCGCCGTTAGGCTTCCGCTTGACTGCCGGGTTAGCCGGCGTGGGGAAACTGGCGCTTATACGCTGCCACGTGCTTTGGAAAAAGTGACTCGTAGCGAGGGTACGAGACGCCGAGAACAGAAACCTCAAAGCCCCCCGCTCCAGCCTCTGCGGAAAAATCGACCAAGTGCACACCTCCGCTTGCATGGAATAGCTGGCCATCGTGTTCCCGAACGGACAAACGAATGTTTCCCGGCAGCGGACCACCAGCCGCTGACACTATGACTTGCCGCACAGACTCGTAGCTCGGCGCGGGAAGAAACCTGCCAAAAGCAACTCCCATAGGAGCGTCACCGAGCTCGAGCTCCGACCATCCGATAAGAACACCGTCGCTAAATATCTCGAATCGAGGCATGGCGGGTTTGACGGCTAACGTTGGAATTCAGCGGCGCCGTTAGGTGTCCGCTGGAATGGAAGGTTAGCTGTCATTCGCGCACACCTTGCCTAAAGTGCTCGTACGTCAACCATTCGGGATCAGGCGCGGTGTGAATCTCAATAGGGAAACGCGGCTGATTGGCGAGCGCGGTGTTGAGAGCCCGGAGGAACTCGTCTTCCGATCTCGCGTAGTAAGTCCACTCCCGCAAGTTCTCGCCTGTGGATACAAGGGGAAGAACAGCCAACTTCGACTTTTCAATGACTGATCCCAGTAGATCTTCGAGTCGATCCATGGCTTCGCGTTCGGATTTTGCCGGCATCCCTGATTGGGAGTCGTAGCGCCAGACCAGAATGACGCGAATAGGAAGACTGGACTTCTGGAAAGTTGTGCGGAAATCTTTGGCATACCTGAAGACGATCACGCGACCGTTGGTCGCGTGTGTCGACGTGGCCGTTGCCCACGTAATCACATCGTCGCTTGGAGCACTAGCCGCAGTGGCCGCGAAGACAGCAATGGCGACGGCAATGATGGTCTGTCTCATGTGAGAGCTAACGTTTGACGTGAGAGGCCCGCCCCGGCTTGCCGGGGCGGGTCCTCTCGATGGAAGGGTTAGGCGGCAGCATACGACGCGAGCAGTTCGGCCTCACGAGGAACAGCCGAAATGTGCAGGAGAACGGTTGCCTGGAGCTCCTCAGTCGGATGGTTCGCGTTCTTCTTTGCAAACCAAAAGACCTCTGGAAGAGGCTCGTCTTCGTGCCATGTAGTCATCACGAACTGATTGGGTGGAATCTCGCCAAACTCGAACTTCTCGATGTTTGCCTCGTCAATTGGGTTGTCCCAAGAACTGCACGCGGCTCCAACCGCGAGTGCATATAGACACCCGGCATCGACAAGCCAGCGACTGACAGAAGCCTGCCAGGCTGAACTAACTCCACTCTCAAGCACGAGAACAGCGCGAAAGGGCCGAGGGAGCACAAGAGCCGGCAGTTCCACCTCAGGGCGGAGGTGGAGGTAGCTAGTCGATTCGCTCATGACGCCTAACGTTTGACATGAGAGGCATGACCCGGCTTGCCGGGGCATGTCCTCTCGATGGAAGGGCTATTAGGCGTCACCGTCAAAGCGAAAGTTGACCTTTGTTCCATCTGGAAGATCATCGATCTGGTGTGCCACATACCCTGCAAACTCGATCAGTTCGACAAGACCAATAGAGCCCAGATTCTCGGCGCTGTATTGCCCTCCAAGAATGCCAGGCACCTTGAGGCAATATTTGCGGCCCGCTGCTAACGGACCTACATGCTCGTAGGCCAGAGCGAGTGGATTGCTCATGCTCCAGTCTTCTCTGAACTCCTCGTCTTGAGTGAGAGTTTCCAGCGATGACTTATCTTCTGCAATGACAGTACAGGACAACTCTTCTGGGCAGATGCGCCAGTAGCTTCCAGTGTCGTCTTTGACAATGAGATTTCCGAAGTCGTTTTCTGCTACGACCTCTTCGGGCTTGAGGCCAGTCCAGCCCCAAGAGCTGCGGATGGTTTCGAGTAGCTGCATGACGCCTAACTTTTGACATGAGAGGCTTAGGCCTCACGCGCTTGTGGGACCTGTTACGACAAAGTGCGGAGACGACTCAAACTCTTTAAGCCGGTCTGAGAGATGAACGTGGTCGTACTCTGATCCCATTCGCTCCATCTCTGCCGCGCAGGACTCAAGAAACTGAGCCATCTTTCGTAGTTCAGCAGGCGTGGCGCAAAGCGTGATCTCGACCAGCGACGCGGGGACTATCTCCTCTATTGGGACACTTCCTTCCGGATAGCCATAGAGCTTCACTTTGGCTCTTCTCCTTTTGACGAGGACAGTTCCGACGGAAACAAGCAGAAATCCGAGTTCTCTCGGGATTCGGGCATGAAAGAAAGCCAGGCGAACCCCGATTTGTCAAACATAGTGATGTGCCTTTGGGTTCCGACAATCCGAGAAAGGCGCTCTACATCTTCTTTTGGGAGTTCTGAAGCACAAGATGCGACTGAGAGGACAGTGACAAAGTCGCCACTTACGTCGTGCGGCAACAGCGGGAAAGTTGGTGAAGTCTGCGCCATTTGTGAGGCCTGATGTTTGACATCAGAGGCATGACCCGGTTTGCCGGGGCATGTCCTCTCGATGGAAGGGTTGGGCATCACTTGCGCAGACGGTCTGCGAGCTTCCAAGTGCTTTCTCCTGGGAACTGAAGTTCAAGTACCAGCCAAGCATTGTTTGACGTATTGCCTCGCATGGCACGGGCGAGCTGTGACATGGATGGGTATTCTTCTCCATCCCAGTAAAGCTTCCCGCCCTCTACTTCCCCCACTTGGTACTCGCTGTAGTACTTCGTTCGAATCTTTGTGCCACTGGGAAGGCGCAACTGATCCCACATGAACGAGCCTGCTGCTTCTGCTATGTAGACCGCCAAGCATTTACTGGCAAAGCGCCGCCACCACATCGGCGAGCAAGCCGTGCAGAAGGCCGTCGCCACCGCAGCCCAGCGCGCCGGCATCGACAAGCCCTGCACACCCCTTGTGCTGCGGCACAGCTTCGCCACCCACATGTTGCAAGCGGGCTATGACATCCGCACCGTTCAAGAGCTGTTGGGGCACAGCGATGTCGCGACGACGCAGATCTACACGCACGTGCTGAACAAGGGCGGGCGAGGCGTGCTGAGTCCTCTCGATTCGCTGTGAGTGGCCCCGCGGTTCCAAGGTTCGACATGCGGGGCGTTGATCGCCACCCGAGCCTCGGCGTGAACAGCAAGGCTCAAGCCGCCCGCATTTGCCCCGGCGCTTCCGGCTTGCCCAGCACGCGCTGCAGGACCCTCGCTTCGGTCGCCGCGAAGGCGGCCTGGCCGCGGGAGCGCGGGCGGGACAGCGGCACGTGTTCGTCGAGGGCGACGCGGCCGCCTTCGATGAGCAGCACCCGGTCGGCCAGGGCCACGGCCTCGGCGACGTCATGGGTGACCAGCACCGCGGTGAAGCCGTTCTTGCGCCACAGCGATTCGATCAGGCCGTGCATCTCGATGCGCGTGAGCGCGTCCAGCGCGCCGAGCGGCTCGTCCAGCAGCAGCAGGCGCGGCGCGTGCACCAGGGCGCGCGCCAGGGCGACGCGCTGGCGCTGGCCGCCCGACAGCACCGCCGGCCATTCATGGGCGCGGTCTTCCAGGCCGACCTGCCGCAGCGCGTGGTGGGCACGGGCGTGGGCCTGCGGCCCTTGCAGGCCGAGGGCGACGTTCTGCAGCACTGTGCGCCAGGGCAGAAGGCGGGCCTCCTGGAACATGATGCGGGTGTGTTCCCGTTGAGCGTCCAAGGGTTGGCCGTCGAGCGCGATGCCGCCTTCGCTGGCGGATTCCAGGCCGGCGACTAGCCGCAGCAGCGTGCTCTTGCCGCAGCCGCTGCGGCCGACGATGGCGACGAATTCACCGGGGCGGATGTCCAGGTCGATGTCTTCCAGCACGCGGCGCGCGCCGAAGGACTTGGATACGCCGCGCAGCGACACGCCCAGGCCGGGGCCCGCGGGCGCCCCCGAAGCGGGCGATTCGCGCCGCGCCATCGCCGGTGTTTCAGGCGCGGCAGCCGCGTTCGGGATGGCCGCGCGCTGGTGCGGCCACAGTCGGGACAGGCTGGGGTTGTCGGCTTCGGTGATGAACATGGCGCAGCTCCTTGGAAAGATTCGGTTCAGGCCGCCGCGCCCTGCGCGCTGGCGGCACGCGGCTGGTAGCCGGGGTGCCAGCGCAGCCACCACAGTTCCAGCCCGCGCGACAGCGCGTCGGCCAGCTTGCCCAGCAGGGCGTAGAGCAGGATGCCGACGAGCACCACGTCGGTCTGCAGGAATTCGCGGGCGTTCATCGTCATGTAGCCGATGCCCGCCTGGGCCGAGACGGTCTCGGCCACGATCAGGATCACCCACATGAAGCCGAGCGAGAAGCGCACGCCGACGAGGATGGACGGCAGCGCGCCGGGCAGGATCACCTGGCGGTACAGCGGCCACCCCGACAGGCCGTAGCTGCGCGCCATCTCCACCAGGCCCTTGTCCACCGAGCGGATGCCGTGGAAAGTGTTGAGGTAGATCGGGAAGAAGACGCCCAGCGCGACCAGGAAGAGCTTGGCGGCCTCGTCGATGCCGAACCACAGGATGACCAGCGGGATCAGCGCCAGCGGCGGCACGTTGCGCACCATCTGCAAGGTGGAATCGAGCAGCGTCTCGGCGGTGCGCAGGGAGCCGGTGAGCAGCCCCAGCGCCAGCGCGAGGCTGCCACCGATGGCAAAGCCGGTGAAGGCGCGCCAGGTGCTGGTGGCCACGTGCTGCCACATCTCGCCCGAGGCCGAGAGCGTCCAGAAGGCCTTGACCACCGCCCAGGGCTCGGGCAGCACGCGGGTCGACAGCCAGCCCATCTGCGAGGCCAGCTGCCAGACGGCGATCAAGGCCGCCGGCGCCAGCCAGGGCAAGGCGCGCTGCTTGAGCCCGGCCCAGAAGGACGGCGTGGCGGCGGGGGCGGGGGATGAAGGTGGGGTCGATGCCATGGGCGGCTGCTCCGGAGGAAGGGCGGCGGCGAGGGGGCGGTCAGCTCTGCGCCGCCTTCGGCACGAAGCTGTTGGCGACGATCTCGCCGAAGGGGCCTGTCAGGGCGCGCTCGGGCCTCAGCTTGTCGCGCAGCGACAGCGGCAGCAGCGGGAAGACCAGTTCGGCGAAGCGGTGGGCCTCTTCCAGGTGCGGGTAGCCGGAAAGGATGAAGTGCTCCAGGCCGAGCGCGGCGTATTCCTGGATGCGGTCGGCCACTTGTTGGGGGTCGCCCACCAGCGCGGTGCCGGCGCCGCCGCGCACCAGGCCGACGCCGGCCCACAGGTTGGGCGA
>CBIHOD010000068.1:0-21944 GCA_966211815.1 uncultured Burkholderiales bacterium
CTATCTTTTCGCCAACCACTTCGCGGCATCGACGCTCGAGAAGCCTTTGGGCCCCGGATCGATGGCCAGGTTCGCCGACCAATCCATCCCGAAAGAGAAGTATTTCGGCGGAGGGATCTCCGCCCTGACCCTGGACATGTCGCCCGGCATCGAGCTCAACCGCCTGAGGTTCGAGGCACTGCGGCAAGTGGGCCGGTGGTACCGGTCGCTGCCGCCGGCGTCACAGGAAAAAATCGTCGCCGTCACAATGGCCGGGGAACTGCACCACTTCTTCGACGATTTCTCGACGGGCCTGGGCCGCTTCGACAACATCAGGCTGACCGACTACAGCCCCCGGTCGGTCCAGGCCTTTGCCGGCTGGCTCCAGGCGAAATACGGGGACATCGGGTCGCTCAACCGCGCGATGGGCTCCGGCTATTCGTCCTTCAGGGAAATCACCCCGCCGTCCCGGGATGAAAAAACGCAGAAGCAACCCCGGCCCCACCGCCACCTCGACAGCTTCTCGCACGGCCTGCTGACCGTCGAAGGCTGGCTGGAACGCCTTCCGCCGAGCCATTCATTGAGCGTCTACCTGGACGGCCGCAAACACGGCACCGCCGAGTACGGCTTGAACCGGCAGGATGTCTATGAAGCGCTGGAAAGCGTCAAAACGCCGCAGTTGGGCTTCCGCTACCAGCTCGATTTCTCGCAGGTGGCGCCCGGCCCGCACGCGCTGCATGTCGCGGTGGAGGGGCCGCAAGGCTACCTGCTGGCGAAAAAGACCTTCGTCGTGCTGCCCGGCGGTGGCACGATCGCCGTCGCCGCGGCCGCCCCCCAGAAAGAACCCGCCTGGGCCCCCGCGCCGAAAGAGGCGCGCTTCTACCTCGACCGGCCAGCCGAAGGCCTGGCAGTGCTTTACAACCCGCTGGCCCGGGATTGGTACGCGTTCCGGTCGGCCCAGGTGTCGCAGGCTTATCGCGCATGGTTCGACCATTGCGTCGCCGTGGGTTTCCCTGCCGGGAAATTGCACAGCCACCAGATCGCGGCAGCGACGGTGGGCGGATGGAACCCCGTCCTGCTCGCATCGGATGAAAGCATCCAGGGGAAAAACCACCCCTATCTGAAAGGCATCAATTTGTATGGCGGATCGGCGAGCGCGGCGTTGCTCCAACGCCACTACCTGGCGCCCGGCGAGGTCTTTGGCGTTCCCGAGTTCCATGCCCAAGCCTGGAAAGACCCCCAGGCCCCTTTGGCCATGTTGAAAGAATTGCGCCAAGCGGGCGCGCGTTTCGTATCGCCGTATTTCCTGTCGGTGGAACACCCGAAATTCCGAGACAACGCCAATGCCCACAACAAATTCCGTCTGGCGCCGGACAACCGGGATTATGGTTCCGACCGTTTTTATCGCGCCATCATCGAATTGGCGAAAGAGTAGTTCGGCTTCTCATCATTTCAGGCCATGGGATGGAAGCGAGATTCCACCCATCGGTAACTGGCCCAAGAAATCAACATGATGGCGGCCATGCAGGCCGATATGTAAAGCCATTTGCTGTAGTAAGCGATATGGGTATACCGGTAAAACAGGATCAGGATCGGAATATGGTAAAGATAGATGCTGAAACTGACCTTCCCAAAATAGGTCAGGCCCGAGGCACGGAGTAGCCTGAGGAATGGGTCGCCCTCGCGCAGGTAGGCCATGGCCAACAAGCAGGCGGCGAATCCGAAGCAAAGCAAGGTGCGCGATCCCAGCACATACCAAGCTTGCGACCAGTATTCGATCTTCAGGTTGACGTAACTGAAAAACGCGAACCCGGTGACGGTCATGCCGACCGCGAAAAGGGCGCCGCTGCGCAACCAGGGGCGATGGTCCCAGGCCGAAAGCCAACCCTTCCGGTAGGCGTAGGCCGCCAACATGCCCATGGCGAACTCGTCCAGCGCGCCGGGTATCTGCACCGCCCAGAAAAAACGATCCTGGACCGGGAAGCCGGCAAAGACGCTGGCGCGCCAGATCAGGCTGACCGCGAGGAAAAACAGGATCAACAGCCAACCCTTGCGGGCCCGCCACCACGGCGCCAGCGCCAGCATCGTGAAATAAAACGCGAATTCGATGCCGAGCGTCCAATAGGGCCCGTCGATGGTCGTCATCGTCCACTGCTGCCATTGATGGAGCATGACGACGTGCAGGGCGATGTTGACCCAGCCCGTCAAATCCCGCAGTAAATAGGATTCGACGAACAGCAGCGCCAGCACCATCGAAACGTAGTACGCGGGCAGGATTCGCGTCAACCGCCGCTTGGCGAAATCCATGGGGTCCCAGACCGGGTATTTCAGCACCGCCAGCGAGACGAAGAACCCGCTGAGCACATAGAACAGGTCGACCCCCACCCAGAAATAGCTGATGACCAAGCCGGGATAGCCGTGGCTGATACCTCCTGTTTCGGGGTACCAGTTTTTCATGTATTGCTGGAAGTGGTACATCAGCACCAGGATGATCGCCACGCCGCGCAAGGCATCCAGGCCGTTGTTCCGATTCTGCTGACTGGGCTCGCCCCCGCCGGGATGCGGATCCGAAATGACGCTGGCGTGTTTTTCTGGAACCATTTTCTGGGTGCGAAGAATCAAACTCGGGGAAGACGACGGCTTGCCGAGGCGTGAAAATTCCTCAGGTTGCCGGAGTGGGTGCCGATATGGCTTCCATGCCGGACCGATTGTCATCCGGCGGACACGACGGTCCGAAACCCAAAGGTTAACGACAAAGCCACAGACCAGGAGCCCGCATGACCCACCAGGACCGCCGCCAATTCTCCCGTGTCGTTTTTGACGCACCCGCGGACTTGGCGGCCGCTGGCGCCGTGCACCCGGTGAAGCTGCTCGATTTGTCGCTCAAGGGCGCCCTGGTCGGCTTGCAACACGTCCCGCCGGACTGGATGCTGGGCACGCAATGCACTTTGACGGTGCGATTGGCGCAAGTGGACGCCCGCATCAACATGGCTGCCGAGATCGCCCATGTGGACGGCTCCCAACTCGGCCTGTTGTGCCGAAGCATCGATCTGGACAGCATCACCCACCTGCGCAAGCTGATCGAGCTCAATCTGGGCGATCCTGCACTCCTTGAAAGAGAGCTCAAAGCCCTCATGGCCAGCCATTGATCGCGACGCGCCTGTGCGCGACCATCGCCCATCGAACGCCAACCCCACCGAGCGAACCCATCATGTCCACTTCCGCCAACGCCGCCGCCACGATCCATCCCGACAACGAAACCGGCCGCCTGACGGCCGTGCGGACGCTGGAGATCCTCGACTCCGCGCCGGAGCCCGAATTCGAGGCGATCACCCGGATCGCCGCGCGGCTGTTCGGCACGCCGATGGCCGTGGTGTCGGTGATGGACGCCGACCGCCAGTGGTTCAAATCCCGCCTCGGACTGGACGTCCCTGAAATCCCGCGCAAGGACGCGCTTTGCGCGCTGACCCTGGCCCAGCCGGTGGCCCACCACCAGCCGCTGGTCATCCCCGACCTCTGGCAGGACACCCGAACGATGAACAGCCCGCTGGTCACCGGCGGGCCGCAATGGCGCTTCTACGCCGGCGCGCCGATGTTCAACGCCTTCGGCCACGGCGTGGGCACCGTGGCGGTGATGGACACCGTGCCGCGCGCGTTCAACATGGCGCAGCGCCACGCCTTGAGCGACCTGGCGCAGATGGCGCTGAAAGCGATGGAAGGCCGCCTGAGCAGCCTGACCCTCGCCCGCAGCGGCCACGTCGACCCGCTCACCGGTCTGTCCGGCCGCAGCCAGTTCGACCTGGCCCTGACCGTCGAGCTGCGGCACGCGATGCGCACCGGCGAGCCCTTCACCCTGCTGAGCATGGCGCTGGACGGCCTGCAGACCGTGGCCGACGGCTTCGGCGCCGAAGCGGCCGAGGAAGTGCTGCGCCAGGTGTCGCAGCGGCTGGTGCCGCAGATCCGGCTCGGCGACGTGCTGGCCCGGCTGGACCATGAAGAGTTCGCGGTGGTGATGCGCCACGGCGACCAGGCCTCGGCCGAGATGCTGGTGTCCCGCATGGTCAACGCCGTCAAGGAACCCATCACCCTGGCCAGCGGCGACACCGTGGGCGTCGGCATCTCGGTGGGCATCGCCGCTTACGACGACAGCGTGGCCTCCAGCGCGATGCTGCTGTCGCAGGCTCACGAGGCGCTGCGCCACGCCAAGCAGCAGAACGAACGCCGCTGGAGCTTCTTCCGCAGGCTCAAGGAAACGCCCGACCTGCGCCTGGTGGAAAGCAAGTCCGCCTGAGGAATTCTTCTCACCCGCCGGGTGCCGATGCCGCGCCTCCGATGGGAGCGAGAGGCCGGGCGCGACGCCACAGCCATCGCCCTGCGGCGGCGAGGATCTGCAACGCCGCAGATCGCTTCGATCCGAGGATGCGACGTCGGTAAGCGATTGGCGCAGACGATCCCCGACCCGGGCAGGCCGCCGCGACGGCCCCCCTCGGTATGCTTGCGGCCATGGAGCCCCGACAAACCCTGCTGCCGCTCGAACCGCCGGCGGCCCACGCCGAGCCGCCTCCGCCGTCCGGGTCGCCGGGCGGCCCGGCACATGTCCCGGCCCAGCGAGAAGCCTTTCTGCGCGAGCGGCTGCTCGCCAAGGCGCGGGCGGGTCAGGCGCAATCGCTCGGCCACCGGGCCACGCCGCGCGCGCAAGGCACCTGGAAAGCCTTCTCGCCCGGCGTGCGGATGAAACTCCTGAGTGAATCGGCGCACTGCCGCTCCCTGCTCCTGGAGATGGCGGCCGGCACGCGTTTCACCAACCCCTTGCCCGCCGCCGAGCTGGAGTGCCTGCTGCTGCAAGGCGACCTGCAGATGGGGCCGAGCCGGCTGGCCGGCGCGGGTGACCACCTGCACGCGCCCGCGTCGCAGGGCGGCGACGAATGGGTCAGCCGCGGCGGTGCCCTGTTCCTCCTGACCTGCCACCTGCCACGGCGGCCCTGAACGCCCGGCCGGCCGGGCCGGTGGACCGCAAGACGGCCGGCCCTCGACGCGCTTCGCGGCGATTTCTCCCCGCCGGACCACCCATTCACGCGGGGCCGGCGCATCGGCCGGGCCGATAGACTCTCGGCCACCCCTTTTTCCGGACCAACCCGACAGGCCCTGCCATGACCGCACGCAGCAAGTCCTTTTCCCTCGCCCTCGCCGCCGCCGTGCTCGCCGCCACCGGCCTGGGGTTCTGGCAATGGCAGAAGCACCGGGGCGACACCGGCGCCCTGCCCCACCAGGCCGAAGTCGGCAGCGCCCAGGCTTTCGCGCTGGCGGACTGCAAGGCCCGCTTGCTCGATGGCTCGCCGGCGGTGGCGCTGATGTTCACCCAGCCGCTGGCCCGGTCGCAGGACTTCGGCAAGCTCGTCAAGGCCAAGGAAGGCGACAAACCGGTGGACAACCGCTGGGTGCTCGGCGACAACCCGCGGTCGCTGTACCTCGGCAACGCGACGCCGGACGCGGAATACAGCGTCGAAATGGCCGCCGACCTGCAGGCCGCCGGCGGCGGCAAACTGGCCACGGTCCAGCGCTGCACGGTCAAGGCCGAGGCCATGCCCGAGGCTTTCTATTTCGCCAGCAAAGGCGTGGTGCTGCCGGCCGGGCAGAACGGCGGTCTGCCGGTGGTGACGGTGAACACGGCCGAGGTCGACGTGCAGTTCCTGCGCGTCAACGACGACGCGCTGCCGCGCTTCCTCGAACAAGTCGGCGGCCGCCCTGCGCCCTCGCCTCAGGGCGATGCCGGCGAAGGAGAGGGCGAGGGCTACGGTTACTACGACAGCCAGCGCAAGCTCAAGGGCACCGTGCCCGGCTACCTGCTGGACGAGCTGCGCGACAGCAGCACCAGCGTCTACGCCGGCCGCTTCGCCACCGACGCGCGCAAGAACCGCCGCAACGTGAGCTTCCTGCCGGTCGAGAAGATCAAGGAGCTGCAGGAACCCGGCGTCTACGTCGCGGTGATGAACCCGCCCGGCCGCTTCGGCTGGGATTTCCAGGTCACCTATTTCTACGTCACCGACATCGGCCTGCACGTGCACCGCCACGCGGCGCAGACCGACGTTTTCGCCACCTCGCTCAAGAAGGGCGAAGCCCTGCGCAACATCGAAGTCAGCCTGATCGACGACAGCGGCAAGGCCATCGCCCAGGCCAAGACCGACCAGGACGGCCACGCCATCTTCACCGGCAGCACCGACAAGGCGCGCGCCCTGCTGGCGCGGCGCGGCAAGGAGATGTCGGTGATCGCGATGCGCGACCCGGCGCTGGACCTGTCGGAATTCGACATCGGGGGCCACCCCTCCCGCAACCGCAAGCTCTTCGTCTACGCCGGCCGCGACCTCTACCGCCCCGGCGAGACCTTCAACGTCTCGGTGCTCGCGCGCGACGCCGACGGCAAACCGCTGCCGGCGGCGGCCGGCGCCGCCGCCGCGCCGTTGACCCTGACGCTCAAGAAGCCCGACGGCTCACAGGCGTCGACCCAGCTGGTGCGCCCCCACGCCGCCGGCACCGCTTACTACCAGCAGGCCCTGGCATTGCCCGCCAATGCGCCCACCGGCCGCTGGCTGCTGGAAGCGCGCACCGATCCCGGCGCCAAGCGGGCCGATGCGCAGTGGGCTTTCTCCGTCGAGGAGTTCCTGCCCGAGCGCATGAAGCTGCAGCTCAAGGCACCGGAGGTGGCGCTGCAGGGCGAGGACGGGTTGACCGTTTCCGTGCAGGGCGACTACCTCTACGGCGCGCCGGCCGCCGGCAACCGCCTGCTCGGCAGCCTGACCACCGAGCGCCAATCCAACCCGGTCGCCAGGCAGTGGCCCGGCTTCATCTTCGGCGACGTCGCCGACGATTCCGAGCGCAAGCGGCAGGACCTCGGCGAGCAGGAGCTCGACGACGAAGGCAAGGCCGAGGTCGACGTGCCGCTGGACCTGACCGAGCGCAAGTCGCCGATGACGGTGCGCGCCAGCTTCAGCCTGCTCGAATCGGGGGGGCGGCCAGTGGTGCGCTCCATCGAGCGCACCTGGTGGCCGGCGCCGGCGCTGGTCGGCCTGCGCCCGCTGTTCGACCGCGACGTGGCGCAGGAAGGCGGCCTGGCGGAATTCGAACTCACCCGCGTCAACGCCGCCGGCCAGTTCGTCGCCGGCAAGGACCTGCAAGTGCGCCTGGTGCGCGAAGACCGCCAGTGGTACTGGCGCTACGACGACAGCCGCGGCTGGCACAGCGGCTACAACGAGCAGGAGGAGCTGGTCGAAGCCCGCAGCCTGCCGCTGGCCAAGGCGCGGGGCAAGCTCGGCGTCGCGGTGAAATACGGCCGCTACCGCCTCGAAGTCACCGACACCGAGACCGGCCAGACCGCCCGCTACCGCTTCTACGCCGGTTGGGGCGCGCAGGACGCCGACGACGTCGGCAACCGCCCCGACCGCGTGCAGCTCAAGCTCGAAGGCGCGCCCTTCAAGGCCGGTGGCACGGCCCGGCTGACGATCACGCCGCCGCACGACGGCGAGGCGCTGCTCACCGTCGAAGGCGACCGCGTGCTCTACCAGAAGCGCATCAACGTGCGCACCGGCGGCACGGTGGCCGAAATCCCGGTCGACCCGGCCTGGCAGCGGCACGACCTGTACGTCGGCGTCGTCGCCTTCCGCCCCGGCAGCGCCGGCGACCGCGTGACGCCCGCCCGCGCCATCGGCCTGGTCCACCTGCCGCTGGCGCGCGAAGAGCGAAAGCTCAAGCTCGCCCTGACGGCGCCGGCCAAGGCCGTGCCCGAGCAGAGCGTGCCGGTCAAGGTCAAGCTGCTCGACGCCGCCGGCAAGCCGCCGGCCGCCGGCGCCATCGTCACCGTGTCGGCGGTCGACGTCGGCATCCTCAACATCACCAACTACGCCACGCCCGACCCGGCCGACTTCTTCTTCGGCAAGCACCGTTACGGCGCCGACCTGCTCGACCACTACGGCAAGCTGATCGAGGCGATGGAGGGCAACACCGCCAAGCAGCGCTTCGGCGGCGACGCCGGCATGCGCGACACCCAGAGCATGCCGCGCAAGGTGCGCCTGGTGGACCTGTTCAGCGGCCCGGTGAAGCTCGACGCCAACGGCGAGGCCACCATCCCGCTGACCCTGCCCGACTTCAACGGCACGCTCCGCCTGATGGCCGTGGCCAGCACCGCCGACAGCTACGCGAGCAGCCAGGCCGAGATGCAGGTGGCCGCGCCGCTGGTGGCCGAGCTGTCGATGCCGCGCTTCATCTCGCCGGGCGACTCGGCGACGATCGCGCTGGACGTGACCAACCTGTCGGGCGGCGAACAGCAGGTCAGCGTCAAGGTCGACGCCGCCGCGCCGTTGAAGATCACCGGCGCCGCGGCGCCCGTCAAGCTCGCCGACAAGCAGCGCACCGTCCTGCGTTTCCAGGCCGAAGCGCTCGACGCGGAAGGCCTGGCGCGCATCCAGCTGACCGTCACCGCCGCCAAGCTGCGGGTGGTGCGCGAAGCCTTCCTGCAGGTGCAGCCGGCGACGGCGCGCGTGCGCGAGGTGCGGCGCGTCCGACTCGAACCCAACGGCAGTTTCAAGCTCGATGCCGCGCTGGCCGACGGCCTGTGGCCGGCGTCCGCCACGGTGGACGTGACCGTCTCCAACAAGCCGCCGATCGACGTGCGCGGCGTCGTGCAGGGCCTGCTGATGTACCCCTACGGCTGCCTGGAGCAGACCACCAGCAGCGCCTACCCGCTGGTCTTCATCGACGAGGCCGGCGCGCAGGCCTACCAGATGAAGCCGCTGTCGCGCGAGGAGCGCGCCAGGCGCCTGGACACCGCCTTCGGCCGGCTGTCCGGCATGCAGCAGCAACAGGGCGGCTTCGGCCTGTGGGCGGCCAACAGCACCTACGAGGCCTGGCTCAGCGCCTACGTCACCGGCTTCCTGCAGGACGCGAAGGAAGGCGGATTCGCCGTGCCCGAGGCGATGCACCAGCGGGCCATGGCATCCCTGCTGGAGCAGTTCCAGAAATCGCCGGGCTACCAGACCCAGCCGCCCAAGGAAATCCGCCGCGACGCCCAGGGCCGCGTCGAATACCGCGAGGCCGAGGCGCTGCGCATGGCCCACCAGCGCCTGGCCGAGGCGGCCCACGCCGGCTACATCCTGGCGCGCGAGCAGAAGGCGCCGCTGTCCACGCTGCGCACCCTGCACGACACCTACCGCGGCAACGCGCGCTCGCCGCTGGTGCTCGTGCACCTGGGCCTGGCGCTCAAGCTGATGGGCGACGAGGCCCGCGCCAAGGCGGCGCTGGAGGAGGCGATGAAGCTGCCCTACGGCATCCAGCCCAACGCGCCGGACAACGGCTATTACTGGGGCGAATGGCTCGGCGACTACGGCTCGCGCGTGCGCGACCAGGCCCTGGCCTATGCGCTGCTGCACCGCCACCAAGTGGCGCACCCGCGGCGCGAGAACCTGCTGATCGACCTGGCGGAGGACTTCAACAAGCGCCACTACTTCTCCACGCAGGAGCGCCTCGCGCTGTTCCTCGCCGCCCGCGCGGCCGGCGGCGCTGCGCAGGGCGACAACACCCAGCCCTGGCGCGCGACGCTCCAGCTGGCCGACGCCGCCGAGGCGCTGTCCAGCAAAGACAGCGAGCACCGCTCCCTGACGGCGGCGCAGCTCAAACGCGGCGTGTCCGTGGCGGGCCAGGGAGACACGCCGCTTTTCGTCGAGGTGGCGGTGGAGGGCTACCCGGTCAAGCCGCCGGCGCCGAAGGACGACCGCATCGCCATCGAACGCACCTGGTGGACGGTCAAGGGCGAGGCGGTCCAGGGCCGGCAGTTCAAGACGGGCGAGATGCTGGTCGTGCGGCTGCGCGTCAACGCCAGGCAGCGCGTGAAGGACGGCCTCGTCGTCGACCGCATCCCCGCCGGCATGGAGATCGAGAACCTCAACCTCAGCCAGGGCGCCCAGGCCAGCGAATTCACCGTGGAGGGCGTGAACATCGCGCAAGCGATGGACGACCCGCGCATCAAGCACCGCGAATACCGCGACGACCGCTTCGTCGCCGCCGCGGACCTCGACGGGAACAAGCTCGACGTCTACTACCTGCTGCGCGTCGTCACGCCCGGCAAGTTCGTCGTGCCAGCGCCTTTCGCCGAGGACATGTACCGGCCGGAGGTGCGCGGCGTCGGCAAGGGCGAGGCCGACATCACGGTGGTGAACCCCAAGTGACCGGCCGCGCCCGACCGCCGGGGATGGCCGGCTTGCTACCATCCCCGGCGCAGGCCGCGGCCGCCGCGCCGCCGGCGCGCCGTCATCCAGTCAGACACAGGGAGATTCAAGAATGGTCAACTTCGTCGTGCCGGGCCCGGCGGGCGTGAGGGAACATGGCGACAACTTCTCGCCCCGCGGCGATGCCCCGCTGATGGCGCTGCACCAGGCGGCGCTCGGCGGCCAGGCGCAGTCGCCGCGGCCCGCGGGCTCGCGGGACCGCGACAACAAGGCGCTGCAGCGCCTGCGCAACCGCCCCGCCGCGGCGTCGCAATCGATGGACCGCGGCGACCTCTTGCGCCTGTCCCAGAGCGCGCAGCTCACCCACGTGGCCAACATCACCGCGAAATACGTGGACGAGATGAAAGACGTCTGCCCCGAATGCTCCAGCGATTCGTTCAAGGACATGGTGCTGGACATCTCGCCCCTCAGGGCCGAGCAGGACGGCATGTCCGCGACCACCTACGCCAGGTATTACAGCGACACCAACACCGCCATGGTCTACCAGCAGTTCTTCGAGCTGCACTTCGTGATGCAGGCCTCGACGCTGTTCCACGAATACGCGCACTCGCTGGAGGGCAACAAATCGATGATCCGCAACGCCACCCCCGAGGAAAGCCGGCGCGCCCACCCCGACCGGCCCTGGGAGGTCGACGCCATCCGGCTGGAGCGAATCTTCCAGGAGCGCTTCGGCCAGCGGCTGGTCAAAGACAGGAAGTGAGCGGCATGGGCCAGCCGGGGGCGTCCCGTTTCGGTTGGGCGGCGAAAGGCGTCGCGGCCCTGGCCGCCGCCGGGCTGTTGGCGGCGGGTGGAACCGCGCCGACGCCCGCCGCGGCCACCACCGTCAAGCATGTGGAGACATGGACGCTGCCCTTCGCCCCCGGCAGCGCCGATCTGACCCCCCGCCACCGGCTCGAGCTGGTGCGCGCGGCCGAGTCGATGGGCCGCCGGTGCCTGCCGCCCCCCGCGGGAGGCGCCTTGTGGGTGGTCGGTTCGGTGGAACCGGAGGGCGGCCTGGACGAAGCCGGCCGGCGCGTCGCGCTCGAACGCATCGCCAACGTGCGCGGCGCGCTGGCGCGGCTGACCCCGCCTGCCACCGTGCTGGTCGAAGACCTGGTCACGGCGCGGCAGTGGCGGTCCCAGCAGGCCGCGGCCGGCGGTGCGGCGAAGCGGCCACCGCCTCCAGGCACGGTGACCGCCGAGCTGGCCTGCGACCCACGGCCCTAGGGTGGACCGGCGTTCGACCGAACCCGGGCCGGGGCCTTCCGGGGCGCAAGGCGCCGGGCAGGGCGGTCCCCGCATCCAGGTTGCCACGAGGGCCGGCAAGCGCCGATGGCTTCGGGCCTGGCTGGCGGCCGGGGCACTGGTCGCGGCCTGCCTGCTGGCGCTCGACCGGGCATTTCCGCTGCCGCCGCAAACGCGCGCCGGGGCTCCGGCGCAAGGCGCGCTGGTGGTGCTGGCGGACGACGGCACCCCGCTGCGCACCTGGCCGAGCGCGGACGGCGCGCTGCGGCAACCGACGTCCATCGGCGCGGTCTCGCCCCACTACCTGCAGGCCCTGCTCACCTACGAAGACCGCTGGTTCCGCTGGCACCCCGGCGTCAACCCGCTGTCGCTGCTGCGCGCGGCCTGGCAATGGGCCGCCGAAGGCCGCGTCGTCTCTGGCGGCTCGACGCTGACGATGCAGGTGGCGCGGGTGATCGCCGCGCCGTCCGCAGCGGCGCCTTCGCGCGGCGTCGCCACCAAGCTGCGGCAGATCGGCCGCGCGCTGCAGCTGGAGCTGCACCTGAGCAAGGACGAGATCCTGACGCTCTACCTCAACCATGCGCCGATGGGCGGCCAGGTCGAAGGCGTCGAGATGGCCAGCCGGGCCTACCTGGGCAAATCGGCCCGCGACCTCAGCCCCGCCGAAGCGGCGCTGCTGGTGGCCCTGCCGCAGACGCCCTCGCGGCTGCGGCCCGACCGGGCGCCCGGCGCGGCGCAGGCCGCGCGCGACAAAGTGCTCGACCGCATGCGCGACTTGGGCGTGTGGGACGAAGCCCTGGTGGCCGACGCCAAGCTGGAGCGCGTCTTCGCGCCTCCGCTGCGGGCGCGCTGGCTGGCGCCGCTGGCGGCGCAGCGGTTGAAGGACGAGCAGCAACGGCGGGCGCGGCGTCGCGGCGGCGTAGCGGCGCCGCCGGTGCTGCGGTCCACGCTCCACGCCTCGGTGCAGGCGCGCCTGGAACAAGTCCTGCTGGACCGCCTGCCCAGCCTGCCCGACAACGTCTCCATCGCCGCGCTCGTGGTCGACAACGCCAGCCTGGCGGTGCGCGGCTACGCCGGCTCGGCCGACTTCACCGACGACGCCCGCGCCGCCCACGTCGACATGGTGCGCGCGGTGCGCTCGCCAGGCTCCACGCTCAAGCCCTTCCTCTACGCGATGGCCCTCGACGAAGGCCTGGTGCATTCGGAAAGCCTGCTGATCGACGCGCCGCAGAACTTCGGCGGCTACGCGCCCGGCAACTTCCAGGCCGCCTTCACCGGCCCGGTGAGCGTGAGCGAGGCGCTGCAGAGGTCGCTCAACGTGCCGGCGGTCGACCTGCTCGACCGCATCGGGCCGGCCCGGTTCAGCGCACAGTTGCGCAACGCCGGGCTGAAGCTGCGCCTGCCGCAGGGCGGCGAGCCCAACCTCAGCCTGATCCTCGGCGGCGCCGGCACGACGCTGGAAGAACTCGTCGGCGCCTACACCGCGCTGGCGCGCGGCGGCGTGGCCGGGCGGCCGCGGCTCACGCCCGACGCGCCGCTGGTCGAGACCCGGCTGATGAGCGAAGGCGCCGCCTTCATCGTGCGGGAGATCCTGGAAAACGGCGGCCGGCCCGACGCGCCCTTCCGCGAGACCAGCGCGCGCGTGGCCTGGAAGACCGGCACCAGCTTCGGCTTCCGCGACGCCTGGGCGGTGGGCGTCACCGACGGCTTCACCGTCGGCGTCTGGGTGGGCCGCGCCAACGGCACGCCCAACCCGGGCTATTTCGGCGCCAACACCGCCGCGCCGCTGGTCAAGGACGTGCTGGCGGCCCTCGCCTCCGGCGCCACCCGGCCGCGCCAGGTGCCGCCCACCGTGAAAGCGGTCGACATCTGCTGGCCGCTGGGCGGTGCCGCCGACGCGACCGCGGCGGCGCATTGCCGCGTGCGGCGCAGCGCCTGGACGCTGGACGGCGCGGTGCCGCCCACCCTGCCCGACCGGGTGCGCGGCGGCAGCCTGCTGGAGAACGCCTGGGTGCAGGCCGGGCCGAAGCCGCAACGCCTGCGGCCCGGCTGCCCGGTGCCCGATCCGCCGGAAGGCGCGTCGCGCACCGGCCCGGGAGCGGCCGCGGCCCTCGCCCCCCAGCCCGTGCCTTACGCCCGCTGGCCCGCGTTGCTGGAACCCTGGGTCGAAGGCGCCTGGCGCAGCGAGGTCGAACGCATGCCGCTGGCGGCGCCCTGCCGCGGCGGCCCGCGCTCGGCGGCCGCGCCGCAGCGCCTGCTGCGCATCGCCGGCCTGGAGGCCGGGACCGTGCTGCGGCCCACACCGGGCCGGGATTCGTTGACGGTGGAGGTGCGCGCCGTGGGCAGCCGCGACACCGTGACCTGGCTGCTGGACGGCGGCACCGTCGGCAGCACCGAACCCGGCCGGCCGACGCTGAAACTGACCCTGGCCAACGCCGCCGGGGCGCACGCGCTCACGGCGCTGGATGCACAGGGGCGGTACGAGCGGGTGGAGTTCTGGGTGCGGTGAAGGGCGGCACGCCGACATCGCCGCGTGTTTCGACGAACTGGAGCGGCCAGGGCCCTTCGACAGGGCGCAGCCCTGCGTTTACTCCTGAGCCTGTCGAAGGATCAGGGCGAACGGAAAGACGGCTCATCGCGGCGGGAAGGTGCCCCTCACCGCCGTTCGGGCTGAGCCTGTCGAAGCCCTTTGTGCGGGCATTCGAAGCTTCGACGAACTGTAGCGGCCAAGGGCCCTTCGACAGGCCCAGGGCGAACGGGAAGGCCGCATCACATCAGGGCGAACGGAGGAGGGTGTTCAGGCGAACGCGCGTTTCGGACCAAGCGCGAAGGGCGCTCGGGCCGATGCTGTCGGAAGTCGGGACACGCCCCGTCACGCCACCCGCTCCTGCGAGATCACCGAGAAAGCCTGCCGGAAGTGGCCCTTCATCCACTCCAGCCCCGAGTCGCCGGCGCGGCTCTTGTGCCACACCATGAAGACGTTGAAAGTGCCCAGGTCCAGCGGCGGACGGCACACCTTGAAGCGGGGCACCGCGTGGGCCAGGGCCAGGCAGGCCGGCGTGGGCGCGGTGGCGATGGCGTCCAGCCGCATCAGGAAGGCGGGCAGCGACGAGAAATGCGTCAGCGCCGTGAGCACGCGGCGCTGCAGGCCCATGGCGCGCAGCGTGGTGTCGACCACGCCCTCGCGGCCCAGCGGCGACACCAGCACATGGGGCAGCTCGACGTAGGTCTGCAGCGACAGCGGCGGGTCCACCTTCATGCGCAGCGGGTCGAACAGGCATGAGAAACCGAGCTCGCCCAGGTCTTCCTGGCCCACCGGCATCTGGCCGATCGGCCCGGAGACCATGCCCAGGTCGATGTCGCGCTGTTCGATGGCCTGCTCCACGTTGTAGCGGCTGACTTGGCGCATCACCAGGCTCACGCCCGGCGCCTCGTGCGTCACCGCCTCGGCGAGGCGGGGGCCGAGCGCGAGTTCCAGGTCGTCCGACAGGCCGAGCGTGAAGCGCCGCGTCACGCTGGCGGCGTCGAAGACGCTGGGCGCCAGCATCATCTCGTGCATGCCCTCGACCTGCTCGGCCAGAGGCTGCGCCATCGCCGCGGCGCGCGGCGTGGGTTCCATGCCGTTCTTGGTGCGCACGAACAAAGGGTCGTCGCAGGTCTGCCGCAGCCGGGCCAGCGCTGCGCTCACCGCCGCGTGGCTGAGCGACAGCCGCCGCGCCGCCTGCAGCACGCTGCGCTCTTCCCAGAGCGCCAGGAAGACGACCGCCAGGTTCAGGTCGATCCGGCGCAATTCACTAAAGCTGACTTTCATATTCAATACAAATCGTTTGACGAGTATATATCCCCACCGTCACACTGCAGACATATCTTGTTGCATCGTATTGGGAATTTGAGAAATCAGCAGAAACCATAGCCATCAAATCCGAATTACACCGGCCAGGCGCCGGTATTTTTATATCAATCATCTTCAGATGCTTGTTTTTGAACGGGATTTTTGCCATCCATAGCCAGATGGCAACGTCAATGTTCAATTTTTGATGGGTTTTTAATTCGCTGGACCAATCGCTCGGGATATTGGTATTTACCATTATTTTTATCGTTGTTGATTACCCAAGGAGAATCCTGATGAAATTCGGCCTGAAATTGCTCGGCAACATGACTTTGGCCTGCGCCCTGGCCAGCGCCATCCCGGCGATGGCCCAGGAACTGCGCATCGGCCTGGGCAGCAACCCCCAGTCCGCGGACCCGCACTTCTACAACAACGACGGCATCAACGCGATGGTCAGCCACGCCTACGAGCCGCTGCTGATGATCGACGGCGACAACAAGCTGATCCCCATGCTGGCCAAGTCGTGGCGGCTGGTGAACCCCACCACCTGGGAGTTCAAGCTGCGCGAGGACGTGAAGTTCCACGACGGCACGCCCTTCACCGCCGAAGACGTGGCCTTCTCGCTCGACCGGCCCGGCACCCTCCAGAGCAGCCCGAGCCCCTTCACCGGCTTCACCAAGAGCATCGTCGCCAAGAAGATCGTGGACCCGCTGACCATCCAGCTGACCACGGCCACGCCCACGCCGCTGCTGCCGAACGACCTGACGCGCATCTTCATGATGTCGAAGAAGGCCGCCGAAGGCGCGGTGCCCGACGACTTCAACCAGAGCAAGGTCGACGCCGGCACCGGCCCGTTCAAGGTGGTCAAGTTCACGCGCGGCGAAAGCATGCAGCTGGCCCGCGCCGACAACTACTGGGGCGCCAAACCGGCCTGGAGTTCGGTGACGCTTCGCTTCCTGCCCGCCGACGCGGCGCGCATGTCGGCCCTGCTGGCCGGCGACGTGCAGATGGTCGAGAACGTGCAGAGCAACCTGGTGAACCAGTTCCGCGCCAACAAGGACCTGGCGGTGTTCGAGAAGGTGTCCAACCGGATGATCTACCTCTTCACCGACCTGCGCGACAAGTCCATGGCCGTGGTCGACAACGACGGCAAGCCGGCGGACGTCAACCCGCTGAAGGACGTGCGCGTGCGCCAGGCGATGTCCAAGCTGATCGACCGCAACCTGCTGGTCGAGCGCGCGCTGGACAAGCTCGGCCAGCCCACCGGCAACCTCGCCGCGCCCGGCATGTTCGGCTTCAATCCGAACCTCAAGCCCGAGCCGCTGGACGTGGCCGGCGCGAAGAAGCTGCTGGCCGACGCCGGCTACCCGAACGGATTCAACCTCGTGCTGTCCGGCCCCAACGACCGCTACATCAACGACGAGCAGGTGCTGCAGGCCCTGGGCCAGATGTTCACGCAGGGCGGCATCAAGACCAAGGTCAACGCCGGCCCGATGGCGGCTTATGTCGGCCGCGCGGCCAAGAAGGAAGTCGGCGTCGGCCTGCTGGGCTGGGGCGTCGGCGGCGGCGAGCCCTCCGCGCCGCTGCGCGTGCTGCTGGCCACGACCGACAAGGACAAGGGCATGGGCGTGTCCAACTGGACCGGCTACAGCAGCCCGCAGTTCGACCAGATGCTCACCGAGGCGCTGGCCACCACGGACGACAAAAAGCGCGAGAAGCTGCTGCAGGACGCCGCCGAGCTGGCGCTGAAGAAGGACCAGGTGCTGATCCCGCTCTACAACCAGGTCGCCACCTGGGCCGCGCGCAAGGGCATCACCTACGCGCCGCGCTCCGACGAGTTCACGCTGGCCCACCAGGTCAAGCCGCAGTAAGCGGCGCCCCCCGAGACCCGCCCCCGCGCACCGGCGGCCGCGCGCCGCCGGGCCGGGCCGCCGCATGCGCGGACGCGGGCGCAATCGAAACCATCCCCGACGAAACGACGGACGACAAACAGGAAGAGCGCGAGGCGACGACATGGCCATCCAAGAACTCCACCACCTGCCGCAAGGGTTGACCACCGCCACCGCGCGCGACCTGCACCGGGTGCTCGGCGGACCGGCGCTGCTGCACCTGCCAGGCACCGACCCCGAGCCGCTGTTCGTGTCGGTGCTGCTGCACGGCGACGAGGATGTCGGCCTGCTGGCGATCCAGCGCGTGCTGCGCGCCTTCGAAGGCCGGCCGCTGCCCCGGGCGCTCTGCGTCTTCTTCGGCAACGTGCAAGCCGCGCGCCACGGCCTGCGCTACCTCGACGGCCAGCCCGACTTCAACCGCATCTGGGCCCTGGCCGGTGCGGACGGTCCGGCGCCGACCGAGCACCACGCGATGGCGCGCGAGGTTTACCGCAAGGTCGCCGCGCTCAAACCATTCGCGGTCATCGACCTGCACAACAACACCGGCCGCAACCCGCTGTATTCCTGCCTGAACACGCAAGGCGCGCGCGGCGCCGACCCGCGGGCGCGCAAGCTGGCCGCGCTGTTCTCCGACATCGCGCTGGCCACCCGCACGATCGAAGGCACGCTGTGCGCCGCCTTCGGCGGGCTGTGCCCCGCGGTCAGTTACGAATGCGGCGAGATCGGCAACCCGCAGGGCGTGCAGCGCGCCGCCGGCCTCGTCGAGCGGGCGCTGCGCCTGGACCGCCGCACGCTCGACGAGGTGGACGATTCGCGCCTGCAGACCTACGAGACCTACGCCACCTTGAAAGTGGCCGAGTCCGCCAGCATCGGCTTGGACGGCGCGCCCGGCGACCTGCAGATCGATTCCGACATCGACCTGCTGAACTTCCGCCCGCTGCCGGCCGGATTCAGCCTGGCGCGCGTGCGGCCCGGCCTGGCCGCCCCGGCGCTGCGCGTGCTGGACGAGGACGACCGCGAGATGCACGACGTGCTCTACGTCGACGACGCCCACCTGCGGCTCAAGGCCGAAGTCATCCCGGCGATGCTGACGCCGCGCGAGACCGCCATCCGCAAGACCTGCCTGGGCTACCTGATGCGCAGGGTCTGAAGCCCCAACTTCGCCCATCCCCCCCAACAGCCCGGAGCCACCGCCATGATCGAGTTCCTCCTGCGCCGCCTGATGCAAAGCGCCGCCGTGCTGGCCGCGATGTCGATGATCGTCTTCGCCGGCGTGTTCGTCGTGGGCAATCCGGCCGACATCCTGGTGAGCATGGACGCCGACCAGGCCGAGCGCGACCAGATCGTGCGCCAGCTCGGCCTGGACCAGCCGCTGCACCTGCAGTACGGCGCCTTCCTGAAGAGCGCCGCGCAGGGCGACCTGGGCAAGTCCTTCGTGCACGGCCTGCCCGCGGTCGGCCTGGTGATGGAGAAGATGCCGGCGACGCTGGAGCTCGCCGTGGCCGCGATGCTGATCGCGATCTTGCTCGGCATCCCGCTGGGGCTGTGGGCCGGCCTGAAGCCGGACTCCTTCGCGGCCAAGTCCATCATGACCGGCTCCATCCTCGGCTTTTCGCTGCCCACCTTTTGGGTCGGCCTGATGCTCATCATGGTGTTCGCGGTGCAGCTGGGCTGGCTGCCGGCCGGCGGCCGCGGCCCCACCGCCGACGTGCTCGGCCTGCAGCTGTCGATCTTCTCGGCCGAGGGCTGGCGCCACCTGCTGATGCCGGCGCTGAACCTGGCGCTGTTCAAGCTGTCGCTGATCACCCGGCTCACCCGCGCCGGCACCCGGGAGGCCTTGACCCAGGACTACGTCAAGTTCGCCCGCGCCAAGGGGTTGTCGCCCACCCGCGTGGTCGGGGTGCACGTGCTCAAGAACATCCTCATCCCCATCGTCACCGTCGTCGCCCTGGAGTTCGGCGGCCTGATCGCCTTCGCCGTCGTCACCGAGACCATCTTCGCCTGGCCCGGCATGGGCAAGCTGATCATCGACTCGATCAACCTGCTGGACCGGCCCGTCGTCGTGGCCTACCTGCTGATCATCGTCAGCCTCTTCATCGCGCTGAACCTGCTGGTGGACATCGCCTATTCGGCGCTCGACCCGCGGGTGCGCCTGGGCGCGGCCCAGTGAGCCGCCCGACCCGCCCCACCCCCTTGGACGCCCGCCCCGCCATGACCGCCACCGCCCCGACCCCCCCAACGCGCCAGCCCGCTCCCGCGCGCCCCGCCGCGCCGCCCTCGCCGCTGCGGCTTTTCCTGAGGCAGTACGCCGATTCGAAACTCGCCGTGGCCGGCGCGGCCGTGCTCCTGATGCTCGTGCTGGCGGCGCTGCTGGCGCCCTGGCTGTCGCCCCAGAACCCCTACGACCTGGCCCAGCTGGACATCATGGACTCGCGCCAGCCGCCCGGAAGCAGCAGCGCCGCCAGCGGCATGGCCTACCTCTTCGGCACCGACGAGCAGGGCCGCGACATGCTCTCGGCCATGCTCTACGGCTTGCGCATCTCGCTGACCATCGGCCTGCTGGCCACGCTGGTGGCGCTGACCATCGGTGTCTCGCTCGGCCTGGTCGCGGGTTATGCCGGCGGGCGCTTCGAATCCTTCCTGATGCGGCTGGTCGACATCCAGTTGTCCTTCCCCGCCATCCTGCTGGCGCTGATCCTGATCTCGGTGCTCAAGCCCGGCATCGGCAACGTCGTCATCGCGCTGGTCGCGGTGCAGTGGGCCTACTACGCCCGCACCGTGCGCTCGGCCGCGCTGGTGGAGCGCAAGAAGGAATACATCGAGGCGGCCCAGGGCCTGGGCCTGTCGCACACCCGCATCGTCTTCCGCCACCTGCTGCCCAACTGCCTGCCGCCGGTGATCGTCGTGGCCGCCCTGCAGGTGGCCAATGCGATCGCGCTGGAGGCCACGCTGTCCTTCCTCGGCCTGGGCGTGCCGATCACCGAACCCTCGCTCGGCCTGCTCATCGCCAACGGCCAGCAGCATTTGCTGTCGGGCAAGTACTGGATGTCGCTGTACCCGGGGCTCGTGCTGCTGGCCACCATCCTGTCGATCAACCTGGCGGCCGACCAGTTGCGCGACGTGCTCAACCCCAGGTTGCAAAAGCAATGAGTGGCGCCAGGCCGCGGCCCCCTCACCCCCACCCTCTCCCCCGTGCCGGGGGCGAGGGAGTGAATGCACCCGAAGTTCCCTCGCCTTCCCTGACTGGAGTGTCCTGATGTTCGCACCCGACACCGCGGCGCCCAGCGTGCCGGCGGCCCTGAAAGTCAAGAACCTGCAGACCCAGTTCTTCACCCGCGCCGGCGTGGCCAAGGCCGTGGACGACGTGTCCTTCGAAGTCGGCCGGGGCCAGATCATGGGCCTGGTCGGCGAGTCGGGCTCGGGCAAGTCCATGACCGGCTACTCGCTGCTCGGCCTGATCGACCCGCCCGGCCGCGTGGTCGACGGCGAAGTGCTGCTGACGCTGAAGGACGGACGCACGCTGGACCTGCGCCGCCTTTCCGCCAAAGAGCTGCAGGACGTGCGCGGCAACCGGGTGGCGATGATCTTCCAGGACCCGATGATGACGCTCAACCCGGTGCTGCGCATCGACACGCAGATGACCGAGGCCATCCTCGCGCACCACAAGGTGAGCCGCCAGGCGGCGCGGGCCCGTGCGCTGGAGGCGCTGGTCAAAGTGGGCATCCCGTCGCCGCACGAGCGCCTGCTGGCCTACCCGCACCAGTTCAGCGGTGGCATGCGCCAGCGCGTGGCCATCGCCATCGCCCTGCTCAACGAGCCCGACCTCATCATCGCCGACGAACCCACCACCGCGCTGGACGTCACCATCCAGGGCCAGATCCTGTCCGAGATGCAGGCCCTGTGCCGCGACTCCGGCACCGCGCTGATCTGGATCACCCACGACCTGTCCGTCGTCGCCGGCCTGGCCGACACCGTGGCCGTGATGTACGCCGGCCGCATCGTCGAGCAAGGCACCGTCGCGCAGGTGCTCGAACAGCCCCGCCACCCCTACACCCACGGCCTGATGGCCAGCAACCCGTCGCGCAACCCGCGCGGCCGGCCGCTGCGGCAGATCCCGGGCATGGCGCCGTCGCTCTTGAGCCTGCCGCCCGGCTGCGCCTTCGCGCCGCGCTGCAGCCACGCGGACGCGGCCTGCCGCCAGGACCCGCAACTGCGCGAACTGGACGCCCGCCAGCTGCGCTGCTTCCACCCCATCGGCGCCGCGCCGGTCCCGGCGCCGCGCGTCGCGCCGCGACAGCATGCCGGATGAAGGCGCTCCCCAAGAACCCATGCAGCCGACGAGCCACGTGATGCAACCCATGATGTCCCTCATCCCTCCGACGCACGCGCCGACCGACGCTGGAACGCCCGCGCCGGCGCACGACCGCGCCACGCCGCTGTTGGAACTGCGCGGCGTCTCCAAGCGCTTTTCCACCAAGCTCGACCTGGCGGCGCGGCTGGCCCGGCGGCTCGGCGCCAAGGTCGAACAGCACACCGTGCACGCGGTGGACGGCGTGTCGCTGGCGGTGCGGCCGGGCGAGGTGGTCGGCCTGGTGGGTGAATCGGGCTGCGGCAAATCCACGCTCGGCCGCATGGCGGCGGGCCTGCACAGCCTGAGCGACGGCGAGCGGCTGTGGCTCGGCGAGGACACGCAAGCGCTGCAGGAGCGGCTGTCGCCGGCCGAATACCGCCGCCACATGCTCGGCATCC
>CBIHOD010000069.1:0-21924 GCA_966211815.1 uncultured Burkholderiales bacterium
CCGTGCCCAAGCCGCTCGTCATCGTGGAGAGCCCCGCCAAGGCCCGCACCATCGAGTGGGACGAGATGATCCCGCCCGACTGGGACCCGCTGAAAGACTTCAAGGACATCAACCTCGGCATGATGAACGACGGCGACCCGCGCGCCACCGCGCTGCTCAAACGCATGCGCGAGGTCTGGGACCAGGCGCCGGTGAACAACGCGCTGGACGGCGCCCAGGTGCGCATCCCCGGCTATGTCGTCCCGCTCGAAGAAGGCAAGGCCGGCGTCACGGAATTCCTGCTCGTGCCCTATTTCGGCGCCTGCATCCACACGCCGCCGCCGCCGGCCAACCAGATCATCCACGTGCAGGCCGCCAAGGCCAGGGGACTGCGCTCGATGGACACGGTCTGGGTCACCGGCCGCATGGAAGTCTTCCGCGGCGACAGCTTCATGGGCGTCAGCGGCTACCGCATGCAGGCGCCCACGGTGGAAGCCTATGCGGAGAAGAAAGGCCGCTGAACGGGTCCCGGCGCTTGACTTAGCATCCGGCGATGACGACCCGCCGCCCTCCCCGCCCGCGCCGCCTTTCACGCGGCTTCTCGCTGATCGAACTGGCCGTGGTGATGGGCATCATCGCCATCCTGGCGCTGATGGCGATGCCCAGCTTCACCGAGAAGGTCGTGCGCGACCAGATCATCGAGGGCGCCAAGCTGGCCGACATCGCCAAGGGCCCGGTCGCCGCCTACTGGGTCGCCTCGGGCGCCAAGAAGGAAATGCCGGCCGACAACGCCGCCGCCGGGCTGCCGGCGGCCGACAAGATCGTCAACAACCTCGTCAGCTCCGTCACCGTGGACAACGGCGCGCTGCACCTGCGCTTCGGCAACAACGCCCACGGCGCGATCAAGGGCAAGACGCTCACCCTGCGCCCGGCGGTGGTGGAAGACGCGCCCATCGTGCCGGCTTCCTGGGTCTGCGGCGCGGGCAAGGTGCCCGGCAAGATGGTGGCCAAGGGCGTCGACAAGACCGACATCGACAGGCGTTACCTGCCGCGCAACTGCGTTTGAAAACGCGCGTCCTGCCAGGGGTGGCAGCCGTCACTCCGATTCTTTGATCAGCCGCCCGTGGGCCGGCTGCACCGGCCTGGCGTTCATCGGATAAAGGCGGGAGAACACCGCCAACTGGTAGTCCGACACCGCCACCGGTGTCTTCATCACCATCCACAGCACGCCCTCCTGGCAGGGCGGCGTGGTCATCGAGCCCATGAAGGTCGCGTATCGACCGTCCTGGGGCAGCAGGGTGGCCGGGTCCAGCGGCGACGGGGCGGCCAGCTCGGCGTGCTTTTCCAGGGGCAGGTTGTTCCACACCGCCTGCACGCCGGGATGCGCCGCGCCGCGCTCCAGCGGCACCGCGACGACGGCGACGCGGCCCTCGGCGTCTTCGTGCACCAGGTGCGCCGACATGTCGAAAGCCTTGCCTTCGATGCGCACCTCGGCCGGCCGGTGGAACTCGAAATACTTCAACTCGTAGCGGCGCCCCATCACGTCGAGGCGGTTGCCGCCGGCGATGTTCACCCGCACCGTGCGGCCGTTGTCGATGACACGGAAGCCGCTGGCCTGGTAGGCGAACCGCAGCGGTTCGAGCTGCAGCTTCAGGCCGTCGCGGATGTCGATCGGGCTTTGGCGCTCGCCCTTGCCGCAGGCGGCGTATTCGGGCTTGAGCCCCGCCCAGTGGGCCGGGCCGCCAGCGCCTTCATAAGACCAGGCCACCGGCGCGGCCGCGGGCACGGCGGCGCCCGCGGCCCCTGGACGGACGGCGGCCCGCCCGGCGCCGGAAGGCGGCGCCGCTGCCGCCGCGCCTTTGCCGCCGGGCTTTCCCGGCGGCCCCGCCTCGCGGGCCACCAGACGCAGTTCGCCGTCTTTCTTGTTCTCGGCCGCGGACATGCGCGCGCCGAGGCGCTCGGCCAGGCGCTGTTGCAGGCGGTCCATCGGGTCCTGCCGCACCGGGGGGAGCGACGGCGCCGATGCCGGCGGTGCCACGGCCGTGGGCGCTGCCCCCGCTGCCCCCGCTGTCCCGGATGCCCCGGACGCCGCGGCCGACGGCAGCGGGGTGCGCGGGTAGATCCGCTTGTCGGCGAGGTAGTCGTAGCCCGGCATGTGGGGCGACAGCGCCGCAGGCGCGCCGCTGGCAGGTGCCGGCGCCGGCTTCGCCGCTGGGGCCGGTTTGGAAGGTTCGGCCGCGGAGGCGGGCGCCGCAAGCACCAGCCCGCCAGCCGCCGTCACGCACCCCCAGGCCAGCGCGAGCCGCCACGGCCCGGGCCGGCCGGCCGGGAGGCGGCTTCGAAGTGGGGCGACGGCGGCGAAAGGCATGGGCACTCCAGCACCACGGGACGCCTCGGGAAGGGGAAAGGGGACGGGAGGAGCGGGCGGCCGGGTCCGCTGTTTTATCGGCCCGGCCCCGTCAAGCTTGAGGACCGGGCGCGGCCGGCTGCGGCGCGGCCTGGGGCGGCAAACGGCGGTGCACCCAGGCCCAGGCGCCGAGCCCGATGCAAAGCAGCAGCCCGGACGTCCACGCAAGCGCCACCGCCGAATGCATCACCCAGGGCGCGACGAGCCCGGCGACCGCGCCGTTGGCTGCGCTGCCGATGCAGGCCTGCAGCGACGAAGCCATGCCGCGGCGGGTGGGCGCCACGTCGAGAACCAGCAGCGTCACCACCGGCACCATCAGCGCCCAACCGAAGGCGAACAGCGCGATCGGCCAAAGCGACCAGGCGGCGTGCGGCGGGAACAGGTGGTTCAAAAGGATGTTGGCCAGCGTGACCGCCGCCATCACCGCGAAGCCCCGGCGTATCTGCACATGCGGCGGCACCTTGCCCGCCAGCCGGCCCGACACATAGGCGCCCAGCATGATGCCGCTGATGACCAGGCCGAAGAACCAGTAGAACTGCTCGGGCCGCAGCCGCAGCAGTTCGCCCAGGAACACCGGCGCGGACAACACGTACAGGAACATGCCGTTGAACGGCACGCCGCTGGCCAGCGCCAGCGCCAGGAAGCGCGGATCGGTGCCGAGCGCGCGGTAACCCTGCATGAGGTTGCGCGCCTGGAAGGCCTGGCGCTGCGTGGCGTGAAGGGTTTCGGGCAGCCAGCGCCAATTGGCGAACCACAGCAATGCGCCGACCCCGGTGAGGAACCAGAAGATGGCGTGCCAGTCGGCGTGGACGAACAGGAAGCCGCCCACCACCGGCGCGATCGCCGGCGCCACGCCGAAGAAGATCGTCACCTGGGACATGACCTTCTGCGCGTCCGAAGGCGGGAACATGTCCCGCACGACGGCGCGCGACACCACGATGCCCGCGCCGGCGGTCATGCCCTGCACCGCGCGCCAGAACACGAGCGCGCCGATGCTGTCGGCCAGCGCGCAGCCCGCCGAGGCCGCGGTGAACATCGCCACGCCCCACAGCACCACCGGCCGTCGCCCCAGGGCGTCCGACAGCGCGCCGTGGAACAGGTTCATCAGCGCGAAGCCGAAGAGGTAGGCCGACAGCGTCTGCTGCATCTGCCCCGGCGTGGCGCCCACCGACCGCGCGATGCCGCTGAAGGCCGGCAAGTAGGTGTCGATGGAGAAGGGGCCGAGCATGCCCAGGCAGGCCAGCAGGACCGCCAGGGCCCAGCGCGGGCCGCGCCAGCGGGTGGGGGCGTCGGGTTTCACATGCAACTTTCGGATTGGGAAGCGCCGCCGGCAACCCGCGTGCCGGCGGCGCGAAAAGAAACAGTTGTGAAGCGAGCCGATAGGCCGGATTCTGTGCGGCCCGCCGCCCTTGCGGACGGGGGCCGTGGCCACCATTCATCTGGGCCGTGCATCGCTGCACGGCTCGGTGCTACCTACCCGCCGGCTCTGCGGAGCCACATCAACGCCGGCCTACTTGGTATTGCTGCGCGTAGAGATTGCCCGTTTCACCCAGGGCGGGTGCCCCGCCCCGGGTGCTGTGGACTCCGGGCTTTCGCCCGGCCCGCCCGGCTTTCGCCGGTCGGGTTGCCGGCTTACGCCGTCAATCCACAGACCACCCGGACCGAGGCGCGCGCTTTCGCACGCATCCCAACCTGACTCGTCTCTGTTGCTCTGATCCTCACCTCGCGGTGGACAGCCGTTAGCTGCTACGCCGCCCTGCGCAGTCCGGACCTTCCTCCAGTGCGGCCTTTCGGCGGTTGCACCAGCGGTGGCCTGGCTTGCTTCACGGAACGGATTATCGCCGGGGCGCGGCCGCGCCGGCCGTTCAGTGGGCGGGAACCCCGCTGATCAGCCCGAGGCGGTACAGCCAGTCGGCGGAGTCGTAGCGCACACCCGGCGGGCAGAGCGCCGTGCCGGGGAATTCGCGCTGCAGGTCGAGCGTGCTTTCGCAGACGGCGGTGCTGATCAGCGCGTGTTCGAGAAGGTGCAGCGCGTCCACGCCGGGCGCGGGCATCGCGGTACCGTCGCGGCCCGCGCTTTCGATCAAACGCCCCAGGCTTTCCGACAGCGCGGGTTGGGCCGCGAAGAAAGCCGCCAAGGCCGCGCGCGCCGCCGGTCCGCACCAGGGGGCGGCCGCCCGCCCCATCAACTGGGCCAGCAGGCGCGGGTCGTGCGGCAGCAACGGCTGCCGCTGCCGCAAACGCTCCAGCATCAGCCTGCAGTTGTCGACCCCGGCAGACCACAGGAGGGCCTGCCTCGACGCGGCTTCGATTCCCGCCAGTCCGCGCCGGCCGGCATCGACGATCGCGTTCTCGACGCAACGCTTCATGGAGTTGGTCGAGCAATAAATGCGGGCGACCTTGTCGGTGTCGACTGTCTTTTCGCGGAACAAATCGCAGGCATCGAGTTTCCCCAGGGAGCCCAACGTCAACATCGTGCGCACGCACTTGGCGCAGGCACAGCAGTTCTTCAATTCGTCGTCGCGCGAACAAACCTGGAGAGAAGACAGATCATGGTTTTTCCGGACCATTTCATGGATCTTGCCGTCCCGCGTGAATTTGCAGCCGTCGGGAATGAATTTGGTCCTGGAAGTCGAAAACAACCTGTCGGTGAATGGATGGCTGCCTGCCGCGGCCAGGAATTTGTAACTTGAACTTCCGGGAATCAAAACCCGGGAATAAAAACCCTCCATCGCCAAAATCGGCGCCGTCAACGCGCAACCATAGGAATGGCGCAGCGAGTTGGTGAGCATGAATTTCGTTCGGCAGATGTTGGTGTGGATTTCCAGCCTGTTCTTGCCATATTTTCGTGCCACAGCGTCCATACGGGCGCGCACGGCACCGCCCTTGGTGCCATCAATGATTTCTCTTTCCCGGTTATAGATGCCGAAAATCGTGATGAGATCGTCGATATTTTCTGCACGGGCATTTTCCTGATTGTTTTGGTTCTGCAAGAGGGTGTAGAGCGAATCGACGCCGCCGGAAAAGAAGGTTCCCGTCCGTTGATTTTTTGCTTCCGCCACCGCCCCCGACTGGACCTTCAAATCGATCACCTTGAATTCCGGAGTCCAGGTATGCCATACCTCCAGCAATTCAAGGCAACCTTCCAGCAAGACGGGATCCACCGGTCGAGGAATTTCCAGAGATTCCCCCAAGAACACGCTGATGGGCAGGAACAATACCAGCCAAGGATTTCCGGAATCGGTCAGGTAGCCGGCCATTTCACCGGGGAAGTCGAAATGGAACCATTCAGATTCGACACCTTCAGGTGCGGTTTCATAAATCGCTTCCCCGCTCAAGCGCACCCGGCCGCTCGGGAGTTTTTCCTGACGGACTTCTCCAAGTTTCATTTTCTTTGTCCCACCATGACTTCAAATTGAGCTGCTCGCAACTCGGCGGGGTGCCACCAACACCAGGTCGCTGCGTCCGAGCATGGGCGCGGGCAGGGTTTCCACGTCGCATCCCTGCAGCGAGTCCAACGACACCTTGGGATAAATCAGCTGTCCCCAACCGTTCGCGGAACGAAGGCAGATCAGCGTGCCCGGCGCCACATGGCGCAGCAGATGCTGGACCAGGTCGTCCCGGTCGCCGGCCTGGTCGCGCTCGCCCACGCCGGCCAAGGCGGCCACGAAGACGACGTCCCATTCGCTGAAGTCGGTGCGCTCCGCGGCGTCCTCGCAGAGCACCGTGGGAACACCGCGCCCCGGCAGCGACAGCAGGGGTTTTGCCCAGGCGCAGCTGTCCGGCGAGCGGTCCATGCCGTCCACGCGCAACGCGGTGTGCGCCATCAGCAGCCATGCGGTGCTGGGCACGGCGCCGCAGCCCACCAGAAGGCAGGCGCGCCTGCCCCGGACCTGGCGCCGAAACGCGTCGGAATGGATCGTGGTCCGCGGCCAGTGGCGCTGAACATAGTCGTTCAAGGCATCCGGCGTCGCAAGGGATGCCATGAGTTCCCGCGCCTGGGCCTGTTCCAGCCAAGACTCATGCAGCCCGCGCAAACGGTGCAAAGACGACAGCGCGCCGGGCCGACGCAGCGAGGGCAGCAAGGATTCGGGAGACCCTTCGAGCGGTGAATTCGCCACCCATGCGTCCACCGGCGCGAAACAGGCGGCCAGGGTCCGCGCGTCGGGCGGGATCGGCGCAGCCGCCATCGCCAGCAGGCGTTGCACCGCTGCATCCAGTTCGCGCAGCGCGGGGTTGAAACCCGCCGCCCCCTTCGCATTCGGCATCGATGGGTCAGCCTCGCAGCATGTGGGGGTAGACATAGGGGTGCACATAAGGGTTGCTGTTCATTTCGAGCAGCCACAACCGATTCGCGTCATCCAGGATGGCATCGACCGAATAAACCACCTGATGCCTCATCTCCGGGGGAATGACGAGCCAAAGCTGCTCGCCGACATGCCTGAGGAAATCTTCGAGGCCGAAGAATTCATCTTCGCCGATTCGAACGTCCCGGGCCCGGTAGGACATCGGGAATGCGGTGGCATACCGGAAATCGAGTTTGATTTCTTTGCCTTTTTCCGGGACGGTGTCCAAAGACAGGTTTTGAAAAGACAGGAATGGCTCAAAAACCGCATAGTCGACAGGCGCCTGGCCGATCATCAGGCGGTGGGTTTCCAACAATTCAAAAATAGATGAATGACCATTTCCAAAAACACCGAACATTTCGAGCAGCTCGGCGGCCACGGCCTCTTTGTTCCAGTACCACAGTTTCACGATGCGACCTGGTATCAGTTGTTCAAAATATTCTCCAACGGACGGATCGATCTCAGTATCGCTCGATTTTTTGTAAGGCCCCCGAATTCCCCTGCTGAAAGAGGATCGACTGGATTTAACAATCACATTCTCCAGCACCTTGGAGTTATCAAGACAAAAATCCGGTGTCGGCAAACCGCAATGCACGGCATAATTTTTAAACAATATTTTTTCGCTTGAAATATCCCATCGACGGACCAAATTCTGACGCCATCCTGAAAATGCCTCCATCGTATGGCTCGGCGCCATGATGTAGCACTTTTTTCCATTGACCTTGGTGGTGAACTGTGGATTCAACTCCAGCACTCTTTGATCGTTGGAAACGGCCAACCTGAAATCTTTCAGGCGCACGGCACCCTGGTAACCCTGCCTTTCCAGTGCGGACCACAGCTCACGGAAGTGGTGCATCAGGCTATAACTTTTCAGCATTTCTTTGAGGTCATGAAACAGCCAATGTCAGCGCGGTGCTGCATACCGGCGAAATTGATTTTTCTCAGATCGTTCAAAGCGTTTTCGCGGGCTTGTTCCAGTGTCGAACCCTTCCCGGTGACCAGCACCGTGCGGTCCTTGCCGGTGAAGAACCGGCCGTCGGCATGCGACACATCCGCCCAGGTCAATGCGGATGCGTCCAGGCCATCCCGGATGTCGATCGGCAAGCCCGGTACGCCGTGGCCGGGGTACCCGGGGGCGGCGGCATAGAGATTCACGGCATGACGCTCGTCCCAGACCGGTCGCCACTGGCCCACCCGCCCGGCCGCGATGGCCTGCAGGGCGACGGAGAAGTCGCTGCCGAGGCGGGCCAGGATGCACTGGGCTTCCGGGTCGCCCAGGCGGGTGTTGTATTCGAGCGCGAAGGGCGTGCCGTCCGTGGCGATGCGGATCCCGAAAAACAGGAAGCCGCGGTAACGCAGCCCCTCGGCACGCATGCCTTCCAGCGTCGGCAGCAGAAGTTCCGCCGACACCCTGCGCTGCAACCCCTCGTCATACGCGGGAACGGGCGAAAGCGTCCCCATGCCGCAGGTGTTCGCGCCCGTCTCGTCCAGCCCGAGGCGCTTGTATTCCAGGCAGGCCGGCAGCACGGCGTGGTGGGTTTCGTCCAGGGCGATGGAAACCGCCAGGTCCCAGCCGGGGACGAAGTCCTGCACGAGGGCGGTGCCGGTGCCCTGGCCCCGCCCGTGCGGGTCGATCGCATAGGCGCAGGCCGCCGTGGCCTGGGCAAGGTCGACGCAGACGCGCGTCTGCAAGTGGCTGCTGTCGGCATGGTCGGTCTTGACCACGACAGGGAAGGCGCGGCCCGACAGGTCGCAGACCGCGGCGGCCAGCGACGTGTGCGCGCGGGTCAGCGGCGTGCGCAACCCCCACCTGGCCATGAACAGCCGCGCGAATTCCTTGGAGCGTTCCAGGCGCGAAGCGGTGCGGCCCGCGCCGACGACCGGGATGGCCGCGGCGCGCAAGGCGTCCGCCCAGCCGCGGCTCATCCAGCGCGAAGCGCCGATCAGCGCCAGGTCGACGCCCAGCCCGCGTGCGAAGGCGGCGACGTCAACCCCGTCCAATGCGGCCTGCGGCCAGCAGGTCACTTTCGGCAACAGCGAGAAAGCGTCGCCGCCGGGATGGGCGTGCACCTCGGCCACATCCGCGCCATCGACCAGCCGGCGGCAGAAGGCGTACTCGCGCCCGCCACCGCCCACCACGAGGATCCGCTTCAACGCCGGGCTCCCGCGGGCTTGCGGTGTCGGCTCAGGCCGCGGCTTGCGCCGGCGCGCGCATCCGCAGGAAGACATGCCGCGACTGGAAGCGCTGGCTGTCCACGCCCGTGCCTTCGAGGCACAGGCGCGGGTCCAGGGCGTCGATGCCCGCCTCGGCCTGGTCCCGGCCGGCGTCGGTCGGGTCTCGCAGCACCACCAGCGTGCCGGCGGCGGCCGTCTCCGCGATTCGCCGCAGGACCCCGGCCTTGGGCGACACGAGGTTGGCCACGTAGACGATCTGCGCGCCGCCGTAGTCGTGTGTCAGGCCGTCCCCCTGGGCCAGGCGGACCCGGTCGAGGCCGAACAGCGCCAACACCCGGCGCCCGACAAGCAGCGCCTCGCCATCGATGTCCAGGCCCGTCAGGTTGATCTGGGGATGGTTCCGGGCGATGTGCATCAAGGTGGCCGGCAAGGGGCCGCTGCCCACCATGACCAGCTCCCGGCAGCTGGCGAAATCGGCCCGCTCGAACATGTCAGCCACCCGTTGATAGGTGTCACGGAAGAAATCGTCCATCCGGAGGGCCGAATCCGCCACCGGCCCGTCCTGCCCGGGCTGCGCCAGCAGGGCCGCGGCGGTTTCGTGCTCTTGCCGCTTGATCCGCTGGGCGTGCGCCCAGTCCACGGGGCGAGGGGTGGGGTTCAATGTCGTCACAGGGCTCCCTTGTCGATGCATCTGTCGATGTGCCTCCGCTTCTGTCCGGCGGGGTGCTGGATGTTAAGGCGACGATGGACGGATTCACCATCCCCTGGGCACGGTGGTGCGCGACGGGCGCGCCGCCGCGGTTTACGCGCGGCGCGCATGCACGCCCGATAATCGGCGCTCCATGACGACGATCTGGCACCGACTCGACCACGCCCTGGCCCGTGCCCGCCCGCACCGCGGGGGCCTGTCGCTCGCGGTGGACGCCGTCGTGATCGCCGGGGCCTGGAACTTCACCTACCTCTTCCGGCTCGGCCTGGAGCGCTGGTTCAGCGCCCGGCCCGCCTACGACCACTGGGTGATGCTGGGCGTGGTGGGGGCCTACCTGCTGGTCTTCAAGCTGGCCGGCATCCCGCGCGGCATGTGGCGCTTCTCGGGTTTCGGCGAGGTGCAGCGGCTGGGCGCCGCTTGCCTGCTCGCCGGTTCGATCGCCGCGGCGGCGGTGCTGATGGCCCAGTTGCACAAGGTGCCGCGGGCCGTGCTGGCGCTGCACCCTTTCATGAGCGTGATGGGGCTGTGCATGGTGCGCATGCTCTACCGCATGCTTTACGAGCATGCGCGCTGGCGCATCACCGGCGGGGAGGGCGAGGTGCGCCGCGCCATCGTGCTCGGCGCGGGCGAAGCGGCCAGCCTGCTGCTGCCCGGCCTGCGCCAACAGGGCTGGACGGTGCTGGGCCTGCTCGACGACGATCCGGCCAAACAGGGCGCGAGCGTGGCCGGCTCGCCGGTGCTGGGCACGCTGTCCGACCTGTCTCGCCCCGACGTGCACGCCGGCGCCACCCATGTCATCACCGCGATGCCGGGTGCCGCGCTGGCGCAGCGCCGCCGCGCGATCGAGCTGGCCACCGCGACCGGGCTGCAGGTGATGACGGTGCCTTCCATCGCCGAGCTGCAGCAAGGCGGCGCCGAGATCGAGCGGGTGCGCGCGATCGAGCCGGAAGACCTGCTGGGCCGCGAGCCCGTGGTGCTCGACGAACCCGGCGTGGCCGACCTGATCGGCGGCAAGACGGTGCTCGTCACCGGCGCGGGCGGCTCGATCGGCTCGGAGCTGTGCCGGCAGATCGCCCGCTACGGCCCGGCCCGCATGGTGCTCTACGAACTGAGCGAGCTGGCGCTCTACCAGATCGAGCAGCAGCTCGCGGAGCTGCATCCCGGCCTGCCCCTGGTGCGCCTGATGGGCGACGTGAAGGACGCCGGCCACCTGCGCCAGACCTTCCACGCGCAGCGGCCGCAGCTCGTGTTCCACGCCGCCGCCTTCAAGCACGTGCCCCTGATGGAGCACGACAACGCCTGGGCGGCGGTGCAGAACAACATCCTGGGCACCTACAACACCGCCCGGGCGGCGGCCGAGGCCGGCGCCGAGCGTTTCGTGCTGATTTCCACCGACAAGGCCGTCAACCCCGGCAACGTGATGGGCGCGACCAAGCGCGCCGCCGAGATGGTGCTGTCCAACCTGGCGGCCCAGGCCGGGGCGGGCGGCACGCGTTTCATCGCGGTGCGGTTCGGCAACGTGCTCGGTTCCAGCGGCAGCGTCATCCCGAAGTTCAAGGCGCAGATCGCCAAGGGCGGGCCGGTCACCGTGACCCACCCCGACATCACCCGCTATTTCATGACCATCCCCGAAGCGGCCCGGCTGGTGCTGCAGGCGGCCGCGCTGGCCGACAACGGCCAGGTCTACGTGCTCGACATGGGCGAGCCGATCAAGATCGTGCAGCTGGCGCGCGACATGATCCGCCTGTCGGGCCACGACGAGGACGAGATCAAGTTGGTCTTCACCGGCCTGCGCCCGGGCGAGAAGCTCTACGAAGAGCTGCTCGCCGACGCCGACCGGACGCTGCCCTCGGCGCACCCGCGCCTGCGCATCGCCCAGCTGCACGCGCACGCCGGCCCCGACTGGATGGCCGGCCTGCTCGACTGGCTGCAGCAGCCGGGGTCCGCTTCGCTGGGGCACGACGAGCAGCGGCGCCGGCTGGCGCATTTCGTGCCGGAATACCGGATGCAGTGACCGCCGGCGCCGCCCACCGTGCAAGCCGCGATTGACGGCGCGCCCGGGGCCCCGCATCGTCCCCCCACCCCCGTGCCGCGCGAGCGGCGCGCCGGCCGTTCACATTTGCAATCTGGGCGCCGGGAACATCTGGTATCAATCTCCCCCGCAAAAGGGCCGGGTCGACAGGCCCTGTGTGCCTAGACCGGAGACAAAGACAATGACGGAGACGACGCCGGGCAAGACCCGCATCCTGGTGGTGGACGACGAGCCCGACATGCTGCTCACGCTGAGCGACCTGCTCGGCCAGGCCGGGTTCGAGGTCGACACCGCGCCCACCGGCGCGCAGATGCGCGAAGCCATGTCGCGCAAGAGTTACGCGCTGCTGCTGCTCGACCTGCGGCTGCGCTCGGAGGACGGCATGACGCTGGCCCGCGAGCTGCGCCAGTCCTCCAACCTGCCGATCATCATGATCAGCGGCGCCAGCGACGAGACCGACCGCATCCTGCTGCTGGAGCTGGCCGCCGACGATTTCCTCGTCAAGCCCTTCAGCCCGCGTGACCTGCTCGCCCGCGTGCGGGCGGTGCTGCGCCGCTGCCAGCCGGCCTCGCAGGCGGCCGCCAAGCCGGCCGGCGAGCCGCGGGAGCTGCTGCAATTCGGCGGCTGGGCGATGGACCTGAAAGAGCGCGAGCTGATCGGCGAGGGCGGCGAGCCGTGCGCGCTGACGCCGGCGGAGTTCCGCCTGCTAGAAGCCTTCGTGCGCCAGCCCCACCGCGTGTGGACGCGCGACCAGCTGCTGGAGCACACCCGCAGCCTGGACACCGAGGTGTTCGACCGCACGATCGACGTGCTGATCCTGCGGTTGCGGCGCAAGATCGAACCCAACCCGAAGCACCCCCGGTACATCTGCACCGAGCGCGGCATCGGCTACGTGTTCGCCGCCGAAGTGACGCGCCATTGAGCGGGCGGCGGCGGCGCATGCAGAAGTGGTTCCCCGAGGGCGTGCGCGCGCGGCTTTTCGCCGCCTTCGTCGCGCTGCTGCTGGCCGCGGTGCTGCTGGCCTGCGTCGGCTGGATGGCGCTGCGCGGCACGCAGAGCGCGCTGGAAGACTTCGACAAGGACGTGCTGCCCGGCATCGCCCAGGCGCTGGAACTGGCCGAGCGCACCGCGCAGCTGGCGGCGATCGCGCCCCACCTGGCGGAGTCGCGCACACGAGAGAACCTGCAGTCCAAATCCGATGTGGTGCAGTCGCTGCTCAGCGAGCTCAAGCGCCGTTCCGCCGACCTGCAGCCTTCCGGCGAGCTGCGGCCGGTGCTCAGCCGGCTGCTCGACGGCGTGGGGCGCGACCTGTCCCGGCTGATCGCCCTGACCCAGCAGAAGCAGCGCCTGCAGGCCCAGCTGCAGCGGGAGATCGTGCGGCTCGACCAGGTCGGCGAGCAATTGCGCCAAAGCATGCGACAGGGGCAGACCGGCCGCCAGCCCGACCCGGCGGTGACCTCGGTGTGGTCCAGCCTGGTGCTGGGCATGACGAGCACCTCGGAGTCCACCCTGGGCGAGCTGGAAGCCGACGTCGAGGCGTTGATGCTGGCAGCCCAGAGGCGCGGCGCGCTGGCCGCGCTCGACCCGCAGGCCGCCGCCGCCCTGCGCGAAATCGTGGACAGCCCGCACAACATCCTGGCGCTGCGGCGCAGCCTGGGCGAGCTGGAGCAGCACACCAACTACCTGGTCGCCGTCACCCGCACCAACGCCGACCAGCTCAGCAGCGAGGTGGGGGACCACGTGGCCCAGCTGCGCGCCACCGCCACCGAGCGCAGCGCCCGCGTCAACCGCGCCATCCGTTCCGGCGAGACCGGCATGCTCGCGATCGCGCTGGTGTCGATGCTGATCGCGGCGGTGGCGATCCGCTACGTCTGGCGCCTGGTGGCGCAGGTCGAGCGCATCACCGACGTGATGTCGCGCCTGGCGCAGGGCGACACCGCCCAGCCCACGCCGGCGACCAGCCGCTGCGACGAACTGGGCGCGCTGGCGCGCACCTTCGAGGTCTTCCGGGACACGCTGCTGGCCAAGCACCAGCTGGTGACCGACCTGAAGTCGCAGACCGACCTGCTGCACGCGGTGCACAGCAGCATGACCGACGGGCTGGCGGTGTTCGACCGCCAGGGCCGCATGCTGCTGTGGAACCCCCAGCTGGCCCTGCTGCTCGGCGAGCACGCGTCGCCGCCGCGGGTGGGCACCGGCATGCGCGAGCTGCTGGCCAGCTTCTCGCCCGGCGCCACCTGGCTGGCGCCGGGCCTGAACCACCAGCCGCAGCCGCTGGCCGCCTTGCAGGAGGCCGACTTCGCCGCATCCGGCCAGATCGAGCTGCGCCTGCCCGGCGGCCAGGTCTTCGACCTGCGCAGCCGCGCCATGCCCGACGTGGGCAGCGTTACCCTCATCACCGACCTGACGGCCCGGCGCGCCGTCGAGGTCCAGGTCCAGCACGCCCAGAGGCTGGAGCTGCTCGGCCAGCTGACCGGCGGCGTCGCCCATGACTTCAACAACCACCTGGGCACCGTGCTGGGCAGCCTGTCGCTGCTTCAGGAGCAGGCCCACGGCCTGGGTGAAGCGGGCCAGGCGCGGCTGCAGCGCGCCCTGCGCGCCACCCAGCAGGCGTCGGCGCTGACCCGACGGCTGCTGGCCTTCGCTCGTCGCCAGCCGCTGCAGGCCGAGTCGGTCCCGGTGGACTGCATGCTGGAGGAGATGCGCGACCTGGTCGAATACAGCGCCGGCCCGCTGGTGGCGGTGGCTTTCGAACTCGGGGCACAGCCGGCCCAAGTGCATGTCGACCGCGGCCAGCTGGAGAACGCCCTGCTCAACCTGGTGATCAACAGCGCCGCCGCCATGCCTTCCGGCGGCTTGCTCACGGTGCGCAGCCGGCACGCGCCCGCGGGCGGTCAACCGGCGGGCGCGTTGCAGGCCCCCCCCTCGGCGGGCTGGGTGGAGATAGAAATCTCCGACACCGGCACCGGCATCCCGGACGAGGTCATCCCCCGGGTCTTCGAACCCTTCTTCACCACCAAGCCGGTGACCGAGGGCAGCGGGCTGGGCCTGTCCATCGTCTACGGGTTCGTCAAGCAGTCGGGCGGCCACATCGACATCCAGAGCCGGTACGGCAGCGGCACGCGCGTCACCCTGGTGTTCCCGGCGTCGCGGTCGGTGCCCGCGGCGCGCGGCGCCTTGCCGATGGCCGCGGAATCCCCCTCCCCCGCGGCCGATCCGACCGCCCCCGCCGCGCGGGTGCTGCTGGTGGACGACGACGACGCTTTCCGGGCCACGGTGCACGACATGCTGCGGGAAAGCGGCGCCCGGGTGGTCGCGGTGTCGTCGGGCGAAGCCGCGCTGGACCTGCTGCGGCGGCGGGACGAAGGCGAAGTCGCCTTCGACGCCGTGCTCTCCGACGTGCGGCTGGGCGAGGGCATCGACGGCTTGCGGTTGCGCGACGCGGTGCGCCAGCTGCGGCCCGGCCTGGCCGTGACCCTGATGTCGGGCCTGTCGCCCGAGATGCTGATGCACGACCCCGGCTGGGACGGCGGCCAGCCCTTCCTGCAAAAGCCCTTCGACCGGGATGTGCTGGGGCGGTGGCTGCTGCGCCAGCGGGGAACGCATGGCTTCGATAAGTGACCCGCCTTCCCGCAACCTCCACCCACCGTTCGCCCTGAGCTTGTCGAAGGGTCCTTGTCACCACGATTCGTCGAAGCACCTTTTCCCTGCGGAGAAGGCTTCGACAGGCTCAGCCCGAACGGTGGAAGTTGATCCAACCATGGCGCATCGGCATCCTTCCCCGTTCACCCTGAGCTTGTCGAAGGGCCCAAGCCACTCCAGCTTGTCGGCAGGCCGGTTTCAAACATTTCAAGCATTGCGCCGGCCGATGAGCAATCGAAATTCGTCATTCACCGCGGAGGCTTCTCATCACGACCTGAAGCCGGCCAACGGCTTTGCGCCCGCTGAGCCGGAAGGCCCGGGCGACCACCACACCGATACGGAGACTTGACGATGATCACCCCCTTCAAAGCCGCCGCCGTCGCGGCCGCCTTCGCGCTGGCCGGAATGGCCGCGCACGCCGCGTCGCTGAAAGTGTCTTGCAGCGGCCTGGGCCAGGAGCTGGAGCTGTGCAAATCCGCCGCCCAAGCCTGGGCGAAATCCACCGGCAACGAGGTGCAGGTGGTCTCCACGCCGAACGACGGCAGCGAACGCCTGGCGCTGTACCAGCAGGTGCTCAGCGCGGGCTCGGACAAGATCGACGTGTTCCAGATCGACGTGGTCTGGCCCGGCCTGCTCGGCGCCCACCTGCTGGACCTGAAGGCGCACAGCAAGGGCGTCGAGAAAGAGCACTTCCCGGGCATGGTCGCCAACAACATGGTCGGCAACCGCCTGGTCGCCATGCCGTGGTTCACCGACGCCGGGCTGCTCTACTACCGCAAGGACCTGCTGGAAAAGCACGGCGCCAAGGTGCCCGCCACCTGGGACGAGCTTGCCGCTTCGGCCAAGAAGATCCAGGACGCCGAGCGTGCCGGCGGCAACGACAAGATGTGGGGCTTCGTCTGGCAGGGCCGGGCCTATGAAGGCCTGAGCTGCGATGCGCTCGAATGGGTGGTCAGCCACGGCGGCGGCAGCATCGTCGAAAGCGACGGCAAAGTCTCGGTCAACAACCCGCAGGCGGCCAAGGCGCTGCAGACGGCGGCCTCCTGGGTGGGCACGATCTCGCCCAAGTCGGTGCTGAACTACGGCGAGGAAGAGGCCCGCGGCGTCTTCCAGGCCGGCAACGCCGTCTACATGCGCAACTGGCCCTACGCCTGGTCGCTCGGCCAGGGCGCCGACAGCCCGGTCAAGGGCAAGATCGGCGTCGCCGTGCTGCCCAAGGGCGACGGCGCGAACGGCCGCAACGCGGCCACGCTCGGCGGCGGCTTGCTGGCGGTGTCGAAGTATTCGAAGAACGCGGCGCTGGCGGCCGAGCTGGTGATGTACATGACCAGCAGCGCGGTGCAGAAAGAGCGCGCGCTGAAGGCCTCGTACAACCCGACCATCGGCGCGCTCTACAAGGACCCCGACATCCTCAAGGCCAACCCCTTCATGGGCGAGCTGTACGGCACCTTCACCAGCGCCGTCGGCCGCCCGGCCACCGTGACCGGCGCGAAATACAACCAGGTCAGCAACGAGTTCTGGAACGCCACGCACGAGGTGCTGTCGGGCAAGGCCAAGGCGCCCGAGGCGCTGGGGCGGCTGGAGTCCACGCTCAAGCGGCTAGGGCAGGGCGGCAAGTGGGAGTGATACGGGTTTGACGTCGGCCTGACGACCGACGGGCCGCGCACGCCGGCAAAGCCGGGCGCGCGGCCAGGGTTTCCTAGGCGAAGCGACTTGGCGTGGGCTTCGGCCCACGCCTCTTTTGCACCGCCCCCGGCCCTCCAACCGCGCGACCGCGCCCTCACCCCAGCCCTCTCCCGCAAGCGGGAGAGGGGGCAAAGCCCCTCCGCCGGCACCCGGTGCATGGAAGCGACTGGTTTCCTTCCACGCCGGCGGCCGGGCTCAAGCCCCCTCTCCCCGCCCGCGGGGAGAGGGCTGGGGTGAGGGGCGGCGGCAGGACAACGCCGCCGCCACTCGATCCACCCCACGCACCCTCACCGACATGACACCCAACGCCGCATCCATCCCGCAGCCCGCCATGCCGCGCCCATCCCTGGGCCCGAGAAGCCGCCCTCGGACCCTCTCCACCCAGCGCATCCGCATGGCCTGGCTCCTGGTCCTGCCCCTGCTGCTGGTGCTGGCGATGGTGGCCGGCTGGCCGCTGGGCCGCACCGTCTGGTTCAGCCTGACCGACGCCCACCTGTCGCGCCTGTCGGAATGGCGCTTCGTCGGGCTGGCCAACTACGCCGGCGAATACGGCGTGCTCTTCGACGCCGGCTGGTGGCAGTCGGTGGGCAACACCCTGGTGTTCGCGGTGCTTTCGGTCAGCCTGGAGACGGCGCTCGGCCTGGGCCTGGCGCTGATGCTCAACCACCCGTCGCGCCTACGCACGCTGCTGCGCGCGACGATGCTCGTGCCCTGGGCCATCCCCACCGTGGTGTCGGCCAAGATGTGGGCCTGGATGCTGCACGACCAGTTCGGCGTCGTGAACCACGCGCTGCAATCCCTCGGCCTGCTCGACGCGCCGCTGGCCTGGACGGCCGACCCCGACTTGTCGCTGTTCACCATCGTCGCGGTCGACGTCTGGAAGACGACCCCCTTCATGGCGCTGCTCATCCTGGCCGCGCTGCAGATGGTGCCGCAGGACTGCTACGAGGCCGCGCGCGTGGACGGCGTGCCGCGCTGGCGCGTCTTCCGAAGCGTCACGCTGCCGCTGATCATGCCGGGCGTGGCGGTGGCGATGATCTTCCGCATGCTGGACGCGCTGCGGGTGTTCGACCTCATCTACGTGATGACCTCCAACAGCCGAGACACCAAGAGCATGTCGATGTACGTGCGCGAGCAATTGATCGACTTCCAGCAGGTGGGCTACGGCTCGGCCGCGGCCACCCTGCTCTTCCTCGTGATCGCCCTGGCCACCTGGGCCTATCTCGCGCTGACGCGCCAGAAGCCGGAGGCCTCGGCATGACCGCGCCCAAGAAGGCATTCACCTGGGGCGGCGCCGCCTACGCGCTGCTGGCCCTGCTGGTGGTGGCGGTCTCGGTCTTCCCGCTGCTCTACGCCGCGTCCACCTCGCTGAAGCAGGGTTCCGCCCTCTTCGACCCGGGCCTGCTGCCGCACGCGCCCACGCTGGACAACTACCGGGCGCTCTTCCGCGACCAGCCCTTCGCCCACAACCTGTTGAACTCCACCCTGGTGTCCAGCGGCGCGGTGCTGCTGTCGCTGGCCCTGAGCCTCTTGGCGGCCTGGTCGCTCGGCCGGGTGGAGTTCCGCGGCCGCGGCGTGCTGATGACCTGCATCCTCTCGGTGTCCATGTTCCCGCAGGTGGCGGTGCTGTCGGGCATGTACGAACTCATCCGCTTCCTCGGCCTGTACGACCACCTCGGCGCGCTGTGGGTGTCCAACCTCGTCATCACGCTGCCTTTCACGGTGTGGGTGCTGGTGACCTTCATGCGCCAGCTGCCCAAGGAGCTGGAAGAGGCCGCCGCGATGGACGGCGTGGGCGTGTTCACGCTGATCTTCCGCATCTTCCTGCCGCTGCTGTGGCCGGCGCTGGTGGCCACGGGCCTTTTGGCCTTCATCGCCTCGTGGAACGAGTTCCTGTTCGCGCTGACCTTCACCCTGTCGACCGAGCAGCGCACCGTGCCGGTGGCGATCGCGCTGGTGTCGGGCTCGTCGGGCTTCGAGCTGCCCTGGGGTTCGATCATGGCCGCGTCGGTGATCGTGACGCTGCCGCTGGTGGCGCTGGTGGTCTATTTCCAGCGGCTGATCGTGGCGGGCCTCACGGCGGGCGCCGTGAAGGGTTGATTCTCGTGGGTTCTTTGGAGTAGTAGACGATGTGCCAGATCCAATTGCGCCAGGTGAACAAGACCTTCGGCGACGTTCAGATATTGAAAGACATCGACCTGGCGATCGAGCCGGGCGAGTTCTGCGTCTTCATCGGCCCTTCGGGCTGCGGCAAGTCGACGCTCTTGCGGCTGATCGCCGGGCTGGACGACGTGAGCGGCGGCGTCATCGACATCGACGGCGCCGTCGTCAACCACCTGCCGCCGGCCCGGCGCAACGTGGCCATGGTGTTCCAGAGCTACGCGCTGTACCCGCACATGACGGTCTTCGAGAACATGGCCTTCGGCTTGCGCCACCAGAAGCTCGGCACGGCCGAGATCGACCGCCGCGTGGCCGAAGCCTCGCGCATCCTGCACCTGGACGAACTGCTGCGGCGCAAGCCGCGGGCGCTGTCGGGCGGGCAGCGCCAGCGCGTGGCCATCGGCCGGGCCATCGTGCGCCAGCCCAAGGTGTTCCTCTTCGACGAACCGCTGTCCAACCTGGACGCCGCGCTGCGGGTGAAGACGCGGGTGGAGATCGCCCGGTTGCACCGCGAGCTCGGCTCGGCCAGCATGGTCTACGTCACCCACGACCAGGTCGAGGCGATGACGCTGGCCGACAAGATCGTGCTGCTGCGCCCCGACGCCGCGGCCCAGGGCCTGCCCAGCATCGCCCAGGTGGGGCCGCCGCTGGCGCTGTACCACCACCCGGCCAACCTCTTCGTGGCCGGCTTCATCGGCTCGCCGTCGATGAACTTCCTGCCTGGCACCGTCGCCCAGGCGGGCCCGCAGGGGGTGCGCGTCCGGGTGCACGGCGTGGAGTGCGCCGCCGACGTCGCGCCCCACGGCCTGGCGGCCGGCATGCCGGTGACGTTGGGCGTGCGGCCCGAGCATGTGCAGCTGGGCGGGGCCGTGGGCGGGAACGCCTTGCGCGGGCGCGTCACCCATCTGGAGCACCTGGGCGAGCACAGCTACGCCTACGTCAAGCTCGACGACGCGGGCCCGGCCGTCATGGCCAAGACGCAGCGCGGCGACATCCGCATCGGCGACGAGCTGCCGGTGCGGCTGCCGGCGGGCGATGCCCACCTGTTCCGGGAGGACGGCCAGGCCCAGCCCCGGCGCGTCCCCCAGGCCGGCGGCGAGGCCGCCACCGTGGCCATGCGGGCCGCCTGATCACGGGAGCACCGCCGTGCAAGAGTTTGGCCAGCTGTTCATCGACGTGGAGATGCAGCACATCTTCAAAGACGGCAAGACCTTCGTCGACGCGATCGCGCGCAACGATCCGGCCTGGATCGCGCAGCGCTACGAGGCGGAAAAGGACGCGCCGGGCTTCTCGCTGCTGGCTTTCGTGCTGGCGCACTTCGACCTGCCGGAGGACGCGGCCTCTGATTTCAAGCCCGACCCGGCCCACGGCCTCTACCAGAACATCGAGGCGCTGTGGCCCCACCTCACGCGCCGCGCCCGCACGCCGGCCGAGGTGCGCGAGCGCGACTCGCTGTTGAACCTGCCGGAGCGCTACGTGGTGCCGGGCGGCCGCTTCCGGGAGGTCTACTACTGGGACTCGTATTTCACGATGCTCGGCCTGGTCGTCAGCGGGCATGCCGACCTGGCGGCCAGCATGGTGCGCAATTTCGCCTTCCTCATCGACCGCTACGGCCTGGTGCCCAACGGCAACCGCAGCTACTACCTGAGCCGATCGCAGCCGCCTTTCTTCTACAAGATGGTGCAGCTGCTCGCGGAAGACGACCCCGCGCGGGCCTACGCGCTCTTCCTGCCCCAGTTGATGAAAGAGCATGCCTACTGGATGGGCGGCGCGGAAGAAGCCAGGCCCGGCGAGGCCGTGCGCCATGTGGTGTGCATGCCCGACGGCGCCATGCTGGGCCGTTACTGGGACGAACGCGACACGCCGCGCCTGGAGATGTACCGGGAGGACGTGCTCACCGCCGGCGCGGCCGCGCACCGGCCGAACGATGAGGTCTACCGCGACATCCGCGCCGCCGCCGAAAGCGGCTGGGACTTCAGCAGCCGCTGGAACGCCGAGGGCGCCGAAGCCGATTTGGGCAGCATCGAGACATCCGCCGTCGTCCCGGTCGACTTGAACTGCCTGCTGCACGGGCTGGAAGAAGCGATCGCCCAGGCTTGTGGGCACCTCGGCGACGATGAGGGCCGGCTGCGTTTCGAAGCGCTGGCCGGCAGGCGCCGCGACGCCATCGACCGTTACCTCTGGCATCCGGGAAGGGGCCACTATGTGGACTTCCACTGGAAGCGTCGAGAGCCCCGCGGCGCCTTGACGCTGGCCGCCGCCTTCCCCTTGTTCACCGGCCTGGCCAGCCAGGCGCAGGCCGCGCAGGTCGCATCCCAGATCGCCAGCGGGCTTCTGAAGGACCACGGCCTGGCCGCCACGACGGTGCGAAGCGGACAGCAGTGGGACCTGCCCAACGGCTGGGCGCCCCTGCACTGGGTGGCGGTGGACGGGTTGCGCCGCTACGGCCACGGTGCCCTGGCGCGCGACATCGCGACGCGCTGGGTGCGCACCGTCGACCGCGTCTACCGCGAGACTGGCAAGCTGCTGGAGAAATACGACGTGACCACGCCCCAGGCCGGCGGCGGCGGCGAATACCCCACGCAGGACGGCTTCGGCTGGACCAACGGGGTGACGCTGAAGCTGCTGTCGCTGTACCCGGACGCGCTCGCCGCCGAACCCGTGCCGCAGGCGTTGCCCGAGGCGGGTTGATCTTCCCTCCACCACCCTCACCCCGGCCCGGGGCCCGCGGCGGGCGAGGGGGGGCCGGCGAACGCGCCCCCCAACACCCACGGCGGTGTCTCCCACA
>CBIHOD010000070.1:0-21880 GCA_966211815.1 uncultured Burkholderiales bacterium
CGCGCTGCACCACCTTGATCCAGTTGCCGGTGGCGTTCTGCGCCGGCAGCAGCGCGAAAGCCGCGCCGGTGCCCGCGCCCAGGCCTTCGATGCGGCCGTGGTACGCCACCTTCTTGCCGTAGACGTCGGCTTCCAGTTCCACCGGCTGGCCGATGCGCAGGTTGCGCAGCTGGCTTTCCTTGAAATTGGCCTCGACCCAGACGTCGTCCAGGCCGATCACCGACATCAGCGGCGCGCCGGCCTGCACCCGCTGGCCGAGCTGCACGCTGCGCTTGGCGACGTAACCGTCCACCGGCGCCAGCAGCTCGTCGCGCTTGAGCGCGAGGAAGGCTTCGCGCACCCGCGCCGCGGCGCGCAACACATTGGGGTGCTGCTCGACCGAGACGCCGTCGGTGAGCGCCTGGTTGGCGCCGAGCTGCTCGCGCGCCGCCTGCACCGCCGACTCGGCCGCGGCCACGCTGCTCTTGGCGGCCGCCAGCTGGGCGTTGGCGTGGCTGAACTCCTCCTTGCCGACGGCGCCGCTGGCCAGCAGCGGCGCGCGGCGGTCGACGTCGTCCTGCGCGCGGGCCAGCTCGCTGCGCAGCCGGGCCAGGTCGGCCTGGCGGGCGGCCACCTGGGCGCCGTAGGTGCTGTTGTTGGCGTAGAGCGTGCGCACCTCGCGCACCGCCTGGGCCAACTGGGCCTCGGCCTGGTCGAGCGCCACTTGGGCGTCGGCCGGGTCGAGCTTGACCAGCCACTGGCCGGCCTTGACGTGGTCGGTGTCGTCGGCGTTGATCGCCACCACCGTGCCGCCCACCTGGGGCGTGAGCTGCACGATGTTGCCTTGCACGTAGGCGTTGTCGGTGGATTCGAAATGGTTCAGCACCAGCGCCCAGTAGGCGCCGTAGGCGATGCCGGCGACGGCGACGGTGGCGGCCACGGCGCCGAGCGCTTTCTTGCGCCTGGGATTGCCGGCGGGGGTGGCGGCCGGTGCCGCGTTTTCGGGTTTCTGCGGTGCGTTCATGGCGTCTTCCTCGGCGTTCGTTCGGGGTGTCTGGTTCGGTTCGTGGTCGTCGTTCAGTGCGCGGCGGGCGCCAGCGCGGCGGTGCGGTCGGTCGGCGCGGCGTAGCCGCCGCCCAGGGCCCGCGCCAGCGCGACCTGGGTGTCCAGCGCGCGGGCCTTCAGGTCGATGCCGAGGCGGCGCTGGTTGAGCACCGCGGCCTCGGAGTTCAGCACCACCAGGTAGGTGCCGAGCCCGGCGCGGAAGCGCTGCGTGGCCAGCTCGTAGGCCGATTCGGCGGCGGCTTGCGCCTGGGCCTGCTCGCGCCGCTGGCGCTCGATCGACCGCAGCGAGCTGACCTGGTCGGCGGCTTCGTGCACCGCCTCCAGCACGGCGCTGTTGTAGGCCTCGACGGCGGCATCCAGGTCGGCGCCCTTGGCCTTGAGCTGGGCGCGCAGGCGGCCTGCGTCGAAGATGGGCAGGTGCAGCGCGGGGCCGATGCCGAGCTGCCGGCTGTCGGCCTTGGCGAGCTGGTCCAGCCCGATGCTGGACAGGCCGATGAAGGCCGTGAGGTTGATGTTGGGATAGAACTGCGCCTTCGCGCTCTTGAAATCGCCGGTGGCGGCTTCGATGCGCCAGCGCGCGGCGGCGATGTCGGCGCGCCGGCCGAGCAGGTCGGCCGGCACGCTGGCCGGCAAGGGCATCGCCGGCCACTCGGCCAGGCGGGGCGACAGCTTGTCCAGTGCCGACGGCGCCTGCGCGGTGAGCGCGGCCAGGGCATGGCGCTGCAGGGTGGCCTGCTCGTCGAGTTGCTCGATCTGCTGGCGCGTGTCGGGCAGGGCGCCTTCTCCCTGGCGCAGTTCGACGTTGGTGTCCAGTCCGCTTTGCACGCGCTGTCGGATCAGCGCCAGGGTTTCTTCGCGCTGGGACAGCGCGCGCTGCGCCACCTCGCGCTGCGCGAGCAGGCGCCCCAGTTGCACATAGGCGCGGGCGACGTTGCTGCCCAGCAGGACGCGGGCGGCCTGCATGTCCGCCTCGGCCGCCCGCTCGGCGCCCACCGCGGCTTCGATCGCGCTGCGGTGGCGGCCGAAGAAATCGATTTCCCAGGAGCCGCCCAACTGCGCGTTGGCCAGTGTGCGCGTCGAGCCGCCCAGCGGCGGCGGGTAGATGCTGTTGGCGCTGAAGCGCTGGCGGGTGGTGTCGGCCGACGCGTTCACCGCCGGGCCCTGCGCCGCCTGCGCGCCGGAAACCGCGGCCTGGGCGCGCGCCAGGCGGGCCTGCGCGAGCTTGAGGCTGGGGTGCTCGGCCAGGCTTTGCTCGACCAGGGCGTTCAGCGTGCTGTCGTTCAAGCCCTGCCACCAGGCGGTGTCCAGGACGGGGGCATCCGTCGTGGCGGAGCCGTGGGCCTGGGGTTGCCGCAGGCCGACTCGCGCCGGGTCGATGGCCTTGGCGCCGGGGGCGATGCCGGCGCTGCTGGCGCAGCCGGCGAGCATCAACACCAGGCAGGAAGCCAGGGCCAATGTGGTCACGCCCAAGGTGGGCAGCAAGTGGGTGATTGGCGGCTTCTGGTGAAGATTGAATAACTGCTTCGGCTTCATTTGCTTAGGCAACCATTTGTTAAAAATAAGGAGATGTTTGACAGGGCAAGTTCCGGCGCGGAGGTCAATCGACGCTGGCCTCCCGCAAGGCCTCGCCGTTGGCCAGCATGCGGTGCAGGTAGCTTTTCAAGGCCAGCCATTCGGCCTTGGAAAAGCCGGCCAGGTGGGCGTTCATGACCTTGGACAGCACCGGCGGCACTTCGGCGACCGCCGCCTCGCCCTCCGGCGTGAGTTCGACCAGCACCACGCGTCGGTCTTCGGCCGAGCGCACGCGCCGGCAGAGGTTCTTCTTCTCGAGCCTGTCCAGCAGCCGCGTCATCGCGCCCGCGTCGACCGACAACCACCGCGCCAGCTCGACCACGGTGCTCGGCCCGGCGGTGCGGATGCGCATCAGCGGGCCCCATTGGGCGCTGGTGAGGTCGTGCAGGTCCAGTCGCTGGTCGACCTGGTGGACGATGGACAGCGTGATGCGCTTCATCAGGTAGCCCACGCTGTCTTCGGCACAGTAGGTGGAGGGCTGATAGAAGTCGGCGGGCGCTGGGGCAGGAGACACGGCGATTCAGATGGAAGTCATCGGTGGGTCAATGATAATGCCTAGGCAAATATTGTCAAGGCTCTATTCTTGTGGGCCGGGTCTGCTTGCCGATTCAGCGCAGCGCCAGCATGCGTTCGACGTAGCGGGCGATCAGGTCGATTTCCAGGTTCACCGCCGAGCCGGCCTGCAGGCCGCCCAACGTCGTGTTCTGCAGCGTGTGCGGGATCAAGTTGATGCTGAACTCGCAGTCGCCGCCGGGCAGGTCGGCCACGCGGTTGACGGTCAGGCTGACGCCGTTGACGGTGATCGAGCCCTTGATCGCCAGGAAGCGCGCCAGTGCGCCGGGGGCTTCGATGCGCAGCTCCCACGACTCGCCCACCGGCGCGAAGTGGCTCACCCGGCCGATGCCGTCGACGTGGCCGCTGACGATGTGGCCGCCCAGGCGCTCGTGGGCGCGCAACGCTTTTTCCAGGTTGACAGGGCCGGGCCGGTCCAGCCCGGCGGTCTTATCCAGGCTCTCGGCCGAGATGTCGATCTCGAACTGGTGGGCGGCCGCGTCGAAGCGCGTCACCGTCATGCAGGCGCCGTTGACCGCGATGCTGTCGCCCAGGGCCACGTCGTCGAGGTAGCCGGCGGGCGCCTGGATGGCGAGGTGCTTGCCGTGGCCGGGGCCAGCGCCCAGGTCGTCGATGCGGGTGATGCGGCCGAGGCCGGTGATGATGCCGGTGAACATGGGGTTCCTGTGGTGGTCGGGGCGGGAAGGGCGGGGCGCGGCTTGTTCAGGCTGTCGCCGGGCGGGCGAGGATGCGCAGGTCGGAGCCGATCGCCTGGAAGCCGGTGAAGCGCAACGCGGGCGCCTGGTCCAGGCCGGGCAGGGCGCCGAAGCTGGCCAGGCCGTGGCCCTGGCCGATGAGCTTGGGCGCGAGGTAGATGAGGAATTCATCCACCAGGCCGGCGCGCACGAAGGCGCCGTTCAGGCCGTGGCCGGCTTCCAGGTGCAGTTCATTGACGCCGCGGCCCGCCAGGTCGGCCAACACCGCGGCGAGGTCGACGCGGCCGGGTTGCAGCGCGTCGGGCAGTTCGCAAAGTTCGGCGCCGCGGGCCAGCAGCGCCTGGCGGCGCTGAGGCAGCCCCTGGTCCGACGGGGGCATGGACGCGGTGTAGATCAGCGGGCCCTGCGCCTGGGCCGGCCCTTCGAACAGGCGCGCATCGGGCGGCGTCTCCAGCCGGGCGTCGATCACCGCGCGGCGCGGCTGCAGCGCGGTGGGCACCAGCCGCACGTCCAGGCGCGGGTTGTCCGAGCGCACCGTGCCCACCCCGGTGAGCACCGCGCCGGCGCGCCGGCGCCAGGCGTGGCCGTCGGCGCGGGCGGCCTCGCCGGTGATCCATTGGCTGCGCCCGTCGGGCAGGGCGCTGCGGCCGTCCAGCGACAGCGCCATCTTCAAGCGCACCCAGGGCCGCTGGCGCTGCATGCGCGAAAAGAAGCCGATGTTCAGCCCCCGGGCCTGGTCGAGGGCGGGCCCCTCGGGCCAGTCGAGCACCTCGACGCCGCCGGCGCGCAGGCGGGCGGCCCCTTGGCCGGCGACCAGCGGGTTGGGGTCCTGCAATGCCATCGCCACCCGCGCCACGCCGGCGGCCAAGAGCGCGTCGCAGCAGGGCGGCGTGCGGCCGTGGTGGGCGCAAGGCTCCAGCGTGACGTAGGCGGTGCAGCCGCGCGGGTCTTCGCCGCGCGATTGCGCGTCGCGCAGCGCCATCACCTCGGCGTGCGGGCCGCCGGCCTGCTGGGTGTGGCCGCGGCCGATCACCCGCCCGTCCCCGCGCGCCAGCACGCAACCCACGCGCGGGTTGGGTTCGCTCAGGCCCACGGCCTGCTCGGCCAAGGCGGCGGCCTCGCGCATGAGGGCGTCGTCCAAGGGGCTGGGGAAGGGCGGGAAAGGGGGGGGCACAAGAAATCCGGGGGAATCGGCGCTGGGGCCGTTGCAAACGCAGGGAAGGTGGGATGGGCGGGAACGGGAGTTTGCCGCAAGGCGCCCCGCCTCGGCCCTTGCCGGCTTTTAAAAGCCCAGACACCTCGCGCCGATTGCTGTATAAAAACACAGTATGCCGCCGAATTACGCCGAGCTGCACTGCCGCAGCAATTTCAGTTTCCTCACGGGCGCTTCCCATCCGGAAGAGCTGGTGCAACGCGCCTTCGAGCTGGGCTACAGCGCCTTGGCGATCACCGATGAATGCTCGCTGGCGGGCGTGGTGCGGGCCCATGTGCAGGCCAAGGCGCTCGGTATGCCTTTCATCGTCGGCAGCGAAATGCGCCTGACCGACCCCGACACCGGCGCGCCGCACGCAAGGTTGGTGCTGCTGGCGCAGACGCGGCGCGGCTACGGCAACCTGTCGCGCTGGATCACCCTGGCCCGCGGCCGCGCCGCCAAAGGGCGCTACCTGGCGCATCCGGGTGACCTGGAGGGCCGTGCCGGCGGCGATGCTTGGCGCCTGGCCGGCCTGCCGGGCTGCCTGGCCTTGCTGGCGGCCGAGCCGGGGCAGGCGCCCGAGGCGCTGCGGTCCCAGGCCCTGTGGCTGCGGAGCTGGTTCGGCGACCGCGCCGGCCTGCTGCTGGAGCGCCTGCTGCGACCCGGTGAAGACGCGATGCAGGCGCAACTGGAGCAACTGCACCGGGAAACCGGCATGGACCTGGTCGCCGGCGGCGACGTGCTGATGCACCGGCGCTCGCGCAAGCCGCTGCAGGACACGCTCGCCGCCACCCGCCTGAAGCGCCCGGTGGCCGAGTGCGGCTGGGCGCTGCAGGCCAATGCCGAAGCGCATTTGCGGCCGAGGGCGCGGCTGGCGTCGCTGTATCCGGCGCAAGCTTTGCGCAGCGCGGTGCTCTGGGCGCAGAAATGCGAGGCGTTTTCCCTGGACCAATTGAAATATGAATACCCGCAGGAGCTGGTGCCGCCGGGCGCCACGCCCACCAGCCACTTGCGGCGGCTCACGATGGAAGGCGCCGCCGACCGCTTTCCCGGGGGCATGAACCCTGAGGTGAGCGCGCAAGTCGAGCGCGAACTGGCGTTGATCCAGCAACTGGCCTACGAGCCGTTCTTCCTCACCGTGGCCGACATCGTGCGCTGGGCGCGGGATCAGAAGATCCTGTGCCAGGGGCGTGGCAGCGCGGCCAACTCGGCGGTGTGCTTCTGCCTGGGCATCACCTCGGTCAATCCGGCGGACAACAAGCTGCTTTTCGAACGCTTCATCAGCGCCGAGCGTGGCGAGCCGCCCGACATCGACGTCGACTTCGAGCACCAGCGGCGCGAGGAGGTCATCCAATACATCTACAAAAAGTACGGCCGCCACCGCGCCGCGCTCACCGCCGTGGTGATCAGCTACCGGCCGCGCAGCGCCCTGCGCGACGTGGGCCGCGCCCTGGGCATCGACCTGCAGCGCATCGACGCCGTCGCCAAGAGCCAGCAATGGTTCGACGGCCGCCGCATCGACGCCGAGCGCCTGCGCGAGAACGGCTTCGACCCCGACGCGCCGGCGACCCGGCTGTGGGTCGAACTCACCGAATTGCTGATCGGTTTCCCCCGCCACCTGAGCCAGCACCCGGGCGGCTTCGTCATCGCCCGCGAGGACATCGCCGACCTGGTGCCGGTGGAGAACGCCGCGATGGACGACCGCAGCGTGGTCCAGTGGGACAAGGACGACCTGGACGCGCTCGGCATCCTGAAGGTCGACGTGCTCGCGCTGGGCATGCTCAGTGCGCTGCGCCGGGCTTTCGAGGCGGTGAACATGAAACTGGAATCGCGCGGCGAGCCGCCGGTCAACCTGGACAACGTCCCCATGGACGACAAGCCCACCTACGACATGATGTGCCGCGCCGACACCATCGGCGTCTTCCAGATCGAGAGCCGTGCCCAGATGAGCATGCTGCCGCGGCTGCGGCCCAAGGAGTTCTACGACGTGGTGGTCGAGGTGGCCATCGTGCGCCCGGGGCCGATCCAGGGCGGCATGGTCCATCCCTACCTGCGCCGTCGCAACGGCGAAGAGCCGGAGGACTATCCCAAGGAAGACCTTAAGGAAGCCCTCGGCCGCACCCGGGGCGTGCCCATCTTCCAGGAGCAGGTCATGCAGATCGCCATGATCGCCGCCGGCTTCACGCCGGGCGAGGCCGACCAGCTGCGCCGCGCCATGGCCGCCTGGAAGCGCAAGGGCGGGCTCGGACCTTTCTACGAGAAGCTGGTGGGCGGCATGAAGGACAGGGGCTATGAGCCCGAATTCGCCGAACGCATCTTCAAACAGATCCAGGGCTTCGGCGAATACGGCTTCCCCGAGAGCCACGCCATCAGCTTCGCGCTGCTCGTGATCGCCAGCAGCTGGATCAAATGCCACCATCCCGACGCCTTCCTGATGGCCCTGCTCAACAGCCAGCCCATGGGCTTCTACGCGCCCGCCCAGCTGGTGCGCGACGCGCGAGCCCATGGCGTGCAAGTGCTGCCGGTGGACGTGCGATTCAGCGACTGGGACTGCGCCTTGGAGCCCGGGCCGGACCCGAATGCAGGCACGCCCGCGCTGTGGCCCGTTCGCCTGGGCCTAAACCAGGTGGCCGGCCTGGGCGCCGAAGCAGCGCGGCGCATCGTGCAAGCCCGCGGCGGACAAGCCTTCGCCCACCCGGAAGACCTGGCCCGGCGCGCCGCGCTGTCCGCCGCTGACTTGCAGGCACTGGCCGAGGCCGACGCCTTGCGTGGCCTGGCGGGGCACCGCCACCAGGCGGCCTGGGCGGTGGCCGGCCTCGACACCCGGCCGACGCCCCTGCTGGCGGGCATGGCGGCCACGGCCCCGCAAGGCGCCGCGTCCCGCTTTGATGGTCGTCCCGACGACACCGCCGTCTTGCCCGCCCCCAGCGAGGCCGAAGACATGCTGGCTGATTACCGCAGCCTGGGCTTGACGCTGAAGCGCCACCCGCTGGACCTGCTGCGCCCCGAACTGGCGCGCTTGAAAGTGCTGCCCGCCGAGCAGCTCGGGCGCTTCCCCGACGGCCGGCTCGCCCGCGCCAGCGGCCTGGTCACCCACCGCCAACGCCCGCCAACCGCCAAGGGCGTGGTGTTCGTCACCCTGGAAGACGAGACCGGCGCGGTCAACGTGATCGTCTGGCCCCACGTCGCCCAGGCCCAGAGGCGGGCCTTGCTGGGCTCGCGGCTGCTGACGGTCTATGGGCAATGGCAGTGCGCCAACGGCGTGGCCCACCTGCTGGCCCACCGGCTGCTCGACCATTCCGCGTTGCTGCAGGGACTGGTCACCCGGAGCCGGGATTTCCACTGAAAACGCCCTCGAACGCATGCCCGGGCACATCCCGCGCCGCGCCAGCAATTGGAATCATTTGCACACAAGTGCCCCTGTCATAATCCGACGTTGAGCCCTTAACGACTCGTTTTATGGCCGCACTCACATTCAGCTTTGTAGCCTCTCTGTTGATCACGTGGCTGGTGGTCTGGTCGGCATCCAAACACGCGGTGCTGTCGGCGGACCACGACATGAGCGGGCCCCAGAAATTCCATTCGCACCCCGTGCCCCGCATCGGCGGCCTGGGCGTGTTCGTCGCCATCGTCGCCGGGCTTCTTTTCGTGCAGCTCACCCAGTCCGGCGAAACCCACACCATGTGGCTGCTCATCGCGGCCAGTTTCCCGGCCTTCGCCGCCGGCCTGGCCGAAGACCTGACCAAGAACGTCACGCCGCGCCAACGCTTGTTCTTCACCGCGGTCTCCGCCTGCCTGGCCGTGGGCCTGCTCGACGCGGTGGTGCGCCGCACCGCCATCCCGGGCGTCGACGACCTGATCGTCTACACGCCTTTCGCCGTCGCGCTCACCGTGCTGTGCGTCACCGGCGTCGCGCACGCCACCAACATCATCGACGGCTTCAACGGCCTGGCTTCCATGTGCGTGCTGCTGATGATGCTGGCGCTGGGCTACGTCGGGTTCGAGACGAACGACGGTTTCATCGTCACCTCCGCGCTCATCATGGCGGGCGCCGCGCTGGGCTTCTTCATCTGGAACTACCCCTCCGGCCGCATCTTCCTCGGCGACGGCGGCGCCTACCTGCTGGGCTTCGTGCTGGCCGAGCTGAGCATCCTGCTGGTGGCGCGCAACAGCGAAGTCTCCTCGCTGTTCCCGCTGGCGCTGTGCGCCTATCCGATCTTCGAGACGCTCTTCACCATCTACCGCCGCCGCATCCTGAAAGGCGTGGCCGCCGGCCTGCCGGACGGCATCCACCTGCACAGCCTGCTGCACCGCCGCGTGGTGCGCTGGCCCGTCCCGCGACACGGCCTGTCAGCGACTCCCGCGCATCCCCAGCAAGCCCTGCGCCGCAACGCCATGACCTCGCCCTACCTCTGGGTGCTGTGCCTGAGCTCGGTGGTGCCGAGCGTCATCTGGTGGAACAACACCGCCATGCTGACGTTGTTCCTTTTCCTGTTCATGGGCGGCTACGTGGCCCTGTACTGGCGCATCGTGCGCTTCAAGACGCCTCAGTGGCTGCTGGTCCATCACCACCGCCGCCCCGCCGTCGCCGGTTTGCGGATCCCGCCGGCGGGCGCCGCCGCGAGCACCAAGACGCCGCTCCCGCCGACAGTCTGAGCCCACCGCCGGTTCGGCAGTCAGGCCTGCCCGGCAGCGCGCGCGGCCACCGGGCGCATCGGCGGTCCTCCCGCAGCCGGCCCCGACACTTCTCCTTCCTTTTGCCTGCGCCTCGTGGCGGCTTTCTCGCCTCCGTGGGCACCACAGACCCGGGCGGGTCTCCGCGCGGCGCGCCGGCTTGCACGGCTCACTCCATCGCCTGGGCCCGCACCATGCCGGCGTAAACGCCGCCGCGGGCCATCAGTTCCTCGTGGTGGCCCGACTCCACCACCCGCCCTTGCGCCAGCACATAGATGCGGTCAGCCCGTCGCACGGTGCTGAGGCGGTGGGCGATCAGCAGCAGCGTCTTGTCGCCGTGCCATTGCTCGATGGATTGCTGGACGACCCGTTCCGATTCAGAGTCCAGCGCGGACGTCGCCTCGTCGAAGATCCAGACGCTGGCGTCTTTGTAGAGCGCCCGCGCGATCGCCAGCCGCTGCCGCTGCCCGCCGGAAAGCCGGCTGCCGTTGGTGCCGACCTGCATGTTCATGCCGTCGGGCTGGGCACTGACGAATTCCCAGAGGTTCGCGGCCTTCAGGCACTGCTCGATCTTCCGCTCGTCCTTGGCCTGCGCGTAAGCCACGTTGTCGGCCAGGCTGGTGTCGAACAGCACGATGTCCTGCGAGACGACCGCGAACTGCCTGCGCAGGGAGGTCTTACGCAGCTCGGCGATATCGATGCCGTCCAGTTCGATCTTCCCCTTGCCCGGGTGGACGAAACCCAGCAGCGCGCTGATGACGGTGCTTTTCCCCGAACCCGATGCGCCCACCAGGGCGATGGTCTGCCCCGCCTTGGCGGCGATGTTCAAGCCCTCCAGGGCCGGGGCCTCGGACCCGGGGTAGGAAAACCCCACGTCCTTGAACTCGATGTCCCCGCGCGCCGAATCGATGGCGAGCTTCCCGTCGTCGCGCTCCTCCGGCGTGTCCATCAATTCGAAACAGGCCTGGCAAACGACCAGGCCGTTGGTGATGGGCTGTGACACGTCGGACAGATGGCGCGCTTTGGACACCAGCAGCAGCATGGCGGTGATGAAGGCGACGAACTCGCCGACGGTGGCGGTGTCCTGCCGCGCGTCGATCAGGGCCAGCGTCAACACGGTGGCCAGGCCGAGGCTGGCGATGAACTGCGAGATCGGGCTCATCATCGAGCTGGCGGCCGTGCCCTTGACCGTCAAACGCTGGACGTGCCTGGCTTCCTTGGCGAACCGGTCCCTCTCCCATTCGCCGGCGTCGAACGTCCTCACCACGCGCCAGGCCCGCGTGATGTCGTCGACGGTCGCCGCGAGCTTCAACTGGGCGTCGTAGACGGTGGAACTCAATTTCCGGTTCCTGCGGTGCAGCAGCTTGACGGCGATCACGAAGAAAGGCGCCGTGATCAGCGAGATCAGCGTCAGCTTCCAGTTGAAATACAGCAGGTAGACCAGCATGGCGACGCTGGCCAGCCCGTCCCGCAGGACCGTCATGAGCGCGCCGCCGAGCAAGGATGAAACCGCCTGCGGGTCACCGATGACCTTGGTCACCGCGACGCTGGGGTTCATGCTGGTGTACAGGCTGGCGTCGGCCCGCGTGATCGAGCCGATCAGCGCTTGCCGCAGGTCGAACACCGTGCGCGAGGTCGTCCAGCTGAGCAGGTAGCTACCCAAAAAAAACAATATCCCCCTCAAGGCGAAAAGACCGATCAAAGCGGCTGGAATCGTCCAAAGAGGCAATGACGTTTGTTTGGAGAAACCTTTGTCCAGCACGGTTTTCAGCAGCGCCGGCACCAACGGTTCTGTCGCGGATGCCAGTATGAAAAACAAGATGGACAGGAATAGCCCGCCTTGATGGGGGCGGATGAATCCCCACAGGCGAACCGCCGTGCGAGGGGATTTTTTTCGTTGCTCAACCATGGAAATGGACGATTGGAAGAATGGACCTGCCGCCTTGCGGCGTTTTGCAGGGCTGACTATTCATGGAAAGCTCAGGCGCCCGCTTTTTTCTGATAGTCATGAAGTTCTCTTGCGACGCAGGCCCAGTCGCGCAGTGGGGCATTGCGAATCAACCGCCTTTTCATGGCTGCGTGTTCGGCATCCATGACGTTTTTGACGATGGCGTCGCATATCCCCCCGATGTCATTGGGATCAATGTAGTCCACCAGATTCCCACCCACCTGGGGAAGGGACGAGGTATTGGACGTGATGCAGTTCTTTCCAAACCACAAAGATTCGCCAACCGGCAGGCCCCATCCTTCATAAAAACTTGGAAATATCGTGAATTCACATCCCCGGTAAAGCTCGATCAAACGCTGGTCGCTCGGCGAGGCCTCAATTTCCACATATTCTTCGTAAAAAGAATCGGAACGATAAAGCCGGTCGAAGTCATCCAGTATCCAGCCCTTCTTGCCGGCGAAAACCAATTTTGGAAGGGCAGGCCCGATCTCCTGATAGGCCGCTCGCCAAGCCCTTAAAAGATTGGCGCCGTTTTTTCTGATTTCCAGAGTTCCCACGCAAAGTGCATAGGGCCGATTCGTCGTTTTAGGCGGAGAGGGTTCATCTCTGACCCGAGGATGACCAATAAATTCATGGGCGAGCCCGATGCTGAAGACATCGAGGAAAAGTTCGGGATTGATGGCTTTTCGGACTTCCAACTCGGTGTTTCTAGAAACGCAGTGCAAATGCGTCGCGTACGAAGGGAGCTGATCGAACCAGTCGCGAAATTTATCGCGCGATTTTTTCGGGAAAAAATCTGGATGCGTCAGCGGTATGGCATCGTGAATGGTCTGTATGGTTCGCCCACCGGATTTCTTGAAAGCTTTCAAATGCTTGATGATGGGGTCGATGGATAAAGCATTTCCGATGACGAATACCGTATCCCTTGGCAGCAACTTTTTTACGAACTCGACCGACACATGATTCTTGATTTCGTCGGCGATGATATTTCTATATTTTCGCGGTTGAAAGATGGCGGTCAGGAGAATTCCTATTTTCCTGAAGCCTCTAAACCATTTGCTGGTTTCCCTTTTGCTTAAAAGGTATTTCAGGGCCAACTGCGATGGAAGCTCATCACTTTGAAAAACCAGGGAGACAAGCTTCTGAGGATCGTTGAAAAAACCTTTTTCAATCAACTCCTTGCAATCGAAAATGTGTAAATTCGAAAATTTGCTTCTGCAGTAGAGTATTTTTGCGTTCGCATCATTCTTCGAATATTCCTTGATGATGTTCAATTCCACTCGCTGAATCCCGGTCAAAGATCCATTGTTGCGAATGATGTAATTGATGATCGGCGAAATTTCAAAATAAGTAGTCATCGGAATCTGCCGAATTTGATTCGCAAGAATGAAGTGCCGTCTTGCGTTGCATCCTCGTGCCGCGCACCGGCCGTGCACATCATCAAGCCGATCAGGACACCCAGCGTTGCCTGTATCACTGCGAAAACCTCGGTGTTGTAAGTTATCGAGTCAAAACAGGATGCGATGATGATGCAGTAAAGCATATACCGCAGCCCCCTTTTGATCAGAAGCGTGTTTTTGTGATCATCGACATGGGTTTGCGGAGGCGAATAAACACCCGAAACTCTGAATAAATAGAGGAGCATGACAGTGAAAAGGACAGAAGAAGCCACGCCATAGGCAACCGTCAGCTGCAGAAAATCATTATGCAGGTGTGGCAGCAGTTCGACGATCTTTTCTCCCTTTCGATAACGAGAATTGAAAAGCGTCGACAACGCTTCTGCGGAGTAGCCGAATAGCCAAGAATGAGGGATATTGTTCCAGCCCCAACTGAATGCTTCAAAGCGGCTTCCTATGGAAGAATAGGCAAATCCTGACTGCAGAAGCAGGTGAACATCATTGAATGCTTCAGAAATTCTATTTCGAATGAAAAACAAACTGGCCAGTACAGCCGATGAGAAGAGGATTAATCCTGATTTTGAAAGTTTTTTTCTTCGCCATGGCACAATGAGTATGATGGCAAATATGCAAAGAATGGCTGTCCTTGAGCCGGTGAGGAAAGCGCCCAGGAGGGCCAAAGATAAAAATATCAAGCCTAAAATGGCCGGATACTTTTGATTGATCAAGAGGGCAAATCTTTTTTGATAAATGTATGCTGCGGTACCCAGAATGCACAAAATGGGGCCTGTCAAAACATTGTGGCCCATTCCATAAGGTCTGTCCAAATTGATTCTATATTTTTGAAAAAATAGGGCGAATAGAATCAATGAAATGGCGCTGCATAAAGTCATTGCAACTGCCCGGGTGCTGGGAACTCTCCTGTAGCGAAGCAAGGATAAAGTGATTGATGCGACCGGAAACCAAAGAACGGCGGTGACCATCAAGGTGTAATCCTTGATCGTCCCTGCATTGATCAGGCTACTCAAAAATAACCATGTAGCAAATGAAAAAGAAAGTATTGAAAAGGTTTTTAGTCTTTGCAGCAATTCTTTTGCCGCCGATCTGGCCGACGAGTCGGCAGCCAGAAGAATCCAAGGAAGAATTACCGCTTGGATTTTGTATCGGGAATTGCTTGCGCCCACGGTCAAAAAGAACAGTGAGGCGAAAAATATCAATGCCAAAAGTCTTGGTTTAGACAGGCGATCAAACATGCTTCAGCTTGGGATTGGTCAGGACAAAATTCCCAACTTTTTCATGTAAAGAGAAAGATAATGATTGGCGCAAGTATCCCAGTTGAAAGATTTTGCATGGTCGATGATTTTTGTCTCGTTTTTCTTTTCCGTGGTGATCCCGCGCTGGATCACGGCTTTCATCGTCGATGGGGAAAAATCATCGAAATAGTGCGCCAGGTTTCCGCCGATTTCCGGTAGTGACGTCAGTTTTGAAAGGAAAACCTGACGTCCAAAATGCATGGCCTCGATGACGGGCAAACCGAAACCTTCAGTCAGCGAAGGAAAGAGAAAGCCTTGGCAATGAGCGTAAAGCCACGCTTTTTCGGCATCGCTGATGCTGAGCAGCAACGTGACGTTTTTTAAACCCATTCCCTCCAGTGCCGCTCTGACAGCTCGGGTGTCGTCGTTCTCCGGACCGGCCAACACGAATTTTTTTTCCGGCCAAGATTTGGCAAGATCCAGAATGGCTTGGATATTTTTCGATTTTGCCATCCTGCTCAGATGGAAAAGATACTCCTGCGGTATTGCAAAATCCGGTGGTTTGGCCTGGGCCGCTGAAAAGTTTCTGGCTCCGTTGTAGATGACCTCAATGGGCTGGTTGGGATTCAATGCCTGGATGATGTCGTTTTTGACATGCTGGCTGATCGCGATCATTTGATCGCTGGCGCCCAAATGTTTTTTAATGCGCCTGAAATCTCGCCATTGGCTGAACTTGTTCTTGAAATATAAAAAATTAAGATCGTGAACCGTGACGACTTTATGAAGGCATCGATTGGGAAAAAGAGTTTTGTTCAGTTGGTGAAGCTTGTGCCACAGCGCATAAGAATGCGTAGCTTCATGATTCCATCGCTGCCACCGAGTCACGGGCAGATAGGAAACCTGGTCTCCGAAAATCCCGAAAAGTTTTTCCTTCAAATGGAAATCGATCAATATTCCATGTGTCTCGCGAAGTTCCGGTGCTTTTTGTGCAAATCTCTGGCACAACTGCATTGAAAATTCGCCCAGCCCATCTTGGAAATTGGCGGTATTTCCAAGGCTGATACCGATGCGTAGGGGTTCTGCGGGCATTTCAGGTGGCCATCATGAAAATGGATCAAAACGCTGGATCATGGATTCCGTTTACCTGTCATTCTTCGCAACATCGGAAGAAGCTGGGGTGGAATCCAGGATTCGCCGTGTTGCCTCGAGAACTGCCTGTATGGAGGGCCAGGTATGGTGGTCGCCTTGGACAATTCGGACGTTGGTGCCCCATGCGCCCCACTGCAGCGGGTTGGTCGGGCCCAAAACACTGAGGGTGGGGGTACCCACGGCAGCTGCCAGGTGACCGGGGCCGGTGTCGTTGGAGATCATCAGTGCCGCCGTTTGAAGCAATGCGGCATAAACGCCGAGATCGACCTTTTCGAGAATCATGCAGTCAGGAAATTGCTCTTTGGCGAACGCAGCTTCTCCAGGCCCAGGGCACAGAACCACTTGCAGTCCCATATCAACCAGTCGGCGTGCGGCATCGGGGAAATGGTGCCAGGACTTGGGCTGTTTTTCGTAAGTGCCACCCGCGAAAGGACAGATCACGAGATAGCCCGGACGGATGCCATTCGATTTCTTCAGCTGCAATGCCGCATCCTGATGGGCTTTTGATACCTTCAGCTTGATGTCTTCAGGCGGTTTTGGATACGGCGGCGAAAAAGATGTCAACCTCAGCGCCAGATTCCAATACGCCTGTAATTCATGTAAACCATCCTGCCGGGTGATCGTTTCATTCAGAAAAATATCGCGCCCTTCATGCGAATACCCCAGTGCACGCAAACCGCCGAGTTTCATGTCCAGGGCACTTGAAAAAGAAAACGGCATGCACAACGCATTCAATCTGCTTGAAAAACCTGGGTCTTGGGATAAACCCAGATTTTTCAGATGACGCATCTGCCGAGCACGCGGAAACCAGCCCTGGGCCAGGGCATCGACGGTCCAGCCTTCTCCTGACAGAAGGTCTTTGGCCCAGGGTTTTCCAATCAAATGAAGTTCATAACCGCAAGATTGCAATAGCCGCAATGCCGGTACGCTCAAAATCACGTCGCCCACCCAGTTTCTCAAGCGCACGATAAGAGGCTTGCCCTGGTTTTGCGGCAAGGGCTGTACGGGACTGGGCATGGGTAAGGGGAGGGCTGATAATCCTGTCGAGCGGCGGCGATTGTGCCATCGCGTCGCCTGCAGGACGCGCGGCCGACCTGTCGATGCCGGCCTTGACATTAATTGGACTATATGGATATCTCTCTTCCAAAATCGGAAAACCTTATCGCCCTGCATGACGAATTGCTGGCGTCTCCTGGCTGGCCGCAGACTGGCGACCAGGCGGCAGCCATGCACGGGACGCCGTCCTCTGTGCTCCATTGGGTGGTGGTGAACCACCGCAACAACTGTCTGCTTTGGGCCGAGGAAGACCTGGCGCGGCGCACCCGCGTCAGCGACAGCGAGATCGCCGCCAACAAGCGCCGCATCGATGCCTTCAATCAGGCACGCAACGACGCCACCGAGCGGGTGGATGAACTGCTCCTGGTCGCTCTGGGGTTGGTGAACGAAGCCTCGGCGCGTTCCGACACGCCGCTGGCGACCGTGGAGGCGTTGCCGGGCGGCGCTCGGTTGAACAGCGAAACCGCCGGCAGCATGGTGGACCGCCTGTCGATCGTTTCCCTCAAGGTGGCCGCGATGCGCGCCCAGACCCGGCGGCAGGATGTGGACGAGGCGCACCGTCAATCCAGCCGCATCAAGCTGGAACGGCTGCTGCAGCAACGGACGGATCTCGGTCGCTGCTTCGACGAACTTCTGGCCGATTGCCGCGCCGGGCGCGCTTATTTCAAGGTTTACCGGCAATTCAAGATGTACAACGACCCGAGTTTGAACCCGGCCCTGGTGGCCGAGAGGGCGTCCGCCGGCAAGGTGCCGGATTGAGCGCCATGGCGGCGACGGCCGCGCGGGCCGGCCGCGCCGGCGTTTTTTCGCCGCCGGTCGTGCCATGAGGGTGCTGGTCGTGAAGACCACGTCCATGGGCGACGTGGTGCACACCCTGCCCGCGGTCAGCGACATGGCCCGGGCGATCCCCGGGTTGACTGTCGACTGGCTGGTCGAGGCGCCGTTCTCCGCCATGCCCGCGATGCATCCGGCGGTGAGCCGGGTGATCCCGCTGTCCTGGCGCAAGTGGCGCAAGGCATTGGGGCGCCGGGAGACCTGGCGGGCGATGGCTGAATGCCGGGGCCGGCTCAAGGCCGAGCGTTTCGACGTGGTCATCGATTTCCAGGGTTTGCTCAAGAGCGTGCTGTGGGCCCGCCAAGCACCCGGCCCGTTGTGCGGCTACGACCGGCGCAGCATCCGCGAACCGGCGGCCAGTTTTTTTTACGAAAAGCGTGTGAAGGTTTCGCGCGAGTTGCACGCGGTCGACCGGTGCCGCCGGTTGGCCAGCAGCCTGCTGGGGTACCCACTGCCCACCGACCCGCCAGACTTTGGCCTGGTCGCTCCGCAGGAGGGTTGGCGACCCCCATCGACACCGCAGGCCGGTGTGCTGGGAAGCCAGCCTTACGCCGTGTTGATCCCCTGCGCCAGCCGGGCCGAGAAACTGTGGCCGGTGGATGGCTGGCGTGCGATCGTCGCGCGTTGCGAGAGGGCGGGTCTGCAAGTGGCGGTGCTTTGGGGCTCGCCCGCCGAACAGCAGTTGGCTCGGCAGGTCGCGGCCGGGAGCTCCGCCTCGCTGCCGCCTTTCCTCACCGTGCGCGAAGCCGCCGGTTTGCTGGGGCACGCGCACCTGGTGGTCGGTTTGGACACCGGCTTCACGCACCTGGCGGCGGCTTTCGCCCGGCCGACGGTCGGCATTTATTGCGACCACGAACCCGGCCTGGCGGGGGTCACCGGGTCGGGTTGGGTGCGCAGCCTGGGCGGGAAGGGCAGGGTGCCGGGGCTGTCCGAGGTGGAGCAGGCGTTCGACGGCGCGCTGGCGGCGGCGGGCAGGCGCTGAAGGTTTGTGGCGCACGCCGCCGGGGGCGCCCGCCGCGCGGCGTGCCCGTGCCCGTGCCGGTTGACCCGGTGCCCGCGACGCCGCGAAGGCCGCGCGGCCGCAGCACGCGCCTTCCTTCATCCACGCTGCTTCAGAGTTCGTCGAGACGCCGGGGAGGGAAAGTGTCCCAACCGTGGCAGCCGGGGCACTGCCAGAAATATTGTTGAGCTTCGAAACCGCAAGCGGCGCAGCGGTAGCGCTGCAGCGGTTTGACCGCGATGGCCAGGGCGTTGTCGATCGCCTGGTTTTCGACGTTGTCGGTCGAACCCGGCGCCGCGGCCGCCTGGTTCGCACCCCGCAGTTTGAGCAGCGAGCGGGCCGCAACGAGGCTGGGTTCACGCTGCAGGTGTTCGCCCAGGCGCTTGCGGTGCCCATCGGGGTCGAGCAGCGCGAGGGCGTTGAGCAGGTCGACGCGGGGCAGCAACTCGTATTGGCGTTGCAACTGGCCGAGCGCGTGCAGCGTGTCGCCGCTGGCGCGGGCGGCCTCCGCGTACTTGACGGCCACCAGGCTGAAAACGTCGGGATGGCGGCTGAGCAGGCTGGTCCAGAGTTCCAGCGCCTGCGCGTATCGCCCGGCCGCGGCGGCGCGTTGGCCCGCCAGCACCATCGGACGGGCGGCCAAGGGCGCGGCGAGGCGGGCCTGGCGCACGGCTTCGTCGGCGTCGACGGTGTGCTTGTCGGCGTCGGCCTCCAGTGCCCGCTCGCACCAGTGGTGGGCGATGCGGTTGGCGTACGAGCCGGTGCCGCGCTGCTCGAGCTGCATGGCCTCCTGGGTGGCCTGCTCCCAGCGCCGCGAACGCTCGTGCAGCGTGAGCAGGGCCATGCGCGCTTCGGTGTCGAAGCTGCTGCCCTGGAGTTCGGTCCAGGCCTGCTCGGCGCGGTCGAAGAGGCCGGCTTTCATGAAGTCCTGGGCCAGGGCCTGCTGGGCGCGTTCGCGCTGGTGGCGGGGCAGGTCGGCGCGCTTGAGCAGGTGTTCGTGCACCCGCACCGCGCGTTCGTATTCACCCCGGCGGCGGAACAGGTTGCCCAGGGCGAAATGCAGGTCGGTGGTGTCTGCGTCCTGCTGCACGGCCTCGATGAATGCGTCGATGGCCTGGTCCTGCTGCTCGTTGAGGAGCAGGTTCAGGCCCTTGACATAGGCCTTGGGGGATTCGCGCTGCTCCTTCGACCATTGGCGCATGTCCAGCCGGGAGGCCAGCCAACCCAGCCCGAAGACCAAGGGCAGGCCGAAGAGCAGCAACCACTGGGAGTCAAAGTCCATCGCGGGGCGGATGTTCGAGAACGGTGGAGGTGGGGCCGCCGGCAAGGTTTTCGGCGGCGGGCGATGGGGCGCTGACGGCTTTTCGCTGCTGCTTGGCCACGCGGCGGTGGCGCCACCAGCTGGGCACCATCGCGAACACGCCGAGGGCGCACCCGACCGCGAAGGCGGCCAGCACGATGAAGACCATCGGTGCGCGCGATTCGAAGCCGAAGAACCAATTGACGCTGACGATCTGCTGGTTGTTCAGCGCGAAGGCGAAGAGGCTGAAGAAGATCAAGGCCCGCAAGAGCCAGACGAAGATGCGCATGGTGGTGGTGTCTCCCGGCGCGAAGGTTGCCGCCGCCGCCCCCTGGTTAAGTCGCTTCCGGCGCCGCCGGGGCATCGCCGCCGTCCGCAGCGGCCGGCAACGGCTGCTGCGCGTCCACCGCTTCCCGGAGCGCCTTGCCGGGTTTGAAATGGGGCACGAGCTTCTCAGGGATGAGCACCTGCGCGCCCGAGCGCGGGTTGCGGCCCATGCGGGGCGGGCGTCGGTTGATCGAAAAACTGCCGAATCCCCGTATTTCGATGCGGTGGCCCCGCGCCAAGGCGTCCGACATGGCGTCGAGCATCGTTTTCACGGCGAATTCGGTGTCGCGGTGGGTGAGCTGGCTGAACCTTTCAGCCAAACGGGCCACGAGGTCGGATCGGGTCATGCAGCAGTGCCTGGCGAGGTGGGAAATCGGTAGGGCGCAACGGCGCGTGGTTGTCGCGGTCCCCATGCGGATGGGCTGGCTGGACTTCGCGGGGGGGCAATCCCAGCCGCCAGTCCATCCGCATGGAGACCGGCCGAGGTGCAAAAAACGCGGCCGGGCCGCCCGAAGGCGGTGCCCGGCCGGGCTTCGTTCACCGGTCGGCCGGTCCGGCGGTCCGGGGGTTTAAACCCGACGGCCGGCCGACGACAGCATCAGCTGTTGTTCTGGTTGTCGAGCTTGGCGCGCAGCAATGCGCCCAGGCTGGTGGTGCCGGCGTTCTCGCGCTCGCTGGACTGCGACAGGCGCTGCATCGCTTCTTGCTGGTCGGCGTTGTCCTTGGCCTTGATCGACAGCTGGATGCCGCGGGTCTTGCGGTCCACGTTGATGATCACGGCGGAGACTTCGTCGCCTTCCTTCAGCACGTTGCGCGCGTCTTCCACGCGGTCGCGGCTGATTTCCGAAGCGCGCAGGTAGCCGACGATGTCCTGGCCGAGGTCGATCTCGGCGCCGCGGGCATCCACCGTCTTGACCTTGCCGGTCACGGTCGCGCCGCGATCGTTGAGCGAGGTGTAGTTGGTGAACGGGTCGGAATCCAGCTGCTTGATGCCCAGGGAGATGCGCTCGCGCTCCACGTCGACGGCCAGCACGACGGCTTCGACTTCCTGGCCCTTCTTGTAGTTGCGCACGGCGGCTTCGCCGGGCTCGTTCCAGGACAGGTCGGACAGGTGGACCAGGCCGTCGATGCCGGCGGCCAGGCCGATGAACACGCCGAAGTCGGTGATCGACTTGACCGGGCCGGTGACCTTGTCGCCGCGCTGCACGGTGGCGGCGAATTCTTCCCAGGGGTTGGCCTTGCACTGCTTCATGCCCAGGCTGATGCGGCGCTTGTCTTCGTCGATCTCCAGGACCATGACTTCGACTTCGTCGCCCAGCGACACGATCTTGCTGGGGGCGACGTTCTTGTTGGTCCAGTCCATCTCGGACACGTGCACCAGGCCTTCGATGCCGGGCTCGATCTCCACGAACGCGCCGTAGTCGGCGATGTTGGTGATCTTGCCGAACAGGCGGGTGCCGTTCGGGTAGCGGCGGGCCACGCCGTGCCAGGGGTCGTCGCCCAGCTGCTTGATGCCCAGCGAGACGCGGTTCTTCTCGGCGTCGAACTTCAGGACCTTGGCCTGCAGTTCCTGGCCGACCGTCACCACCTCGCTCGGGTGGCGAACGCGGCGCCACGCCATGTCGGTGATGTGCAGCAGGCCGTCGATGCCGCCGAGGTCGACGAACGCGCCGTACTCGGTGATGTTCTTGACCACGCCGCGGACGATGGAGCCTTCCTTGAGGGTTTCCATCAGCTTGGCGCGCTCTTCGCCCATGGAGGCTTCCACCACGGCGCGGCGGCTCAGCACCACGTTGTTGCGCTTGCGGTCGAGCTTGATGACCTTGAATTCCATGGTCTTGCCCTCGAACGGGCTCATGTCCTTCA
>CBIHOD010000071.1:0-21778 GCA_966211815.1 uncultured Burkholderiales bacterium
CGCGCGACAGGATGGTGTCGCCGTAGCCGTTCTCGATGGCGTCGATGGCGACGGACACGAAGTCGCCGGCCTGGACTTCGAGTTCGCCCTTGTCGTTCTTGAATTCTTCGATGGCGACGTAGGCTTCGGACTTGAGGCCGGCGTTCACCACCACGAAATTGTGTTCAACACGCACCACTTCGGCGGTGATGACCTCGCCCATGCGCATGTCTGACTTGCGCAGTGATTCTTCGAAGAGGGCGGCAAAGGATTCGCCGCCGGCGGGGGCGGCAGTTTGAGCTTGTGACATGGAGAGTTTCCAGTGCGACCGGGGTCGCGGGGTTGGGTTGGTGAATCCGCCGGTCTGGCGTGCCAAGGAATGACGGCACTGGAGGGAAACCGGCGGGGCTGTCGACTGCGGGCGCAGGCTGGAGGTCGAATCCCGGGCCGCCGGGGCGGTCCGTCAATTCAGGCCATCGGGCCGGCGCTGCCGCCAGGCATCCAGCACTTTCTCCACCGACTCTTCGATGGAAAGCGCCGAGTTGTCCAGCAGCACCGCACCCTCCGCGGGTTTCAAAGGCGCGATGACTCGGGTGGTGTCCCGCAGGTCTCTCGCCTCCAAATCCGCGCGAAGGTCTTCGAGTTTAGACGGAATTCCCTTGGAAATCAATTGCTTATGGCGCCTTTCGGCGCGCTGGGCGGCGCTGGCGGTCAGGAAGATTTTCAAATGGGCGTCGGGGAAGATGACGGTGCCCATGTCGCGCCCGTCGGCGACCAGGCCGGGGAGGCGGCGGAAAGACAATTGCAGCTGGTTCAGCGCCGCGCGCACCGCGGGCCAGACGGAGACTTTGGACGCCATCGCGCCCACGTCTTCGCGGCGCAGCAGGGCGCCGATCTCTTCCTGGCCCATGAAGATGTGTTCGTCCTCGAATCGCAGGTCGAGCCGGGCCGCGCACCGCGCCAGGTTCGGCTCGTCGTCCGCGGCCACGCCGGCGCGCAATGCCGACAACGCGGTGGCGCGGTAGACGGCGCCCGAATCCAGGAAGTGGTAGCCCAGCGCCTTGGCGACTTGGCTCGCCACGGTGCCCTTGCCCGACGCCGTCGGGCCGTCGATGGTGATCACGGGGATGGCCGCCGTCGGCGCCGCGGCGACGCCGAACAGCGCCTCGAAATAATCGGGGAAGGTCTTGGCGACGCAGCGCGGGTCTTCGATTCGCAGCGTCACCGGGGCGGCGTGCGCGACCGTCGGCGACAGCCCGTTGAACGCGGCCAGCGAGAAGCACATCGCGACGCGGTGGTCGTCGTAGGTGTGGATGCGGGCGGGCTTCCACTGCGCCGGCGGGGTGATTTCGATGAAGTCGGGCCCTTCCGAGACCGTGGCGCCGAGCTTGCGCAGCTCGCATGCCATCGCGGCGATGCGGTCGGTTTCCTTCACGCGCCAGCTGGCGATGTTCTCCAGGCGCGTGGTGCCCCGGGCGTAAAGCGCCATCACCGCCAGCGTCATCGCGGCGTCGGGGATGTGGTTGCAGTCCAGGGTGATGGCCTTGAGCGGGAAGTCGCCGCGGCGCACTTCGAGCCAGCCCGGGCCGCTGTCCGCCCGCGCGCCCATCGCCACCGCGGCTTCGAGGAAGCGGATGTCGCCCTGGATGGAATCGGAGCCCACACCTTCGATGCGGACCGGCGCGTCGGCGGCGGCGATGGCGCCCAGCGCGATGAAATACGACGCCGACGACGCGTCGCCCTCGACGTGGATCTCGCCGGGCGACTGGTAGCGGCTGCCCTGGGGCAGGGTGAAGCGTCGCCAGCCCTCGCGCTGCACCTCCACGCCGAAGCGGGCAAGCAGCTTCAAGGTGATGTCGATGTAAGGCTTGGAGATCAGCTCGCCCTCGACCTCGATCGACACCGGGCCCGCCGAAGTCACCAGCGGCAGCGCCAGCAGCAGCGCGGTCAGGAACTGGCTCGACACGTCCCCTCGCACGCGGATCGGCCTGGAGGTGTCCAGCGCCGTGGCCGCGCCTGTGCCCAGCCGCAGCGGCGGATAGCCGTCCTGGCCGAGGTAGCCGACGTCGCAGCCGAGCTGCCTCAGCGCCTCGACCAGGTCGCCGATCGGGCGCTCGTGCATGCGCGGCACGCCGCTGAGTTCGAAGCTGCCCCCCTGGGCGGTGGCCAGCAGCGCCAGCGTGGCGGTGAGCGGCCGCATCGCGGTACCCGCGTTGCCCATGAACAGCTTGGCCTGGCGGGTCTTCAACTCGGCGCCCAGCCCGGTGACGGCCAGCGAAGCGCCGCGCTGCTCAATGCCGCAGCCCAGCGCGCGCAGGGCGTCGAGCATCACGCGCGTGTCGTCGGAATCGAGCAGGTCGTGGACCAGCGTGGTGCCCCGGCTCAGGCCGGCCAGCAGCAGCACGCGGTTGGAGATGCTCTTGGAGCCGGGCAGTCGCACCGTCCCGGCCGCGTGCGTGAGCGGGGGCAGGTCGAGGAAGGGGGTGGTGTACATGGGAATCTCGGCTCGTGCCGCTGCAAATTTCTTTTTCCGCCGCTTGGATGGGTTGCCGGCGGCGGCCGTGGCGAAGACCGGGGCGCCGCCGTCCCGCGGCGGCGCGGTGTCAGCGGTCTCCCTGCCCCGAAACCGTGCGCGTGTTGGGCAGGTGCCAGGCGCCGCGGGCGCTCGACACTTCCCGGATCATCGCTTCCAGTTGGTCGGGGTTGGGGTTGCGCACCGCTTCCTCGAATTGGGTGAGGGCCCGCCGGAACAGCGCCGACTGCTTCAGCACCTCGTCGCGGTTGGCCGACAGGATGTCGCGCCAGACCGTCGGGTCGCCGGCCGCGATCCGGGTGAAATCGCGGAAACCCGGGCCGCCGAGCGACAAGTAGTCGCGGCCCGCCGGCTGGCCGGCGACGGCCCCGAAATAAGCGAAGGCCAGCAGGTGGGGCAGGTGGCTGACGGCGGCGAACGCGGCGTCATGGTTCTGCGGCGTCATGCGCAGCACCTGCGAGCCGATGGCCGCCCAGACGTCGGTGGCTTTCTGCAGCAGGTCCGGCGAGGTCTCGGCCACCGGCGTCAGGATCACCTGGCGGCCGTTGTAGAGGGCCGCGTCGGCGTGCTGGATGCCGCCGGACTCCTTGCCGGCGATCGGGTGCGCCGGCACGAAGGAGCCCATGGCGCCCTTGAGCACGCGCCTCGCCGCGTCGACCACGTCCATCTTCGTCGAGCCCACGTCCATCAGCAGCACGTCGCGCTCGACCAGGTGGCGGATCGCCTTGAAGGTGGCTTCGCTGGCGGCCACGGGGACGGCGATCAGGACGATGTCGGAGCCCGAGACCGCCAGCAACGCCGATTCGGCCGCGATGTCGATGACGCCCATCTTCTTGGCCTTCTCGGTGGTGGACGGCGACTTGCTGTAGCCGACCACGCGCTTGACCAGGCCCGAGCGCTTGAGCGCGAGCGCGAACGAGCCGCCCATCAGGCCGCATCCGATCACCCCCAACTGATTGAACATGTTTCTCAGGACCTCAGTGAACGTCGATGGGATAGGTTCCCAGCAATTTGAAGAAGGCGCAGGCGCCGCGCAGGTCGCGCAGGGCCTGAGCCACCGCGGGCGTGTCGGGATGGCCTTGCAGGTCGATGTAGAAGTAGTACTCCCACTGACCCGAGCGCGCGGGCCGAGATTCGAAGCGCGTCATCGACACGCTGTGCTCCTTCAGCGGCACGAGCATGTCGTGCACCGCGCCCGGCCGGTTCAGCACCGAGACCACCAGGCTCGTGCAGTCGTTGCCCGAGGCTTGCGGGCGCGGGTGGCGGTCGGGGTGAGTGACGATGGCGAAGCGGGTGCGGTTGTGGGGGTCGTCCTGGATGGCCGGCGAGACGACGTGCAGCCCGTATTCGCTGCTCGCCCGCTGGCTGGCGATGCCGGCCAGCTTCGGGTTGGCCGCCGCCAAGCGCGCGCCTTCGGCGTTGCTGGACACGGGGCGCCGCTCGACGTGGGGCAGGTGGTTGTTCAGCCAGGTGTGGCACTGCGCCAGCGCTTGCGGGTGGGCGCAGACGGCCTCGATGCCTTCCACGGAGTTTTCCGCGCGCAGCAGGTTGTGCTGCACGAAGAGGCTGGTCTCGCCGATGATGAACAGCGGCGTCGTCAGGAACAGGTCGAGCGAACGGGCGACCACGCCCTCGGTCGAATTCTCGACGGGCACCACGCCGAAGTCGGCGGCGCCCGCGGCCGTGGAGCGGAACACCTCGTCGATGCTGGCGCAATCCACCTTGACGATGGACGAGCCGAAAAAGCCCAGCGCCGCCTGTTCGCTGAAGGTGCCGGCCGGGCCCAGGAAGGCGACGCGGGTCGGGGTCTCCAGCGCGCGGCAGGCCGACATGATCTCGCGCCAGATCGGGGCCACGCTGTCGCGGCTCAAGGGGCCGGGGTTGCGCGCCTTCAGCCCTTCGATGACTTGGGCCTCGCGTTCCGGGCGGAAGGCCACGCTGCCTTCCTTCTTCTTGATCTCGCCGACCTCTTGCGCCAGCGCGGCGCGCTGGTTCAGCAGCCCGAGCAGCGTCTCGTCGATGCCGTCGATCCGTTTGCGCAGCGCGAGCAGGTCCGGATGGATGGAGGGGGTGGGGGTGGGATCAGCCATGTTGTGCGGCGAAGTGCTTCATGTAGTCCACCAGCGCCTGCACGCCTTGCAGCGGCATCGCGTTGTAGAGGCTGGCCCGCATCCCGCCGACGCTCTTGTGGCCCTTCAGCTGCAGCAGGCCGTTGGCCTTGGCGCCGGCGAGGAAGGCTTCGTTGAGCGACTCGTCCCTCAGGAAGAAGGGCGCGTTCATGCGGGAGCGGTGGTCCGGCGAGACCTTGTTGCTGTAGAAACCCGAGCTTTCGTCGATGCAGTCGTACAGCAGCTTGGACTTGGCGATGCTGCGCCGTTCCATCGCCGCGACCCCGCTGAGCCCGTCTTCCGTCTGGCGCTTGAGCCAGGCGAAAACCAGGCCGGCCATGTAGATCGCGAAGGTGGGGGGCGTGTTGTACATGGACTGGTTGTCGGCCACCGTCCGGTAGTTGAAGGCCGACGGGCAGACCGGCAGGGCGCGGCCGAGCAGGTCCTCGCGCACGAACACGAGGGTCAGGCCGGCGGGGCCGATGTTCTTTTGCGCGCCCGCGAAGGCCAGGCCGACCCGGGACCAGTCCATCGGCCTGGAAGCGATGTGCGACGAGCAGTCCACCACCAGGGGCGCGTCGCACCCCAGCGCTTTCAGGTCGGGCAGCGCGTGGAATTCCACGCCGTCGATGGTCTCGTTGCCGCAGATGTGCACATAGCCCGGACGCGTGCTCAGCCGCCACGAGGAGGGCGCCGGGATCCCGGTGTAGCCCCGCTCGCCCTTGCCGGACGCCGCGACGTTGGTGCCGCCGTAGCGCCTGGCTTCCTGCTCGGACTTGGCCGACCAGGCGCCCGTGACGACGAAATCGACCGGCCCGGCGCCGGCCGGCTCCGGTCCGAGCAGGTTCATCGGCACGATGGCGTTTTCCGCCAGGCCGCCGCCCTGCATGAACAAAATCTTGAACTCGGCGGGCACCGCGAGCAGCTCGCGCAGGTCGGCCTCGGCGGCCTGCGCGATCTCGGCGAACTGCGTCCCCCGGTGGCTCATCTCCATCACGCTCATGCCGCAGCCGTGCCAGTCCAGCATCTCGGCGGCGGCCTGGCTGAGGACCTCGGCCGGCAAAGCGGCCGGGCCGGGGGCGAAATTGAAAGGTCTGCTGGACATGCCGCTTCGTCGTTCGTTCACTTGGCCGGGGTGGCGGGTGCGGGCTTGCCGGCGGCGGGCGAGGCGTCCTGCAGGCGCTTCACCCAGCTTTGGTCCAGGGCCTTCAGCCCGGCTTCGATGGTGCTCCTGTTGTCGGCGACGAGCTGCTCTCGCAATGCCTTGCCCATCGGTTCGAGTGATTCGCCGAACTTGCGGTAGATCGGCGACTCCAGCATCGCCACGAGCTGCTTCAGCTCGGCTTCGCTGAATTTCTCGTCGAGCACCTTGCCCAGCGTGCTCGGGCCCAAGGCGACAGCGCGGTCCTTCACCGGCGGCACGGTGTCCGCGATGTACTTGGCCATGTCGCTCTGCATGCCTTTGCCGACGGCTTCCCGCTGATCCGCCGGGACCTGGCGCTGCAGCGCCAGGTTGGCGTTCTGCGCCATCTGCTGCGCGGGCGTTTCCACGACGGCGCGCGCCAGGGTTTCGATGTTGGGCTGCTGCAGCTTCAGGACCCTGTCGATCAACGCCTTCTTGGCGGGCGCGGGCTGGGCCTGGACGGCGGCCATGGCGGCGATCAGTGCCGTGGCGATCATCAATTTCTTCATTCGGTGGTTCTCCTGGCGAATTGTTTTGTTCAAGTGTTCGGGTCGGCGCCGGCGCCGCCGGTCGTGTCGGCGTCGGTCTCGTTGGCGTCTTCCGCGTTGGCGTCGTTCTCCACGATGCGTTGCAGGCCGCTGAGGGTCGCGCCGTCGTCCAGGGCGATCAGTGTCACGCCCTGGGTCGCGCGGCCGAGTTCCCGGATCTCGCTGACCCGGGTGCGCACCAGCACGCCCTTGTCGGTGATCAGCATGATCTCGTCGTCCGGGCGCACCAGCGTCGCCGCGACGACCTTGCCGTTGCGTTCGCTCTGCTGGATGGCGATCATCCCCTTGGTGCCGCGGCCGTGCCGTGTGTATTCGGTGATGGACGTGCGCTTGCCATAGCCGTTGACTGTGGCGGTGAGCACGCTCTGCGATTCGTCCTCGGCCACGAGCATCGCGATCACGCTCTGGCCTTCGTCCAGCGCCATGCCCCGCACGCCGCGTGCGTTTCGGCCCATCGAGCGCACATCGTCCTCGTCGAACCGGACCGCCTTGCCGCCGTCCGAGAACAGCATCACGTCATGCTTGCCGTCGGTGAGCGCCGCCCCGATCAGGAAGTCGCCCTCGTCCAGGTCGACCGCGATGATGCCGGCCTTGCGCGGGTTGCTGAACTCGTCGAGCGCGGTCTTCTTGACCGTGCCCTGGGCGGTGGCCATGAAGACGAAATGGTCCGCCGGGAAGGTGCGCGCGATGCCGGTCAGCGGCAGCACGACGTTGACCTTCTCGCCGGCCTGCAGCGGGAACATGTTGACGATGGGCTTGCCGCGCGAGTTGCGCGAGCCCTGCGGCACCTCCCAGACCTTCAGCCAATAGACGCGGCCGCGGTTGGTGAAGCACAGGATGTAGTCGTGGGTGTTGGCGATGAAGAGCTGGTCGATCCAGTCGTCTTCCTTGGTCTGCGTGGCCTGCTTGCCGCGGCCGCCGCGCTTCTGGGCCCGGTATTCGGACAACGCCTGGCTCTTGATGTAGCCCGTGTGGCTCAGCGTCACCACCATGTCGGTCGGCGTGATCAGGTCTTCGGTGCCGAGGTCCTGCGCGTTGTGCTCGATCATGCTGCGGCGCGCGCCGACCTTGGTCTGGCCGAACTCCAGCTTGATCGCCGTGAGTTCCTCGGAAATGATGGTCGTCACGCGCTCCGGCGTGGCCAGGATGTCCAGCAGGTCGGCGATCTCCGACATCACGTCCTTGTACTCGCCGATGATCTTGTCCTGCTCCAGGCCGGTCAGGCGCTGCAGGCGCATCTGCAGGATCTCGCTGGCCTGGTCGTCGGAGAGGCGGTACAGGCCATCGGGCTGCATGCCGTACTGCGGCGGCAGGCCCTCGGGGCGATAGGCCGCGCGGCCGCCCGGCGTGTCGCCTTCGGCGCGCACCAGCATCTCGCGCACCAGCGACGAATCCCAGCTCTTGCTCATCAGCGCCGCCTTGGCCACCGGCGGCGTCGGGCTGGTCTTGATGGTCTCGATGAACTCGTCGATGTTGGCCAGCGCCACGGCCAGGCCCTCGAGCACATGGCCGCGCTCGCGCGCCTTGCGCAGCTCGAACACCGTGCGGCGGGTGACGACCTCGCGCCGGTGCTCCAGGAAGATCTCGAGCAGCTGCTTCAGGTTGCACAGCCGGGGCTGGCCATCGACCAGCGCCACCATGTTCATGCCGAAGGTGTCCTGCAGCTGCGTCTGCTTGTACAGGTTGTTCAGCACCACCTCGGGCACTTCGCCGCGCTTGAGCTCGATCACCACCCGCATGCCGGACTTGTCGGACTCGTCCTGGATGTGGCTGATGCCTTCCAGCTTCTTCTCGTGCACCAGCTCGGCCATGCGCTCGAGCAGGTTCTTCTTGTTCACCTGGTAGGGGATCTCGTCGACGATGATGGCTTGGCGCTGGCCCTTGTCGATGTCCTCGAAATGGCACCTGGCGCGCATCACCACGCGCCCGCGGCCGGTGCGGTAGCCGTCGCGCACGCCGCTGAGGCCGTAGATGATGCCGGCGGTGGGGAAGTCCGGCGCCGGGATGATCTCCATCAGCTCGTCGATGCTGGCGCCCGGGTTCTTCAGCAGGTGCTGGCAGGCGTCGATGACCTCGTTCAGGTTGTGCGGCGGGATGTTGGTGGCCATGCCCACGGCGATGCCGCCGGAACCGTTGACCAGCAGGTTGGGCAGCCGGGCGGGCATGACCAGCGGTTCTTTCTCGCTGCCGTCGTAGTTGGGGCCGAAGTCGACCGTCTCCTTGTCCAGGTCGGCCAGCATCTCGTGCGTGATCTTGGCCAGGCGGATTTCGGTGTAACGCATGGCGGCCGCGTTGTCGCCGTCGACGGAGCCGAAGTTGCCTTGGCCGTCCACCAGCATGTGTCGCAGCGAGAAATCCTGCGCCATGCGCACGATGGTGTCGTAGACCGACTGGTCGCCGTGCGGGTGGTATTTGCCGATGACGTCCCCGACGATGCGGGCGGACTTCTTGTACGGCCGGTTCCAGTCGTTGTTCAGCTCGTGCATGGCGAACAGAACACGCCTGTGGACCGGTTTCAAGCCGTCCCGGGCGTCCGGGAGTGCGCGCCCGACAATCACGCTCATCGCATAGTCGAGGTACGAGCGCCGCATCTCCTCTTCTAGACTGATGGGCAAGGTTTCTTTGGCAAACTGAGTCATGCGGGGGATCAATCTGAGAAAAATGGCGTCGGCGCGAGGCGGGGATAAAGCGACTCGCAGACAGAACCCGGGATTCTAATTCCGCGCGCAGTGTGGCCAGTTCGCAACGCCGTGTTTGCCCGGGCTTGCCCGTGCCGGGGCCTATGGGACCAATTCTGTGGCCTATGGCACAATGACCGATGTAGGCAAACTTCGAAATTTCGGGTTTGTACTTACCGATATACAAGTTCCGCCCCTTTGTCGAAAACCCTAGATCCCATTCCCCTGAGAGGAGAATCATGAAGAAACTGAATAACGTGGCATCGCTTTTCGCAACGGTTGCCCTTGCAGCTGCAACTTCGGGCGCGTTTGCCCAGGCTCAAACCGTTGACAACTGGGTCAACCCGAATGGCTTGAACTGGAAGAACGGTACGAATGAACTGTGCTGGCGCGATGGCGCATGGACGCCCGCGACTGCTTCCCCCGAGTGCGACGGCGCCATCAAGCCCGCAGCCCCCGCACCGGCCCCGGCCGCCGCTCCCGCACCCGCACCCGCCGCTGTCCCGGCAGCCCCGGCCCCGGCTCCGGCAGCCCCCGCGGCACCGGTCAGCGAAAAGGTGACCTTCGCCGCCGACGCGTTCTTCGATTTCGACAAGACCGCCCTCAAGCCCGAAGGCAAGGCGAAGCTGGACGACCTGGTCAGCAAGATGGGTGGCATCAACTTGGAAGTCATCATCGCCGTCGGCCACACCGACTCCGTGGGTAGCGATGCCTACAACCAGAAACTGTCGGTCGCACGTTCCGAAGCCGTCAAGGCCTATTTGCTGAGCAAGGGCGTCGAGAAGAACCGCGTCTACACCGAAGGCAAGGGCGAGAAGCAGCCTGTCGCCGACAACAAGACCAGCGAAGGCCGCGCGAAGAACCGCCGCGTGGAAATCGAAGTGGTCGGTACCCGCACCAAGAACTGATATCGATTCAGTGCTCCCCAAACCCCGCCGCGGCGGGGTTTTCTTTTTGGTGGACGGGCCGCTGGCGCGGCCCCTCGTTATCCTCGAAACATGAACATCAACGCCGACCCCCAGGAACTGGCCAAATTCAGTGAATTGGCCCATCGGTGGTGGGACCGGGAAAGTGAATTCCGGCCCCTCCATGAAATCAATCCGCTGCGCCTCGAATGGATCAACAGCGGTAGCCCTTTGAAAGGCAAGAACGTCCTGGACGTGGGATGCGGCGGCGGCATTCTTTCGGATGCCATGGCGCGCCTGGGCGCCACCGTACTGGGCATCGATTTGTCCACCAAGGCCTTGAAGGTGGCGCAGTTGCATGCATTGGAGGCCGGCACCCCTTCAGTGACCTACCGGGAGGTTGCGGTCGAGGTCCTGGCGGCGGAACGGCCCGCCCAGTTCGACGTGGTCACTTGCATGGAAATGCTTGAGCATGTCCCTGACCCGTCGTCGGTCGTGCGCGCTTGTGCCGGATTGGTGAAACCGGGCGGCGCGGTTTATTTCTCGACCATTAACCAGAACCCCAAGTCTTTTTTGATGGCCATTCTGGGGGCCGAGTACGTGCTCAAGCTTTTACCCAAAGGCACGCACGAATACGCCAAGTTAATCAAGCCCCGCGATTTGGCTTCATGGTGCCGCCAGGCTGGACTGGACCTCGTCGCGACCCGCGGCATGGAATACAACCCGCTGACCCGGCGGTATCGGCTTTCGGCCGATACGAGCGTCAACTATCTTTTCGCTTGCCGGCGGCCACTGTGAAACCTCTTTCTTTCAAGGCCATCCTGTTCGACCTGGACGGAACGCTGGTGGACAGCGCCCCCGACCTCGCGGCCGCGGGCAACGACCTGCGTGTCTCACGCGGCCTCGATGCGCTGCCTTTGTCCACTTACCGCCCGATGGTCGGCAGCGGCGCGCGCGGCATGGTGGGCATCGCGCTCGGCAAGCAGCCGGGCGATCCGGAATTTCCGGCCCTGCGCGATGAGTTCCTCTCGCGTTACGCGCAGCGTTTGACGGACTCCACGGCCTTGTTCGACGGCATGGCCGAGGTGATTGAGGCGATGGATCGTGCCCAACTCCCTTGGGGCATCGTCACCAACAAAATCGCGCGTTTCGCGGAACCGTTGGCCGATGGCCTGGGCTTGCGTTCGCAAGCAGCCGTTCTGGTTTGCGGCGACACCACGCCGCATCCCAAACCGCATCCGGCCCCTTTGCTCGAAGCAGCGCATCGCATCGGCGTCGATGCGGCGGACTGTCTTTATGTCGGCGACGACCTGCGCGATGTGCAAGCCGCCACCGCCGCGGGCATGAAAAGCGCCGCCGCGGCGTGGGGCTACCTGGGCCTGGGCGAGGCCATCGAAGACTGGGGCGCCGACTACTTGCTGGACCGGCCCTCAGACCTCTTGAAGTTGTTTTTCTTGCCCTAAACTACACGGTTCCTGGGGCTGACTTGGCTTCGACGCGGGTGCGGAGTTGGAACAGGGCATGCCGAGCACCAGTTCGCTCGTAAATCCACTGGAAACACAGTAACTGCAAACGACAGTCACTACCAAGTCGCCGCTTAAAACCGGTGACCTTCGCAACAGTTGGCCGATGGGCTGGGCTTGAGGGGCAACCCGAAAGCTGCGAAGTCATTCACATGGGCTCGGTCTGGGTTGGGTCACTCAGCACAGACTTAAATCAAGTGGCTAGGGGCGGGTGTAGCGTGCTGCTGCGCGACACCAGCCTCAACAATCAAATCAGCCAGCTAAGCATGTAGATCTGTCCGGCAATGGCTTGCGGACGCGGGTTCGATTCCCGCCAGCTCCACCAGTTATTCATTTCAAGGCGTCCACGGACGTACAGAAAGCCCAAGGATGTCAACGCCTTGGGCTTTTTTTTCTCCGTCGACGGGTCTTCTAATCAAAATCACGGCGGCCCGGCGCAATTCCCGAGCAAACCTTCCTTTAAACCCGGCCCGTGTACCGCAAACGGCGGGACCCTCGCGTTGATCTAGCGCGCAGGCACTAGTAGAAAAGACTGGTGCGATGGCGCCTTTACGCCGGCCAGTTCACGATGTTCTCCGGGAGCCGCGCAGATCGCGAAGCTCGGCTTGCGGCTTCTCGGCGCCCGATTGCGCCGCGGAACGGCATTGGCGGCGAAGCGACGGCAGCTCGGTGGACGGGTCCTAACGGGATGCCTCGCCATCGGTCGCCGCCAGCGAGGCCGCCACGGCTCCAGGCGCCCCGCCGCGTGCTGGGGGAGGCGCAGCGGCGCCTCCGTCGCCGCTGCGCATGGCTGCGCGAATCACTCAGGACTTCGCCGTGGCCTTGCCTTCCTTGTCCGGCCGGGCTTCCGACTTGGGCTTGCCCTTGGACGCCGACTTCTCGGCGCCGGCTTGGCCTTTGAAGGATTCGCCGTTGACGGTCAGGCCGTTCGACGAGAACCTGGCGGCGTTGCCGGGGCCGACGCCGCTGACGCGGTCGATGAGGTCGTCCCAGTTCTTGAAAGCGCTTTTCTTGCGCTCGTCCATGATCTTCGCGGACATCGCCGGGCCGATGCCCTTGACGCTTTCAAGTTCGGCCTGCGAGGCTTTGTTGATGTCGGTGGCGGCCAGCGCCGCGTTGGAAAAGATGGCCATCGAAAGCGCGGCCAGCACGGCGAGCAGGAAGTTCTTGAACATGGTTTTCTCCTTGAAAGGGATGAGTTGGATGGGAAAGGTCTTCGCCGACGCAGCGCCGCCGCGTCGGCTGGGGGCGGATTGTGGGAAGGCGGCGGGCGTTTGAAACTCCCTCTGGCGAGCGCCCCGCGGCCGAGGGGACGGGAGGCCGCGTGAAGGGAGGCGACGCCTCCACAAGGGGGCTTGCACGCGCCCAAAAACAAAGCGGCCCGAAGGCCGCTTTGATGTGGGGGAGCAGGGCGGGCCGTCAGGCGCTGACGGTCCTGGCCTTGTCGGCGTACTCTTCGATCTTGTCGAAGTTGAGGTACTGGTAGATCTTGTCGCTTGCCGCGTTGATCACGCCCATGTCGATCAAATACTCTTCCTTGGTCGGGATGCGGCCCAGGCGCGAGCAGATGGCGGCCAGCTCGGCCGAGCCGAGGTAGACGTTGGAGTTCTTGCCCAGCCGGTTGGGGAAGTTGCGGGTGCTGGTGGAGAACACGGTCGCGCCTTCCTTCACTTGGGCCTGGTTGCCCATGCACAGGCTGCAGCCGGGCATCTCCATGCGGGCGCCGGCGGTGCCGAGCACGCCGTAGTGGCCTTCTTCGGTGAGCTGCTGGGCGTCCATCTTGGTCGGCGGCGCGACCCACAGCTTGACCGGGATGTCGCGCTTGTTCTCCAGCAGCTTGGAGGCCGCGCGGAAGTGGCCGATGTTGGTCATGCAGCTGCCGATGAACACCTCGTCGATCTTGGCGCCGGCGACTTCGCTGAGCGTCTTCACGTCGTCCGGGTCGTTCGGGCAGGCGACGATGGGCTCGTGGATGTCGGCCAGGTCGATCTCGATCACGGCGGCGTATTCGGCGTCGGCGTCGGCCGACAGCAGCTCGGGCTTGGCCAGCCAGGCCTCCTGCGCGGCGATGCGGCGGGCCAGGGTGCGGGCGTCGGCGTAGCCGTTGGCGATCATGTTCTTCATCAGCGTGATGTTGCTGTTGATGTACTCGATGATCGGCTCCTTGTTCAGGTGCACGGTGCAGCCGGCGGCGGAGCGCTCGGCCGAAGCGTCGCTCAGCTCGAAGGCTTGCTCCACCTTCAGGTCGGGCAGGCCTTCGATTTCCAGGATGCGACCGGAGAAGATGTTCTTCTTGCCTTTCTTCTCGACCGTCAGCAGGCCGGCCTTGATGGCGTACAGCGGGATGGCGTTGACCAGGTCGCGCAGCGTCACGCCCGGCTGCATGCTGCCCTTGAAGCGCACCAGCACGCTCTCCGGCATGTCCAGCGGCATCACGCCGGTGGCGGCGGCGAATGCGACCAGGCCGGAGCCGGCCGGGAAGCTGATGCCGATCGGGAAGCGGGTGTGGCTGTCGCCGCCGGTGCCGACGGTGTCGGGCAGCAGCAGGCGGTTCAGCCAGCTGTGGATCACGCCGTCGCCCGGGCGCAGCGACACGCCGCCGCGGCTGGAGATGAACTGCGGCAGCTCGCGGTGCGTCTTCACGTCCACCGGCTTCGGGTAGGCGGCGGTGTGGCAGAAGCTCTGCATCACCAGGTCGGCGCTGAAGCCCAGGCAGGCGAGGTCTTTCAGCTCGTCGCGGGTCATCGGGCCGGTGGTGTCCTGCGAGCCGACGCTGGTCATGCGCGGTTCGCAGTAAGTGCCCGGGCGCACGCCCTGGCCGGCGGGCAGGCCGCAGGCGCGGCCGACCATCTTCTGCGCCAGGCTGAAGCCCTTCTTGGTGTCCGCGGGGTTCTGCGGCAGGCGGAACAGGGTGGACGGCGCCAGGCCCAGGGCTTCGCGCGCCTTGGCGGTCAGGCCGCGGCCGATGATCAGCGGGATGCGGCCGCCGGCGCGCACCTCGTCGAAGAGCACCTCGCTCTTGACGGCGAATTCGGCGATGACCTTGCCGTCCTTCAGCGCTTTGCCGTCGTAGGGGCGCAGCTCGACGGTGTCGCCCATGTTCATCTGGCTCACGTCCACCTCGATCGGCAGGGCGCCGGCGTCTTCCATCGTGTTGTAGAAGATCGGCGCGATCTTGGTGCCCAGGCACACGCCGCCGAAGCGCTTGTTCGGCACATAGGGGATGTCTTCGCCGGTGAACCACAGCACCGAGTTGGTGGCCGACTTGCGGCTGGAACCGGTGCCCACCACGTCGCCCACGTAGGCGACGAGGTGGCCGCGCGCGCGCAGGTCGGCGATGAACTTGACCGGCCCGCGCTTGCCGTCTTCCTCGGGCGCCGCCTCAAGCGGCTGGCCGTCGCGCTTGTTTTTCAACATGGCCAGGGCGTGCAGCGGGATGTCGGGGCGGCTCCAGGCGTCGGGCGCTGGGGAGAGGTCGTCGGTGTTGGTCTCGCCGGCGACCTTGAAGATGGTGACGGTGATGCTCTGCGGCACTTCGGGCCGGCTGGTGAACCACTCGGCGTCGGCCCAGCTCCGCAGCACGCCCTTGGCATTGGCGTTGCCCTTGTCGGCCTTTTCCTTGACGTCGTGGAACTGGTCGAACATCAGCAGGGTGTGCTTGAGCGCATTGGCGGCGGTGGCGCCGACTTCCGGGTCGTCCAGCAGGTCGACCAGGGGGCTGATGTTGTAGCCGCCGAGCATGGTGCCCAGCAGTTCCGTGGCCTTCTCTCGGCTGATGAGGGCGCACTTCTCGGTGCCGTGCGCCACGGCGGCCAGGTAGCTGGCCTTGACCTTGGCGGCGTCGTCCACGCCGGCGGGCACGCGGTGGGTGATGAGGTCCACCAGCGCGGCTTCTTCGCCTGCGGGCGGCGCCTTCAGCAGCTCGATCAGCTCGGCCGTCTGTTGGGCCGACAGGGGCAGGGGCGGGATGCCGAGGAGGGCGCGTTCAGCGGTGTGTTGGCGGTAGGCGTCGAGCATGGGAATCTCCGTTGGAGGTGGTCTGGGTTGAATCGGGAAAAGCGGGATGGTCGCGGGCCGAGGTGTCGGTTGGCTGTCAGCCGGCCCGGCTGATGGGGGTGATCAGCTTGAGCCCCTTGAAATATTCGCGGAAGAAGGCTTCGTTATCGGTCAGCAGCGCATTGCACTGGAGCATGGCGTGGGCGCCGATGAGGAAGTCAGCAGGCGTGCGCGCGGGCGGCTCTTGCGCAGCGGGGGCTTTGCGCCGGCGCTCGGCGTATCGCTCGGCATATTTGCGCTGCATCTCGCCGGCCCGGATGGCCGACCGCTGCTCCACCGCGGAGTAGCGCACGCCCATGTCCTCCAGCACGTCCATCACCTCGGCGCCGTGGCCGAGGCGGGCGGTGAGTTCACTCACCACCACGTCGCAGACCACCACCGGCCCGCTGGCCAGGGCTTTGCGCAGGCAGACCTCGGCGGCGTCGGCTTGCGGCCCGTCACCCAGCAACTCGGCCAGGATGGAAGCGTCGACCGCGATCATTTCCTGGCGCCGGCCGGGCCGTGGGCCTCGGCTCCCGATGGATCGGCCGCGGGCAGCTTGAACTTGCCGCGGGCGCGAGAGATCGCGTCGTCGACGTTCTTGCTGAGGATGATCCGGCCGCCGTCGAGCTCCACTTTGAGCAGGGTGCCTTTGGTCAGGCCCAGGGCGTCGCGCACGGCTTTGGGCAGGGTGATCTGGCCTCGTTCGGCAACGGTGGCTTCCATAAGGGCGTCCTGCGTGGATGGGTATGGATCGGCTGGTACGTATCAATTATACGTACTGGCCAATGCATACTCAAGCCTGCATACCCCGATTTCAAGCCGCCTCCCGGCGGCCTTTCGCGGCCCTCTGTGCGGTTGTGCCCGGCGGGCCGGGTCAATTCAGCATCGGCGTGCCGGGCGTCGCGTTCTTCATGAATTCCCTTTGGGACTCGTGCACGCAGGAGTCGACGATCCGCTTGCCCGCTTTGACGTCCATCAGCATCGACTTGTTGGCGATCTGCAGAAGCAGCGTCTGGCCGCGCACGTCTTCCAGGCGCAGCGCGCCGGTGCTGGAGATCACCGGCCGCATCGTGTAGCTTTTCTTGAGGTGTTTGACGTCCACGTAGCCGGCTGCCTTGGCGTCCAGCGAGACGTTGATCGACTGGTTGAACTCGCATTCGTAGTCGCCGAAAAGGGTGCGCTCCGCGGCTTCGATCTGCTCTTTGCTGGCCGGCGGGGTGAGGTCGGCTTCTTGCGCGGGCGGCGGCGCGGGTTTCTTCGCCCGGGGCGCGGGTTTGCGTGCCGCGGTGTTGGGTTTGGCCGGGGCGGTCTGGGCGGCCAGCTCGGTCGTGCCGGCCAGGAAAAGCAAGGCGGCGGAAAGGCAGATGATGGGTTTCATGTTGACTGCGGTGCGGGTGGTTGGGCGGTCTGCGATTGTGCGCGCGGGGGCGGGGGATGGGGTCCGGGCAAGCCCGGACATTTCGGCCGCGCGCGCGGAATGGCTGTGGCGCGCGGGTCAATCAGCGCCGAAATAAGCGGCTTGGACTTCGGCCGGCAATGGCTGCTTCGTCCGGTGGGCGCGTTCGAGCACCTGCCAGAAATAGCGGAAGCTGGCCCGGTCGTGCAACGTGTCGCGGTGCTGCACAGGCGCCCAGCCCGCGGCTTGCGCGGCGTGCAGGATGTCGATCGCGAGGTCGATCTCCGCGGTGCTGGGGGCGAAGGCTTCGACGATCGGCTCGATCTGGTTCGGGTGGATGCTCCACATCCGCGTGTAGCCGAACAGCTTGCCGGCCTGCTCGGCGGCGGCGGTGATCGCGCGTTTGTTTTTGAATTCGGTGACCACGCAGTGGGAAGGCGTCTTTCCGTGGCCATGGCAGGCGGCCGATATCGCCAGCTTGGCGCGCGCCACCAGCGGGTGGTTGAACTGGTTGATGTCGCCTTCCATCCCCATGGCGGAGGCCGGGATGGCGCCGCGGTGGTCCGAGACGAAGTCCATCAGGCCGAAGGACAGGGACTGCACCCGGGGGTGGGCGGCGATCGCTTCCACGTCCCGGAGCGCGCCGTGGGTCTCGACCAGCACGTGGACGGGCAGGGCCGCGTCGCCCGCGGTTGCCAGGCCCTGGGTGCGCAGTTCGTGGTCGATGTGGTCGCAGGCGCGCTGCACGTCGGCGAGCGAGCGCGGCTTGGGCACCATCAGGTAGGCCAGGCGGTGGCCGGCGTGGCGCACCAGGGTGTGGACATCGGCCGCGAAGGCGGGGTGGTCCACCGGGTGCACGCGGGCGCCGACCCGCCCGAAGCGGTTGGCGCTCGACGCGGCCAGTTCGGCCGCGAGGTGGGCATGCTCGGCCTCGCCGCCCACCGGGGCGCCGTCTTCGCAGTCCAGTGTGATGTCGAACACCGGGCCGAGCTCGGCTTGCAGCTCCAGGCTCTTGCGCATGCGGGCTTCGACGCCGCAGTAGTGGTCGCAGACGGGCAATGCCGGCGTCAGCTCGTCCGAGCCGAACAGGGCTTGCCGCGGGTGGATGGGGGAGGGGAGGGTCATCGTCCGTGCGTTTCCATGTGTGTCCATGAATGAAAAAGGCCGACGCACGCGATGTGGGTCGGCCGGCCGGGCGGGTGCGCCGCGGTTTACAGCAGGTGCTTCACGCCGTCCTGCTCGCCCTGCAGCTCGGCCAGGGTGATGTTGATCAGGCCCTGGGAGAACTCATCGATGGGCAGGCCTTCGACGATCTTGTACTCGCCGCCTTCGCAGGTGACGGGGTAGCCGAACATCACGTCCTTCGGGATGCCGTATTCGCCGTTGGAGGGCACGCCCATCGTGACCCAGCCGCCGTTGGTGCCCAGGGCCCAGTCGCGCATGTGGTCGATGGCGGCGTTGGCGGCCGAGGCGGCCGACGACAGGCCGCGCGCCTCGATGATGGCGGCGCCGCGCTTGCCGACGGTGGGCAGGAACGTGTTCTTGTTCCATTCCTCGTCGTTGATCATGTCCTTGACGGCCTTGCCATCGATGGTGGCGAAGCGGTAGTCGGCGTACATCGTGGGCGAGTGGTTGCCCCACACGGCCATCTTCTGGATCGAGGCCACCGGCTTGCCGGTCTTGGCGGCGATCTGCGACAGCGCGCGGTTGTGGTCCAGGCGCAGCATGGCGGTGAAGTTCTTGCGCGGCAGGTCGGGCGCGCTCTTCATGGCGATGTAGGCGTTGGTGTTGGCCGGGTTGCCCACCACCAGCACGCGCACGTCGCGCGAAGCCACGGCGTTCAGGGCCTTGCCCTGGGCGGTGAAGATCTGGGCGTTGGCGGCCAGCAGGTCGGCGCGCTCCATGCCGGGGCCGCGGGGGCGGGCGCCGACGAGCAGGGCGTAGTCGGTGCCCTTGAAGGCGGTCATCGGGTCGGAGTGGGCCTCGATGCCGACCAGCAGCGGGAAGGCGCAGTCTTCGAGTTCCATGATCACGCCCTTCAGGGCGTTCTGGGCCTTCTCGTCGGGGATTTCCAGCAATTGCAGGATCACGGGCTGGTCCTTGCCCAGCATTTCGCCGGAGGCGATGCGGAACAGCAGGGCGTAGCCGATCTGGCCGGCGGCGCCGGTGACGGCGACTCGTACGGGTTTCTTGCTCATGGGAATCTCCAGGGGACGAGGGTTGGAAGGGCGGAAATGGTGCAGGAGTTTAGCGGCTTCGGCCGCCCGGCGGCCGCGCCGGCGAGGTGAATTGGGTCAAATGTCTTATGTCTTATAGAAGACATCAGTCAAATAAGGATGGACGGTGGGGCCCTCATGTGCTGCAATTCGCCACCATGACGGCCTCCCGCAACAGCCCCCCTGCGCCGCCGCAACGCGCGGCCAGGAGCCACGCGCCGGCGTTCAGCCCGCTCTACCAGCAGATCAAGACGCTGATGCTGCGCAGCCTGCAGGACGGCGAATGGCGCCCCGGCGAGGCCATCCCCAGCGAGCTGGACCTGGCCGCGAGGTTCCGCGTCAGCCAGGGCACGGTCCGCAAGGCGGTCGACGAGCTGGCGGCCGAGAACCTGCTGCTGCGCAGGCAGGGCAAGGGCACCTTCGTGGCGACGCACGCCGAGCAGCAGGTCCAATACCGCTTCCTCCGCCTGACGGCCGACGACGGCGACACCGTCGGCGCGCAACGGCGCTTCATAGACTGCCGCCGCCTGCGCGCGCCCGCCGAGATCGCCCGGGCCCTGGCACTGCGGGCGGGAGACCCGGTGCTTCAAGTGCGGCGCGTGCTCTCCTTCCGCGACAACCCCGTGGTGCTCGACGACATCTGGCTGCCGGGCGCGAAGTTCAAAGGGCTCACCGCCGACAGGCTGAGCGGCTACCGGGGCCCCATGTACGGGCTGTTCGAGGCGGAGTTCGGCGTGCGCATGATCCGCGCCGAGGAGAAGATCCGCGCCGTGGCGGCCGACGCCGTCGTGGCCGGCCTGCTGGGCGTGGCGCAGGGCGCGCCGCTGCTGAGCGTGGAACGGCTGGCGCTGAGCTACGACGACCAGCCGATGGAGCTGCGGCGCGGCCTTTACAACACGGCCGCCCACCACTACCGCAACGGGTTGAGTTGATCCCGCGCGGCGCCGGGCCCGGGCCTTAGCCGCAGTTCCGCGCTCCGGCATTGTGGTTACCTGCTAGTTTCAAGTTGATGCATTGCAATAAAATCCCGAAGTTTTCCGAAACAAAAAAGGCTGGGAATGACAGACACATCGAAGCAAAGGCCTGCGAGGCCGGTATACCGCAACATCCACATCTCTCAGATCGTCTCGTACCGGCTGCCCGCGGCAGGCATCGTCTCGATCCTCCACCGTGTCAGCGGCGCCCTGATGTTCCTGCTGATGCCGTTCATCATCTGGATGTTCGACACCAGCCTGACCTCCGAGATCTCCTACGCGCGGTTCACCTCGGTGTTCAACGCGGGCGTGGGTTTCCTGCCCGGCTGGTTCGTCAAGCTGGTGGCCCTCGGCCTGATCTGGGGCTACCTGCACCACTTCATCGCCGGCGTTCGCCACCTCTGGATGGACGCCACCCACGCGGTCACCAAGGAATTCGGCGAGTCGTCCGCCCTGTTCACGCTCGGCGCCAGCGTGGTGCTGACGCTGGCCCTCGGCTACAAGCTGTTCTTCTGAGGAGCCCCCCCCCATGTCACAAAACTATGGTTCCAAGCGCACCGTCGTCGGCGCGCACTACGGCCTTCGCGACTGGCTGGCCCAGCGCGTGACGGCCATCCTGATGGCCCTGTTCACCGTCGTCGTGGTCGCCCAGGTGCTGATGCCCGGCGAGATGGGCTACGACAAATGGGCCGGCATTTTCGCCAGCCAATGGATGAAGGTCCTGACCTTCGTCGTCATCGTGTCCCTGTTGATGCATGTGTGGGTCGGCATGCGCGACATCTGGATGGACTATGTCAAACCCGTCGGCATCCGGCTGTTCCTGCAGGTGTTCACGATCGTTTGGCTGGTGGGCTGCGCCGGTTGGGCGATTCAAGTGCTGTGGAGGCTCTAATGCAAGCGGGTTCCGGATATTCATCGTCAAACATCACCAAGCGCAAATTCGACGTGGTCATCGTCGGGGCCGGCGGCTCCGGCATGCGCGCCTCGCTGCAGCTGGCGCTGGCCGGGCTCAACGTCGCCGTGCTCAGCAAGGTCTTCCCGACGCGCTCGCACACCGTGGCGGCGCAGGGCGGCATCGGCGCTTCCCTGGGCAACATGTCTGAAGACAACTGGCACTACCACTTCTTCGACACCGTCAAAGGCTCCGACTGGCTGGGCGACCAGGATGCGATCGAGTTCATGTGCCGCGAGGCGCCCAAGGTCGTCTACGAGCTCGAGCATTTCGGCATGCCGTTCGACCGCAACCCCGACGGCACCATCTACCAGCGCCCCTTCGGCGGCCACACCGCCAACTACGGTGAAAAGCCGGTGCAGCGCGCCTGCGCCGCGGCCGACCGCACCGGCCACGCGATGCTGCACACGCTGTACCAGCAGAACGTCAAGGCCCGCACGCAGTTCTTCGTCGAGTGGATGGCGCTCGACCTGATCCGCGATGCCGAAGGCGACGTGGTGGGCGTCACCGCGCTCGAGATGGAGACCGGCGAAGTCCACATCCTCGAGGCCAAGTGCACGCTGTTCGCCACCGGCGGCGCCGGCCGCATCTACGCTGCCAGCACCAACGCCTTCATCAACACCGGTGACGGCCTGGGCATGGCGGCGCGCGCCGGCATCCCGCTGGAAGACATGGAGTTCTGGCAGTTCCACCCCACCGGCGTGGCCGGCGCGGGCGTGCTGCTGACCGAAGGCTGCCGCGGCGA
>CBIHOD010000072.1:0-21734 GCA_966211815.1 uncultured Burkholderiales bacterium
GGCTTCAGCCGCGATGCGATGCACCGCATCGCGGCTGAAGCCGCTCCTACAAAAATCTCTTCATTTTTCCACGCAAACGGAGGCCGACGGGCGCCCGACCTCGGCATCGCGCGGGATCAATCCGCCAGCACCACCCAGGCGGGCGCATGGTCGCTGGGCTTGTCGCGGCCGCGCACCTCGCGGTCCACGCCCGCGTCCCGCAGCCGCTTGGCGGCCGCGGGGTTGAGCAGCAGGTGGTCGATGCGCAGGCCGGCGTCGCGCTGCCAGCGCTGGCGCAGGTAGTCCCAGAAGGTGTAGACGGTTTCATCCGGGTGCAGCTGGCGGATGGCGTCCACCCAGCCCTGGGACAGCAGGCGTTCGAAGGCTTCCCGGGTCTCGGCGCGGAAGAGGGCGTCGTCGACCCAGGACTCGGGTTTGTAGACATCGGCCGCGGTCGGGATCACATTGAAATCGCCGGCCAGCACCACCGGGTGCTCCTGCGCCTGCAGCTCGGCGGCGCGCCGGCGCAGCCGCTCCATCCACGCCAGCTTGTAGTCGTACTTCGGTCCCGGCGCCGGGTTGCCGTTGGGCAGGTAGAGGCAGGCCACCAGCACGCCGCCCACGGCGGCTTCGAGGTAGCGGCTCTGGGTGTCGGCTTGGTCGCCGGGCAGGCCGCGCTGCACCTCAACCGGGTCTTCGCTGCCCCGCGCGAGGATGGCCACCCCGTTCCAGGACTTCTGGCCGTGCCAGATGGCGCCGTAGCCGGCCTCGCGGATCGCCGCGATGGGGAAGGTCGCGTCCTGGGTCTTGAGTTCTTGCAGGCAGGCGACGTCGGGCGATGTCTCCCGGAGCCACTGCAGCAGGGCGGGCAGGCGGGCGTTGACGCTGTTCACGTTGAAGGTCGCGATCTTCATGGCTGTCCTTTTCTTCCTGGGATGGGTCCGTGGCGGCTCCGCATGCGCGTCATCGTGTCCGCCCTTCGCCGAAGGGAAGACCTTACGCCGGCAATCCCCTGCGGGCCGCGCGGACAATGCGCGATCCTCCGGCCTTTTCGAAAGCGACACTTCATGACGACCGCGCACGCACGGGCCATCCCCGCATGCCAATTCCCGGCGCCGGTTCGCGCCGGCCGCCGCCGTCCCAACGGGCCAGGGTGCCGGGGATGAACGCCGGCATGGTCTCCGCCGCCCTGGCTTATGTGGCCTGGGGCCTGTTCCCGCTGTACTTCCGCCAGCTCAGCGCCGTGCCGCCGATGGAAATCGTGCTGCACCGCACCGTCTGGTCCCTCGTCTTCCTCGTCGGCGTCCTCGCCGCGATGCGCCGCTTCGCCTGGCTGCCGCCGCTGCTGCGCCAGCCGCGCGCGCTGCTGGCCTTCGGCCTGAGTGCCTTGCTGCTGTCGAGCAACTGGGTCATCTACGTCTGGGCGGTGAACAACGGCCACGTCATCGACGCCAGCCTGGGTTATTTCATCAACCCGCTGGTGTATGTGCTGCTCGGCTACCTGGTGCTGCACGAGCGCCCCCGGCGCGGCCAGTGGGCCGCGGTGGCGATCGCCGCCAGCGGCGTGCTCTTCCTGACCGTGCAGGCCGGGCAGTTGCCGTGGATCGCGCTCTTGCTGGCCGCCACCTTCGGCCTCTACGGCCTGATGCGCAAGACCGCCACGCTCGGAGCCCTGGAAGGCCTGGCCCTGGAGACGCTGCTGCTGGCGCCCATCGCGGCGCCGCTGCTCCTGCTGTGGACGCTGCAAGGCACCAGCAGCCTGGCGCACGCTGACCCAGCGACGCTGGGCTGGCTGCTGCTGGCCGGGCCGATCACCGCGGTGCCGCTGCTGCTGTTCGCCTGGGGCGCCCGGCGCATTCCGCTGGCCACGCTCGGACTGCTGCAATACATCGGCCCGACGCTGCAATTCATCACCGGCGTCTGGGTGTTCGGCGAGCCTTTCCAGGCGAGCAAGCTCTATGGCTTCGGCTTGATCTGGCTGGCGCTGGCGGTTTACAGCGCCGAGGGCTGGATCGTCTCGCGCAGGCGCGCGGCCGGGGCGCCGGCGAGCGCCTGACGGCGCCCCGGACGGAGGCCGCCCGCCGCGGTGGGTGGACCCGCCGAGCCTTCGGCCGAGCCGCTCAACCCGCGTGGCGCTTCACCCAGGCCACGTACTTGTCCACCCAGCCCTGCAGGAAGTCCTTGCTCGCCGGGCCGATGCTGCCGTCGTCGTTGAACAGGCCTTCCTTGGCCTGCACGAAGGCTTCGGGCTGGCCGAGCAGCGGCATGTCGAGGTAGGACAAGACGTTGCGCAGGTGCTGCTGGGCCATCGCGGTGCCGATGGCGCCGATCGACACACCGATCACGCCGGCGGGTTTTCCGGCCCAGGCGCTTTGGCCGTAGGGCCGCGACGCATGGTCGATCGCGTTCTTCAGCACGCCGGGGATGGATCGGTTGTATTCCGGCGTCACGAACAGCACGCCTTGCGAGGCCTTGATCTCGGCCTTCAGCCGCTTGACCGCCTCGGCCGGGTTGCCGTCGTCGTCCTGGTTGTACAGCGGCAGGTCGTCGATGCGCAGCTGCTTGAACGAGAAGTCGGCGGGCGCCAGCCTGGGCAGGGCTTCGGCCAACTTGCGGTTGAATGATTCCTTGCGCAGGCTGCCGACGACGACGGCGATCTGGTATTGGCTCATGGCTTCTCTCCTGTGGGTGCGGGGTGCGGCAGGGCAGGGCCGCGCCGCGGGGTGCCAAGGATAAGCCCGGCCCGCGGCACCGCGCACCGGACTGCCGGGCCGGCGCGCAACCGATTGTTCGCCGCGGCCGGCGGCCGTCAGCCGTTGCGGAACAGGAAGCTGTAGGCGTTGAGCGCCGGCACGCCGCCGAGGTGGGCGTACAGCACCTTGGAGCCCGCCGGGAACTCCCCGCCGCGCACCATGTCGATCATCCCGTGCATCGATTTGCCCTCGTACACCGGGTCGGTCAACATGCCTTCCTGCCGCGCGCAAAGGCGGATCGCCTCCAGCGTGCCTTCGCTCGGCAGGCCGTACTCGGGGCCGCCGAAGCGGGTGTCGAGCACCACGTCTTGCTCGGTGACCTCGCGGCCCAGCCCGACCAGCTCGGCGGTGTGCCGCGCGATGCGCAGGATCTGCGCGCGCGTCTGCGCCGGCTTGGCCGAGGCGTCGATGCCGATCACGCGGTCGGCGCGGCCGTCGGCGGCGAAGCCCACCACCATGCCGGCCTGCGTGCTCCCGGTGACCGAGCACACCACGACGTAATCGAAGCGCAAGCCCAGTTCCGCTTCCTGCGCCCGCACCTCCTCGGCGAAGCCGACGAAGCCCAGGCCGCCCAGCGGATGCTCGGAGCAGCCTGCCGGGATGGGGAAGGGCTTGCCGCCCGCGCGGCGCACGTCTTCCATCGCCTGCTCCCAGCTCGGGCGGATGCCGATGTCGAAGCCGGCCGCGTCCAACCGCACGTCGGCGCCGAGGATGCGCGACATCTCGATGTTGCCGACCCGGTCGTAGACGGCGTCCGAGTAGTTGACCCAGTTCTCCTGCACCAGCACGCACTTCAGCCCGAGGTGGGCAGCCACCGCCGCCACCTGCCGCGTCTGGTTGGACTGGATGCCGCCGATCGACACCAGCGTGTCGCAACCCTGCGCCAGCGCCTCGGGGACCAGGTATTCGAGCTTGCGCGTCTTGTTGCCGCCGAAGGCCAGGCCGCTGTTGCAATCCTCGCGTTTGGCGTAAAGCTCGACCTCGCCGCCCAGGTGCGCGCTCAGGCGCCTGAGCGGCTGGATGGGCGATGGCCCGAAAGTCAGCGGGTGGCGGGGGAATTTCTGCAGATTCATGGTGTGCGCCGTGGTCAATGGAGGGTGGCGCCATGGTAGGAAAGATGGCGTGATTCAGGGTTGCAAAGAATCCACTGTTTTCGCATCTTCGAGATTCAATATCATCGGAAGACCTAACTAAATTTCTTGATCGGATCAATGAGCGCAACAAAAGAAAAGTCCACCTCGGCGGCCCCGGCCGAATCGCTGATGCAGCAGCTCGACCGAACCGACAAGGCCATCCTGCGCTCGCTGCAGCGCGACGCGTCGTTGTCCAACGTGGCGCTGGCCGAGAAGGTCAACCTCAGCGCGCCGGCCTGCCTGCGGCGCGTCGAACGCCTGAAGCAGATGGGGCTCATCACCGGCATCGTCGCGCTGCTGAACCCGCAGGCGCTGGACGCCGGCATGGTGGTCATGATCGGCGTCGTGCTCGACCGCTCCACGCCCGAATCCTTCGCCGCTTTCGAGAAGGCGGCGGCCAAGGTGTCGGGCTGCATGGAATGCCATGTGGTCACCGGCGAGTTCGACTATTTCATGATGCTGCGCACCCGCGACAGCGAAAGCTTCAACCGGTTGCACGCCGAGCAGCTGCTGCACCTGCCCGGGGTGCGGCAGATCCGGTCGTTCATGGTGCTCAAGCAGGTGCTGTCGACGACTGAGTTCCCGATCTAGGGCTCTTCGACGAGCCCGAGGTAACGGCGAGGGGGATGTTTCACCTGTCACCGTCCACCTCCCGCGGCCCGGTCGGCTGAGCCTGCCGAAACCGCGCGGGCCCCCAATTTCCGTTCGGGCTGAGCCTGTCGAAGCCCTCGGTTCGGGTCTCCAAAGCTCCGAAATAGTGAAGTGACGAAGGCCCTTCGACAAGGCGCAGCCTTGCGTTTACTCCTGAGCTTGTCGAAGGGTCAGGGCGAACGGTGAAGGATGGGGATGGGGTGGAGAGGGTATTGAACCCGTCGAAGCCGCGCGTGCCCCTACCCCGCACCCTCCCGCCGCAGGGCGATTCACGCGGCCTTGAGCGCCGCGGCGGCGGCTGAAGGCATCATGTCGGGCATGTGGATCGACACCCATTGCCACCTCGACGCCCCCGAGTTCGACGCCGACCGCGACGCGGTGGTCGGCCGCGCTTTCGCCGCCGGCGTGAAGGGGCTCGTGATCCCGGCGGTGGAGGCGGCGAACTTCGGCGCGGTGCAGGCCCTGGCCGAGCGCCACGGCGCGGCCTACGCGCTGGGCATCCATCCCCTGTGCGTCGACCGCGCCGCCGACGCCGACCTGGACCTGCTGCGGCGGGCGCTGGCCGAGCGGCGCGGCGACCCGCGCCTCGTGGCTGTCGGCGAGATCGGCATCGACCATTTCATCGAAGGGCTCGACCGCGGCAAGCAGGAGGCCTTTTACGCCGCCCAGCTGAAGCTGGCGCGCGAGGCCGGCCTGCCCGTGATCCTGCATGTGCGGCGCTCCGCCGACACCTTGCTCAAGCACCTGCGGCGCATCGACCTGCCGGGCGGCATCGCCCATGCGTTCAACGGCAGCGACCAGCAGGCCCAGGCCTTCGTCGACTTGGGCTTCAGGCTCGGCTTCGGCGGCGCGTTGACCTTCGACCGCGCCCTGCAGATACGCCGCCTGGCGCAGAGCCTGCCGCTCGGTTCGCTGGTGATGGAGACCGACTCGCCCGACATCCCGCCGCATTGGCTCTACCGCACCGCGGCCGAGCGCACCGGTGGCGCGACCCAGGCGCGCAACGAACCCGCCGAGCTGCCGCGCATCGCCCGAGTGCTGGCCGGTTTGCGCGGCATGGCGGCGCCGGCGCTGGCCGAGGCCACCACGGCCAACGCGCATGCGGCACTGCCGAAGCTGGCGGCGGCCTGGGCCGCCGGGCCGCTGGGTGGCGGGGACCGCGCTCGATGAACGGCGGCCTCGAACTGGCCGGCCTGCCGCCGGTCGTCGCGCCCCACACCCGGCTGATGGTGCTGGGCAGCTTCCCCGGCGCGGCTTCCCTCAAGGCGCAGCAGTACTACGCGCACCCCCGCAACCAGTTCTGGCCCATCCTGTCGGCGCTGTGGGACATCGACCTGCGCGCGCTGACCTACCCGGCGCGGCTGGAGGCGGTGCGCGAGCGCGGCCTGGGCATCTGGGACGTCTACGCCAGTTGCCGCCGCGAAGGCAGCCTGGACAGCGCGATCGAAGCGCCGGTGCTCAACGACTGGCCGAGGCTGCTTCGCGAAGCGCCCGGACTGCGGGCCGTCGCCCACAACGGCGGCGAGTCGGCGCGTTGCATGCGACACACTCTCGCGCTCGGCCTGGCGGTGCACCGCCTGCCTTCCACCAGCCCCGCCAACGCCGGCTGGTCGTTCGAACGCAAGCTCGACGCCTGGCGCGGCGTGCTGGCCCTTTACGGATTGACATGAGCAGCAGCAAGAAAAAAGGCAAGGCCCGCGAGCTGGCGCCCGCCACCCTCTCCGAATTCGAAGGCGTGCGCTACCTGCACCTGGGCACGCCCTGGGTGCAGGGCGCCATGCGGGTGCGCAAGCCGCTGGCGATCGAGCTCGAATACGTGCGCCGCATGATGGTGTGGCTGCTGCTGCGCGACGCCGGCGAGCTGGGCGAAGGCCTGGCGGTCCAGCTCGGCCTGGGCGCCGGCTCCATCACGCGCTTCACCCACAGCGTGCTGAAGATGAAGACACTGGCGGTGGAGTTGAACCCCACGGTGATCGGCGCTTGCCGGGCCTTTTTCCAGCTGCCCGACGACGGCGACGGCCTGCAGGTGCTGCAGATGGACGCCGCCGCCTTCGCGGCCGACCCGCGCCTGGCCGGGACCGTGCAGGCGCTGTGCGTCGACCTCTACGACCACGAGGCCGCCAGCCCGGTGCTGGACAGCCTGGACTTCTACCGCGACTGCCACCGGCTGCTGGCCCACGGCGGCGCGATGACGGTGAACCTCTTCGGCCGCGACGCCAGCTTCGAGCGCAGCGCGGCCCGCATCGCCGAAGCCTTCGGGCCGTCGCAGGTGTTTTCCATGCAGCCGACCAAAGAGGGCAACACCGTCGTCGCGGGCCTGAAAGGCCCGGCCTTGCCCGACAAGGACCTACTTGCCCGGCGCGCGGAAAACATCGAAACTGCCTTCAAGCTGCCCGCGAAGAAGTGGCTGCGCATGATGCGGCCGCTGAAGCTGGCGGCCACCCATCCTCCTGCCCCATGACGACGCCGCCGGCCCCCGACCGGAACCCCACCCCCCGATGAAGACCAAAGAACACCAGGCGCCCGCCCGCGCCCCCGGCGCGCAGATCGGCGGCGCGGCCCACCCGCCGCCGCACACCGGCCGCCTCACCTGGCGGCTGCTGCTGAAACTGCTGCTGGAAGACGGCCTCATCAGCCAGCAGGACAACGACCGCACCGCGCAGCGCTTCGCCGCCGGCGACAGCGCCCAGCACCCGCTGGTGCGCCTGGCCGGGGCGGGCCTGGCGCGCTTGAACCGCGGCGCCGAGACCGGCAAGACCTGGGACGTCGAGCCGCTGACGGAATGGCTGGCCGGCCGCTGCGGCCTGCCCTATCTGCGCGTCGACCCGCTGAAGGTGGACGTCGGCCGCGTGGCCGACGTGATGTCGATCAACTACGCCGAGCGCCGCCGCGCGCTGCCGATCCAGTTCGGCCTGCGCGAAGTCACCATCGCCACCTGCGAGCCCTGCGACGTCGGCTGGGTGCCCGAGATCGAGGCCCACACCCAGCGGCTGGTCAAGCTCGTCGTCGTCAGCCCGCTGGAGCTGCAGCGTTACACCACCGAGTTCTACACGCTGTCCAAGTCGGTGCGCGCGGCCATCAAGACCGGCGAAGCCGCGGCCATGGCCAACTTCGAGCAGTTGGTCGAACTCGGCCGCAGCAACAAGCAGCTCGACGCCAACGACCAGGGCGTGGTGCAGGTGGTCGACTGGCTGTGGCAGTACGCCTTCGACCAGCGCGCCTCCGACATCCACCTGGAACCGCGCCGCGAGCTGGGCGCCATCCGGTTCCGGATCGACGGCGTGATGCACACCGTCTACCAGGTGCCGCCCGGCGTGATGAACGCGATGATCGCGCGCGTGAAGGTGCTCGGCCGCATGGACGTGGTCGAGCGCCGCCGGCCGCTGGACGGCCGCATCAAGACGCGCAACCCCCAGGGCGACGAGGTGGAGATGCGGCTGGCCACGCTGCCCACCGCCTTCGGCGAGAAGATGGTGATGCGCATCTTCGACCCCGACACCACCGTCAAGAGCCTGGACGCGCTGGGATTCGGCCAGCACGACGGGCCGCGCTGGGAGAAGCTGGTCGCCAACGCGCACGGCATCATCCTTGTCACCGGCCCCACCGGCTCGGGCAAGACCACCACGCTGTACTCCACGCTGCGCCGGCTGGCCACCGACGAGGTGAACGTCTGCACCGTCGAAGACCCGATCGAAATGATCCAGCCGGCCTTCAACCAGACCCAGGTGCAGCACAACATCGACCTCGGCTTCGCCGAAGGCCTGCGCGCGCTGATGCGCCAGGACCCGGACATCATCATGGTCGGCGAGATCCGCGACCTGGAGACCGCCGAGATGGCGATCCAGGCCTCGCTCACCGGCCACTTGGTGTTCAGCACGCTGCACACCAACGACGCCGCCACCGCCATCACCCGGATGGAAGACCTGGGCGTGCCGTCCTACCTCATCAGCGCCACCGTCATCGGCGTGCTCGCCCAGCGCCTGGTGCGCACGCTGTGCGTGGCCTGCAAGAAACCCGACGACGGCGACGGCGCCTCGGTGCTGGCCGAGGCCATCAAGCCCTGGCGGCTCAACGGCACGCCCAAGGTCTACAAGCCGGTGGGTTGCCTCGAATGCCGCATGACCGGCTACCGCGGCCGCGCCGGCCTGTACGAGCTGATGACGGTCAACGAGGCGGTCCGCGCCGCCGTCCACCCCACCACCGACCTGCCCAAGCTGCGCCAGCTCGCCCTGCAGGACGGCATGCGCCCGCTGCGCCTGGCCGGCGCGATGAAGGTGGCCGAAGGGTTGACCACGCTGGAAGAGGTGCTGAGGGCTACGCCGGCCTGGGAGTGACGGACCAAGCGGCCCTTTGACGGTATGACGAATCAACCCAGAATCATCATCATTGCCGGTCCTAACGGCGCGGGAAAAACGACCTTCGCCAGGGAATATCTACCGAACGAAGCCGAGTGCCCTGTTTTCGTGAACGCCGACTTGATCGCTGCGGGCATCGCCCCGTTCGCGCCGGAAAGCGCCGCCGTCCGGGCAGGTCGCCTGATGTTGCAGGAGATGGAGCGTCATTTCGCCGCGCGTACCAGTTTCGCTTTCGAGACGACCTTGTCCGGACGGGGTTACTTGCGCTGGATCGATAAGTGGCAAGCCTCCGGCTATCAGGTGACTTTGATCTTTCTACAGCTCAACACCGCCGAAGAGGCCGTCGCGAGGGTCGCCCTGCGCGTGAAGCAAGGTGGGCATCACATACCGGAAGAAGTCATTCGTCGGCGTTTCCAACTTGGAAAGAAGAACCTTCAACTTTTCTATGCATCCAAAGTCGACGCCTGGAGCCTCTACGACAATTCTGGGGAACAGCCGGTGTTGCTCGAATGGAGTGAGAAATCATGAAAACCAAGCCCATCGAATCGGCGCGAAATGAGATCTTGCGGTTTTCCCACGCTGCTTTGAAACGCGCCGCTGTGCGGGCGCGGGAAACGGCGCGCGCCACGAACACCGCACTTGTCGTCAGTCGGAACGGGCGAATCGAATACGTTCAACCCGAAGTTGTTCAAGCGTCGCAACTTGGCGTTCGCGAACCGTCGGTTGGGTACCAAATGGAGCCTCCACCGGCAGAAAAAAAAGGCGGAGCCTGATTCAGTGTTGGTGGACTCGGTTTGAAAGGCGCTGCCAAGCCTTTCACGTCGCCTTGTGGCCGATTTACCGTCCCACCGCCACCGTCACCACCCCAGCCCCCACGCCGCCCCGGCTGTCGGTGGCGGTGTAGACGAAACGGTCGGTGCGGCCCGCCGAGCCCGCGGGCGGCGTGTAGATGACGGTCGATCCGCTCAGCGCCAGGCCGCCGCCGAGGTTGCTCTGTTCGTAGGGCAGCGAGAACGAAAGGGCGTCGCCGTCCGGGTCGCTGGCCTGGCTGGCCAGGTTCACTTGCAGCGGGGTCGCCGCGGGCGTGGTGAGCGACGGGAAGGCGGCGTCCGGGTGGCGGTTGGCGCCGCGCGCGGCGATGCGGCCGTCGAGCCAGGCCGCCATCTCGTTGACCGCCGCGTTCTCGATGCCCATGAAGCTGTGGAAGCCGAGGGATTCGCAGGGCGCCAGGTCGGCGGCGGTGAAGCCGGCGGTCACCTTGAAGCCGCCGTTGGCCGCGGCCGACGTGGCGTTGGCGCCCGCGGCGCGCAGCGAGTCGTAGAAGGCCACGGCGCCCGCCGGCGGCGTGATGTCGCATTCGTCGCGGTCGTTGCGCAGCACGAGGATGGGCCGCTGCACCGCGCCGGCCAGCAGCCGGGGCACGCGCGGGTCGCCGACGAAATATTGCTCGGGCACGTCGGGCCGGTTGCGCGTCACCGGGCTGGAGATGCCCACGCCATTGGCGATGGCGTTGGCCGCCACCGCCGACAGCGAGCCGCGGCTGGTGCCGAAGATGTACAGGTCCAGGTTGCGGGTGTTGGCGCGCCGCGCCACGTTGAGGATGTCGATCGCATGTTGCACCGAGACGCGGTAGCGGTCGACGTTGGCCGCTTCGTTGGCGAACGGGCCGGAGGGCACGTCGGTCGGACGGTCCAGAGTGACCACCTGGTAGCCGCGGTTGGCGAGGATTTGCGCCGAGCGCACCAGGAAGTTGCCGCTGGCGGTGGCGACGGGGCCGCCGTCGGAGGCGCCGGTGATGCGGGCGTCGAAGACGCTGCCCGCGATCAGCACCGCCAGGGCCTTGGGTGCGCCGCTGGCGGGCTGGGAGACGAAGTAGTCCATCGTCACCGGGTTGCCGTTCGGATCGTTGCGGGTGATGGTGTTGCCGTAGGTGCCGCAGAGGTAGGCCTGAGTGCGCAATCCGATGGTGCCGTCGGCGTTGAGGGTGCTGTTCTGGGTGCAGGCGGGGTTCTGCTGGGGGGTGGGTTGGCCGGTGGGCGCCTTGTCGCCGTTGTCCCCGCCGCCGCAGGCGTGCAGCAGGGGCAGGATGGCGGCGAGGAACAGGCCGGCGCTTCGCTTGCCGGGGCGGATGGCGTTCTTGGGCATGGCGGGGTCTCCTGCGTTGTCTTTGTTGGCGTTTCCCGGCGTTCGAGGGGAGGGCGCCTTGGCGCCCGCCGCGACTTTAAGCTTGCCGCGCCGTGGTGGAGGAACCCCGTCGGCGCGGCCGCGGGCGCCCGCGGACCGTCGCCTTCATGCGGCGTCGGCCGCCTGAACCACCATCTGCACCCGCTGGCGGCCGTTGAATTCGTCGACGCACAGCCGGTAGGCCAGCAGCACCTGCGGCGGCAGGGGCTCGATGCGGCCGAACCAGATCGCGTCGCGCAGCTGGCCGGCGTGCCGCACGCTGAGCTTCAGGTGCTTCTCGCCGACGAGCCGCTGCGACACCACGTCGACGCGGTCGCAGAACACGGGCGCCTCGAAGGCCTGGCCCCAAACCTGGGCGTCCAGGTGCTGCACCGTCTCGGTGTTGAAGTACTCCAGGCCGAGCGGGCCGTCGCTGAAAACCGTGCGGTTGAGCAGGGCCGGCTCCAGCCATTCCCGCGCCACTTGCTGGAACGCCGCGTCGAAGGTGGCGAAGTCGTTTTCTTCCAGCGTGCAGCCGGCGGCCATCGCATGGCCGCCGAATTTCTTCAGCACGCCGGGGTGGCGCTTGGTCACCAGGTCGAGCGCGTCGCGCAGGTGGAAGCCGGCGATGGACCGGCCCGACCCTTTGAGCAGGCCGTCCTGCCCGCGAGCGAACACGAAGGTGGGGCGGTGCAGCTGGTCTTTCAGCCGCGACGCCACGATGCCCACCACGCCTTCGTGGAAGGCGTCGTCGAACAGGGCCAGCGCGGTGGGGCAGGCCTGGCCGCCGCGCGACTCGAGCAGGGCCTGCAGCTGCTGCTCGGCCTGCTCGCGCATGCCGGCCTCGACGTCGCGGCGCTCGCGGTTGATGGTGTCCAGCAGCTTGGCGAGTTCGTCGGCGCGGGCCGGGTCGTCGGTCAGCAGGCATTCGATGCCCAGCGTCATGTCGGAGAGCCGGCCCGCCGCGTTGATGCGCGGGCCGAGCGCGAAACCGAAATCGAAGCCGCTGGCGCGGGACGGGTCGCGGCCCGCCGCCGCGAAGAGCGCGGCCACGCCGGGCTGCATCTTGCCGGCGCGGATGCGCTTGAGGCCTTGCGCCACCAGGCGGCGGTTGTTGGCGTCGAGCTTGACCACGTCGGCCACGGTGCCCAGGGCGACCAGGTCGAGCAGGGTGTCCAGGCGGGGCTGGGTCTCGGCGGAGAAGGCGCCGCGGGCGCGCAGCTCGCCGCGCAGCGCCAGCAGCACGTAGAACACGACGCCGACGCCGGCCAGGTTCTTGCTGGCGAAGCCGCAGCCCGGCTGGTTCGGGTTGACGATGACGTCGGCCTCGGGCAGCACGACCTGGTCCCTTTCGAGCGCGGGCAGGTGGTGGTCGGTGACCACCACCGCCAGGCCCTGGGCGCGCGCATGGGACACGCCGGCGAGGCTGGCGATGCCGTTGTCCACCGTCAGCAGCAGCTGGGGCCGGGGCCTGGATTCCAGGGCCAGGTCGACGATCGCCGGCGTCAGGCCGTAGCCGTGGACGGCGCGGTCGGGGACCACATAGCCGACGTCGGCCGCGGCGGCGCCGAGCAGCTTCAGGCCGCGCAGGGCGACGGCGCAGGCGGTGGCGCCGTCGCAGTCGTAGTCGGCCACCACACAGATGCGCTCGCGCCGGGCGATCGCGTCGGCCAGGCGCCGGGCGGCGGCGGCGGCGCCGAGCAGGTCCGACGGCGGCAGCAGCCTGGCCAGGCCGTCGTCCAGCTCGTCGGCGCCGCGCACGCCGCGGGCGGCGAAAAGCCGGGCCAGCAGCGGGTGCACGCCGGCCTGTTCCAGCGTCCAGGCGGCGCGCGGCGGCACGTCGCGCTGCGTGATTTGGGGCGCGGTCGGCGGGGGAGGGGACGGTTGCTGCATGGCGGGGGCGGGCGGACAGTTCAAAGGGCTTCGAGGACGGCGGACGGCGCGGGCCCGGCCCAGCGCCGCTTCAACCGTTCAAGCAGTGAGGGGTTGGGCTGCGCCGCCGGCGGCGCAGCGGGGCCGGATGCGGCGGCGGGGCGGACGGGGCCCGCCGCCGCATTGCCGACGGTTCGCGCGCGGCGCTCGCCGCACAGCGTCAGCCGCAGGGCCTGGCCGCGCTTGGCCCGGACCAGCAGCGGGGCCAGCACATCGGCGTCGAGCGCGCGCCAGGCATCGGCCCAGGCGGCCCAGTCTTCCGCCAGCAGCGGCTCGCGCAGGCGTTCGTCGACCTGCACCGCGTCGGCCGCCGCGGGCTGCCAGCGGCCGCAACCGCTGAGCCAGAAGGAGTTCACCGCCGGTTGGCCGCGCGCCTCGCGGGCTTCCGTCAGGGGATGGGCGTAGAGCAGCATCTGGAACTCGTTCTGCAGCCGGCGCATGCGGCGCAGCTCGGCGCGCGCCGTGTCCGGGATGTCGGCGGGCGGCTGCAGCCACAGGTCGACGTTGCGGCCCAGCACGCGGTCGAGCGAGGCGCAGGGCAGGCCGTCCAGGCCTTCGTGCTGCAGGTACCAGCGGGTGGGCGCGGCCCAGCGCAGCTCGAACCCCTCGCTTTCGAAGAGCGGCCGGGCGGCGTCCATCAATGCGCGCGACTCCGCTTCGCCCAGCCCAAGCGCGGCGGGGTCGGTGAGGGTGATGCTGTCGCGGCCGACTTGCCAGTGCACCGGCGTCATCAGGCCCCATGCCTGGTCGCCGACTTCGATGCCGTCCGCCACGGCCCACAGCGCGGCGAAGGGCAGTGCACCGTCGCCGCCGTGCCAGCCCCAGGCTTGGGCCAGGGCGCGCTGGTGGGGCGGGGTGAGGGTGTATTCGTCGCCTTCCTCGCCGGGCGGGTGGGCCTGCGGCTGGTGCGGCAGGTGGCGCAGCAGCCGGGCCAGCCCGGGCAATGGCAGGTCCCGCAGTACCGCCTGCGCCGGTTCGCTGGCGGCCGAGGCGAAAGGGATCAACAGGTGCATCCGGGGATTATCCCGGACCCCCCGGGCCGCGCGGGCGCCCGCCGCTTAGGGCCTGTTAAAACTAAAGACAGGCCCTAATGCCGGTGCGGGCCCGGGGGCTGCATGGACAGCGAGAAATGGAAGCGGGCGCCTTTGTCCACTTCCGACTCGGCCCAGACCTCGCCCCCGTGCCGCCGCACGATGCGCCGCACCGAGGCCAGGCCCACACCGGTGCCGGCGAAGTCGCTGGCGCTGTGCAGCCGCTGGAAGACGCCGAAAAGCCGGTCGGCGAAACGCATGTCGAAGCCCGCGCCGTTGTCGCGCACGGTGAAGGTGGCCGGCTCGGTGGGATGGCGCTCCAGCCAGATCTCCGGGTGGCCGCATTTGCCGGTGTATTTCCAGGCGTTCCCCAGCAGGTTCTCCAGCACCACGCGTAGAAGGGTGGGGTCGCCCTGGGCGTCCAGGCCGGCCTCGATGTGCAGCGCCACCGGGTGGCCGGGGTGCTGCCGGCGCAGGTCTTCGGCGACATAGTGCGCCAGTTGGGACAGGTCCACCCGCTGGTTGCCCAGCGGCTGGCTGGACAGCTGGGCCAGCGCCAGCAACGCGTCGATCATGTGGTTCATGCGCGTGGCCGCGCCCAGGATGCGCTCCAGGTGGTCGTTGCCGATGCGGTCGAGCTGCGGGCCGTAGTCTTCCTTCAGGATCTTGGTGAAGCCTTCGACCACCCGGATCGGCGCCCTCAGGTCGTGGGACACGGTGTAGGCGAACGATTCCTGCGCCGCCTCTTCGGGTTCCTGGGGCTGGGGGACGGCGGCCGGCGTCTGGCCGCCCGGCGCCGGCCGCTGGCGCGGCGCCGCGGCGCGCTGTTGCGACCAGACCAACCACACCAGGAGCACCAGCAGCGCCAGGATCAGCGCCAGCAGGCCCAGCCCGGCGGCGGCCCAGGCGGGCCAGGCCGGATCGTCCGCGGCGCCCTGGGCCCACGCGGCGGCGGGCCCGCCGGCGGCGGCCAGCAGGGCGACGGTCTGGGGGAGGCCGCCTGCCGGAGGCGGGAGGCTGCCGACGCGTTCGCCGCAGGCCGGCAACGATGTTCGCGAAGCAAGGGGGGTCGGCATCGGCCGGAATTGTAGGGAGGGATGCGGCACCGGCCGCCCCTTCCGGCCTGCAATCCATGCCAGGGGCCGGCCTTTGCCATCCGGCCTGAAAAGTTTGGATACGAGGGAATGCCCTAGGACTACAACGTTAAAAAAATCACCGATCGCAGCGCATGCTTCGCCTTGGCGTGTCCGCCGCCATCGCCGGGCCCCGCGCGGCCTTCGGCTGCCCGCGCCGCCCGGCGTTCAAGTTTGTGGGGGCAAGGCCGAAGAAATGGCGTCGCCGGGCGCCAAGCCGGGGGCCCACCGGGACCGCCGAGCCGCGCAAGCACCCGCCGGCGGACGGTGTTTTGGTATCCCCGCGGACACGCCTTATTCCTACGAATACTCACCTCAATGCGCTTTACGCTGTTGCCATGCTGACGACGCTCGCACGAACCATGATTTGCCTGGCCCTGGGGGTGGCCGGCTTGACTTTGTTCGTCTTCGAGCAAAAAGAACTCGGCCTGGTGCTGGCCGCTTTCCTGGCGCTTGCGGGCACGTTCCTGCTCAACCGGCGGGGTGCCAGCCCGGCCGATGCGGCCGGGCCCGAGTTGCCCGGCCCCGCCACCCGCGAGGCGGCGCTGATCGACGTGGCCTGGCGCTGCACCCAGCGCATTTCCCAATCGCCTTCCCTGGACGCCGCGATGCTGGCGGTGCGCAAGGTGCTGGAGGAGGAGCTGGGCGCGGTGGGCGTGCGCATCCTCAGGGTGGAGCCCCACCCCACCGAGACGGCCTGGGTGCGGGTGATCGAGCCGGCTTTCGCCGAGATCCCCGGCTACCGGCCGGTGGCGGTTTCGCTGCCGCTGAACCGTTTCCCCCTGGGCGCGGCCGTGCGGCAGCAACAAGTGCTGGGCGACGAGGCCGCCGGCTACGCGGCGCCGGTCTGCCACCTCGGCGACACGGTCGCCGTGCTGGAGGTCTCCAGCACCACGCTGCCTTGCGACCCCCAGCAGTTCATCCAGCTGCTGGGCGTGCTGGGCGCCCAGCTGGCCTATTGCCACGCGCGCAGCCTGCTGGGCGCGCCCCCCGGCCAGCCGGGTGCGGCCGACCTGGCCGCCGCCGCGCCGGCCGGCCCGGACGCGGTCCGCGAACACGGCACGCCCGACGCCGCGCCACCATGGCCCGACGGCGAGCAGGGCGCGCTCGGCGGCTTGATGCAGGCATTGCCCGAGGCGGTCTTCCTGTTCGACGCGGCCACGCTCACCTTGCTGGACATCAACCCGGCCGCCGAGCATCAGTTCTCGCTGGCCCGCGGCCAGGTCGTGGGCAAGCACCTGCGCCACGCCTTCAACCCCGCGCTGGCGGCCCTGGCGGAGCCGGTGATGCGCCAGGCGGTGGCCGCCCCCGCGCCGGTGGACGCGCAGGGCGCCGCCGCCGCCAACAGCTGTGTGGCCTGCGACTACGACTGGTCGCCGCAGTCCGACACCCCCCGGCGGGACCGCTCCGTGCATGTCGAGAACGTGGTGATCCGCCACCCGGACGGCCGTCCCCGGTGGCTGCTGGCGGTGGCGCGCGACGTCACCGCGGAGCGCCGCGCCCAGCGCGAGTTGAGCGAGGCGCAGGCCGTGCTGCAGCAGTTCGCCGAGACGGTCGACGAGAGCCTCTTCGTCACCAACCCGGAACGCACCCAGTTCCATTTCCTTGCAGGCAGCCTGTTCGACGTGTGGGGCGTCACCCGCGGCCGCATGATGGCCGAGCCCGGCTGCATCCTGCACCAGGTGATCGAAGAGGACAGGCCGCTGATCGCCGAGCGCATGGCGATCGAGCGCGCCGGCCGCTCCTGCGACCTGGCCTTCCGCATCCACCACCCCACCAAGGGCCGGCGCTGGCTGCGCTCGCGCACGCGCAGCATGGTCATGCCCAACGGCGAGCAGCGGGTGTACGGCACCGTCACCGACGTCACCGACGACAAGCGCCGCGAGGCCGAGTTGCGCGCCGCCCGCGACGCGGCCGAGGGCGCCAGCATGGCCAAGAGCCAGTTCCTGGCCAACATGAGCCATGAGATCCGCACGCCGATGAACGGCATCCTCGGCATGACCGAGCTGTTGCTGGGCACGCCGCTGCAGGACAACCAGAAGCGCTTCGCCCAAGCGGTGTACCGCTCGGGCGAGTCGCTGCTGGAGATCATCAACGACATCCTCGACTTCTCCAAGATCGAAGCCGGCAAGCTGGAACTGGCGCCGACCGACTTCTCGCTGCGCGGCGTGGTCGAGGACACCCTGGAGCTGCTCGCTCCCCGCGCCCACGAGAAGGGCCTGGACATCGGCTTCCGCGAGGCGCCCGGCATGCCGCAGGCGGCGCACGGCGACGCGCTGCGCCTGCGCCAGGTGCTGACCAACCTGGTGGCCAACGCGATCAAGTTCACGCAGACCGGCGAGGTGGTGGTCGACCTGCACCGCCTGCCGCGGGGCGGGCTGGACGACCTGTGGGTGGAGTTCAACATCCGCGACACCGGCATCGGCATCGAGGCCGACAAGGTGCCGCAGCTCTTCAACGCCTTCACCCAGGTCAGCTCCGACATGTCGCGCCGCTACGGCGGCACCGGGCTGGGCCTGGCCATCTCCAAGCAGCTGGTCGAGCTGATGGGCGGCCAGGTGCGCGTGACAAGCGCGCCCGGCCAGGGCTCGGTGTTCAGCTTCACCCTGCCGCTGCGCGTGGCCGAGAGCACGCAGCTGAACCAGCCCCTCGAAGAGTCCCAGATGCCCGCGCTGCGCGTGCTGGTGGTGGACGACCACGCCACCAACCGCACCGTGCTCAAGAACATGCTCGGCGCCTGGGGCATGACGGTGACGCTGGCCAACGACGGCCAGCAGGCCTACGACATGCTGTTCGACCCGGCGCGGGCCGACGAGACCTACGACCTGGCGCTGGTGGACATGCACATGCCGCGGATGGACGGCATGGCGCTGGCCCAGGCCGTCAAGCAAAGCGGCAGGCACCCGGAGATGCGCATGGTGCTGCTGTCGTCCGTGTCGTCGCCCGACGACGCCGCCGCGGCGCTGGGGTGCGGCTTCCACAAGTTCGTGCCCAAGCCGGTGCGCAAGGCCGAGCTGCGGCAGACGATCGCCAACCTCTGGGCCGCCAGGCGGGAAGCCGACCAGGGGCCGCTGGCCGAGCCGCTGCTCACCGGCCACGTGCTGGTGGTGGAAGACAATCCCGTCAACCAGGAGGTGATCGGCCAGATGCTGCGCAGCCTCGGCCTGCGGGTGCAAATGGCTTCCGGCGCGATGCATGGCCTGCGATCGCTGTGTGAGGCAAACTTCGACCTGGTGCTCATGGACATCATGATGCCCGGCATGGATGGGGTGGAGGCCGTCAACTGGTTCAGGCGCGGGCCGGGGGCCAGGTTCCAGTTCAAGACGCCCAGCACCACGCCGGTGATCGCGGTGACCGCCAACGCCCTGGAAGGCGACGAAGAAAGATTCCTGAGTCTGGGTTTCAACGATTACTTGTCCAAACCGTTCCGCCAAAACCAACTGCTCACCATGTTGACCAGGTACCTCCGAACCCATCCCGCGATGGCGCTGCCGCCCGGCCGCGGGCGGGGCGCCGCCCCGCCCCCCGGGGGCCCCCCCCAAACCCCCCCCCCCCCCCCCCCCCCCCCGCCCGGCCCCCCCCGGGGGGGGGGCGGGGTGCTCGACCGCACCGCCCTGGAGCGCCTGCGCGAACTCGACCCCAACGGCCAGAACAAGCTGATGCAGCGCGTGGTCAGCGCCTTCGAGGCCTCGGTGGCGCGCATGGTGCCCCAGGTGCAGCAGGCCAGCCGCAACAACGACCGCGACGGCATGCGCCACGTGGCGCACACCCTGAAATCCTCGTCCGCCAGCATCGGCGCCTTGCGGCTGTCCAAAATGTGCGCCGACCTCGAATCCATCATCCGGCTGCAGCGCAGCGACGACACCGCGCCGCACGTCGAGGCCATCTGCCAGGAGATCGAGGTCGTGCTGCAGGCGCTGCGCGAGCTGGGCGCGGGCGCCGCGACTGCCCAGCCGCAGCAGCAACCCGGCGACGGCAAGGCGGCCGGCCTGCCGGCCAAATCCCCCACCTGATCGTTGAATTGAACGCACACGCCCCATGACGGACGACGCCGAGTCAAGCCAGCCCAAGGTGCTCTTGGTCGACGACGATGAGGTCAACCTCCTGTTGACCTCGATCGCGCTGCGCGAGCGCGGTTTCTCGGTCATCGAAGTCAGCGGCGGCGAACAGGCGATCCAGACGCTGGCCACCTGGCTGCCCGACGTGGTGGTGCTGGACGCGCTGATGCCCGGCATGGACGGCTTCGCCACCTGCCGCGAGCTGCGCCAGCTGCCGGGCTTCGAGTCGCTGCCGGTGCTCATGCTCACCGGCCTGGACGACGACGCCTCGATCAACCGCGCCTACGAGGCCGGCGCCACCGACTTCTTCGTCAAGTCCAACCAGTGGAGCCTGCTCGGCGGCCGGCTCCAGTACCTGCTGCGCGCCTCGCGCACCCGGCTGGAACTGGAGCGCAGCAAGTCCAAGCTGGCGCGCGCCCAGGACCTGGCCCGCATGGGCAGCTTCGACTGGCAGCGCGGCACAGGCCGGCTCACCTTCTCGATCGAAGGGCTGCGGGTGTTCGGCCTGGCCCCCGGCGACACCCTGCCGTTCCGGCGCGTCGTGCGCTGGATGCCGCCCGACAACCGCGGTGCCTTCCTCAGCCTGCTGCGCGGCGTGATGCGCCACAGCACGGTGCTGGACACCGACATCACCGTCAACCTGATCGACGGCCGCATGCGGGTGCTGCACGCCGAGGCCGAGCCCGAATTCAACGAGCACGGCAACCTGGTGGGCTACACCGGCATCGTGCAGGACGTGACCGACCGCCGCGTCGCCGAGGACAAGATCCGCCACCTCGCCAACTTCGACGTGTTGACCGGCCTGCCCAACCGGCGCCAGCTCATCTGGCGCGCCGAGCGCGCGCTGGAGCACGCCCGCAAGCTCGGCCACCAGGTGGGCGTGCTGCTGATCGACCTGGACCGTTTCAAGGTCATCAACGACACCCTGGGCCACAGCGCCGGCGACGAGCTGCTGATGGAGGTCTCGCGGCGGCTGCGCTCCTGCGTGCGCCATTCCGACCAGGTCGTCGAGAGCGCCATCGAGAGCATGGGCTCGCGCTCGCACCGCTCGCTGGAGGCGGTGGGCCGGCTCGGCGGCGACGAATTCGTCGCGCTGCTGCCCGAGGTCACCGACGAGCGCGACGCCGAGCGCGTGGCCACCCGCATCCTCGACCTGATGCGCGAGCCGATCTTCGTCGGCGGCCAGGAGTGCTTCGTCACCGCCAGCGTCGGCATCGCGCTCTTCCCCCGGGACGGCGCCTCGGTGGCCGACCTGATGCGCAACTCCGACGTGGCCATGTACGCCGTCAAGGCCCAGGGCCGCAACGCCGCCTCGCTCTACCGCCCGGCGCTGGCCGGCAAGGGGCGCGAGAAGCTCGAGCTGGAAAGCGCGCTGCACAAGGCGATCGAGCGCAACGAGCTGGTGCTGCACTACCAGCCCAAGGTCGACGTGCGCGGCTCCCGCATGATCGGCGCCGAGGCGCTGATGCGCTGGCAGCGCGGCAACGTGCTCGTGCCGCCGGGCGACTTCATCCCGCTGGCCGAGGAGACCGGCCTGATCGTCCCGATGAGCGAATGGGCGATCCGCGAAGCCGCGCGGCAGGTGCGCGTGTGGCAGGACAACTTCGGCTTCTCCGCGTCGATCGCCGTCAACCTGCCCAACCGGCTGTTCGAGCGCACCGACCTGGTCGAGCACATCACCGCGGCCGCCGTGCAATACAACATCGCGCCGCGCGCGATCGAGCTGGAGATCACCGAGACCGGGCTGATGAAGGACCTGCAGAACGTCATCCCGTCGCTGCACCGCCTGAACCAGATCGGCGTGGAGATCTCGATCGACGACTTCGGCACCGGCTACTCGTCCCTCGCCTACCTCACCACGCTGCCGATCAGCGAGGTCAAGATCGACCGCAGCTTCGTGCGCGACCTCGGCATGACCCCGCAGAGCCTGGCGGTGGTGACCGCCATCATCGCGCTGGCGCGCTCGCTCGGCCTGCGCGTCGTCGCCGAGGGCGTCGAGAACCTTCGCCAGATGGAGGCCCTGAACCGGCTCGGCTGCACGCTGATGCAGGGCTTCCTGTTCAGCCGCGCGCAACCGGCCGACGAGATCGAGACCTGGTTGAAGAACACCGTCATCCCCCGCAAGGCCCCCTGGATCGTGGCCGCCGGCGAGTTCCTGCGCGACCCGACGATCGCGCCGGTGGACGAGCCCACGGCCCGCCTCGTGGCCACCTCCACGGGGCGCTGACCTCCCGGGCCGTCGGGATGCCGAACACTCGAAGGAAGACCGCTTGACCCCGCCAGAAACCCGCCATCGAGGCGCCAAGCGCGCCCGTGTCGCGTCCGCGGGCTCCCCCGAGTGTCGACAGGCCCTGGAAGATTCGCGCTGAGGTTCCGCATCAATGAGCACCGCCCCCCGCACGCCGTCCGGCACCGACCGTTCCAAGACCAACCAGGCCGCGGCCTCCGCCGCCGCGGCCGCCGCGGCGGCGGCCCACCCCCACCCGCCCGCCCCGCGCGCCCCACCCGCGGAGCGCCGCCGGCGGCGCGGCCAGCACGCGGCCCCG
>CBIHOD010000073.1:0-21560 GCA_966211815.1 uncultured Burkholderiales bacterium
TGGCGTCGCCGAAGACCATCATGGTCTTGTCCATGTAGAACAGCTCGTTGTCCAGCCCGGCGTAACCCGCGGCCATCGAGCGCTTGTTCACGATGACGGTCTTGGCCTTGTAGGCCTCCAGGATCGGCATGCCGTAGATCGGGCTGCCCTTGGTGTGCGCGGCCGGGTTCACCACGTCGTTGGCGCCCAGGATGATGGCCACGTCGGCCTGGCCGAACTCGCCGTTGATGTCCTCCATCTCGAACACCTGGTCGTAGGGCACCTCGGCCTCGGCCAGCAGCACGTTCATGTGGCCCGGCATGCGCCCGGCCACCGGGTGGATGGCGTATTTCACGGTGACGCCCTTCTCGGTGAGCTTGGCGGCCAGCTCCTTGACCGCGTGCTGCGCGCGCGCCACGGCCAGGCCGTAGCCCGGCACGATCACCACCGTCTCGGCGTTGCCGAGCACGAAGGCGGCGTCGTCGGCCGAGCCGCTCTTGACGCTGCGCTGGACGGCGCCGCCCGACGCCGCCGCCGCGGCGTCGCCGCCGAAGCCGCCCAGGATGACGTTGAAGAACGAGCGGTTCATCGCCTTGCACATGATGTAGCTCAGGATCGCGCCGGAGGAGCCCACCAGCGAGCCCGCGATGATCAGCATGGGATTGTTCAGCGAGAAGCCGATGCCGGCCGCCGCCCAGCCGGAGTAGCTGTTGAGCATCGACACCACCACCGGCATGTCGGCGCCGCCGATCGGGATGATGATCAGCACGCCCAGCACGAAGCTGAGCGCCAGCATCAGGCCGAAGGCCATCCAGTTCTGCGTGACCATGAAGGCGATGCCGAGCACCACGGTCGACAGGCCCAGCATCAGGTTCAGCAGGTGCTGGCCGTTGAACACCACCGGCGCGCCCTGGAACAGGCGGAACTTGTACTTGCCCGAGAGCTTGCCGAAGGCGATGACCGAGCCACTGAAGGTGATCGCGCCGATGGCTGCGCCGAGGAACAGCTCGAGCCGGTTGCCGGTGGGGATGGGATCGCCCTTGGCCAGGCCGTGCAGCAGCGCCCACGGCTCGGCCACCGCAGCCACCGCGATGAACACCGCCGCCAGGCCGATCATGCTGTGCATGAAGGCCACCAGCTCGGGCATCTTGGTCATCTCGACCCGCTTGGCCATGGTGGCGCCGATGCCGCCGCCCACCACCAGTCCGCCCAGCACATAGGCCAGGCCCTGGCCGGCCCCGGCGCCCGCCAGCTTGACGATGAGCGCGCCGGTGGTGAGCACGGCGATGGCCATGCCCGTCATGCCGAAAAGGTTGCCGCGGATCGACGTGGTGGGGTGCGACAGGCCCTTGAGCGCCTGGATGAAGCACACGCTGGCGACCAAATACAACAGCGTGACGAGATTCATGCTCATGGGCGGGTCTCCGGTGTTTGTTCTTGTCGCGGCCGCGCGGGCTTCGGCAGGCTCAGCCCGAGCGGATCTTTTGCTCCGTTCGCCCTGAGGCTGTCGAAGGACCCTTGCCGCTCCTGTCTGTCGGAGCCGTGGCGGTCCGCACGGAGGGCTTCGACAGGCCCAGCCCGGACCGGAGAGGACTCAGCCCCGGCCGGAAAGGGTTGGGCACGAACGGTGGCGTCGATGGAAGCGGGCTTCATTTCCCCTCACCCCCCGCCTTGCGCTCTTTCTTCTTGAACATCTCCAGCATCCTCCGCGTGACCAGGAAGCCGCCGAAGACGTTGACCGCGGCCAGCGCCACCGCCAGCACGCCCATCGATTTGCCGAGGGCGGTCTCGGTGAGCGCCGCCGCCAGCATCGCGCCGACGATGACGATGGCCGAGACCGCGTTGGTGACCGCCATCAGCGGCGTGTGCAGCGCTGGCGTGACCGTCCACACCACGTGGTAGCCGACGTAGATGGCCAGCACGAAGATGATCAGGTTGGTGACGGTGGGGGAGAGGATGTCCATGCGGGGGTCTCCTGAATGGTGTTGGATTCGCTTGGGGTCCAGAGAGGTTCGGTGCGGAGCGCGTTCAAGGGGCAGAGGCTGCCTGCCACCGCCCCCTCGCCCCGGCCCTCTCCCCCGTGCCGGGGCGAAGGAGTTCCCTTTGTCTCCCCTCCCGCTTGCGTGAGAGGGTTGGGGTGAGGCGGGTGCGGACAGCCACAGCCCGGGCCTATTTGCGCTTGACCTCGCCGCCCTGCGTCACCAGGCAGGCGGCGACGATGTCGTCGTCCATCGGCACCTGCAGGCCGCCTTCCTTGGTGGTCACGAGCTTCAGGAAGTCGAGCACGTTGCGGGCGTACAGCGCGCTCGCGTCGGCGGCCACCAGGGCGGGCAGGTTGGTCTCGCCGACGATCGTGACGCCGTGCTTGACCACGGTCTTGTCGGCCTCGCTGATCGGGCAGTTGCCGCCGACGCCGCTTTCGCCCTTGCCGGCCGCCAAATCGACGATGACCGAGCCGGGCTTCATCGACCGCACCATCTCCTCGGTGACCAGCACCGGCGCGGCGCGGCCCGGGATCAGCGCGGTGGAGATCACCACGTCGGCCGCCGCCACGCGCTTGGCCACCTCCGCCTTCTGGCGTTCGAGCCAGCTCGGCGGCATCGGCTTGGCGTAGCCGCCCACGCCTTCGGCGGCTTCCTTCTCCTCGGCGGTCTCGTAGGGCACGTCGATGAACTTGGCGCCGAGCGATTCGACCTGCTCTTTCACCGAGGGCCGAACGTCGGACGCCTCGATCACCGCGCCCAGCCGCTTGGCGGTGGCGATCGCCTGAAGGCCGGCCACGCCGACGCCGAGGATGACCACGCGCGCGGCCTTCACCGTGCCGGCGGCCGTCATCAGCATCGGGAAGAAGCGCTGGTAGCGGTCGGCGGCGATCATCACCGCCTTGTAGCCGGCGATGTTGGCCTGGCTGGACAGCACGTCCATGCTCTGGGCGCGCGTGGTGCGCGGCGCGGCTTCCAGCGCGAAACTGGTCAGGCCGGCGCCGGCCAGGCGCTGCAGGCCGTCGCGGTCGAAAGGGTTGAGCATGCCGACCAGGGCGGCGCCGCTTTTCATCAGCGCCAGCTCCGTGGCGGCCGGCGGGCGCACCTTGAGCACCAGGTCGCAACCGAAGGCGCCGGCGGCGTCGGTGGTTTCGGCGCCCGCGGCGGCGTAGGCCTCGTCGGTCGCGCTGGCCTTCAGGCCGGCGCCGGCCTGCACGCGCAGGGTGTGGCCCTGGGCCTTGAGCTTCTTGGCCGTCTCGGGCGTGACCGCGACACGCGTTTCTCCTGCCGCTGTTTCCAGCGGGACTCCGATCAGCATTGGGTCGCTCCTCTTGGTGGCGCCTCGCGCTCGAAAGCCGCCTGGGGCCTGTTGACAGGCCCCAGGCCGTGGCGCGGCGTTTTTGTTGGAATCCGAAGTCGCCGAGCTTACACAAAGCGCGGGCGCATTCACAGTGTCCCGGTCCCCGCCGGCCGGCAGGGCCGCGGGGCCGGCGATAGACTTGCCGGATGAAAGAAGTGGAACGCTGGAAACCGGGTGTCACCGTGGCCGCCGTCGCGGCGCGGGAGCACCTCGGGCAGACCCAATACCTGCTGGTGCAGGAGGAGACCGCGGCCGGCCTGCGGCTGAACAACCCCGCCGGCCACCTGGAGCCGGGGGAATCGCCCGAGCAGGGCGCGGCGCGCGAAGCCCTGGAAGAAACCGCCCGGCGTTTCACGCCCGAGGCCTTCCTCGGCGCCTACCTGGCCAGCTCGCCGGCCAAGGACGGCAGCCCGGCGGCCTACCTGCGGCTGGCCTTCGCGGGCACGGTGGGCGAGATGGACGCCTCGCGCGCCCTGGACGACGGCATCGTCGACACGCTGTGGCTGACCCTCGACGAGGTGCGCGCCCGCCGCGCCGAGCACCGCAGCCCACTGGTGCTGCGCTGCATCGAAGACCACGCCGCGGGGCGGCGGCTGCCGCTGTCGTCGGTCGTCACCGACGCCTCCGCGCTCGGCCCGCGGGCGGCCGCATGAAGGCCGCCAAACCGCAGCGCGTCGTGGTCGGCCTGTCCGGCGGGGTCGACTCCGCCGTCAGTGCTCACCTGTTGAAGAAGCAGGGCCATGAGGTGGTCGGCATCTTCATGAAGAACTGGGAAGACGACGACGACAGCGAGTACTGCTCGTCCAACATCGACTTCGTCGACGCCGCCGCGGTGGCCGACGTGCTGGGCATCGAGATCGAGCACGTCAACTTCGCCGCCGACTACAAGGACCGCGTCTTCGCCGAGTTCCTGCGCGAGTACGAGGCCGGGCGCACGCCCAACCCCGACGTGCTGTGCAACGCCGAGATCAAGTTCAAGGCCTTCCTCGACCACGCGATGCGCCTGGGCGCCGAGAAGATCGCCACCGGCCACTACGCCCGGGTTCGTGAGCGCCCCCCCGTCGCTGCGCTCCTGCCCCCCGGGGGGGGGCGGGCCGGCGCCGGCCCGGACGCGCCGGCGGGGCCGTCCTTCCAGCTGCTCAAGGGCCTGGATCCCTTGAAGGACCAGAGCTATTTCCTGCACCGCCTCAACCAGGCCCAGCTCGCCAAGACGCTGTTCCCGGTGGGCGAGCTGCCTAAGACCGAGGTGCGGCGCATCGCCGACGAGGTGGGCCTGCCCAATGCGAAGAAGAAGGACTCGACCGGCATCTGCTTCATCGGCGAGCGCCCCTTCCGCGAGTTCCTCAACCGCTACCTGGCGCACGAGCCGGGGCCGATCCTGGACGACAAGGGCCGCCGCGTCGGCGAGCACGTCGGCCTGAGCTTCTACACGCTCGGCCAGCGCAAGGGCATCGGCATCGGCGGCCTGAAGGAAAAAGGCGCCGCGCGCGGCGGCAGCGAGCACGAGCCCTGGTTCGTGGCGCGCAAGGACCTGGCCAGCAACACCCTGCGGGTCGTGCAGGGCCACGACCACCCCTGGCTGCTCAGCCGCCGGCTGGCCGCGCAGGACCTGTCCTGGGTGGCCGGCACGCCGCCGGCGCCGGGCCGCTACGCGGCCAAGACGCGCTACCGCCAGGCCGACGCGGCCTGCGTGCTGGCGGCAACGGCGACACCCGACGGCGGCGAACCCGAAGCCGAGCTGGCCTTCGACGAAGCGCAGTGGGCGGTCACGCCCGGCCAGTCGGCGGTGCTTTACGACGGCGAGGTCTGCCTCGGCGGCGGGGTGATCTGCCGGTCGGCTTGACACGGCGCGGGCGGCGGCCGCCGGGCTGGCATTCGATGCGCCGAGGACTTCACGCGGCAGCGCCGCTGCACGATGGAGCATTCGCCGTGAACATTCGGCGGACCGGCGGGCCCTTCGGCCGCCGCCGCCGCCGGGAAGCTCAAGTTGCGGGGCGGTCGGTCCGATAAATGACGCATGCCCGGGCGCTCCGCCCGGTTCGCCCGCGCTCCGGACCCCGCCATGCCCGCCTCCGCCTCCGCCTCCGCCCCGCCCCGCCGCCTAGCCCGGATCTTTCACCGGGGACGCGCCCGAGTGAGCTGTGATGCGGCGCGCTGGGAAGGCGGGACGACGCTGCGGGCTGATGCCCGCGAGGAGGAGCAACGCAGCCAGCGTGCTGCAGCGCAGCTCAATCGGGTGTGTAGCGCTCGGTACAAATTGGATTGGGCACTCGAAGCCAACAAAGTGAGCATTCATGCGGTATTGCGGGGCAGAGGAAAGCGACCTGGTGAAAGATCCGGGCTAGACCTGCCCGCCGCCGCGCTGTCGCTGCTGGCCGGGCTGGCGCTGGCGCCCGGCCCGGGCCGCGCGGACACCCTGACGGTGCAGGTGACGCAGGCCGCCGGCCAGGCCCTGGCCGACGCCGTGGCGATGCTCGAACCCAAGGGCGGGCGCGCGCCCCATGCGAAGCCCATGTCCGGCGTGCAGATTTCACAGGCCAAGCGCCAGTTCTCGCCACGCGTGACCGTCATCACCGTGGGCACCTCCGTCGCCTTCCCCAATTTCGACACGGTGCGCCACCAGGTCTATTCGTTCTCCGAGGCCAAGCGCTTCGAATTGCAGCTGTACGCCGGCGTGCCGCAGTCGCCGGTGCTGTTCGACAAGCCCGGCATCGCGGTCCTGGGTTGCAACATCCACGACAAGATGAGCGCCTGGGTGGTGGTCGCCGACACGCCGTGGTTCGCCGCCTCCGGCGCCGACGGCCTGGCCCGCATCGACGGCGCGCCGGCCGGCCAATACGTGCTGCGTGTCTGGCACCCCGGCCTGCCGGCCGGGTCCGCGCCCATCGGCCTGCCGGTGACGCTGGACGGCACCGCCCAGCGCATCGAGGCCCGCCTCGCGCTGGCCACCGAATGACGACGGGATCGGCGGACGCCATGGAAGACATCACCCGCAGGCTGCGCAGGCGCATCGCCACCCTACCCGCCCCGGCCTGGCCGCGCTCCATGGGCGCGCGCATGGTCGCCCTGTTCCTGGGGCTGCTGTTCATCGTGCAGGCCACCAGCTTCTGGGCCACCCGGGCGAGCCTGGAAAGCCATGCGCGCGGCGGCCTGCCCGGCAAGCTGCAGCTCGGCGAACGGGTGCTGCAGACGCTGCTCGACCAGCGCGCGGCCAAACTGGTCGACGGTTCGCGCCTGCTGGCGGCCGACTACGGCTTCCGCGCCGCGCTGCAGTCGAACGACGCCGACACCCTGGCTTCGGTGCTGTCCAACCACGGCGCCCGCATCGGCGCGGCCGAGGTGGCCCTGCTGGGCGTGGACTTCACCTTGCGCGCCTTCAGCGGCCCGACCGCCAGCGCCAGCCGCGACATGACCGCCGCCGCCGGCCGGCTGGCCGCCGCGGTGGCCACCGGCCACTCGGGCGCGCAGGCCGCCAGCGAGGTGGCGCTGATCGACGCCCAGCCGCACCAGCTGGTGATGGTGCCGGTGCGCGCGCCCGTCGTCGTGGGCTGGGTGCTGATGAGCTTCCCGCTGGACCACCGGCTGGTGCAGGAGGTCAGGAACCTGTCGTCGCTGAACCTGACCGTCATGACGCGCTCGGCCGCCGCGCCACAGTGGGAAGTCGCGATGAGCGGCCTGCCGCCCGAGGCCGGGAGGGACCTGGCGGCGCGGCTCGCGGCGCAGCAGCCCGCGCCGGACAACCGCTCCACCGCCGCGCGCGAAACCGCCGCCGACGGTGGGGCGCCGCTGCGCGAACTGCTGGTCGCGGGCGAGCACCTGGGCGTCCACACCCGGTGGCTGAGCCGTGCCGAGCCACCCGCGCCCGGCGGGGTCAGCCTGGCGCCGGCCGTGGCGGGGGCCGAGGTGCTGGCCGTGGTCAGCGTGTCGATCGACGAGGCGGTGCGCATGCCTCAGGACCTGCAGGTGGCGCTGCTGCTGATCACCCTGCTCGGTTTCGCGGTGTTCGCGCTGGGCAGCGTGCTCACCGCCAGGCGGGTGACCACGCCGCTGCGGTTGCTCAGCCACGCCGCCGAGCGGCTCGGCCGGGGCGACATGGCCACGCCGATGCGCGGCCTCAGGCGCCAGGACGAAGTCGGCCAGCTGGCGCAGGCCTTCGAGCACATGCGCGTCAGCGTGGGCGACAAGCAGGCGCAGATCCTGCAATTGGCTTACTGGGACGCGCTGACCGGCCTGCCCAACCGCGCGCAGTTCCGCGACGCGGTGCAGGCCGCCATCGGCGATGCCGAACGCGGCGGCCGGCAGGCGGCGGTGCTGATGCTGGACTTGAACCGCTTCAAGCAAGTCAACGAGGTGCTGGGTTTCCGCTTCGGCGACCTGGTGCTCAAGCAGGTGGCCGAGCGCCTCAAGCAGCAGATCGTGCGCGGCGGCGACCTGGTGGCCCGGCTCGGCGGCGACGAATTCGCGGTGCTGCTCAAGGAAGGCGACGGCTCGCTGGCCGGCGCGGTGGCGGGCCGGCTGATGCAGGCCTTCGACGTGCCGCTGCAGCTGGGCGAGCACACCGTGGACATGCACGCCGGCATCGGCATCGCCTGCTGGCCCGTGCACGCCGACGACGCCGACCAGTTGCTCAGCCGCGCCGAAGTGGCGATGTACACCGCCAAGCGCCGCGCCAGCGCGCCGCTGATGTTCGAGGCCGCCATGGACGCCAGCAGTGCCCAGACCCTGGGCCTGCTCGGCGACCTGCGCCGCGCCGTCGGGCAGAACGAGCTGCGCCTGTACCTGCAGCCCAAGCTGTCGCTGGACAGCGGTTCCGTGCTCGGCGCCGAAGCCCTGGTGCGCTGGCAGCACCCCACCCGCGGCATGGTGCCGCCGGCGCAGTTCATCCCTTTCGCCGAGCAGACCGGCTTCATCCGAGAAGTCACGCTGTGGGTGTTCGAGGAAGCCGCCCGGCTGTGGCAGATGCTGCATGCCGACGGCTTGACGCTGACGCTGTCGGTCAACCTGTCCACCCGCGACCTGCTCGATCCCGAGCTGCCGCGCAAGTTCGACGCGCTGCTGGTCAAGCACCGGGCACCGGCCGAATCGATCTGCCTGGAGATCACCGAGAGCGCGATCATGGACGACCCGAAGCAGGCCCTGGCCACGCTGGACCGCCTGAGCGCGCTGGGTTTCCTGCTGTCGATCGACGATTTCGGCACCGGTTATTCGTCGCTGGCGTACCTGAAGCGGCTGCCGGTGGACGAGCTGAAGATCGACCGCTCCTTCGTGATGAACATGGAATCCGACCCGGACGACGCCAAGATCGTGCGCTCCACCATCGACCTGGCGCACAACATGGGCCTGACCGTGGTCGCCGAGGGCATCGAGACGGCCAAGACCTGGGACATGCTGCGCGAGCTGAACTGCGACACCGCGCAAGGCTTCCACATGGGCAAGCCGATGCCGGTGGAAGAGTTCAAGACCTGGTGCGGCGCCTGGGCGGCCCGCCAGCGGCCCACCGGCGTGGTGAGCTCGCTGATGCTGCACTGACGGCGGCGCCCTCGCCGCCGCGGGCCCTCCCCACGGCAAACCATGGGGCCTCCCCGCGCGGGGGCCCGCCCAGGCTTCGCGTCACTTGACCTTGCGCAGGCTCACCAGGCTCTGGGAATCGTTGGCCCAGACTGCCACGGCCTTGCCCGTGCGGTCCTTGGGCAGCTCGGCGTCCGTGGCCGGGGCGGTCTCGGGCACCAGGGCCGCGTCGTCCCAGATCCACACGTTGCAACGCGTCTTGCCTTCGCAGGCCTTGGCGGCCGCGGCGCGCAGCGCCACGTCGGCCTGCCCGGCCGGGCAAAGCATCAGCACCACGGCATCGCTGCGGTTCTTGACGGCGCAGGCGGGCGATGCCGCCGCCGCGCCGGGTGCGGCCCAGGCGGAGGACAGGGCCAGCAGCCAGCAGCAGGCGAGCATCGGTTTGAAGAGTGAATGCATGGGAATCCTCGGAAAGACTGGGCGCGGCCGTGACCAGGCCGAAACACGCCGTGGAAGCGGATTGTCCCGCTCGGACGGCCAGGGTCAAGGCGCCAAGCAGGATGGGATGGCAGGACGAAAAAAGCCCCGCGCGGTGCGCGGGGCTTCTCGTGGGCTTCCAGGGGGCGCGGGCCGCCTGGAAGGAACCGGCGGTCAAGCGCGGTTGTTGCGGCGGCGGCTCGCCAGGCCCAGGCCCAGCAAGGCCACGGAGAACAGGGCGGCGGAGCCCGGGGTCGGCACCCGGTTCACCGAAGCCTGCACCTTGGCGGCCAGCACCGGGGCCAGCGCGTTGAAATCGCTCACCGGGACGACCCAGCTGCCGTTCAGCGGGTTGGGGATCGCCACGCTGTTGACGGGCAGGATGGTGACCGGGCCGGGAAAGGCGATGGCGGCCATGTCGTTCAGCGCGGAGGCGCTGGACACGCCGGAGCCGATGGCTTCGATCGACAGGGCGTCGATGCCGGCGGTGAAGGCGGCCGCGCCCGCAGCCACGGCGGCGGATTGCGAATTCGGCACGCCGTCGGTGGCCAGGTTGATGATGGACTTGGTGTCCGCCAGGGCGAAGTTGGCCGAACCGGTGATCAGGGACGTCAGCGAGGTGATCGCACCGGCGGTGTCGGTGGAGCCGTTGTCCTTCGCGTGGGTGTTGATCTGGGCCTGGATGGTGACCAGGCTGGCGGCCGTCAGGATGGTGGGTGCCGTGACGGTGCTGGGGCTGGAGCCATAGGCCACGATGGTGATCTCGATCGAACCGTCGACCGGCAGGCCGGCCAGGGCGTTGGCCAGGCCGCTGCGCAGCAGGTTGTAGTTGGAGGTGCTGACGCTGCCCGAACCGTCCAGGGCAAAGCCCAGCTGGGTGATGGCGGCTTGGGCGCCGATGGACGCCACAGCCAGTGAGAAGCCCGCCACCAAAGTGGCCAGGGCGCGACGCATGATGTTCATGTTTACTCTCCCGAAATAATTGATGAAACAGCGTTTTTATTGAAAACGCGTGGATTGATTCACATGGCTTGCGACCAGGAATGGACGCGGCAAAAAGCACGATCCATGCCCAACTTGGTGCAGTCAAATAAATCCTATATGAATCAATAGCCTACATATAGATACATCGAAATCCGTCACGTTTTTTTGGCTTGAATTGAAACCTGTAAAACTTTCCGACGGCTGGTTTCCAACATGGCCCTCCCACGGTCTCAGCCAGGGCCGCCTCTTTTCCTGTTGATCAGGCGATAGGGAAAGAAATCGAGGTAGAAAACAAAACCGCGCAGCAGGCGAGGCCTTGCTGCGCGGTGGTGTTTCGAAGCGGGCGACGCCGCCGCCGGGTCAGAACGGGATGTCGTCGTCCATGTCGTCGAACCCGGTGTTCGACTTCGGCGCAGGACGGGGCGCGGGCGCGCGCGGCGCCGGTGCGGCGCTGCCGCGGGACTCGCGGCTGTATCCGCCACCACCACCGCCGCCTTCATCGCCGCCACCACCGCCGCCGTCGCGTCCACCGAGCATCTGCATCTCGGTGGCGATGATCTCGGTGGTGTAGACGTCCTGGCCTTCCTTGTTCTGCCACTTGCGGGTTTTCAGGCGGCCTTCGACGTAGACGGAGCGCCCCTTCTTCAGGTACTCGCCGGCGATCTCGGCCAGGCGGTCGTAGAACACCACGCGGTGCCATTCGGTCTCTTCCTGCTTGTCGCCGGAATTCTTGTCCTTCCAGGTGCGGGTCGTGGCCACGCTGACGTTGCAGATGGCGTTGCCGTTGGGGGTGTAGCGCACCTCGGGGTCTTTGCCCAGGTTGCCGACGAGGATGACTTTGTTGATTGCGGCCATGGGGCGGCTCCTGATTCGATGGGAAACCCCGCCATTATCGACTGGCGGGCGATCCCGGCCATCGCCCGCCTGGACGCCCCGGGAGGGACGACCATGCGGCCGCCGTCCCGGGCGCCGCTGCCTTACCATCCGAAGCCCGCGCGCCCTGCTCCGCGGTCCCGATCCCGCAGCCCCGCCCGCCCCCGCTCCGCCCGTGTCCGCCGTCTTCGACAATCCCCCGCCCGCCGCATCGCCCCTGCACGCCATCCTCCACGAGGTCTTCGGCTACAGCCAGTTCCGCGGTGCGCAGGCCGACATCGTGCAGCACGTGCGCCAGGGCGGCGACGCGCTGGTGCTGATGCCCACCGGCGGCGGCAAGAGCCTGTGCTACCAGGTGCCGGCCATCGCGCGGCACCGCGCGGGCCACGGTGTGGCGGTGGTCGTCAGCCCGCTGATCGCGTTGATGCACGACCAGGTGGGCGCGCTGGAGGAGGCCGGGGTGCACGCGGCCTACCTGAACTCCAGCCTGAGCGGCGAGGAGGCGCAGAAGATCGAGCGCGAGATGATGTCCGGCCGGCTGGTGATGCTCTACGCCGCGCCCGAGCGCCTGACCACCCCGCGCTTCCTGGCCCAGCTCGACTCGCTGCACGAACGCGGCCTCCTGAGCCTGTTCGCGATCGACGAGGCGCACTGCGTGAGCCAGTGGGGCCATGACTTCCGCGAGGACTACCTGCAGCTCAACGTGCTGCATGAACGTTATCCCGACGTGCCGCGCATCGCGCTCACCGCCACCGCCGACGAGCTCACCCGCGCCGACATCATCGAGCGCCTGCAGCTGCAGGGCGCCCGCGTCTTCATCAGCAGCTTCGACCGGCCCAACATCGGCTACGCCATCGTCGAGAAGGACAACGCCCGGGCCCAGCTGCTGCGCTTCATCCAGGACGAGCACGAGGGCGACGCCGGCATCGTCTACTGCCAGTCGCGCAAGAAGGTGGAGGAGACGGCGGCCTGGCTCAGCGGCGAGGGCATCGACGCGCTGCCCTACCACGCCGGCCTGGACGCCGACGTGCGCCGCCGCCACCAGGACCGCTTCCTGCGCGAGGAGGGCCTGGTGATGGTGGCCACCATCGCCTTCGGCATGGGCATCGACAAGCCCGACGTTCGTTTCGTCGCCCACCTCGACCTGCCCAAGAACATCGAGAGCTACTACCAGGAGACCGGCCGAGCCGGCCGGGACGGCCTGCCCGCCGACGCCTGGATGGCCTACGGCCTGGCCGACGTCGTCAACCAGCGCCGCATGATCGACGAAAGCCCGGCGGGCGATGAATTCAAACGCGGCCAGATCGGCAAGCTGGAGGCGCTGCTCGCGCTGGCCGAGTCGCACGACTGCCGGCGGCTGCGGTTGCTGGCTTATTTCGGCGAGGCGACCGAGCGCTGCCGGCCCCACCAGAACGCCTGCGACAACTGCTCCCACCCGCCGGCCACCTGGAACGCCACCGAGGCGGCGCGCAAGGCGCTGAGCTGCGTCTACCGCTTCCACCAGAACGGCGGGCAGCGCTTCGGCGCCGGCCACCTGATCGACGTGCTGCGCGGCAAGGCGACCGACAAAGTCAACCAGTACGACCACCAGCGGCTCAGCACCTACGGCATCGGCGCCGACCTGAGCGAGGCGCAGTGGCGCGCGGTGCTGCGCCAGCTGATCGCGCTGGGCCACCTGCGCACCGAGGGCGAATACAACACGCTGGAGCTGACGCCGAGCGCGCGCGAAGTGCTGCGCGGCGAGGTGACCCTGCTGCTGCGGCAAGCCGCCGAGGCGCCGGCCCGAAAGCGCGGCAAGTCGCCCGCCCGCGGCTCCGGCGGCAAGGAGAAAGCCCCGCCGCTGCCGCTGGACGCCGACGCCGCCCAGCGCTTCGCCAACCTGAAAGCCTGGCGGGCCGAGGTGGCCAAGGAACACAACCTGCCGGCCTACGTGGTGTTCCACGACGCGACGCTGGCCGAGATGGCGCGGTCGCGGCCGGTGTCGCTCGACGCCCTGGGCGAGATCAGCGGCGTCGGGGCGAAGAAGCTGCAGGCCTACGGCGCGGAAATCCTGCGGGTGCTGAACGGCTGAAGCGCCGCGGCCGTCAAGGCCTGACCGCGATCGTCGCCGCGCTGCTGTTGGCCCGGTTGCCGGCGTTGTCGCGGGCCTGCACGTAATAGGTCACGCTGGCCCGGCCGTCCGACGGCACCGTCACCGACCACTCATAGGGCCGGTTGAACAGGCTGCCGACCAACCGGTCGCCGCCAAGGTCGACGCGGTAGAGCGTGACGCTCTCGATGCCGCTCTCGTCCGACGCCGCCGCAGCGATGCGGACCTGCTGGCCGGGCCGCGCCTCGCCTTCGGCGACCGCGATGCTGACCGACGGCCGGGTGAAATCGAATTCATAGCCGATGCCCCCGCCGACGTAGACGCCGCCGTCGCCGTAGCTGCCGCCGACACTGACGCCGCCGCCGCAGGCAGCCAGGCCGAGCAAGCCGCAAAGCGAAAGCAGCCAGGCGCGGCGGCGCGACGCGAGGAACTTGGGGGAAGACTGCTTTTCCATGGGGGCCATCCTAGTCCGACTGTGTCAAAAAACTGCCCCTGCGTGAGCCCCGCCCGCAGCCGCAATCTAGGCGCAAAGCGCAGCCGGGGTGCCCCTCGGCGCGCATTTGCAACGACGAGTGCGGCTGCGGGCGGGGCTCACCCTTCGGGCCGGCGCAGGGGCAGTTTCTTGACACAGTAAGACTAGCGGCGATCCCCGCCGCCTGCAGGGTGATTTTGCGCTCGCCCCATTTCCCGCAAGGATGCAGGGGAACGGCTGGCCGCCGCCCCTCACCCCAACCCTCTCCCCCGTGCCGGGGGCGAGGGCGTTTTCCCTTGGCGCCTTCTCCCGCGTGCGGGAGAGGGTGGGGGTGAGGGCAGGAGGCGGGCAACGGCCTGGCCTGTCCGCCCCCGGCCCGCTCAACCCCGCGACGCCCGCGTCGACAGCGCCTCCTGGATGGTCTGCAGCCCTTCCGCCAGCTCCTGTTGGAACTGGGCGAGCACCGCCGGGTTGGGCGGGCGGCCCTGCTTGATCTCCTGCGCCAGCACGGCGCTGGCCAGCGAGATGCCCACCGCCCCCAGGTTGGCGGCGATGCCTTTGAGGTCGTGCGCCTTGCGGTGGGCCTGGTCGAAGTCGCCCTGTTGCAGCAGCAGGTCCAGCATGCGGCCGGTGTCGGCCTCGGCCTCGACGAAAGAGGCCAGCAGCTTCCAGACCAGCGCTTCGTTGCCGTGCACCCGCGCGCGCAGGCCGGCGATGTCGAACTTCGCGCGCTTGGAAGCGCCGGCGGGCTTGTGCTTGGACATGGCCTGCGGCCGGCGCACCCACTTGAGCAGGGTGCGCACCGTCGACTCCGGGATCACCGGCTTGGCGATGTGGTCGACCATGCCGGCCTCGATGCAGCTCATGCGGTCCTCCGGCAGCGCGGCCGCCGTCATCGCGATGATGGGCAGCTGGGCGCCCTGGGGCAGCGCGCGGATCTGGCGCGTGGCTTCCAGGCCGTCCAGCACCGGCATGTGCATGTCCATCAGCACCGCGTCGAAATGGCCCGGCGGCGATTCGCGCACCTTCTGCAGGGCGGTCGCGCCGTCGTCGACGACCGTCACCTTCAGGCCGACGCAGCGCAGGAACTCCTCGGCCACCAGCTGGTTCAGCGGGTTGTCTTCGGCCAGCAGGATGTGCACGCCCTGAAGCGGCGCGGCGAGCTGGCGCAGCGCGTCGGAGCGGGCCTGGGCCGAGTCGTGCGAGCCGGCGTGCGAGGCCGAGGCGTCGAAGGCCTGCCAGTTGGAGTTGCCGGCGTCGGTCGACAGGGCCGCCTGCAGCGCGCCCCACAGGCGCGACGGCAGAACCGGCTTGGTGAGCACGGTGCCCGCCATGCCGTGCTGGGCGTGCAGCATCGCGTCGCGCTCGGCGCTGGTGGCCAGCACCAGCAGGGCGGGCCGGTGGCCGTCGGGGCCGGCGCCCTGCGCCAGCCGCTCGGCGAATTCGAGGCATTCGTCGGCTCCCAGGTCGGTCAGGACCGCGCTGAGGGGGCTGCCGCCCTGCGCCTGGCGCGACAGCTGCGCGGCGCGCCGCAGGCCCTCTTGCGCGCCGGGCTCGGCGTGGACCTCCAGCTGCCAGGCCTGCAGCTGGCGGACCAGCAGGTCGCGGCGGGCCGGCTGGCGCGCCACGACCAGCACCTGCCGGCCGGCCATCACGTCGAGTTCATGCTGGTCCTCGGCCGCCGCCGGGCCGCGCTCCAGCTCGACGGTGAACCAGAACTCGCTGCCGTGGCCGAGCCGGCTGACCACGCCGATCCTGCCGGACATCATCTCCACGAGGTATTTGCAGATCGCCAGGCCCAGGCCGGTGCCGCCGAAGCGCCGGGTGGTGGAGTCGTCGCCCTGCACGAAGGCTTCGAACAGCGCCGCCTGCCGGCCGGCGTCGATGCCGATGCCGGTGTCGGCCACGGAAAAGCGAAGCAGCTCCCTGCCCGGCGCGGCGGCCGGCCCGGGCACCTCCACCTTGATGTGGACGCCGCCCTGCGCGGTGAACTTGATGGCGTTGCCCACCAGGTTGCTGAGCACCTGCGACAGGCGCAGCGGGTCGCCCATGACCTTGCGGCGCACGCGGGGCGACAGCTCGATGGTGAAATCGAGCGACTTCTGCTCGACGCGCGCCTGGAACATGTCGGCCACCCGCTGCAGCACTTCCTCGATGTCCATGGGGATGTGCTCGAAGTGCATGTGGCCGGCTTCGATCTTGGAGTAGTCGAGCACGTCGTCCAGGATGCCCATCAGCGCGGTGGCGGACACGTGGACCTTGCCGAGGTAGTCGCGCGCGATGACGGGCAGCTCCTGCTCCAGCGCCAGGCGCGACAGGCCGATGATGGCGTTCATCGGCGTGCGGATCTCGTGGCTCATGTTGGCCAGGAAGGCGCTCTTGGTGCGCGCGGCGCTCTCCGCGGCGTCGCGCGCCGCCACCAGCGCGGCGTGGGTCTGCCGCTGCACCGTGATGTCGCGGGCCATCAGCAGCAGGTGGGCCTGGCCGCCGCGGTCGACCTGGGCCATGGCGCAGGCCAGGTCGACGCGCTTGCCGGGCGCGGTGGCGATCTGCACGTCCAGCCTGCGGGTGACGCCGTCGGCCAGCGTGAGCGAGGCCTCCCCGGCCAGGCCGCAGGACTGCCACATCGGGTTGCGCCAGAAGTCGCCGCCGCGCAGCGTCTCCAGGTGCTCCTCCAGGCATTCGGCGAAGGCGGCGTTGGCCAGGATGCAGGCGCCCGAGGCGTGGAAGACCGCGATGCCCAGCGGCGAGTTCTCGATCACCGCCTCGCTGAAGCGCAGCAGTTCCTCGGCGCGCGCCTGCGCCCGCTTGATCAGCGTGACGTCGGTCAGCGTGGCGTAGAAGCCCTGCACCGCGCCTTCTTCCGACAGGTCGGGGCTGAGCTGGATCTGCGCGTGCCGCGGGATCCGCTCGCCGTGGCGCAGCACGGTGTGCTCGAACTGCTGCTCGCGGCCGAGCAGGGCGCGCTCGATGTGCTCACGCACGGCGGCGTAGAGGCCGGGGCCGAGCACCTCGCGCAGCTGCATGCCGGGCAGCCCGGAGGCGTCGACGCCGAACCAGTCGGCGTGGCGCTGGTTGCCGAAGCGGCAGCGCTCGGACCGGTCCCAATAGCCCATCACCGACGGCGAGTTGTCGATCAGCGCGCGCAGGTCGCGCTCGCGCTGGCGGATCGTCGCGGCCTGTTCCTCGACGCGGTTCTCCAGCTGGGCGTGCATCGTGTCGATCTCCCGCTGCAGCCGGTGGTGCTCGATGCTGCGGCTGACGGACCGGGTCAGGCTCTCGGTGTTCAGGTGCGTCTTGGCCAGGTAGTCGGCCGCGCCGGTCTGCAGCGCCTGCACCGCCAGGGCCTCGCTGCCCGCGCCCGTCACCATGATGACCGGGCAGCGGTGGCTCATCTCCTGGTGCAGCTTGGGCAGCAGGTCGGCCCCTTCATAGTCGCCGAGGTGGTTGTCCAGCAGCACGCAGTCGAAGGTGCTGCTGCGCGCCCAGTGCAGGGCTTCGGCGCCGCTGCAGGCCTCCTCGATCTGGAACTGCTGCGGCGTGCGGTCGAGCAGCCGCCTGACGCGCTCGCGGTCGACGTCGTCGTCGTCGACCACCAGCATGCGCAGCGGGCACGGCGGCAGCGGGATGGACAGCGGGTGGCCCTTCATGGCAGCACGACGGCCGTCTGGTAGCTCAGAAGCAGCTGGCTCAGCTTGGCGAACTGCGGGCCGACCGCCGCCTTGACCATGTAGCCGGCGATGTTCTCCTGGTAGGCCCGGGTCCGGTCGGTGTCGATGTTGGAGGTGGTCAGCACGAACACCACCTCGTCGTGCAGCTGCGGGTCGGCGCGCAGGCGCTGCAGGAACTCGAAGCCGTCCATGCGCGGCATGTTCAAGTCCAGCAGCACGACGCGCGGCCGCGGCACTTCGCGCTGCGGGTCTTCGCCGCGCAGTGCCTGCAGCGCCGCGGCGCCGTCTTCGGCCCAGACGACAGGGAAATGGCAATTCATTTTCGACAGGCTGCGAACGACGGACTCGGCCGCGACGTCGTCGTCTTCGACCAGCAGCACGGTCAGGAAAGGGTTCGCGTGGGCCATGGCTTGGTCTCCATCGTTCGGGGGTGGACGGGCATGCCCTTAACCGGCCTCATCGGTGCTCCTGCGCGGGAAGCGCGGCCACCAGAAGCGGAAGGCCGAGCCGCGCCCGTCGCTCACCGGCGAAACCACTTCGATCCGCCCGCCGTGCACCTCCACCACGCGCTGGGTCAGCGCCAGGCCGATGCCGGAGCCGCCGCGCTCGCTGGCGGTGAGCGTCTGGAACAGCTTGAAGATGCGGTCTTTCGCGCCCTCGGGGATGCCCGGGCCGTCGTCGGCGACGGTGACTTCGCAGAAGCTGTCGTCCTCGCGCGCGGCGATGCGGATGCGGCCCTGCGGCCGGTCGTGGTGTTTGATCGCATTGCCGATCAGGTTGCGCAGCGCCAGCTCCAGCGGCGTGCGGGTGGCCTGGAAGGGCGGCACCGCGATGTCGAGCTCCACGGAGAAGCCCGCGGGCAAGGGCGTCAGGTCCAGCGCCTCGCGCACCAGTTGGGCGATGTCGACCGCGGTGAATTCCGTCGCGGCGCGCCCGGCGCGGGCGTAGCTGAGCAGGTCGTCGATCAGGCGCTCCATGCGCCCGATGCGCACGCCGACGCGGCCGAGGTTCTTCGTGACCGCGGGCAGCACGTCGGCCGGCAGGTCGCCCTGGATCCACTCGACCAGGTCGGCGATGCCGCGCAGCGGCGAGCGCAGGTCGTGCGAGGCCACGTAGGTGAACTGTTCGAGGTTGGCGTTGGCCTGCCGCAGCTCCAGTTCCAGCCGCTTGCGCACGCTGATGTCGCTGACGGCCGCCAGGGTCATCGACTGGCGCTGCCAGCGCACCCGGCTCAGCCCGATCTCCACCGGCAGCTCGGTGCCGTCGGCGTGCAACGCGGTGAGGTCGCGGCCGCGGCCCATCATCCGCGCCTCGCCGGTGAGGCGGTAACCGGCCATCAGCGCCCCGTGCCCGGCCCGGTAGCGCTCGGGCAGCAGCATGTGCAGGGGCTGGCCCACCAACTCGGGCACGGCGTAGCCCAGCGCCGTGGCCAGCCCGCGGTTGGCCATCACGATGGTGCCCCGGTCGTCGACGATCAGCAGCCCGTAGGGCGAGGCGTCGAACAATCCGCGGAAGGCCCATTCCAGCGCCAGGCGCTCGCTGATGTCGACCACCGACGCCAGCACCAGCGCACCCTGGGGGCCGGACACCGGATTCAGGCCGATCTCCACCGGGAATTCGCGCCCGTCGGCGCGCCGGCCGTACAGCACCCGCTCGGCGCCCATCGGCCGCCGCTCCGGCTTGGCGAAGAACTGCCGGCGCAGGCCGGCATGCGATTCCCGCAGCGACACGGGCAGCAGGGCCTCGACCGACTGGCCGACCAGCGTCCCCGCCTCGTAGCCGAACATGGTTTCCAGCTCGGTGTTCGCCGCCACGATGCAGCCGCAAGCGTCCACCAGCACGAAGCCATTGGGCGCCGCGTTGAAGGCGCGCGCCAGCAGTTCCGCGCTCGGGGCGGCGGGGCCCGGGGCCACCGGTGCCAGGCCCGTTCCGTTCATGCGGCCCCCCTGTGAAGCGGCATCGGGCGCATTGGCTGAAACATGGTGCTCATCAAAAGTAATTGGCTCTCAGTGGGGCAACAAACAGTAAAAAACTCTCATAAATTTCATACTAACCAGCCCTTTTTCCTTAATCAATGAATGGGGAGCCATCTGCGGGACAACCTGTCAGAACTTGCAAGCTGGGCTGTCGCGCGACCCTGCGCGGTCGGCCGCTTCCACCAAGCGCTGTCCGGCGTTTCAGGGACGAAACCTGGACAAACGACGGCGCCGCAGGCACACTGCGGCCCGCTCCGGGGTGCGGTCGATCGATCGCTGAGATGGCGCGCTAGCCGCCAAACCCGACGAACTTGATCTGGTTCATACCAGCGTAAGAAGAGCCGAGATGTTTTCTTCTCGTCGGACGCCCGGCGCCGCCACAGCGGCCGCGGCGCATCGATGGCAGGAGGGCCTTTCCGGAGCACCCAACCCGGAAAAGGACGCTCCCCCGATGAATGCCCCCGACAAACTGCCGCCCCTCTCGTTCGCCGAACGCCTCGCGCTGAGCCGCGAACCCTTCCCCGCCTCGACCAAGGTCCACGAACCGGGCCGGCTGCACCCGGGGCTGCGCGTGCCTATGCGCGAAGTGCGCCTGGGCAACGGCGAGGCGGTGACGCTCTACGACACCTCCGGCCCCTACACCGACCCTCAAGCCGCCATCGACGTGCGGCGCGGCCTGGAAACCCTGCGCACCGGCTGGATCGAAGCCCGCGGCGACACCGAGCGCTACGAGGGCCGGGCCGCGCAGGCGGTCGACGACGGCGGCGGGCAGCGGGACGAGCGGCTGCAGGCGCTGCGCCGCGAAGCCGCCGGCCTGCAGCGCAACCCGCGCCGGGCCAAGGCCGGCGGCCGCGGCCACTCCGGCAACGTCACCCAGATGCACTACGCGCGGCGCGGCATCGTCACGCCCGAGATGGAGTTCGTCGCGATCCGCGAGAACGGCCGGCGGGCGTGGATGGCGGAGTACCTGTCCGACGCCGAACGCGAGGCCCGGCTGCGCGGCAACGCCATGGGCGCGCGGCTGCCGGGGGTGGTCACGCCGGAGTTCGTGCGCGACGAAGTGGCGCGCGGCCGCGCCATCATCCCGGCCAACATCAACCACCCCGAGGTGGAACCGATGGCGATCGGCCGCAACTTCCTGGTGAAGGTCAACGCCAACATCGGCAACTCGGCCGTCACCTCGAGCATCGAAGAAGAGGTGGAGAAGCTGGTGTGGGCGATCCGCTGGGGCGCCGACAACGTGATGGACCTGTCCACCGGCCGGAACATCCACACCACGCGCGACTGGATCGTGCGCAACTCGCCGGTGCCGATCGGCACCGTGCCCATCTACCAGGCCCTGGAGAAGGTGGGCGGCGTGGCCGAGGCGCTGACCTGGGAGGTCTACCGCGACACGCTCATCGAGCAGGCCGAGCAGGGGGTGGACTACTTCACCATCCACGCGGGCGTGCGGCTGCCCTTCATCCCGATGACGGCGGGGCGCCGCACCGGCATCGTCTCGCGCGGCGGCTCGATCATGGCCAAGTGGTGCATCGCCCACCACCGCGAGAACTTCCTCTACACCCGCTTCGAAGAGATCTGCGAGATCATGAAGGCCTACGACGTGAGCTTCTCGCTCGGCGACGGCCTGCGCCCCGGCAGCGCCGCCGACGCCAACGACGAGGCCCAGTTCGCCGAGCTGCGCACGCTGGGCGAGCTGACGCGAGTGGCGTGGAAGCACGACGTGCAGACCATGATCGAAGGCCCGGGCCACGTGCCGATGCACATGATCCAGGCCAACATGGACGAGCAGCTCAGGCACTGCCACGAGGCGCCGTTCTACACGCTCGGCCCGCTGACGATCGACATCGCGCCCGGCTACGACCACATCGCCAGCGCCATCGGGGCGGCCATGATCGGCTGGGCCGGCACCGCGATGCTCTGCTACGTCACGCCGAAGGAGCACCTGGGCCTGCCCGACCGCGAAGACGTCAAGCAGGGCCTGATCGCCTACAAGATCGCGGCCCACGCCGCCGACGTGGCCAAGGGCCACCCGGGTGCGCGGGCCCGCGACGACGCGCTGTCCAAGGCGCGCTTCGAGTTCCGCTGGCAGGACCAGTTCAACCTCGGCCTGGACCCCGACACCGCGCGCGGCTTCCACGACGAGACGCTGCCCAAGGAGTCGAGCAAGGTGGCCCACTTCTGCTCGA
>CBIHOD010000074.1:0-21072 GCA_966211815.1 uncultured Burkholderiales bacterium
CACCGCCCCCGCCGCCGCCCGCGCCGGTGGTCGACCCCGCGGACGCCGCGGCTCGGCGCTTCTTCGACTACCACGAGCAACTGCGGCGGTGGTCGCAGGCCGAAGTGGCGCAGGAGCTGTCGCGGGTGAACGCGCAGGTGGCGGCCAACGCCGCCGCGGTGCCGCCCGGGCTGGTGCTCGAACTGGCGCTGCTGCTGGCGCAGAACCGCGCCAGCGGGGACACCGCGCGCGCGCTGGCGGCGCTGGAGCCGCTGGCGCGCGGCACCGACCCGGGCCTGGCGCCCTGGCAGCCGCTGGCCCGCCTGTTGTCCAACCGGCTGGCCGAACAGCGGCGCCTGGAAGAGCAGGTGGAGCGCCAGAACGTCCAATTGCGGGAATCCCAGCGCAACCTGCAGCAGACGCAAGAGAAGCTCGAAGCCTTGAAGGCGATCGAGCGCAGCCTGAACGCGCCGCGGCCCGCGGGCGGCGGTGCGGCGCCGGTCCCGGCGGCCGCGCCTTCGTCCACGCCCAAGCCCTGACAGACCTGACCTGATCGACCCGACCCGACCGATGTCCACCGCCAACCTGCTGCTCGTCGACGACGACCCCGACCTGCTGAAACTTTTGTCGATGCGCCTGGGCGCGGCCGGCTACAAGGTCACCGCGGTGGCTTCGGCCGAAGAGGCGCTGTCGCAACTGGCGGTGGCGCGGCCCCAGCTGGTGGTCAGCGACGTGCGCCTGCCGGGGCGCGACGGGCTGCAACTGTTCGACGACATCCGCGCCCGCCACCCCGCGCTGCCGGTGATCCTGCTCACCGCCCACGGCACCATCCCCGACGCCGTGGCCGCCACCGCGCGCGGCGTCTTCACCTACCTGACCAAGCCCTTCGACGGCAAGGAGCTGCTCGAAAAAGTCGCCCAGGCGCTGTCGCTGGCCGCACCCGCCCCGGTGGCCGACGGCGGCGGCGACAACGCCTGGCGCCAGGCCATCGTCAGCCGCTCGGCCCGCATGGACGAGCTGCTCGCCGAGGCCAAGATGGTCGCCGCCTCCGACGCCAGCGTGCTGATCTGCGGCGAAAGCGGCAGCGGCAAGGAACTGCTCGCCCAGGCCATCCACCAGGCCAGCCCGCGCGCGGCCAAGCCCTTCGTCGCGGTGAACTGCAGCGCCATCCCCGAAGCCTTGCTCGAATCGGAACTGTTCGGCCACGTCAAGGGCTCCTTCACCGGCGCGGTGTCCAACCACCAGGGCCTGTTCCAGGCGGCCGACGGCGGCACGCTCTTCCTCGACGAGATCGGCGACATGCCGCCGGCGCTGCAGGTCAAGCTGCTGCGGGTGCTGCAAGAACGCTCGGTGCGGCCGGTGGGCGCCAGCCAGAGCATCCCGGTGGACGTGCGCATCCTGTCGGCCACGCACCGCGACCTGGACGCCGCCATGGCCGAAGGCCAGTTCCGCGAAGACCTTTATTACCGGCTGAACGTGGTCTCGCTGCACCTGCCGCCGTTGAACGACCGTCGTGAAGACATCCCGCTGCTGGCCAACCATTTCCTGGCGCGGCTGAACCGCAAGTACGACAAGCCGCTCAACGGCTTCGCGCCCGATGCGCTGAAGGCGCTGGCCTCGGCGATGTGGCCAGGCAATGTGCGGCAGCTGCACAACGTGGTCGAGCAGGTGTGCGCGCTGGCCACCACGCCGCTGATCCCGCTGGCCCTGGTGCAGCGCGCGCTGCGTGTGCCCAGCGTCGAGGTGCTCAGCCTGGCCCAGGCGCGTGAACGCTTCGAGCGCGACTATCTCGTCGGCCTGCTCAAGCTCACCGACGGCAACGTGGCCGACTGCGCCCGCCTGGCCGACCGCAACCGCACCGAGTTCTATCGCTTGCTGCAGAAGCACGGACTCACTCCAGGTCTTTTCCGCAGCGACTTGCCGGCTTCGGAGTAAGCGGTTTCTACCGCCTGCCCGGCTGCTTGTCGCTGAATGGCGACGGCTCTGGAAGCCTTGTTTACCCGGGGCTGCCCCATGGGCTTGGATCAGGCTTGTCGCCAATGGGCGACAAATTCCCCGGCGCTGGTGGCCCCGGCCCGGGCATGGCATGAAAAATCATTGATAACTCATTGATTCATAAAGAAATCAAACGGTTGGCACAGGGTTTGCACTGAGAAAGCCATCGCACCCGCTACAGGGGTGCTTTTCTCAGGATTTCGCCCTTGATTCTTTCTTTCTTTGCAGCCCCGTTTCTTTTCGAGCGCCGCCTCGCCAAGGGCCTTTCGGCTTTGGGGTTGGCGGGTTTGATGGCCACGGCCCTGATCCCGGCGGAGGCCGCCACCTCTCCAGCATTCGGTTTCGACGACGTGGCCGCCAAGGCACAGGCGCTGGCGCAAAAGCCGCACCAGCCGGCCAAGGTGAACCTGCCCGCCGAGCTGAAGAACCTCAGCTACGACCAATACCGCGACATCCGCTACCAGCCGGACCGCGCGTTATGGCGAGCCGAGAAGCTGCCCTTCGAGCTGATGTTCTTCCACCTCGGGAAATTCCAGACCGAGCCGGTGCTGATCAATGAGATCACGCCCGAAGGCAAAGCCGTCCACATCCCCTTCGACACGAAAGACTTCGACTACGGCAAGAACAAGCTGTCGCGCAAGGACTGGGGCGACCTCGGCTTCGCCGGCTTCCGCGTGCACTACGCGCTGAATTCGCCGGCCTACAAGGACGAGCTGGTCGTCTTCCTCGGCGCGAGCTACTTCCGCGCGCTGGGCAAGGGTCAGCACTACGGGCTGTCGGCGCGCGGGCTGGGCATCGACACCGTCGGCGGCGCCAAGGGCGAGGAGTTCCCGCGCTTCACCGAGTTCTGGATCGAACGGCCCCGGCCGGGCGCCGACCACCTGGTCGTCCATGCCCTGCTCGAATCGCCGAGCGCCACCGGCGCCTACCAGATGACCTTCCGCCCAGGCGAGAGCACCGTGGTCGACGTGCGCAGCAAGCTGTTCCCGCGCGCCGGGAAAGCCACGTTCGGCATCGCGCCCTTGACCAGCATGTTCCAGCACGGCGAGAACCAGCCGCGGCCCGGCGAGTTCCGGCCCGAAGTGCACGACTCCGACGGCCTGCTCGTGGCCAGCGGCGACGGCGAATGGCTGTGGCGCCCGCTGCTCAATCCGAAGAACACCCAGGTCAACAGCTTCACGGTGAAGCAGCTCAAAGGCTTCGGGCTGATGCAGCGCGACCGCCAGTTCGCCAGCTACGAGGACACCGAGGCGCGCTACGAGCAGCGGCCGAGCGCCTGGGTCGAGCCCCGGGGCGACTGGGGGCCGGGCCGGGTCGAGCTGCTGCAGCTGAACACGCCCGACGAAACCAACGACAACATCGTCGCCTACTGGGTGCCCGAAAAGCCGCCGGCGCCCGGCCAGGGGCTGGAGCTGTCCTACCGGCTGCACTGGCAAGGCGACGCCCAGCAGCGCCCGCCGGGCGGCTGGACGCAGCAGACCCGCGTCGGCCGGGGCTTCGCCGAGCCGAAGGCCGGCGAGACGCAGTACGTCGTCGACTTCGCCGGCCCCGCACTGGCGGCCCTGCCGGCCGACGCCGAGGTGCGGGCCGTGGCCTCGGCCACCAACGGCCGCATCACCGAGCAGCTCGCCTACCGCAACGCCGCCACCGGCGGCTGGCGCATGGTGCTGCGCGTCGCACGCGCCAACCCGAAGCAGCCGGCCGAGCTGCGCGCTTTCCTCCAACACGCCAACCACGCACTGACCGAAACATGGACCACACTCATTCAGCCCGACTGAGCCCCGTGCCCGAGGCTTCCGGCTCTTCCCCCCATCGCGTGCGAGGCGAGGGCGCCGACACGCACGGCGCCCACACCCACGCCGCCGGCCCGAGCGCGCCGCCGATCCGCCGCAGCTCCATGGCGCCCACGCCGTGGGTCGGCTTCTGGCGCGGGCTCTGGACCGCGCTGGCCGGCCGCCGCGCCGCCGGGGCGCCGTCCGCCCAGCGCCGCCCGCTCGCCTGGGAACGCGCCGCGGTGCGCCGCCGCCAGACGCTGCTGGCCCTGGTGGCAGTCTCGGCCGCAGGCGCCACCGCGCTGATGGCCGACGTGCTGCCCACCCAGGACAACGCTTGGCTGCGCACCGGCCAGATCGGCCTGTTCGCGCTTTTGTTCGCCTGGGTGTCCGCCGGCTTCTTCACCGCGATGATGGGCTTCTGGGTGCAGTTGAAGGGCGACCGCCACGCGCTGTCCAGCCGCAACGTCCAGGACCAGCCGCTGCACGCCGACGCGCGCACCGCGGTCATCATGCCGATCTGCAACGAGCACGTCGAAACCGTGTTCGCCGGCCTGAGGGCGACCTGCGAGTCGCTCGCGGCCACCGGCGCGGCGCGCTTGTTCGACCTGTACGTGCTGTCCGACACCAACGACCCCACGCTGCGCGCGGCCGAGCTGGCCGCCTGGGCCCAGCTGCGCGCGCGGCTGGGCAGCTCGGTGCGGGTGTACTACCGCTGGCGCCAGCACCGCACCAAGCGCAAGGCCGGCAACGTGGCGGATTTCTGCCGCCGCTGGGGCAAGGACTACCGCTACATGCTCGTGCTCGACGCCGACAGCGTCATGAGCGGCGATTGCATGGTCACGCTGGCCAAGATGATGGAGGCCCACCCCAAGGCCGGCATCATCCAGACCGCGCCGCAATCGTGCGGGTTGTCCACCGTGCATGCCCGCGCGCAGCAGTTCGCCGGCCGCGTGGCCGGGCGCCTGTTCACCGCCGGCATGCAGTACTGGCAGCTGGGCGAGTCCCACTACTGGGGCCACAACGCCATCATCCGCGTCGAGCCTTTCATGAAGCATTGCGCGCTGGCGCCGTTGGCGGGCCGCGGCGGTTTGAGCGGCGACATCCTGTCGCACGACTTCGTCGAAGCCGCGCTGATGCGCCGCGCCGGGTACCACGTCTGGCTCGTCAACGACCTGGTGGGCAGCTACGAGCAGCAGCCGCCGAGCCTGCTGGAAGAGCTGCAGCGCGACCGCCGCTGGTGCCAGGGCAACCTGCAGAACGCCCGGCTGATCGCCGAGCCCGGCCTGCACGGCGTGCACCGCGCCATGCTGTTGACGGGCGCGATGGCTTACCTCTCGGCCCCGCTGTGGCTGGGCTTCATCCTGCTGGGCGGCGGGCTGTGGCTGTTCGGCGGCCGCGCGCTCTTCAGCGCCGGCCAGGCCCTGCCGTTGGAGCTGGTCGCGCTGTGGCTGACCACCGTGGTGATGCTGCTGGCCCCGCGCGTCATGGGCGTGGCCACCATCGTGATGCGCAAGGAGCAGCAGCTCTACGGCGGCACCCGGGCGCTGGTGCGCAGCGCCGCGCTGGAAGGCGCGCTTTCCGTGCTGCAGGCGCCGATCCGCATGGTGGCGCACACGCTGTTCGTCGTGGTGGCGCTCACCGGCCTGAAACTCGACTGGAAGTCGCCCCCGCGCGAGGCGCAATCCATCGACTGGCGCGACGCGCTGCGCCGCTTCGCGCCCGTGATGGCGGTGGTGGCGGCGCTGGTCGGCATCGCGCTGGCGATCGAGCCGGGCGCCGCGCTGTGGCTGAGCCCGGTGGCGCTGCCGCTGCTGCTGGCGGTGCCGCTCACCGTGGCCACCAGCCGCGGCGACTGGGGCGAGCGCGTCCAGGCCCGCCGGTGGCTGGTCACGCCTGAAGAGGTGCAGACCCCCACCGTGCTGCGCCGCGCCTGGGCCTACGCCCGCACCGCGCCGCCTCCGCCCACCTGGCGCGACGCGGTGACCAACCCCTGGCTCTTCGACGTGGTGCGCGCGGCGATGGGCCCGCGCCACACCGGCTGGGGCAGCCGCGGGCTGGCGCGCCGCCGCCTGGTGCGCGGCCTGACCGCCGCACAGGACACCGAGCGCCTGAGCAACGCCGAGCGCATGCGCCTGCTGAGCGAGCCGCAGAGCATGGTGCGCCTGCGCGACCAGCTGGCTTCGCACGGCGGGTGGATGCAGCGCGGCGAGCCCCGCGGTTTCGAAATGCCGGGTTGACGTTCCGCGTAGGCCGGTGACCGCCGCGGCGGCCGCCGGCCCCCTAACATGGCGGGCCCATCCCCACGAGCAGGAGCCCGCGACATGAAATACCGCAACCTCGGCAAGAGCCCACTGCAAGTCTCGGAACTGTGCCTGGGCACGATGATGTTCGGCGACCAGACCGGCCTGGAAGAAGCGCGCCTCATCGTCGACCACGCCCGCGGCCAGGGCGTGAACTTCATCGACACCGCCGACGTGTATTCCCTCGGCAAATCCGAGGAGATGGTGGGCGGGTTGATCCGCGGCGCCCGCGACGAATGGGTGCTGGCCACCAAGCTCGGCAACAAGATGTCGGACAAGCCCAACGAGTCGCGCTACGCGCGCGCCTGGGTGCTGCGCGAGTGCGAGGCCAGCCTGAAGCGGCTGCAGACCGACCGCATCGACATCTATTACCTCCACCGGGATTACAACGGCATGGACCTGGAGGAGCCTTTGCGCGCCGTCGAAGCGCTGCTGCGCGACGGCAAGATCCGCTACTGGGCCCTGTCCAACTTCCGCGGCTGGCGCATCGGCGAGGCGGTGCACCTGGCCAAGGCGCTCAACATGCCCGGCCCCGTGGCCTGCCAGCCTTACTACAACCTGCTGAACCGGCAGCCCGAGGTGGAGGTGCTGCCGGCCTGCATGCACCACGGCCTGGGCGTGGTGCCCTACAGCCCGATCGCGCGCGGTGTGCTCTCGGGCAAATACGCGCCCGGCAGCCAGCCCGAGGCCGGCTCCCGCGCCGGCCGCGGCGACAAACGCATGATGGAGACGGAATTCCGCGAAGAGTCGCTGCGCATCGCGCAAGCGCTGAAGGCGCACTGCGACCGCACCGGCCGCTCGCTCGGCCATTTCGCCACCGCCTGGGTGCTCGCCCACCGCGGCGTGAGCAGCGTGATCGCGGGCCCGCGCACCCTGGCCCAGTGGACGGACTACGGCGCCGCGCTCGAATGCGGCATCACGGCCGAGGACGAGGCCCTGGTCGACTCGCTCGTGAGCCCGGGCCCTCCGTCGACGCCGGGCTACAACGACCCGGCGTATCCGCTGGCGGGGCGTTCAGGCTGAGCCCTTCCTGCGGACCTGCCGGGCTCCGACGAATGGAATTGGCCAGGGCCCTTCGACAGGATCAGGGCGAACGGAGGCGGTGGACTTTTCCGTTCGGGCTGACCCTTCGACGGGCTCAGGACTAAAGGCCGTGTCGAAGCCCTGCCTGCGGACCTTCCGTGCTTCGACAAACAGAAGCGCAGGGGCCCTTCGACAAGCTCAGGGCGAACGGGCGCGGATGGCTCACGGCCCCAGCACCACCACCTCGTCCCGCTCGTCCGCGGTGCAGTCCTCGTCCAACGGTTGGTCCCATCCGCGGCGCACCACGACGCGGTCCTTGCGCAGGCAGAATTCGATGCGCTGCGCTTCGGGCACCTGCGCGCGCACGAAGGCTTCGATCGACGACGGCATGCTGACTCGCAAGCGGTTGGCGGCCAGGTCCTCGGCGGGATGGTCGTCGGTGTGCAGCCACGGCACCAGCCGGGCGAGCCAGAGCCAGGGGCGCCAGCCCAGCTCGAAGCGGGTGGGCTCGTAGCCCCGTGTCCACAACCAGCGCTGCGCCTCGGCCCGGGCGCCGTCCCCGCCGGGCAGGCCGCCCCAGGCGGTGGCGATGGCCTCGGCCACCCACTGGTTGCAATTCTGGTAAGCGAGGCTGAAAGGATAGGCGTTGGCGCTGTAGCTCGCGCCCAGCAGTTCCAGAGAACGCCGCCGGTCCGCCGTGGTGCGGGCCAGCCGTTCGGCGGGCTCGCCGGGGATGAGGACCGCCGAGACATAACCGCGCGCCGGGTCTTCCAGCCCGAGCACGAAGGCCGTGAGTCCCTGGTCGAATACCATCGGGCGCGATTCGTCGCAGGCGTAGTAGAGCTGGCGCACCGACCACGGCGTGTTGTCGCTGGCTTGCAGGCTCAGGCCGGCGTGGCTGTAGCGCTGGCCCCAGCGGGCCAGGTCCAGGCCCGAGCGCGAGACGACGGCCAGCGGCCGGCCGGACGCCTGCAGCTCGGCCTTCACCACGGCGGCGAAGCGGATGAGCAGGTCTTTCTGGGCGGCGCTCGGCGCGGCGCCCGCGTCGCACGGGCCGGGCACGCTGCCGGCATGGGCCGCGATGCACGACAAGGCCGCGGCGGCGGCGGCGATCGGGCGGCTCAAGGCGGGGTCAGAGCGTCAGGGCGCGCGTCTGCAGGTCCCGTTGCCACTCGTCGTCCAGCACGAGGAAGAAGGCTTCCCGGCGCTCGCCCTGCGACAGCTCCAGGCCATAGGGCCGCTCGCGCGCGGTGACGACGACGCCTTCGGCCAGCGCGGGCGTCTTGTCGATCACCGCCCGGGGCAGGTAGAGGAAGAATTCCCCCTGCCCGCCGCCGCCGGCGACGGCCTGCAGATTCAGGCGCCACATGCCGGGGCGTTCGGCCGACTCCGCCATGTGGATGATCCGGTAGTCCCCAGCGGCGACCTTTTTCCCGGGGGACGAGCTGGCGCTGGACTTCTCGATCGACGTCGACACGCTGCCCACCGATTCGGAGGCGGCGCTCGACGCCGAAGAAGCGGATTGCGTCGAAGCGGCGGCGCCAGGCGCTAAAGCCGCCGAGCCGGCGAACAAGGCGATGCAACAGACGAGGAGGCGGTGGGTGGGGGAGGTCATGGTCGGTGCTTCCGGGAATGGGGCTGCCGCTGTGGACGGCACCGTCGAGCATAGCGCGCCGGTGGCGCGGCTTTCGCCTGGCAGTCAGTCGCCCGTTGGGGAAGGCGGGGATTGCAGCGCCACGCTGGCCAGCACCGAGATCGGCGCGGTGTCCGCCCTGAGCACGCGCGGACCGAGGCGCACCGCATGGAAGCCGCGGCGCAGGGCGAGGTCTTCCTCATCCTCGGTGAGGCCGCCTTCCGGCCCGCTCAGGAAAAGCAGCGACGAAGCCCCGCCCACGGCGGGCGGGGCCCAGGTGCCAGTGGCGCGCAGGCTCAGCAATTGGCGCGACTCGCCCGCCGCCGGCGCCGGCAGCGCCGACAGCCATTCGCGCAGCGGCAGCACCGGCCCGACCGTGGTCAGCCGCGTGCGGCCGCACTGTTCGCTGGCCGAGGCCGCCACCGCTTGCCAGTGCGCCTGCTTTTTGGCGGCGCGGTCGCCGCCGAGCCGCAGAACCGAACGCTCACAGACCAGCGGTTGGATGCGCGACGCGCCCAGCTCGCCCGCTTTCTCGACGACCGTGTCCATGCGGTCGTTGGCCGGCATGCCCAGGGCGAGCGTCACTTCGATGCCCAACTCGCGTTGAGGTTGCCCGGGCTCGCCCAGCTTCACCACGACGGCCTGCCGGCCCATTTGCACCACCTCGGCCGGCCATTCGCGGCCGTCGCCGTTGAACAGGTGGAGCAGGGCGCCCGGCTGCAGGCGCAGCACCTGCACATGGCGGCTCGGCCCGGCGGGCAGTTCCAGCAGTTCGCCGGCGTTCAGCGTAAGGGGGAGGAAAAGGCGTGCGGGCATGGGATCGATGGTCGGGCAAGCCCCGCAGTGTGCCCGACCGACGGGGGCCGACGCGCCCGCGCAGGGGCGTCAGAAGCTGTGGATGGATTCGTCGCGCCGGGCGGGCCTGTCGGGCTGGTTCGCAGCCTCTCAGGCCTTGTCGCGCAGTTCGCGGCGCAGGATCTTGCCGACCGGCGACTTCGGCAGGTCGGCGCGGAACTCGACCACCTTGGGCCGCTTGTAGCCGGTGAGGTTGGCCTCGCAATAGGCGCGCACGTCGGCCTCGGTGACGTTCGGGTCCTTCTTGACCAGCACCAGCTTGACCGCCTCGCCCGCCTTGGCGTCGGCCACGCCCACCGCCGCGCATTCGAGGATGCCCGGCATCTGTGTGACGACGTCCTCGACCTCGTTCGGGTAGACGTTGAAACCGCTGACCAGGATCATGTCCTTCTTGCGGTCGACGATCTTGAAGAAGCCGCGCTCGTCCACCACGCCGATGTCGCCGGTGCGGAAGAAGCCGTCGGCCGTCATGACCTTGGCGGTCTCGTCCGGGCGCTGCCAGTAGCCGGCCATCACCTGTGGGCCCTTGATCGCGATCTCGCCGCGTTCGCCGAGGGGCACCTCGTTGCCGTCGTCGTCGAGCAGCTTCATGTCGGTGTTGGGCATGGGCACGCCGATGTTGCCGCTGTAGGTGTCGACGTCCACCGGGTTGGTGGAGGCCACCGGCGAGGTCTCGGACAGGCCGTAGCCTTCGATGATCGCCGAGCCGGTCTTCTCGAGCCAGACCTTGGCGGTGGCGCTCTGCACCGCCATGCCGCCGCCGACCGAGATCTTCAGCGAGCTCCAGTCGACGGTGTTGAAGTCGGGGTGGTTGGCCATCGCCATGAACAGCGTGTTGACCGCCGGGAAGCTGTGGAAGCGCTCGCGCGCGAGCTCCTTGAACATCGCCGGCAGGTCGCGCGGGTTGGGGATCAGCAGGTTGCATCCGCCCATGCGCATCGACAGCATGATGTTCGTGTTGAAGCCGAAGATGTGGTAGATCGGCAGCGCGCAGACGGTGAGGATCTGCTCGCCCTGCGGGATGCGCTTGAGCGCCGGCTGGTACCAGGCCTCGCACTGCAGGATGTTGGCGACCAGGTTGCGGTTCAGCAGCACCGCGCCCTTGCTGACGCCGGTCGTGCCCCCGGTGTACTGCAGCACCGCCACGTCGTCTGGGCCGGGTTTGGCCGGCGTGAAGGTGCCGCCACGCCCTTGCGAGAGCGCGTCGTTGAAGCGCACCGCGCCGGGCAGCTCGAAGGCCGGCACCATCTTCTTCACCTTTCGCACCACGTAGTTGACGATGAGGCTTTTCGGGAAGCCGAGCATGTCGCCCAGCGCGGTGAGCACGACCTTCTTGGTCGGCACGGACTGCAGGCACTGCTGCAGCGTGGTCGCGAAATTCTCGAGGATGACGATGGCTTTGGCGCCGGAGTCCTTGAGCTGGTGCTCCAGCTCGCGCGGCGTGTACAGCGGGTTCACGTTCACCACCACCAGCCCGGCCCGCAGCACGCCGGCGATGGCCACGGGGTACTGGGGCACGTTCGGCATCATCAGCGCCACGCGGTCGCCGCGCGACAGGCCCAGCGACTGCAGGTACGCGGCGAACGCGCGCGAGGCCTCGTCGACCTGGCCGAAGGTCATCGTCTTGCCCATGAACTTGTAGGCCGGCAGGTCGCGGTACTTCCTGAAGCTCTCCTCCATCAAGGCCACCAGCGACGGGTATTGCTCCACATTGATGGACGCGGGCACTCCGGCGGGGTATTGTTTGAGCCAAGTCTTGTCCATTGCGGTCTCCAGTTCAGCCGCCGATTCTGCGCGATGCGTCCGAGGCGGGACATCAGGGGATTCGATAGCGGCCCGGTGCGCCGCGGCAATGGGTGCGGCGGGGCTTCGCGGCCCCGGCGGGACGTCGGCCCGCTACAGGTCGAAGTCGTAGTCCACCACCAGGGGCGCGTGGTCGGAGAAGCGTTGCGCCAGGTAGATCTCCTCGCGCCTGGCCAACGCGGCGACACCGGACGTGGCGAGGTGGTAGTCGATGCGCCACCCCACGTTCTTGGCCCAGGCCTGGCCGCGCTGGCTCCACCAGGTGTATTGGTCGGGCTTTTGGTTCAGCGCGCGGAACACGTCGACCAGGCCGGTGCCTTTCTCCAGGCAAAGCAGCTGGGTCATCCACGCGCGCTCCTCGGGCGTGAAGCCGCTGTTCTTCAGGTTCCCCTTCCAGTTCTTCAAGTCGATTTCCTTGTGGGCGATGTTGATGTCGCCCACCAGGATGAACTCGCGCTCGGACTTCAGCCGCGCCAGGTGCGGGCCCATCTCGGCCAGGAAACGGAACTTGGCGGCCTGGCGCTCTTCGCCGCTGCTGCCGCTGGGGAAGTAGCTGCTGATGACGCTGAGCCTGCGCCCGGGCTTGTCGAACCGCAGCTCCACATAGCGGCCCTCCAGGTCGAACTCGCCCGAGCCGAAGCCCACCACCACGTCGCTGGGTTGCACGCGGCTGTAGAGGCCGACGCCGGAGTAGCCCTTCTTCTGCGCGAAGTGGAAATGGCCCCGCATGCCGGCGACCTCGCCGAAGCGGTCGTGCACGTGTTCCGCCTGGGCTTTGAGCTCCTGCACGCCCATACAATCGGCGTCCACGGTTTCAAGCCAGGCTTCGAAGCCCTTGGTGGCCGCCGAGCGGATGCCGTTCAAATTCAGTGAGACGAGTCGGAACACAGGGTTTCTTTCATGACGCAGACGACTTTGGAAACCGCGGGCCTCGACCCGGCCCTGGCGCAGGAATTTGTCGCCTTCTCCGTCCGGTCCGGCGTGCTCCGGTTCGGTGAATTCAAGACCAAGGCGGGGCGGCTGAGCCCTTATTTCTTCAACGCCGGCTTGTTCGACGACGGCGCGAAGCTCGGCCGCCTCGCGGAATTTTATGCGCGCCGGCTGCTGGCGTCGGGCCTTGAGTTCGACATGCTTTTCGGGCCCGCCTACAAGGGCATCACGCTGGCCGCCGCGGTGTCGATCGAACTGGCCCGGCTGGGCCGCAATGTGCCCTTCGCCTACAACCGCAAGGAGGCCAAGGACCACGGCGAAGGCGGCAACCTCGTCGGCGCCAAGGTGCAGGGCCGGGTGCTGGTCGTCGACGACGTGATCTCCGCCGGCACCTCGGTGCGCGAGTCGGTCGCGATGATCCAGGCCGCCGGCGCCACGCCCTGCGGCGTGGCGATCGCGCTGGACCGCCAGGAAAAAGCGGTCGAGGGCGGGACCGAAAGCGCCCACTCGGCGGTACAGTTCGTCCAGTCGGAATGGGGCCTGCCGGTCGTGACCGTGGCCACGCTGGCCGACCTCCTTCGCTATTTGCAGACCCAGCAAGACCCTTCGTTGGCCGCCCATTTCGCCGCGGTGTCGGCTTACCGGGAACGTTACGGAGTTTGAATGCACCTGACTGACTGGCCGGGCTCCCCGCTGATCCGCCGGGCCGCGCTGTGCGCGGCGGCGGCCTGGGCCGCCTTGTCGGCGGGCGCCGGCCACGCGCAGTCCATCTACAGCTGCATCGACTCCCAGGGCAAGCGCATCACCTCGGACCGCCCGGTGCCGGAATGCAACGCCCGGGAGCAGCGCGTCCTGAACCGCGACGGTTCGGTCAAGACCGTCCTGCCGCCCAGCCGGACGGCCGACGAGGCGGCCGAGCAAGAAGCGCGCGAGCGCAAGGCCTCCGCCGAGCAGGCGGCGCGGCAGGAGGCCTTGCGGCGCGACCGCAACCTGATGCGCCGCTATCCCAACGAATCCAGCCACCAGAAGGCCCGCGAGGCGGCGCTGGACGACGTGCGCAAGTCGGTCGAGCGCTCCGAGCGGCGCATGTCCGACCTGCAGGCCGAACGCAAGCCGCTGACCGACGAAGCCGAGTTCTACAAGGGCAAGCCGCTGCCCCCGAAGCTGCGCATGCAGATGGACGCCAACGACGCCGCGATGGACGCCCAGCGCGAGCTGGTCCAGAACCAGCACGCGGAGACGGTGCGCATCAACGCGCTGTTCGACACCGAACTGGCGCGCCTGAAGCGGCTCTGGGCGGGCGCCGCGCCCGGCTCGATGGGGCCGCTGCCGTCGCCGCAGTCGGCGGTCGCGGCCGACGGCGGCGGCAAGCTCGTCACCCCAACTTCTTCTTCAGCACCTCGTTGACCAGGGCCGGGTTGGCCTTGCCCTTGGTCGCCTTCATGGCCTGGCCCACCAGGGCGTTGAAGGCCTTGTCCTTGCCGGCGCGGAATTCCTCCACCGACTTCGGATTGGCGGCCAGCACCTCGTCGAGGATGCGCTCCAGCTCGCCGGTGTCGCTCATCTGCTTGAGGCCCAGGGATTCGATCAGGGCGTCGACATCCTTGCCCTTGCCCGTCCACAGCGCGTCGAACAACTGCTTGGCGCCGCTGTTGGAAATGGTGCCGTCGCCGATGCGGCGCACCATCCCGGCCAGCAGGTCGGCCGGGACGGGGCTGGCGGCGATGTCGAGCGACTCGGCATTCAGCCGCCGAGACACCTCGCCCATCAGCCAGTTGGCGACCAGCTTGGGCGCGCCGCTGGCTTGGGCGGCCGTTTCGAAATAAGCGCTCAACGCCTTGCTCTGGGTCATGATCGCCGCGTCGTAGGCGGGCAGCAGGTATTCCGCCTGGAAACGCTGCGCCATCAGGCGCGGCAGTTCCGGCATGCCGGCGCGCACCTCGTCGATCCAGGCTTGCGATATCACCAGGGGCGGCAGGTCGGGGTCGGGGAAGTAGCGGTAGTCGTGCGCGTCTTCCTTGGTGCGCATGGCCCGGGTCTGGCCGGTGTCGGCGTTGAACAGCACGGTGGCCTGCTGAACTTCCCCGCCGTCCTCGATCAGGTCGATCTGCCACTGGATCTCGGCGTCGATCGCCTGCTGCAGGAACTTGAAGCTGTTGAGGTTCTTGATCTCGCGCCGCGTGCCGTAGGGCGCGCCGGGCCTGCGCACCGACACGTTGGCGTCGCAGCGGAAGGAGCCCTCCTGCATGTTGCCGTCGCAGATGCCCAGCCACACCACGAGCGCGTGCAGCGCGCGGGCGTATTCGGTGGCTTCCAGGCTCGACCGCATGTCGGGCTCGGAGACGATCTCCAGCAGCGGCGTGCCGGCGCGGTTCAGGTCGATGCCGGTCTGGCCTGCGTAGTCCTCGTGCAGCGACTTGCCCGCGTCCTCTTCGAGGTGGGCGCGCGTGAGGTTGACCTTGTGCGCCTGTTCGCCGACGAAGAACTCGACCGCGCCGCCCTGCACGACGGGCGTCTCGTACTGGCTGATCTGGTAACCCTTGGGCAGGTCAGGGTAGAAGTAGTTCTTGCGCGCGAAGATGGACTGGTGCGCCACCTTGGCGCCCACCGCCAGCCCGAAGCGGATGGCCCGCTCGACCGCGCCGCGGTTCATCACCGGCAGCGTGCCCGGCAGGGCGAGGTCGACCGGCGAAGCCTGGGTGTTGGGCTCGGCGCCGAAGCGGGTGCTGGAGCCGCTGAAGATCTTCGACTGCGTGGACAGCTGGGCGTGGGTCTCCAGGCCGATGACGACCTCGTAGCCGCGGACCAGCTTCGGAGCGGGGGAAGTGGGGGTGCTGCTCATCTCAGATTCCTGCCGGGGCGCGGCTGTGCCAGTCGGTGGCCTGCTGCAGGGCGTGCGCGGCGTGCAGCAGCTGGCCTTCCTGGAAATAATTGCCGATCAACTGCAGGCCCACCGGCATGCCGCTTTCGCCGAAGCCCGCCGGCACGCTCATGCCGGGCAGGCCGGCCAGGCTGGCGGGCAGGGTGAAGATGTCGGCGAGGTAGTCCTTGACGGGGTCGTCCGAACGTTCGCCGGCTTTCCAGGCCACGCTCGGCGCCACCGGGCCGGCGATCACGTCGCACTCCTTGAACGCCGCCTGGAAGTCGTCGGCGATCATGCGGCGCAGCTTCTGGGCCTGCAGGTAGTAGGCATCGTAGTAGCCGTGGGACAGCACGTAGGTGCCGATCATGATGCGGCGCTTGACCTCGGCGCCGAAGCCTTCGGCGCGGCTCTTCTTGTACATGTCCAGCAGGTCGGTGTACTGCGCGGCGCGGTGGCCGAAACGCACGCCGTCGAAGCGGCTCAGGTTGGAGCTGGCTTCGGCCGGGGCGATGATGTAGTAAACCGGGATCGACAGCTCGGTGCGCGGCAGGCTGACGTCGACGAGCAGGGCGCCGAGCTTCTCCAGCTCGGCCAGCGCGGCCCGCACCGCGCCGTCGACATCGGCGGCCAGGGCGGCCGGGAAGAACTCGCGCGGCAGGCCGATGCGCAGGCCCTTGAGCGGCTGGGCGGCTGTCGCGCCCTCGCGCGGCTGGCGCATCAGCGCCGCATAGTCCTGCGCCGGGCGCTGGGCGCTGGTGGCGTCCCGCTCGTCGAAGCCGCCCATCGCCGACAGCAGCAGCGCGCAGTCCTCGGCGCTGCGGGCCATCGGGCCGGCCTGGTCGAGGCTGGAGGCGAAGGCGATCATGCCGTAGCGCGAGCACACGCCGTAGGTCGGCTTGATGCCGGTGATGCCGGTGAAGCTGGCGGGCTGGCGGATGGAGCCGCCGGTGTCGGTGCCGGTGGCGGCCGGCACCAGGCGCGCCGCGACGGCCGCGGCCGAACCGCCGGAGGAGCCGCCCGGCACGCGGCCGGTGTCCCAGGGGTTCAGCGCCGGGCCGTAGGCGGAGTTCTGGTTGGCCGAGCCCATCGCGAATTCATCGCAGTTGAGCTTGCCCAGCGTGACCGCGCCGGCCCGGGAGAGCCGTTCCACCACGGTGGCGTCGAACGGGCTCAGGTAGCCCGACAGCATCTTCGAGCCGGCGGTGGTGGGCAGCTCGCGGGTGACGAAGATGTCCTTGTGGCCCAGCGGGACGCCCAGCAGCGCGGAGGCGTCGCCCGAGGCACGCCGCTCGTCGGCGGCGCGCGCCTGCGCGCGGGCGGCGTCGCCGTCGACCCGCAGCCAGGCGCCGAGGTGTTCGTATTTCGCAAGCCGTGCGAGCAGATGTGTCGCCAGTTCCACCGCGGAAACCTGTTTGCCGGCCAGCGCCCGGCCGAGTTCGGCGACGCCGAGGTCGTGCAATTCCTTCTGGGTCATTCGATCACCTTGGGCACGAGGAACAGGCCGTCTTCGACGACCGGGGCGCTGCGCTGGTTGAGCTGGCGCTGGTCGGTCTCGGTGACCGCGTCGTCGCGCAGCCGCAGCTCGACCTGCTGGATCGTCGAAAGCGGCGTGTACAGCGGCTCGACGCCCCGCGTGTCGACGGCGCCCATCTGCTCGACGATGGAGAAGAAGCCGTTGAGCTGCTCCTGCAGCAAGGCCTGCTCTTCGGCGCCCAGTTGCAGCCGCGCCAGGTTGGCGATGCGGCTGACGTCTTTGGAACTCAAAGCCATGGAAATCAAACTCTTTGGAAGGGGGCGGGGCCGGCTCCGGGCGCCGGCGAAGGGCGCCGCCGAACCGTGCCGCGGCCGGGGCCGAAACGGCGCCGCCGCCCGGGTGCAAACCTGTGTGGATACAGCTCGATCGGGTATTATCTCCGGTTATTTCGGCGCCCCCTGCGCCGTGTTCCGCGGATCGACGCGCGGGCCACGAAGCGCGGCTCAAGGTGGCATGTCGAGCCCGGGGCCGCGCCGCCGTCGCGCCCTCCCAAGGCCCGGCACAAAACCTCGGACCGCCGGACGCCTTTGACTGGACCTCCTTACCCCCAATTCGCCGCAGGCTGCCTTCGCGTCCGCTCCCTCCCGTGAAGCAGGCACCGGCAGCCGGCTTTCAGAAAAACACTCAAAAACGCGCGCCCCAAGCCCCCTTGGTGAGACGCCACCCCGCACAACATGTTTGAATTCTTTCGTCGCCATTTCTCGACGGACCTGGCCATCGACCTGGGCACGGCCAACACGCTGATCTACGTGCGCGGCAAGGGCATCGTGCTGGACGAGCCTTCCGTCGTCGCGATCCGCCATGAGGGCGGGCCCAACGGCAAGAAGACCATCCAGGCCGTCGGCCACGAGGCCAAGGCCATGCTGGGCAAGGTCCCCGGCAACATTGAGGCCATCCGGCCGATGAAGGACGGCGTGATCGCCGACTTCACCGTCACCGAGCAGATGCTCAAGCAGTTCATCAAGATGGTGCACCCGCGCTCGGTGCTGCGGCCCAGCCCGCGCATCATCATCTGCGTGCCCTGCGGCTCCACCCAGGTCGAGCGCCGGGCGATCCGCGAGTCGGCGCTGAACGCCGGCGCCTCCGAGGTCTACCTGATCGAAGAACCCATGGCCGCGGCGATCGGCGCCGGCCTGCCGGTCTCCGAAGCCAGCGGCTCGATGGTGGTCGACATCGGCGGCGGCACCACCGAGGTGGGCGTCATCTCGCTGGGCGGCATGGTCTACAAGGGCTCGATCCGCGTCGGCGGCGACAAGTTCGACGAGTCCATCATCAACTACATCCGCCGCAACTACGGCATGCTGATCGGCGACCCGACCGCCGAAGCCATCAAGAAGAACATCGGCAGCGCCTTCCCCGGTTCCGAAGTCAAGGAGATGGAGGTCAAGGGCCGCAACCTCTCCGAAGGCGTGCCGCGCAGCTTCACCATCAGCTCCAACGAGATCCTCGAAGCCCTGACCGACCCGCTGAACCAGATGGTCTCGGCGGTCAAGAACGCCCTGGAGCAGACGCCGCCCGAGCTGGGCGCCGACATCGCCGAGCGCGGCATGATGCTCACCGGCGGCGGTGCCCTGCTGCGCGACCTGGACCGCCTGCTGGCCGAGGAGACCGGCCTGCCCGTGCTGGTCGCCGAGGACCCGCTGACCTGCGTCGTGCGCGGTTGCGGCATGGCGCTCGAGCGCATGGAACGCTTGGGTTCCATCTTCACTTCGGAATAAACTCGGGCCCTCACGGGCAAACCCCGCCGGCACGTCTCGGACGCCGCCGGCTGTTTTGCTTGCTTACCTGACATCGGCAGCGACACCGAACCTGCGCACAACGGCGACGACAAGCAAGCATGGCCCTGGGCACACTCGACCGCACCCCGCCGCCCTTCTTCCGCCAGGGCCCGTCGGCACTGACCAAGCTCACGTTCTGTTCGGCGCTCGCGCTGTTCCTGATGGTCGCCGACACACGCTTCCAGATCACCCGGCCGCTGCGCGCGGCCATCGCCACCGCCCTGCACCCCGTCGAGCGCGCCCTGCTGCTGCCGGTCGAACTGCTGGAGGGCGCCGGCGGCTACATGCGCGGCCTGCGGGACGCCCGGGCCGCCGAGGCCAAGGCGCGCGAGGCGCTGACGCTGCAGGCCGAACGCACCGCCCAGGTCGAGCCCTTGACGGCCGAGAACGCCCGTCTGCGCGCGCTGCTGGGCCTGAAGCCCCGGCTGCAGGTGCGCTACCAGGCCGCCGAGGTGCTCTACGCCGCGGCCGACCCGTATTCGCGCAAGGTGGTGGTCGACCGCGGCCGCCAGCACGCCGTGGTCGAAGGCTCGCCCGTGATCAACGAGGAAGGTGTGCTCGGCCAGGTGACGCGGGTCTACCCGTTGACGTCCGAGGTCACGCTGCTGAGCGACAAAGACGCCGCCATCCCGGTGCTCAACACCCGCACCCAGCAGCGAGGCGCCGCCTTCGGCACCCCGGGGCCGCTCGGCTCGCGCGGCAGCCTGGAGCTGCGCTTCATGGCCAGCAGCGCCGACGTGCAGGTCGGCGACGAGCTCACCACGTCGGGGGTCGACGGCGTCTACCCGGCCGGCCTGCCGGTGGCCAAGGTGGCATCGGTGGAACGGCAGTCGCAGGGCAGCTTCGCCCGCATCCTGCTGAGCCCCACGGCGGCCATGGACAACATGCGGCACGTGCTGCTCCTGGAGCCGCTGACCCTGCAGATGGCCGAGCCGCCCGGCGCCGCCCAGGCCGCGCAGGCGGCTTCCGCCGCGGCGGCCGGTCCGAAAGGCGGTCGCAGGAAATGACGGGCACGTCAACGAACGCGGCGCAGGCCGGGCGCGCGGCCCGGGGCGGAGGCGGCGGCCGATGATCATGCCCCGCGCCTCCGACCAGCTGCTGCTGCCGGCCAACCCGATCTTCGTCTGGGGGTCGCTGGTGCTGGCCTTCATGCTCAACATCCTGCCGCTGGGCCGCCTGCCCGCCATGCCCGACCTGCTGGCGTTGACGGTGGTGTTCTGGAACGTGCACCAGCCGCGCCGCGTCGGCGTGGGCGCGGCCTTCGTCTTCGGCCTGATGATGGACGTGCACGACGGCGCGGTGCTCGGCCAGCACGCGCTGGCCTACACCATGCTGAGCTATTTCGCGATCACCATCCACCGCCGCCTGCTTTGGTTCTCGGTGGGCACGCAGGCGCTGCAAGTGCTGCCGCTGTTCGCCGCCGCGCACGCGGTGTCCTTCGTGGTGCGCATGCTGGCGGGCGGCATGTGGCCGGGCTGGGAACTGCTGATGGCGCCGTTGTTCGAGGCGCTGCTGTGGCCGCTGGCGAGCCTGCTGCTGCTGGCGCCGCAGCGCCGCGCGCCCGACCGCGACGAGAACCGCCCGCTGTAGAGCACCGCACCGCGAACGCCATGGCCGAGCTGAAGACGGAACTGAGGAACCTGGAGCAGGAAGCCGGGCGCTTCCGCATGCGGCTCGCGGCGGCCGCCTTGTTCGTGCTGCTGTGCTTCGGCTTGCTGTTGACGCGCCTGCTCCACCTGCAGGTGGGCAAGCACGAGGAGCTGGCGACCCAGGCCGAGAACAACCGCATCGCCGTGCTGCCGCTGCCGCCCAGCCGCGGCACCATCGTCGACCGCAACGGCGTGGTGCTGGCCAGCAACTACTCGGCCTACACGCTGGAGATCACGCCTTCCCGCGCGCTCGACCTGGACGACACGATCGACCGCCTCTCGCAGGTGATCAGCATCGAGCCCCGCGACCGCCGGCGCTTCAAGCGCCTGATGGACGAAAGCAAGCGCTTCGAGTCGCTGCCGATCCGCAACAAGCTCACCGACGCCGAGGTGGCGCGCTTCACCGCGCAGCGCTTCCGCTTCCCCGGGGTGGACATCAAGGCCCGCCTCTTCCGCAACTACCCCCTGGGCGACGTCGGCGGCCATGTGATCGGCTACATCGGCCGCATCAACCAGAAGGAGAAGGAGGCGATCGACGATTCGGACGACGCCGCCAACTACCGCGGCACCGACCACATGGGCAAGCTCGGCCTGGAGCAGAGCTACGAGCGCGAGCTGCACGGCAAGACCGGCTTCGAGGAGGTCGAGACCAGCGCCGCCGGCCGCGCGGTGCGCCGGCTGCAGAGCAGCCCGGCCACGCCGGGCAAGACACTGGTGCTGTCGCTGGACATCAAGCTGCAGGCCCTGGTCGAGCAGCTCTTCGGCGACCGCCGCGGCGCCCTGGTCGCGCTGGACCCGCGCTCTGGCGAGGTGCTGGCCTTCGTCAGCAAGCCCAGCTTCGACCCCAACCTCTTCGTGGACGGCATCGACGTCGAGTCCTGGCGCGAGCTGAACGAGTCGATCGACAAGCCGCTGCTCAACCGCGCGCTGCGCGGCACCTACCCGCCGGGCTCCA
>CBIHOD010000075.1:0-20982 GCA_966211815.1 uncultured Burkholderiales bacterium
ATTTGGTGGAGGTAAGCGGGATCGAACCGCTGACCTCTTGCATGCCATGCAAGCGCTCTCCCAGCTGAGCTATACCCCCGTTGGCTCTATCAACTCCATCCAACTTTTAGGCCGAAGCCCGTCGGTTTTTTGAAGCCGCTCCGATATGTTTACTACCCTATCGAAACTTTTTTCTCGCTGTTCAAGTGAGACAGAGAGTATAGCCCGGATTTCAGATGCTTTGCAAGCGTTCGAGAACTTTTGATTGATCGAAGAGTGCGAGCACCGCGTCGACCGACGGGGTTTGGGCGCGGCCGCACACGAGCAAGCGCACCGGGGTGGCCAGTTGCGGCATCTTCAGGCCGTGTTCCGCCAGGGTGGCCTTGAAGCAAGCGGCGATGGAAGCGGTGTCCCAGGCCGATTCAGCCAATCGATCGCGCAGCGACTTCAATGCCGGCCGGACTGCGTCGGTGACATGGGCGGCCAACTCGGCTTCGGGCGCGGCCACCGGGGCGAAGTACATGCGCATCCAATCGGCCAGCTCGACCAGCGTCGAACAGCGGTCGCGCAACAGCGCGCACATCTCTGCCAGCGGCGCCCCGGCCGGTACGGCGACGCCGCCCGATTGCAAGTGCGCGGTCAGCCAGGGCAGGAGCTGTTCGGGTGGCGTCGACTTGATGTGCTGCGCGTTGACCCAACGCAGCTTGGTTTCATCGAACTGCCCGGCGCTGCGGCCGAGGTGGTCGAGGTTGAACCATTCGATCAGCTGCTGGCGCGAGAAGATCTCGTCGTCGCCGTGGCTCCAGCCGAGGCGCGCCAGGTAGTTCACCACGGCGTCGGCGAGGAAGCCCTCGTCGCGGTACTGGGTGACCGGCTTGGCGCCGTGGCGCTTGCTCATCTTCTCGCCCTGGTCGTTCAGCACCGTGGGGAGGTGGGCGTAGACGGGCGGCTCCTTGCCCAGCGCGCGGAAGATGTGGATCTGGCGCGGCGTGTTGTTGACGTGGTCGTCGCCACGGATCACATGGGTGATGGCCATGTCGATGTCGTCGACGACGACGCAGAAGTTGTAGGTCGGCGTGCCGTCGGGCCGGGCGATGACGAGGTCGTCCAGCTCTTCGTTGCTGATCTCGATGCGGCCCTTGACTTTGTCTTCCCAGACGACGGAACCGCCGACCGGGCCCTTGAAGCGCAGCACCGGCTTCACGCCTTCCGGAACCGGGGGCAGCACTTTGCCGGGCTCGGGGCGCCAGGTGCCGTCGTAGCGGGGCTTTTCCTTGGCGGCCATCTGGCGCTCGCGCAGGGCGTCGAGTTCCGCCGTGCTCATGTAGCAAGGGTAGGCCAGGCCCTGGTCGACCATCTGCTTCAGCACTTCGCGGTAGCGGTCCATGCGCTGCATCTGGAAGAACGGGCCCTCGTCATGGTCCAGGCCGAGCCAGCGCATGCTTTCGATGATGACGTCCACCGCCTCTTGCGACGAGCGCTCGACGTCGGTGTCTTCGATGCGCAGCACGAAGGTGCCGCCGTTGGCGCGCGCGAAGGCCCAGGGGTACAGGGCCGAGCGGATGTTGCCGAGGTGGATGAAGCCGGTCGGCGAGGGGGCGAATCTGGTTCTGACGTTCACAGGATGTCCAAGCCGCGGGAAAGGTCCGCTTTGATGTCTTCGAGATGCTCCAGGCCCACTGCCACGCGGATCAGGCCTTGTCCGATGCCGGCGGCTTGGCGCTGCGCCTCGGCCAGCTTGCCGTGCGAAGTGCTGGCGGGATGGGTCAGCAGGGTCTTGGTGTCGCCGAGGTTGGTGCACAGCGACAGCACCTGCAGCGAGTCCAGCAGGTGGAACGCGCGCTCGCGCGCTTGCGCCGGGTCGGCGGCCTTGACGTCGAACGACAGCACCGCGCCGCCCACACCGCCCATCTGGCGCATGGCCAGGGCGTGCTGCGGATGGCTGGCCAGACCGGGGTAGTGGACGCGCGCCACAGCCGGATGCCGCTCCAGCCATTGCGCCAGCAGCAGGGCCGCGGCGCTCTGCGCCTTCATGCGCACGCCGAGCGTCTCAAGGCCTTTGAGCACCACCCAGGCGTTGAAGGGCGACAGCACCATGCCGGTGTTCTTCTGCACCGGAAGGAACTTCTCACGCACCATGGCCTCGGGCGCGCACAGTGCGCCCGCCATCACGCGCCCCTGGCCGTCCAGGAACTTGGTGCCCGAGTGCATCACGATGTCGGCGCCCAGCATCACCGGGCGCTGCAGCGCGGGAGTGGCGAAGCAGTTGTCCACGCACAGCAACGCGCCGGCACGGCGGGCGATATCGGCCAGGGCCGCGATGTCGCAGACCTCGGTCAACGGGTTGGTCGGCGTCTCGGCGAACAACAGCCGCGTGTTCGGACGCACTGCCGCGCGCCACGCATCGACGTCGGCCTGCGGCACGACGGTGGACTCGACGCCGAAGCGCGCGAACTCGGTGCCGATCAGCTTGATCGTCGAGCCGAACATCGACTGCGAGAACACGACGTGGTCGCCGGAGCGCAGCAGGCTGAAACACATCAGCATGATGGCCGCCATGCCGGAGGCCGTGGCCATCGCAGCTTCCGTGCCCTCCATGGCCGCCAGGCGCTGCTCGAAGCTGGTGACGGTGGGGTTGCCGGTGCGGCCGTAGGTATAGCCGTCTTCCTCGCCGGCGAAGCGCCGCGCCGACGCTTCGGCGTTGGGTTGCACGTAGCCGCTCGTCAAGTAGAGGGCTTCGGAGTTTTCGCCGTGCGCGCTACGCTCGGTGGCCACCCGCACGGCCAGCGTGTCGGGGTGCAGGCCGCCAGGCAATGTCTTTTGCTTCATCGCAGTCCTCGTCACATTCACTGCGGGTTGGGCAGAGTCAGCCGCGATCCACCCTCGCCCAGCGGGTCTTCCTGTCCGACGCGCGCCTCGTTGATGCGGATGATGTCGTCCGCATCGATGTCGCCGGTGACGTAGGCACCGTCGAAGCACGACGCCTCGAAGCCGGCAAGCAGCGGGTTCAGCGCGGCCACCACCTTCTTCATCGCGTCGACGTCCTGGTAGATCAGGGCGTCCGCGCCGATGAACTGGCGGATCTCTTCCGTGCTGCGGTTGTGGGCGATGAGCTCGTCCTTGGTCGGCATGTCGATGCCGTAGACGTTGGGGAAGCGCACCGGCGGCGCGGCGGACGCCATGTAGACCTTGCGCGCCCCGGCGTCCCGCGCCATCTGCACGATCTCTTTCGAGGTGGTGCCGCGCACGATGGAGTCGTCGACCAGCAGCACGTTGCGGCCCTTGAACTCCACGCCGATGGCGTTGAGCTTCTGGCGCACCGACTTCTTGCGCACGCCCTGCCCCGGCATGATGAAGGTGCGGCCGACGTAGCGGTTCTTCACGAAGCCCTCGCGGTAGGGCTTGCCGATCTTCTGCGCCAATTGCATCGCCGACGGGCGGCTCGATTCGGGGATGGGGATGACGACGTCGATCTCGTTCGGCGGGATGGTGGAGATCAGGCGCTGGGCCAGCGTCTGGCCCATGTTCAACCGCGCCTGGTAGACCGAGATGCCGTCCATCACCGAGTCGGGCCGCGCCAAGTAGACGAACTCGAACATGCAGGGGTGCAGCCGGGGGTTGTCGGCGCACTGGCGGCTGTGGACGATGCCGTCCATGTCGATGAAGATGGCCTCGCCGGGCGCGACGTCGCGCGCCACCTTGTGGCCGGTGCCCTCGATCGCCACCGATTCGCTGGCCACCATGACCTCCCGGGTGTCGCCCACCAGGCCTTCGCCGAAGCACAGCGGGCGGATCCCGAAGGGGTCGCGGAAGGCCAGCAGGCCGTGGCCGGCGATCAGCGCCACCACGGCGTAGGAGCCCTTGATGCGCTTGTGGACCGCGCCGACCGCCTTGAAGATCACCTCGGGCGACAGCGGCAAGTCGCGCGCCGCGGAGGCCAGCTCGTGCGCCAGCACGTTGATCAGCACCTCGGTGTCGCTCTCGGTGTTGATGTGGCGGCGGTCGATGTCGAACAGCTCCTGCTTCAGCGCATGCGCGTTGGTCAGGTTGCCGTTGTGCACGAGCACGATGCCGAACGGCGCGTTCACGTAGAAGGGCTGCGCCTCTTCCTCGCTGTAGGCGTTGCCCGCGGTCGGGTAGCGCACCTGGCCCAGGCCCACCGTGCCCGGCAGGCCGCGCATGTTGCGGGTGCGGAAGACGTCGCGCACCATGCCGCGCGCCTTGTGCATGAAGCACTTGGTGCCTTGCATGGTGACGATGCCGGCCGCATCCTGGCCGCGGTGCTGCAGCAGCAGCAAGGCGTCGTAGATCAGCTGGTTGACGGGAGTCTTGGAAATGACGCCGACGATGCCGCACATAGGGGTTTGTCCTTGAGTTCAAAAACTTCTTGAGCAGGCGCCCGCGCCCGGCGCGCCCTGCGCCGACGCGGCCACCCAAGGCCTGGGGAACATGGTGCCACAGCGGGTCGGTTTCAAGCGCGCAGCTTGCTCGCCCACGCCTCGGGCAGGAGCGGTTCCAGCGCGTCGCGCGCGGCCTCCAGCCACGGCCGGGCCTGGGATTGCGCCCAGGCGTCGGAACGCGCCCAGGGCGTCCAGCCGACGACCGTGGCGAACACCAGCGCCACCAGCAGCCCGCGCAAAGCGCCGAACACCGCGCCGAGCAGGCGGTCGACCAGGCTCAGCGGCGTGGCGTGCAGCAGCAGGCGCAACAGCCGCGCCAGCAGCGACCAGGCGATCAGCACGGCCGCGAAAGCCAACACGAAAGCGGCCGACTGGTTCACGGCCCCGCCCGCCGTCCCCACCGGAAGGTGCGGCGCCAGCTCGGGCGCCAGCCAATGGGCGGCGAAATAAGCCACCACCCAGCCTGCCAGGGACATCAGTTCGAAAAGCAGCCCGCGCCACAGGCCGGCCACCGCGGAGAGCAGCAGCACGCCCATCAGCAGCAGGTCGACCCAGGCCCATTGATTGAACATCGCCGTGCGGGATCCAGGAGCGGCTCACAGCGTGAGCACCGCGGCGGACACGCCGGCGGCCTTCAGGCGGTCGAGCACTTTGTCGGCCTGCTCGCGGGATTCAAGCGGGCCGATGCGCACGCGGGTGCGGCTGCCGGAAGAGGTTTCGACCACCTGGGTGTAAGTCTTCATGCCGAGCTTCTCGACTTTCTGGCGCACTTCCTTGGCGGCGGAGGGGTCCGCGAAAGCGCCGACCTGGACGACGAAGCGCCCGGGCACCGCTGCGGGTGCCGGCTTGGCGGATTCGCGGCCTTCGAGCAAAGCGCGCGCGCGGGCCGAATCGGCGGGGCCGGGCTTGGTCGAAGCCCTGGCGTCGCTGGCCGCGACCGCGGACGGTGGCTTGGCGGAGGTTTCGGCCGCGGCGCGCGCGGGGGGTTTGCCGTCCGCCCGGGCGGCGTGGCCCTCCCGGTCGGCGGCCGGCGGCGACGCGCGTTGCGAGGAGGCCGCCACGGCCGGGGCTTCGGGCCGGCCCAGGTCGGCGGATTCGCCCCTGGCTGGCGCCGCAGCGCTGGCGCCGGCCGGTTGGGGCTCGACCACGATGACTTGCGAGCGCGCGGGCGGGATGGACAAGGGCGGCGCGTTTTCGGCGCGGGGGATGTCGATCGGGATGTCCACCGGGATGGGACGCGGCTGCGATTCGAACAGCATCGGGAAACCGACGATCGCCATGAGCACGAGCAGCGTGGCGCCGATCAAGCGCCTGCGTGCCCGGGTGCGGGCCTGCTGCACCGTGGGGGACGAAGCCGGGGAAGGGTCAGGGGAAGCGGCGTCCTGGCGGTCGCGCTTGAATATCGACAGCAAACCCATGGGGTGGATTGATCCGGTGGGAGACCTCAGGCCTGCCGGGCACCCCGACTTGCGGAGTGTCCCGGTCAGCGGCTCGACGCCGAATCAACCCAAGTGTTTGGCACTGAGTCGGGGCAGACCATGTTGCAACACGCCGCCCACGGTGTAGAACGAGCCGAAGACAACGATTCTATCAGCGGGGTCCGCGGCGGCCACCGCGGTTTGCAGGGCTTCCTGGGGGTTGGCGCGGCATTCCACCGTCACCGGGCCGGGACCGGCCACGTCCAGGCCGGCCAGCATCCCGCGCAGCGCCTCGGCCGTGGCGCCGCGCGGCGTGGGCAGGTCGGTGAACACCCAGTGGTCCACCAGCGGCGCCATGCGGGCCAGCAGATTGGGCAGGTCCTTGTCGGCCATCGCGCCGAAAACCGCGTGGGTGCGCGGGAAGAAGCCCATCTGGTCGAGGTTCTGGGCCAGCGCCGCCACCGCGTGCGGGTTGTGGGCGACGTCCAGCACCAGCGTGGGTTGCCCGGGGACGATCTGGAAGCGCCCCGGCAGGTCGATCAGGGCGAGGCCCGCCCTCACCGCCTGGGCGGTGATCGGCAGTCGGTCCTTCAACGCTTCGAAAGCCGCCAGCACGCCCGACGCGTTGAGCAACTGGTTGGCGCCGCGCAGCGCCGGGTAGGCCAGGCCGCTGAACTTGCGGGTGCGCCCCGCCCAGCCCCACTGCTGGCGGTCGCCCGAGCAATTGAAATCGACACCCACGCGCCACAGGTCGGCGCCGATGCCTTGCGCATGCGCCACCACGCTGGCCGGCGGCAGGGGGTCGCTGACGATGGCGGCTTTGCCAGGCCGCATGATGTGGGCCTTCTCGCGGCCGATCGACTCCCGGTCGGGGCCGAGGAATTCGGTGTGGTCCAGGTCGATGCTGGTGATGACGGCGCAGTCGGCGTCGACGACGTTCACGGCGTCGAGGCGGCCACCCAGGCCGACTTCGAGGATGACCAGGTCCAGGGGCGCCCGGGACAGCAGTCGCGCGATCGCCAGCGTCGTGAATTCGAAATAGGTCAGGCTGATTTCGCCGCGCGCTTTCTCGACGGCCTCGAAATGCGGCAGCAGGTCGTCGGCCGCCACCATCTGGCCATTGATACGGCAACGCTCTTCGAAATGCACCAGGTGGGGCTTGGCATACAGCCCCACGCGGTAGCCCGCCTGCAGGGCGATCGACTCGAACATCGCGCAGGTCGAGCCTTTGCCGTTGGTGCCCGCCACCGAGACCACCGGCACGTTGAAGGCCAGGCCCAGGCGCCGCGCCACCTCGGCCACACGCTCCAGGGTGAGGTCGATTTCTTTGGGGTGGAGCCGTTCGCAGCGGCTCAGCCAGTCGGCGAGGGTTTGCGGCAAGGGTTGGTCAGGGGATTGGGTCATGGGACGGCCGCGGCGGTTTCTACGAGGGAGGAATGGTCGGGACGAGGTCGAAAAAATGGCGACCCGCCGGTCGCCATTCGGGCCGAAGCCGCTGCCGGCCGGCGGCCCGCGGTCAGGCCACGGCGTCCGCGCTTTGCCGCTGCAGCATCGCCACCAGGCGGGCGATGCTGTTGCGCAGCTCGCGGCGGTCGGTGATCATGTCGATGGCGCCGGTCTGCAGCAGGAATTCAGCGCGCTGGAAGCCTTCTGGCAGCTTCTCGCGCACCGTGTTCTCGATCACGCGCGGCCCGGCGAAGCCGATCAAGGCCTTCGGTTCGGCGATCACGACGTCGCCCAGGAAGGCGAAGCTGGCCGACACGCCGCCCATCGTCGGGTCGGTGAGCACGCTGATGAAAGGCAGCTTGGCTTTGGCCAGGCGCGTCAGGGCCGCGTTGGTCTTGGCCATCTGCATCAGGCTGAGCAGGCCTTCCTGCATGCGGGCGCCGCCGGTGGCGGTGAAGCTGATGAAGGGCGTCTTCTGTTCGACGGCGGTTTCCACGCCGCGCACGAAACGCTCGCCGACCACCGAACCCATCGAGCCCCCCATGAAGTCGAACTCGAAACAGGCCGCCACCACGGGGATGCTGCGCAGCGCGCCGCCCATGACGACGAGGGCGTCGGTTTCGCCGGTGTTCTCCAGCGCTTCTTTCAGGCGGTCGGGGTACTTCTTGCTGTCCTTGAAGCGCAGGGCGTCGACGGGCAGCACCTCCTGGCCCAGCTCGTAGCGGCCTTCCGGGTCGAGGAAGGCATCGAGGCGGGCCCGTGCGCCGATGCGGTGGTGGTGGCTGCATTTCGGGCAGACGTTGACGTTCTGCTCCAGGTCGGTCTTGTAGAGCACCGTCTCGCAGGACGGGCATTTGACCCACAACCCCTCGGGCACCGTGCGGCGCTCGCTGGGGTCGGTTTGCTGCATCTTGGGTGGCAGCAGCTTCTCAAGCCAGCTCATGGATGAGGTCCTTTGGTTGAACTTGGTTGGAATTCGGTGTCGCTCACGCGCTTCAGGCGTCGAGGGCCTGGCGGATGCCGCGGATGAAGCCGCCGGCGGCCGAGGCGGCATTGTCGCGCGTCTGGGTTTCCAGCAATTGGACCAGGGCCGAACCGATGACGACGGCGTCGGATACCGCCGCCACCGCGCGGGCGGAAGCCGCGTCCCGTATGCCGAAACCCACCCCGACCGGCACCTGCACATGCGCCTTGATGCGCGGCACCATGGCGGCCACCGCGGAGGTGTCGAGGTGGCCGGCGCCGGTCACGCCTTTGAGCGACACGTAATAGACATAGCCGCTGGCGATGCGGCCGACCTGGCGCATGCGCTCCTCGGTCGAGGTCGGCGCCAACAGGAAGATCGGCGCCATGCCGTGCTGCCTTAGCGTGGCGGCGAACCCTTCGCACTCTTCGGGCGGGTAGTCGACGATCAGCACGCCGTCGACGCCGGCTTCCCCGGCGTCGCGCACGAAGCTCAGGGCGCCGTGGCGCTGGTCGTAGCGTTCCACCGGGTTGGCGTAACCCATCAGAACCACCGGGGTGGATGTGTTTTTCCGGCGGAAGGCACGCACCATCTCCAACACGTCGCGCATGCCGATGCGCTTGGCGAGCGCGCGTTCGGCGGCCCGCTGGATCACCGGGCCGTCGGCCATCGGGTCGGAGAACGGCACGCCGAGTTCGATCACGTCGGCTCCGGCCTCGGCCATGGCCTGCATGATGTCGGGCGTGGCGTCGGCGAACGGGTCGCCGGCCGTCACGTAAGGAATCAGCGCCTTGCGCCCTTGCGCCTTGAGGCCTTCGAAGACCGCCTCGATGCGGCCCGCCGTGGTTTTCTGGCCGCCGCTCATGCCCGGGCTCCGCAAGAGGATTCGCTGAGGCTGGCCACGGTGCCGATGTCCTTGTCGCCACGGCCCGAAAGGTTGACCAGCAAGTGCTGGTCGGGCCGCATCGTCGGCGCCAGCTTCATCGCATAGGCCACGGCGTGCGATGACTCGAGCGCCGGGATGATGCCTTCGGTGCGGCAAAGGTGGTGGAACGCCTTCAGCGCTTCGTCGTCGGTGATGCCGACGTATTCTGCGCGGCCGATGTCCTTCAGGTAGGCGTGTTCCGGGCCGACGCCGGGGTAGTCCAGCCCCGCCGACACCGAATGCGTCTCGACGACCTGGCCGTCGTCGTCCTGCAGCAGGTAGGTGCGGTTGCCGTGCAGCACGCCGGGCGAGCCCTTCTGCAGCGAGGCGGAATGCTTGCCGCTGTCGAGCCCGAGCCCGGCCGCTTCGACGCCGATCAGGCGGGTGCCCGCATGGCCGATGTAGGGGTAGAAGATGCCCATGGCGTTGCTGCCGCCGCCGACGCAGGCGATCACCGCGTCGGGCTGCCGGCCGATCAGGCCGGGCATCTGCGCGACGCATTCGTCGCCGATGACGCGCTGGAAGTCGCGCACCATCATCGGATAGGGGTGCGGGCCGGCGACGGTGCCGATGATGTAGAAGGTGTTCTCCACGTTCGTCACCCAGTCGCGCAGGGCTTCGTTGAGCGCGTCTTTCAGGGTCTTGCTGCCGCTTTCCACCGGCACCACCGTGGCGCCCAGCAGCTTCATGCGGTAGACGTTGGGCGCCTGGCGCTTGACGTCCTCGCTGCCCATGTAGACGACGCACTCCATGCCGTAGCGCGCGCAGATCGTCGCGGTGGCCACGCCGTGCTGGCCGGCGCCGGTCTCGGCGATCACCCGCGGCTTGCCCATGCGCCGGGCCAGCAGGGCCTGGCCGATGGTGTTGTTCACCTTGTGGGCGCCAGTGTGGTTGAGGTCTTCGCGCTTGAGGTGGATCTGGGCACCGCCGAGTTCGCGGCTCATGCGGGCGGCGTGGTAAACCGGGCTGGGGCGGCCCACATAGTGGGCCAGTTCGGACTGGAATTCCGCGTGGAAGGCGGGGTCGGCCTGAGCCTGGGCGTAGGCCGCCTTGAGTTCATCGAGCGCGTGGATCAGGGTCTCGGCGACGAAAGTGCCGCCGTACGGGCCGAAATGGCCGACGGGATCGGGTTGTTGATAGTCCAACATGGGATGTTCTTCCTTCAGGGTGTCGGTGGCGCCTGGGCGGCGAGGCGTTCGTCGGCCTCCCGCACGGCATTGCAGAACTGGCGGATGGCCGCGGGGTCCTTGATCCCCTTGGACAGCTCGACGCCAGAACTCACGTCAACGGCCGATGGCCGCACCTGAAGAATCCCTGCGGCCACATTTCCGGCATGCAACCCACCAGACAAAACGACTGGAAGGGCAACGTTTCGTGGAATGAGTGACCAATCGAATACCTTTCCGCCGCCGCCGTAGCCTTCGACATGGGCGTCGAGCAACAGGGCCTGCGCATCAGGGAATTGAGCCGCGAAGTTTAACAAATCGAAACCCGGGGACATGCGGGCCGCCCTCAAGTAAGGGCGGGCCACGCGCCGGCAATCCGCGGGGCTTTCATCGCCGTGGAACTGCAGCATCAACTGGGGGATGGCCCGCACCGCATCGTGGATCTGCCTGTCGCTCGCGTTGACGAACAACCCGACCGGCGTGACGAAAGGCGGCAGCCGCCGGGCCAGGCTGGCGGCCGCGTCGATGCCGATGAAGCGGGGGCTGGCCGGATAGAAGACGAAACCCACGGCGTCCGCGCCGGCCTGCACCGCGGCGTCCAGGTCTTGGGGCCGCGTCAAGCCGCAGATCTTGATTCTTGTCCGTCTTTGCATGGTATTCAACAAAGGCCGCAAGGCCGCGCGGCGATCGTCCCGGGCAAAACGCCTGCCGCGGCAAGCATCGCTCAGGGGAGCCAATCCATCGCGGTCGTGCGTTCGGGGATGCCGAAGGCGGCATCGTACTGCGGCCCGGAGAAATAGAGGCCCTCGGGGGGGAAAGTGGGCGCCGCCACCCGGCGGTCCTTCGAATCCAGCACGTCTTTCAGCCACCGCACCGGTCGGTTGCCACTGCCGACCGCCACGAGGCATCCCATGATGTTGCGGACCATGTGGTGCAAGAACGCGCTGGCTTCGAACTCGAAACGCCAATAGGCGCCTCGCCGGCGCACCGAAATGCCGCGCAAGACTTTCACCGGGGAAGCGGCCTGGCATTCTGCGGACCGGAATGCGCTGAAGTCGTGTTCGCCGAGGAGCAACTGGGCGGCGGCCCGCATGGCATCGCCGTCCAAGGGGCGGAACACCCAGCCGCACGCGCCCGACTCGACGGCCGTGCGGACCGGCGACTCCAGCAGGAGGAAGACGTAGCGCCGTCCCACCGCGGAAAACCGCGCATGGAATTCCGGCGGCACGGGAAGGCACCACTGCAACGCGATGTCCGGGGGCAAATAGCGGTTGGTGCCCCGCACCCAGGAGAAAGCGGGCCGGTCTCGCCGGGTGTCGATGTGGATGACCTGGTTCAGGCCGTGGACGCCGGCGTCGGTGCGACCTGCGCACACCGTGCGCAGCGGCTCATCGGCGAACTTGGAAAGCGCCTGCTCCAACGCATCCTGGATGGTGCGCCCACCGGGCTGGCTCTGCCAGCCCCGGTAGGCTCCGCCCCTGTAGCTGACGCCCAGCGCCAGCCTGGTCAGGCCAGGCCCAGGCGGGGACGGGGGAAAAGCCGGGGCGATCAGGACAAGGCGTCGAGCATGCTCTGCGCCTTGGCGCGCAGCGAGCCGGAAGCCTTGGCCACGACTTCCTGCAAGAGGTCGCGCGCGCCTTCCATGTCGCCGATCTGGCGGAATTCTTCCGCCAAGTCCAGCTTGCGCTCCAAAGGATCGCGGCCGTCGTCTTCTTCCGAGCCGTCGTCCAATTCGCCCGGCAAGACACTCGGATCGCCGCCCTTGGCGGGCGTGTCGAGGTCGAGGGAAATCGCACCGAGGTCGAAGTCAAGGGGTGACGGCGCGCTGTCGGCGGGCTCGACGGGTCCACGGGCAGCCGGGGTCGGGCTGGGCGCGTCGAAATCGAAGTCCAGGCTCGGCGCGGGCGAAGAAGCCGGCAGATCGTCCAGGCCGCCAGGCTGGGTGTTGACCGCGCCGGCATTACCACCACCGGCCAGGTCGAGTTCGAGATCCAGGTCGACACCGTGGGGATCCGCCGCTGCGGGGCGCGCCGCTTCGGGGGGAAGCGGGTCGGCCACGGGCATGATCGACTGCGGCATCGTGCTCGCACCCAGGGGCTCGGTCGGGCCGCTGTAATCGCCGGCGCCGGAACTGGGGGCACCGCCCGGCTGGTAGAGCGGGTTTTCCGGATCGATCTGCTGGCCCATTTCCTGGGCTTTCGCCCAGTCTTCGCCCGTGCCTTGGGTCAGGGAGAACAGCTGGGTGGCGAGCAGTTCGAAGCCTTTGGTGTCGCGCCGCTTGGCATAGACCTCGAGCAGCTTGGTGCGGATCGCCAGGCGGTCCGGGTTGCCGCGCATCGCTTCCTTGAGGATCTCTTCGGCCTGCAAGTCGCGGCCATAGGCCAGGTAGACGTCGGCCTCGGCCACCGGATCGACGTCGCCGATCGCGTCGAGCTGACTGAGCGAATAGCTCATCGAGGACGACGCGCCACTGGCGTCGCGCGTGTCAATGCGCTGGCCACCGCTGGCGCCGAAGAAGGAGTCGGGTTGGAGGCGGCTTTCCAAGAAGGAGGTTTCGCCGCTGTCTCGCTTGGCACGCTTGCTGAAACGATAAAGGCCGAAGCCGGCGAGCAAGGCGATCAGGCCCCCGCCGATCGCCAGGCCCAAGGGGCTACCGCCCAGCAATCCGTCGATGAAACCAGGCTCCTCTGCAGCCGGAGCAGGTGCCGGAGGAGGAGGCACGGGAGCGAGAGGCGCCGGAGTGGCCGCCTCGCTGGCCGCCGGGGCGGCGGGTTCGGGCGCGCTGGCGACCGGGGCGGGCGCCTCCGGAGCCGAAGCCACGGTGGGCGGAGGCGGCGGGGCGACCGGCGCCGGGACGGCAGGGACCGCGGGCGGGGTAGTCGACGGTGATTGAGCGACGCCGCCGGGCGGCTTCGCGGAAGGAGCGGAAGAAGCCGCCGAAGCGGCGCTCGACAGGCCCTTCAGTTCCGACACGTTCCTGGACAACTCGGCCATGCGTGCGGCCGCAGCCTGCTTTTCCTTCTCCTGGGAAATCCGCGCCTCTTCCGACGCCGCACGCGCGGCCGGGGTGGCCCCGCCCTTGCTCAACGTGAGCTTGTCGGGCGCGGGCGCGGAAGCCTGCTTCTTGTCGTCGACCGTCGCTTGCACAGCGCCCTTGGCCTGCCGCGGGCTGGCTTCAGATTTGGCAGCCGGGACGGACCCCGCCAGACGCTGGCGGAAAGCGTTGAAATCGGCGCTCTGGGCCTGGATCACCTGCCGGGCCTCTTCGTTCGAAAGCGACTTCGCGGATTCAGCGCTCGGCACCGACAACACCACGCCGGACCGCAGCCGGTTCATGTTGTTGTCGACGAAGGCCTGCGGATTGCCTTTGTACAGGGACACCAGCATCTGGTCGAGGGAGACGCCCGGACGCTGCACCCGGCCGGCGATGCGGGACAGTGTGTCGCCGGGGCGCACGGCGTACTGGTCGGAACCCACGGACGCCATGGGCGCTTCGACCGGTGCGGCGGCGGTGGCGGCGGGTGCAGGCGCGGGCGCGGGGACTGGCGCGGGACGGCTGGCGCGCGCTGCGGCCGCACGTTGCGCCGCGGTTTGCGCGGGCGCCTGCGGTGCCGGCGCGATCGGTGCCGAAGACATCGACGGCTCGGTCGTCACGGCGGCGGGCGCCGCGGTGCGCGTCGAGGGGGGATCGAAAAGCAGCGTGAATTCACGGACCAGCCGGCCCGTCGACCATGAAAGTTCCAGGATCACGTCGACGAAAGGCTCCTGCACCGCGCGATCGCTGGTGATCTTGAGATAGGGCCGGCCATCGGCGCGACGCTGCAAGGCCACTTGGGTCGAAGGCAGCACGGCGTTGTAATCCACGCCGGCGGCGCGGTACGCCTCGGGCTTGGCCACGCTCACCTTCAGATTGGCAGCCTCTTCGGGCGTCAAGCTGCTGACATCGATTTCCGCCTTGAGCGTTTCGCCCAAAGCCGACTGCACATTCAACCGACCCAGACCCAGGGCGGAGACATCCAATGTGCAAAGCAGCATCGCAGCTGCAGCAACCCCGTTGAGGGCCATGCGCCCTGGATTCAGCGTGTTTTGTTTCAAGGCATCTCCCAACTGGAACGTGCTGTTTGCTGTGGTTCTAGCGCGCGAGCGACCTCGCAGTCGAAGATGCGGACACTGCTGTCACGAAGCGTCACTCTTTTACGCGCAAAAACAGATAGAAATCACAATAACATCAAGCATATAGGCTGACAAGCTAATGCAAAGGCTGACATTGCCGGCGCCGCCGCCACGTCGCCTCAACCCGACAAGTCGTTGGGCAGAGGCAACAGTGGCGGCATGGAACCATCAGGCTTGCAACAGGATGCGCAACATGCGCCGCAGCGGTTCGGCGGCGCCCCAGAGCAGCTGGTCGCCGATGGTGAAGGCGCCCAAATACTCCGGCCCCATCGCCATCTTGCGCAAACGGCCGACCGGGATCGTCAGCGTGCCCGTGACGGCGACAGGCGTGAGGTCGCGGACCGTGGCCTCTCGGGTGTTGGGCACCAGCTTCACCCATTCGTTGTCCGCGGCGATCATGGCTTCCACATCGGCCAGCGGGACGTCTTTCTTGAGCTTGAACATCAAGGCCTGGCTGTGGCAGCGCATCGCCCCGACCCGCACGCAGAAACCGTCGACCGGCACGGCCGGCGCCGAGAAGCCAGGGCCCTGGCCCAGGATCTTGTTGGTTTCGGCGCCGCCCTTCCATTCTTCCTTCGACATGCCCCAACCCGGCTCGCCATGCTGCTTGCCTTCGCCGAGGTCCTTGTCGATCCAAGGGATCAGCGAGCCACCCAGCGGCACGCCGAAATTGGCGGTCTCGGCGGCGGAAAGGCTGCGCTGCTTGTCGACGAGCCGGCGGTCGATCTCCAGGATGGCGCTCTTGGGGTCGTCGAGCAAGGACTTCACTTCGGCGTTGAGCGTGCCGAACTGCGTCAACAGTTCGCGCATGTGCTGGGCGCCACCACCCGAAGCGGCCTGGTAAGTCTGGGTGCTCATCCATTCGACGAGCCCCGCCTTGTACAGCGCGCCGACGCCCATCAGCATGCAGCTGACAGTGCAATTGCCGCCGATCCAGTTGCGGCCGCCCTTGGCCAGCGCGTTCTTGATGACGGGCAGGTTGACGGGGTCCAGCACGATGACCGCGTCGTCCTTCATGCGGAGGGTGGAGGCGGCGTCGATCCAGTGCCCTTTCCAGCCGGCGGCGCGCAGCTTGGGGAAAACTTCAGTGGTGTAGTCGCCGCCCTGCGCGGTGATGACGATCTCGCAGCGCTTGAGCGCCTCGATGTCGAAAGCGTCCTGCAAGCGGGTTTCGTTCTTGGCCCAGCCGGGTGCGGCGCCGCCAGCGTTGCTGGTGCTGAAGAAGACCGGTTCGATCAGGTCGAAATCGCCTTCAGCCTGCATGCGGTCCATGAGCACGGAGCCCACCATGCCGCGCCAACCCACCAATCCTACGAGTGTCGTCATTTCCATCGCCCTTTCAAAAAGTGAATCGATCAAACTTTCTGCTCCCCCCGGCTCGTGTCGCCATGGGGAGGAGGGGCGAGACGATCCGAGAGCAGCTAGCCCTTCTTGGTAATCGTCTTAATGGTGCTCAGTGCCGTGACCACGGCCTCGCCCATCTCGCGCGTGCCCACCTTCGTGGTGCCTTCCGACCAGATGTCCGACGTGCGCAGGCCCGAAGCCAGCACGTGCTGGACCGCCGACTCGATGCGGTCGGCGGCTTCGGGTTGTTGGAGCGAGTATCGGAGCATCATGGCGGCAGACAGGATTGTAGCCAAAGGATTGGCGATCCCCTTGCCCGCGATGTCAGGCGCCGACCCGTGGCTGGGCTCGTACAGGCCCTGCCCCTTCGAATTCAGGGACGCGGAGGGCAGCATGCCGATCGAGCCGGTGAGCATGGCGGCTTCGTCGCTGAGGATGTCACCGAACATGTTGCCGGTGACGACCACGTCCAGACGCTTGGGCGCCTTGACCAGCTGCATGGCCGCGTTGTCGACGTACATGTGCTCCAGCTCGACGTCGGGGTACTCGGCGTGCACCTCGGTGACCACGTCGCGCCAGAACTGGAAGGTCTCCAGCACATTGGCCTTGTCGACGCTCAACACCTTGCCGCGCCGCTTGCGGGCCGCCTGGAAGGCGACGTGCGCGATGCGCTCGATCTCGGGGCGGGAATACCGCATCGTGTCGAAGGCCTCGGGATGGCCCTTGAAGGCGCCGTCAGGCGATTCGCGGCGGCCGCGGGGCTGGCCGAAGTAGATGTCGCCGGTGAGCTCGCGGATGATCAGGATGTCCAGGCCGGCGACGATCTCGGGCTTGAGGGACGACGCATGGGTCAATTCCTTGTAGCAAATCGCCGGGCGGAAATTGGCGAACAGTTCGAGGTTCTTGCGCAGGCCGAGGATGGCCTGCTCGGGGCGAAGGTGGCGCTCGAGCTTGTCGTATTGCCAGTCGCCGACCGCACCGAACAGCACCGCGTCGGCCTCCTTGGCCAGTTTCAGGGTGGCATCCGGCAGCGGATGGCCATGGGCCGCGTAGGCGCTGCCGCCGACGAGCGCCTCTTCCATCTCGAAAGGCAGGTCGATGCGATTCAAGACCTTGACCGCTTCGGCCACGATTTCCTTGCCGATACCGTCGCCGGGGAGGATGGCGATTTTCATGTCTTCATTTCCTTTTCTTGTTCCAGCGGCGCTTCGGCCGAATTCTCATCATCATCGATCAGCCAATGCACCAGGCTGTATTCGCAAGCTTTGAAGACCAGGTAGGCCGCCAGGCTCGCGTAACCCGTGAGCAGCAGCTCCAGCAACTGGCGCCCGCCGCCGTCCATCAGCGCCATCCAGCCATGGTCCACCAGGAGCGACGCGTTGGCCTTCAAAAGATAGAACAAGTTCAACGAGCCGGCGCCAAATACAAAGAAGCTCAGGCCCATCGCCGCAAAAGTGCGCCAGCGCTCGGCCAACACCCAGCGCTTGGCTGCGGCGCGAAGCGCCTTGGCTTTCATCGGTGCCGCACTTTCAGAGGATGCGCTGGGCCAGCCAGGGCTTTTGCAGCAGGCGCTCGGCCTCGTAGGCCTTGATCTTGTCGGCGTGCCGCAGGGTCAGGCCGATGTCGTCGAAGCCGTTGAGCAGGCAGTATTTGCGGAAAGGCTGCACCTCGAACTGCAGTTCCGTGCCATCGGGCTTGACCACGACTTGGCGCTCCAGGTCGATCTTGAGGGAATAACCGACGAAGGCGGCCACCTCGTCGAACAACTTCGCGACTTCGGCCTCGGGCAGCTGAATGGGCAGCAGGCCGTTCTTGAAGCAATTGTTGAAGAAGATGTCGGCGTAGCTCGGCGCGATCAGCGCGCGGAAGCCGTATTGCTCGATCGCCCAGGGCGCGTGCTCGCGGGAGGAACCGCAGCCGAAGTTCTTGCGCGCCAGCAGCACCGAGGCGCCCTTGTAGCGCGGCTGGTTCAGCACGAAGTCGGGGTTCGGTCGGCGCGAGGCCGGGTCCTGGCCGGGGAAACCGGGGTCGAGGTAGCGCCATTCGTCGAACAGGTTGGGACCGAAACCGGTGCGCTTGATGGACTTGAGGAATTGCTTGGGGATGATGGCGTCGGTGTCGACGTTCTCGCGGTCCATCGGGGCCACCAGGCCCTGGTGCGTCGTGAATGCTTGCATGGCGTGTGTCCTCAGAAAAGCAAGGCGGTGGAGGCCAGCTTGCGCACGTCGACGAAATGGCCTTCGATCGCGGCCGCGGCGGCCATGGCCGGGCTGACCAGGTGGGTGCGCCCACCATTGCCCTGGCGGCCCTCGAAGTTGCGGTTGGAGGTGGAAGCGCAGCGCTCGCCCGGCTCCAGGCGGTCGGCGTTCATCGCCAGGCACATCGAGCAACCGGGCTCGCGCCATTCGAAACCGGCGGCCTTGAAGACCTGGTCGAGCCCCTCGCTCTCGGCCTGAGCCTTGACCAGGCCGGAGCCCGGCACCACCAGCGCCAGCTTGACATTGGACGCGATGCGCTTGCCCAGGCGCTGGACCACGGCGGCGGCTTCGCGCATGTCTTCGATGCGCGAGTTGGTGCACGAGCCGATGAACACCTTGTCGATGGCGATGTCGGCCAGCGGCGTGTCCGGCGTGAGCGCCATGTATTGCAGGGCGCGCTCGATGGCTTGGCGCTTGTTCGGGTCCTTCTCTTTGTCAGGGTCGGGCACGCGGCCGTCGATGGACAGGACCATCTCGGGCGAGGTGCCCCAGGTGACCTGCGGCTGGATCTGCGCGGCGTCCAGCTCGACCACCGCGTCCCAGTGGGCGTCGGCGTCGGAATGCAACGTCTTCCAGTAGGCCAGGGCCTGCTCCAGCTCCGGACCCTTGGGACTGAAAGGCCGCCCCTGGACGTAGGCCAGCGTCGTCTCGTCGACCGCGACGAGGCCGGCGCGGGCGCCTGCCTCGATGGCCATGTTGCAGACCGTCATGCGGCCTTCCATGCTGAGCGCGCGGATCGCCGAGCCGGCGAACTCGATGGTGTAGCCGGTGCCGCCGGCGGTGCCGATCTTGCCGATGATGGCCAGCACGATGTCCTTGGCGCCGACGCCCGGCGCCACGCGGCCTTCCACCACCACCCGCATGTTCTTGGCCTTCTTGGCCAGCAGCGTCTGCGTGGCCAGCACATGCTCGACCTCGCTCGTGCCGATGCCGTGGGCCAGCGCGCCGAAGGCGCCGTGCGTGGAGGTGTGGGAATCGCCGCAGACCACCGTCATGCCCGGCAGGGTGGCGCCCTGCTCCGGGCCGATCACGTGGACGATGCCCTGGCGCCTGTCATTCATCTTGAACTGGGTGATGCCGTGGCGGTCGCAGTTGGCGTCCAGCGTGTCGACCTGCAGGCGCGAAACCGGGTCTTGGATGCCGTGGGAGCGGTCGGTGGTCGGCACGTTGTGGTCGCTGACCGCCAGGTTGGCCGACAGCCGCCACACTTTGCGGCCGGCCATCTCCAGGCCCTCGAAGGCCTGCGGGCTGGTGACTTCGTGCACCAGGTGGCGGTCGATGTAGAGGACGGTCGTGCCGTCTTCCTCGCGGTGGACGGTGTGCTCGTCCCAGATCTTGTCGTACAGGGTTCTGCCGGTCATGATGGTTTCTCTCCAGAACGGGATTGTCTCGTGATTCGCGTCGCCGGCGCCGCGGCGGTGGCGCCCGGCGCGGCGGCGCCGGCCCGCAGCGCCTCGATGAAACGCTGGACCGCCGCGGGCTGGACCTCCTGCCTGCGCGCCGCGATGAGGTACTCGCGCTTGGCCCAAGGCTCGTTCAACGCCAGCACTTCCACGTCGAACGATCGGCTGAGCCGCTCGGCCACGGCCGCGGGCAGCAGGGCCACGCCCAGGCCCGCCTCCACCAACTGGGCGATCGCGTCGAAACCGCGCACTTGCAGGCGCGCCTGAAGCACCCGGTTGCGCTGCTGGGCATGGGCGAGCATCAACTGGTGCACGGAGGTCCCGATCGGCAGGCCGACGATGTCGTGGTCGAGCAAGGCGTCGAAATCCACCGTCCCACCCCCCTGCCCGGCCAGCGGATGACCGGTGGGGACAATCGCGCGCAAAGCCGCCTCGCGGTAAGGGTGGGTGCTCAGCCGGTCGTCGCGCAGCGGTGGCACGAACACGCCGACATCGGCGCGCCCATCGGCCACCGCGGCCTGCACGTCGGCGCTGCTGAGGTCTTCCAGGCTGATGCGCACGCCGGGATTGGCCTTGGAAAAGGCCGCCAGGTCGGCTGGCAGGCACTCGGCGATCGCGCCGGCGTTGGCCGCCACGCGCAGGTGCCCTTTGATGCCGCGGGAAAATTCGACGACTTCGCTTTCCAGCGCGTGAAGCGCCGCGTGCAGGCTGCGCACATGGCGCACCAGGGCGTGCCCGGCGTCGGTGGGCTCGACACCGCGCGCGCGGCGTTCGAAAAGCTTGACGCCCAGCCGCGCTTCGATGTCCGACAGCCGCCGGCTCGCGGCCGCGAGCGCCAGGTGCTCGCGCTGCGCGCCGGCGGTGATGCTTTTGGACTCGGCTACGGCCAACACCAAGTTCAAGGTGACCAGGTCGAAACGCATGCTGCCTCTGGGAAAACGCCCCGGCGTGACCGGCGGAGCGCGCGTAGGGGTTGCTGCCAGGCCTGCAAACGCCCCAGGCCGGGCGGCTCACACCGTTGAGCGTGGACGCTTCGCCTGCGTCCGCCGTCCTGGGGTGCAGTGCGGCGCGGGCGTTTGCAGACCTATAGATTAGCCTTCGCGGATCATCTTGTCATACGGCATTTATGAATCAATCCTTCGCGCAAAGGCAAGGATGGCGCCGGACCGAAAAAAAGCCCCGGATGATCGAATCCGGGGCCGTTTTCCGGTGCGCCAGGCGGGAGGCACCCGCCCAGGCCGGTCTCGGGTCAGCGCTCTGAGATCGGCTTGACGCTGCGCGCGACCGAGCCGTTGAACAGCTGGCGCGGGCGGCCGATCTTGTATTCCGGGTCGGCGATCATCTCGTTCAGCTGTGCGATCCAGCCGACGGTGCGCGCCAGCGCGAAGATGGCGGTGAACAGGCTGACCGGGATGCCGACGGCGCGCTGCACGATGCCCGAATAGAAGTCGACGTTCGGGTACAGCTTGCGGGAGACGAAGTATTCGTCTTCCAGCGCCACCTTCT
>CBIHOD010000076.1:0-20772 GCA_966211815.1 uncultured Burkholderiales bacterium
TCAAGAAGACGTCGGACCTGGTGCAGGAGATCACGGCGGCCAGCGAGGAGCAGTCGTCCGGTGTGGGGCAGATCAACTCGGCGGTGGGGCAGCTGAGCCAGACGACGCAGCAGAACGCTTCCAGCTCGGAAGAGCTGGCCGCCACGGCGGAGGAGATGAGCGGCCAGGCCGAGCAGTTGCAGCAGAGCATGTCTTTCTTCAAGCTCGCCGACAGCCGCGCGCCGGAAGCCGAAGGCCGCCGGCGGGCCCGGCCCAACGGCCAGGGCTCGCGGCTGGCGCTCGCGCCGCAGGCCGTCGAAAGGCGCGGCAAGCCTGCGGCGGCAGTGCCGCCGCCGCGTCGCCTGCCCGCGGCGGGCGGCGGCTCGGCGGCGCCCAACGGCGTCGATGAATCGCTGTTCACGCGCTATTGAATGGAAACCCCACTTTCCCACCGAGTCCCACGCCCGAAATGATGATGAGTGCGCGCCCCTTGAGCGACGGCGAATTCGGCCGTTTCCAGAATTTCATCCTGCAGGCCGCCGGCATCACGATGTCCGCGTCGAAGAAGCAGCTGGTGTCGGGCAGGCTGGCCAAGCGCGTCGCCCAGCACGGCTGCGGCAGCTATGGCGAATACCTCGACCTGATCGCGGGCCAGGCCGCGCCCGGCGAGGCGCAGATCGCGATCGACCTGCTGACCACGAACGAAACCTATTTCTTCCGCGAGCCCAAGCATTTCGAACTGCTGCGCGAACTCGCGTCGGCGGCGCGGGCCAAGCGCCAGGCGATGCGGGTCTGGAGCGCCGCGTGCTCCAGCGGCGAGGAGGTCTACAGCATCGCCATGGTCCTGGACGATTGCCTCGGCCCGGGCGCCTGGGAGGTGCTGGGCACCGACATCAGCACCCGGGTGCTGGAGCGCGCCCGCGCCGGCCACTACCCGACCGAACGCACGCGCCACATCCCGCTGCACTACCTGAAGAAGTACTGCCTGCGCGGCCTGGGCGAGCAACAGGGGACGCTGCTGGTGGACAGGGCCCTGCGCGACCGCGTCCGCTTCGCCCAGGTCAACCTCAACGACACGCTGCCGCCGCAGCTCGGCCCGTTCGACCTGGTGTTCCTGCGCAACGTGATGATCTATTTCAGCGCCGACACCAAGCGGGCGGTGGTCGGCCGCGTGCTGGCCGCACTCAAGCCCGGCGGCCACTTCTGCATCGGCCATTCCGAGAGCCTGAACGACATCACCACCGCGGTGGCGCTGGTCTCGCCCTCGGTCTACCGCAAGCCGTCGTGAAGGCGCCGCCCCGCAACCCGTCCGCGCGGCCACCGGCATGACACCGACGATCTCCGTGTTCCTGGCTCCCGGCGACTATTTCGTCGGCGACGCGCGCCACCGCGTCCACACCCTGCTGGGCTCCTGCGTCTCGATCACGCTGTGGCAGCCGCAGCGCCGGCTCGGCGCGATGTCGCATTTCCTGCTGGCCGAACGCGGCCCGACCCGCGCGGCGGCGAACCCGCCCCGGGGGGCGCACCACCCTGTCGCCCCGGCGCTGGACGCGCGCTACGGTGTCGAGGCGTTGACCCTCATGCTGGGCGAGCTGGCCGAGCTGGGCGTGCCGGCCGCCGCATGCGAAGCCAAGATCTTCGGCGGCGGCGACATGTTCCCCGGCCAGCGGCGCGGCGCCGGGATGAACGTGGGCCAGCGCAACGGCGATGCCGCCCGGGCGATGCTGCAGGCCCACGGCATCCGCGTGGTGTCGCACAGCCTGTTCGGCGTCGGCCACCGCAAGATCGTGTTCGACCTGGCCACCGGCGACGTCTGGGCCCGCCAGGAGGACACGTCCGGCAGCGACTCGGCGTTCATGACCACCGCCAGCCCGGCGGCCGCCGACATCCAAACGCACAACCCCCACAAGGCTTGACGCACCATGCCCCAGAACGCACCGATCCGGACCCTGGTGGTGGACGATTCCGCCGTGGTGAGGCAGGTGTTGTCCGGCCTGCTGCAGGCGGCGCCCGGCATCGAGGTGATGGCCGCCTGCGCCGACCCGCTGCTGGCGATGCAGCGCATGCGGTTGCAATGGCCCGATGTGATCGTGCTCGACGTGGAGATGCCCCGCATGGACGGCATCACCTTCCTGCGCCAGATCATGGCCGAGCGGCCGACGCCGGTGGTCATCTGCTCCACCCTCACCGAGCAGGGCGCCAAGACCACGATGGAGGCGCTGGCCGCGGGCGCCGTGGCCATCGTCACCAAGCCGAAGGTCGGGCTCAAGGACTTCCTCACCGAAGCGGGGGACGAGCTGGTGGCCACGGTGCGCGCCGCCGCGCGCGCGAACGTGCGCAGGATCGCGCCGGCGCGCGGCGCGGCCGCCGGGGAGGGCCCGGCCGCCGGCGCACTGCCTCCTGTGCCGGGGAAGAACACCGCCGACGTCATCCTCGCCCCTGCCGCGGGCGGCGGCCGGGCGATGGCGCAGACCACCGAACGCGTCATCGCGATCGGCACCTCCACCGGCGGCACGCAGGCGCTGGAGGAGGTGCTGACCGGCCTGCCGCGCGTGTGCCCCGGCATCGTCATCGTCCAGCACATGCCCGAGAAATTCACCGCGGCCTTCGCCTCGCGGCTGGACGGCCTGTGCGAGATCCAGGTCAAGGAAGCCGCCGCCGGCGACCGGGTGATGCCCGGCCGCGCGTTGATCGCGCCCGGCGGCCGCCACCTGCTGCTGCGCCGCAATGGCGCGCAATACCAGGTCGACGTCGTCGACGGCCCGCTGGTCAACCGCCACCGACCCTCGGTGGACGTGCTGTTCCGCTCGGTGGCCAAATGCGCCGGCGCCAACGCCCTGGGCATCATCATGACCGGCATGGGCGACGACGGCGCCGCCGGCTTGCTGGAGATGCGCAACGCCGGCGCCCAGACCGTGGCGCAGGACGAGGCCAGCTGCGTGGTCTTCGGCATGCCGAAAGAGGCGATCAAGCGGGGTGGCGTGCAGAAGACGGTGCCGCTGCACCTGATCGGGCGGGAAATCGTCTTCCAGAGGGATTGAGGGGCTGACCTCCCGGCTTCCTCGGGCCAGCCTTCCTTCCTTCATTCATTCAAGCCGAGTCCCGCTCTGTCCAGGTCCAACGCAGGGCAGTGCGTCTTTTTTCCGCTCGCCGTGATCGCCATGGTTTGCGTCAACTCCTCTTTCCGTTCGGGCTGAGCCCTTCGACTGGCTCAGGGGTGAACTCCCCTTTCCGTTCGCCCTGAGCCTGTCGAAGGGCCCAGCCCGGACAGAGTCAGCCCGAACGGGTCGAAGCGGTGCGCGCGGACTTGGACGGGCCGGCGGCGCCCCCCGCCCCCGCCTCCGGCACCTCGGTGTCCAGCGCAGAGATCAGCAGCGACAGATCGTGCTCCAGCCGCGTCAGGGTCGCCGGGTCCAGCCGCGCGAGGGCCTGGGGCAGGCCGCCCGCCAGCGGGACCGGCGCGTTGCGAAGCAGCCGTTTGCCGGCAGGGGTGATGCGCAGCTGCACCGCGCGCCGGTCGGCACCGTCTTTCGAGGCCACGGCCAGGTCGCGGCCGACCAGGGTCTTCACCAGGTTGCTCGCCGTGGACTGGTGGATGTCCATGGCCCGGGCCAGTTCATTGACGCCGACCCCCTGCCGCGTGGCGATGATGCCCAGCGCCCAGACCTGCGCGCCGCCGATGCCGACGGCCTTCTCCACCTGTTGCAGGTGGGTCTTCACGGCGTTGAATACCACGCGGAACTGGCGCAGCACTTTGCCCGCGGTCTCGGTGGCCTGGGTGGGTGGCGGGGCCGGGGCCGCGGGGGCCGGCCGGGCCCCCGCCTTCCCGCCTTTGCGGGCGGGAGGCGCGGAGGGGCTGGCGGGCGGGCGCATGCGTCGTAGGGGCGGGGGTGGGGTTGCGCGTGGGTTCGGCCGGGGCAGGCCGCTCAGGCCACGCCCGGCGAAGCCAGGCCGAGCAGGCTGACCATCCTGTCGAGCATCAGGCCCACCTCCTGCGCATTGTCCAGGTAGAACCGCGCCTTGGAGTGCGGGTCGTCACGGCCGACCTTGACCGTCAGCCAGTGGGCCGGGGCGCGGGCGAAGACGGGTTCGTCGTTCATGTCGTCGCCGATGAACACCGCGGCCTGCGCGTCGTGGCGGCGCACCAGGCGCCAGACGGCGTCGGCCTTGTTCGGCGCCGCGGCGGCCATCACGTTGACGACGAGCTTGCCGCCGAAGACGTGGAGGTCGTGCTCCGAGCGCTGCAGCAGCTCGGCGATCACCCGCCGCGCCCGCTCGCGGTCCGAAGCCAGGCGGTAGTGCAGGGCGATGGAGTAGTGCTTGTCCTCCACGGTGACGCCGGCGTCGGCCAGCAGCTGGCTCTGGGCCACCAGCTGCCCCCGCAGCGGGTCCAGGGTGGATGCGACGGACTCGGCGATCGGCTCGTCGGGGTCTTCGGCGCCGTGGTTGCCGATGATGAAATGGGGCGTGAACCCCAGACGCATGCGCACGTCGTCGACGCGGCGGCCCGAGACGATCGCCACCGGCAGCCGGCCGGCCATCGCTTCCAGGCGGCGCGCCACCGCGGCGGAGACGCGCGCGGCTTCGGGCCGGGTGACGATGGGGGCCAGCGTGCCGTCGAAGTCGAAGGCCAGGACGGGGCCGAGCGCGATGACGTCGGCCAGCGCCTTCTCCCCCTCGGTGGAAAACAGGTGCTTCATGCCAGGTCGGCCCTCCCATGGTGGCGCTGCACGCGGGCTTCGATGCGCTGGCGCAGGCGCGAGCGGCTGGCGTCGGCCAGCATGTTGCCCGCCCAGCGGAAGACGTTGAACTCGCGCACCGTCATGCGCATGCTGGCCATGCGCTCGCGCTGCTCGGCCGCGGGCATCAGCGCGGCGCGGTGCAGCGAGTCCGCGGTCTCTTCGACGTGGTAGGGGTTGACGATCAGCGCTTCGGTCATTTCGCGCGCCGCGCCGGCGAAGCGGCTGAGGATGAGCACGCCGCGCTCGTCGTCCCGGGCGGCGACGAACTCCTTGCACACGAGGTTCATGCCGTCGTGCAGGCTGGTGACGACGCAGATGTCGGCGGCGCGGAACAGCTCCGTCACCTGGTCGTGCTCGTGGTGGTAGGCCAGCAGGTGCACGGGCTGGTAGCCCTCGCGGCCGAAGCGCTCGTTGATGCGCTTGGTGACGCGCTCGATGCGCTCCTGGAAGGAGCGGTACTCCTCCAGCGAGCTGCGGGTGGGCGCGGCCACCTGGACGAAGACGAAGCGGCCGACCCACTCCTGGTGCTTCTCGAGCAGCCGCTCCACCGCGTGCAGCCGCTCCAGGATGCCCTTGGTGTAGTCGAAGCGGTCGACGCCGACCGCCAGGCAGGTGTCATCGGCCAGGCCGAGGCGCCCGAAAACCGCCCGCCGGCAGTCGGCCACGGGCGCCCACAGCGCGCGCGTCTCTTCGGCGGGCCATTCGATCGAGATGGGGTAGCTCTCCACCAGCGTGTCGTCGTCGCGGAAGGAGATGGTGGAGTGCTCGTGCTCGATGCGCGCCTCCAGGTAGCGGTCCACCGTCTCCATGAAATTCTTGCAGTGGAAGCGGGTATGGAAGCCCAGGATGGTGCTGCCCAGCATGCCTTCGAGGATCTCTTTGCGCCAGGGGCAGATGCCGAAGGATTCGGGGTTGGGCCAGGGGATGTGCCAGAAGGTCAGGATGGTGGCCTTGGGCAGCTTGGCGCGGATCATCGCGGGCAGCAGCGCGAAGTGGTAGTCCTGCACGAGGATGACGGGGTCGTCGCTGCGGGCCTCTGCCACCACCGCGTCGGCGAAGCGCTGGTTGACCGTCCGGTAGGCCTGCCAGTCGGACTCGCGGAACACCGGCCGCACGTGCGCCACGTGGCACAGCGGCCACATGCCTTCGTTGGCGAAGCCGTAGTAGTAGCCGGCCTCCTCCTCGGGCGTGAGCCAGATGCGGCGCAGCACGTAGTCGTCCTTGCCCGGCGGCACGCCGACGCGGTCGTTCCTGTCGACCGCGCGCCTGTCGGCGCTGCCGCTGCCGTGGGCCACCCAGGTGCCCGAGCACGCGCGCATGACGGGCTCCACCGCCGTCACCAGGCCGCTGGCGGGCCGCTTGACGACCACCTTGCCGTCGATCTCCTCGTGGATGTAGGGCTCGCGGTTCGACACGACGATGACCTGGTCGCCGCGCAGCTGCGAGCGCAGCAGCGCGCGCAGGCGGTCGGGGTTCCAGTCGGCCTGCGGGCCCAGCGCGCGGCGGTATTCATCCTCCAGGTCGCGCAGCCGGGCGCGCAGCTCGGTGGCGATGGGGGAGATCTCCGGCTCGGACATCCACGGCAGGATCAGACCTTCGCCGCGCAGCAGGCCCTTCACGCCGGTCACCCAGCCGCGCCAGCTCAGGTGGGCCACCATCATCGTGATCAACGCGATCGCGAAACCCAGCGCGGCGATGAAGATCACCAGGTAGCGGCGCGTGTCCTGGCTGCGCCGGTCGATGAAGCTCAGGTCGTGCAGCAGCACCAGGCTGCCGATCGGGCCGGCCTCGCCGGTGATGGTGTGCACGCCCACGTGGACCGCGCCGCCCAGCAGGGTGAAGCGCGGGTCGGTCTTCTCCGCGTATTCGCGGGCCTGCCCGCACGTCAGCTTGACCGGATAGTTGGTGCTGCTTTGCAGGAGTTCGTTGTCGTTGGAGCAAAGGGCGATGGCGAAGAGCCGCTCGTCCTGCACCGAGCGGTCGAACAGCGCCTTGAGCCGCGGCACGCGCGAGCCGGTCAGCGCGTCCGTCACCGAGTCGGACAGCGCGTTGGTCACCAGCTCGCCGCGGCTGTTCAGGTCGCGCGCGAACCAGCGCAGCGTGAGTTCGTCCATGACGGGCAGGGCGAGGTAAGCGGCGGTGACAAGCGTAAGCACCAGCGGGATGAGGAAACGCAATTGCAGGTTCAGGATCTTCATGGTGTGATTGAGCCTTCGATCAAGCGGCTCCCGCGCCCCGGGGAAGGTTGGCTTCGCCGGGGGCGCGGAGCTTGCGCCTGGCAGGGGTTGTGTCGGCGCCGGTCGGGCATTCCGCGACAGTGTAGCAGCGTACATTTGTACAAATGTATGATGGCTTCCGGGCTTGTCTTTGCAACGATGGAGCGTTCAACCCGCCTATGAAAACCCACCCACCCGCCCACACCTCTCAGGTGCCCACCGGGGGCGCCGGCGTCGCCTCCGCGGCGGCCTCGCTGAACCTGGCCGTCATCGGCAATTGCTCGATCAGCGCGCTGGTCGACGGCCGCGGCGACATCGTCTGGTGCTGCATGCCGCGCTTCGACAGCGAGCCGGTCTTCCATTCGCTGATCAACTCGCCCGGCGAGCTGCCCGTTGATTCCGGCATGGCAGTCGAACTGGAAGGCCTCGCGCGCGCCGAGCAGGCCTACATCCCGGGCACCGCGGTGCTGCAGACGCGCCTTTACGACAACGCCGGCCAGGGCATCGAGATCACCGACTTCGCGCCGCGCTTCATGCACCGCGACCGCGTCTTCCGGCCGGCCCAGCTGGTGCGCCGCGTGCGGCCGCTGCAGGGCCACCCGCGCGTGCGCTTTCGCGTCAGACCGCGCGGCGAATGGGGCTTGGCCGAGCCGGCCATCACCCGCGGCAGCAACCACCTGCGCTACGTCTTCCCCGGCATGACGCTGCGCCTGACCACCGACGCGCCGCCCACCTACGTGGCGCAGGGCACGTGGTTCACGCTGCATTCACCGGTGAACATGCTGCTCGGCCCGGACGAGACGCTGAACGCCGGCGTCGACGAGACCGCGCGCGAGTTCGAGGAGCAGACCAGCCTCTACTGGCGCCACTGGACGCGCCGCCTGGCGGTGCCGCTGGAGTGGCAGGACGCCGTCATCCGCTCGGCCATCACGCTGAAGATGTGCCAGTTCGAGGAGACCGGCGCCATCGTCGCGGCCATGACCACCAGCATCCCCGAGGCGCCGGACAGCGGCCGCAACTGGGACTACCGCTTTTGCTGGCTGCGCGACGCCTTCTTCGTGGTGCGGGCGCTGAACAGCCTGTCGGAAGTGGGCACGATGGAGGACTACCTGCGCTGGCTCTACGACGTGGTGCGCGGCAGCCAGGGCGGCCACGTGCAGCCGCTGTACGGCATCGGCCTGGAGCACCACCTGCCGGAGTCCACCGTGCCGCACCTGGCGGGTTACCGCGGCATGGGGCCGGTGCGGGTGGGCAACCAGGCGCACGAGCACTTCCAGCACGACGTCTACGGCAACATCATCCTCGGCGCGGCGCAGGCTTTCCACGACCACCGCCTCTTCCGGCGCGCCGACGCGCGCGACTTCGCCGGCCTGGAGGCCGTCGGCGAGCAGGCCTGGCTGCTGCACGACCAGCCCGACGCCGGCATGTGGGAGCTGCGCACCCGCGCCCGCGTGCACACTTCGTCCTCGCTCATGTGCTGGGCCGCCTGCGACCGCATGGCCAAGATCGCCCGCGCCCTCGGCCTGCGCGAGCGCGCCGCGTTCTGGGCCGACCGCGCGGCCATCGTGCACCGCAAGATCCTCGAGCAGAGCTGGAACGAGAAACGCCAATGCTTCGCCGAGAGCTTCGGCGGCAGCGAGCTCGACGCCAGCGTGCTGCTGATGGGCGAGGTGGGTTTCCTGCCGCCGAAGGACCCGCGCTTCCGCAGCACCGTGCTGGCCCTGGAGGCGGCGCTGGGCGACGGCCCGCACATGCGCCGCTACGAGGCCGAGGACGACTTCGGCAAGCCGCAGGTGTCCTTCAACGTCTGCTCCTTCTGGCGGGTGGACGCGCTGGCCCGCATCGGCGAGACCGAGCGCGCGCGCGAATGCTTCGAGGCGCTGCTGGCCGCGCGCAACCCGGTCGGCCTGCTTTCGGAGGACATCGACCACGCCACCGGCGAGCTGTGGGGCAACTTCCCCCAGACCTATTCCATGGTGGGCATCATCAACGGCGCGGTGCGGCTGTCGGCGAAGTGGGATGAGGCGGTTTGACAGCGGAGCACCGTCCATGAACGAATCCACCAACCACCCCCGCCTCGTCGGCGACATCGGTGGCACCAACGCGCGGTTCGCCCTGGTGCGGGCGCCGGGCGCCGAACCCTGCGAGATCCAGGTGCTGCCCGGGGCCGAATTCCCGACGCTGCTGGACGCCCTGCGCCACTACCTGCAAGCGACCGGCGCGCGGCCCAGCCAGGCCTGCCTGGGCGTGGCCACCGCGCTGCAGGGCGACCGGGTCGAGATGACCAACAGCCCATGGTCCTTCTCGGCGCGGCAACTGGCCGCCGACCTGGGGCTGGCCCGGCTGTTGCTGGTGAACGATTTCACCGCGCTGGCCTTGGGCGTGCCGACGCTGGCGGGCGGGCAGCTTCGGCAGGTCGGCGCCGGCGGCCTGCAGCAGGCCCGGCCCGACACCCCGATCGCCATCCTCGGCCCGGGCACGGGCCTGGGCACGTCGGCCCTGGTCCCGGTGAACGGCCGGTACATCGCGGTGCCGGGGGAAGGCGGCCACGTGACGCTGGCGGCGGCGACGCCGGAGGAGGCGCAAGTGGTCGCCTGGTTGTGGAAGGACTGGCCCCACGTTTCCGCCGAACGCCTGGTCTGCGGCCCGGGCCTGGTGCTGCTGCACCGGGCGCTGGCCGCGGTGCGCGGCCTGGCGGCCACGCCTCGGCAGGACGCGGCCGAGATCACGCGGGCCGCCATCGACGGCGCCGACGAGTTGAGCGCCGACGCCGTCGACATGTTCTGCGCCATGCTCGGCACCGTGGCATCCAACCTGGCTTTGACGCTGGGTGCCACCGGCGGCGTCTACCTGGGTGGCGGCATGGTGCCCGCGCTCGGCGACTACTTCCACCGCACGCCGTTCCGCGAGAGGTTCGAGGCCAAGGGCCGCTACAGCGGCTATCTGGCGCGCATCCCCACCCACGTGATCCACGCCCCCTATGTGGCGCTGTCCGGCGCGGCGTGCGCGCTGGACCTGCCACAGGTGATCGGCGGCGTCGACGCCCGGCCCTGAAAAGGAAAGGCCGCCCGGAATGGGCGGCCTTCGGCGCGGCTCGGCCGTCCCCGCCGTTTCACTGGCCCTGCTGCAGCGCGCGGATGCGGTCCTCGATCGGCGGGTGGCTGGAGAACAGCGCCATGAAGCCGTTCGGCTTGCCGCTGATGCCCAGGGCCTGCATCGCCTGCGGCAACTCGGCCGGCTGCAGGCCGCCCAGGCGGGCCAGGGCATTGACCATCGGCTGCTTGCGCCCCATCAACTGGGCGGCGCCCGCGTCGGCGCGGTATTCGCGCTGGCGCGAGAACCACGCCACGATCATCGCGGCCAGCAGGCCCAGCACCAGGTCGAGCACCATGGTGGTGACGTAATAGCCGATGCCGGGGCCCTGGTAGCCGCCGTTCTGGTTGTTGTTGCTGTTGCCGCGCAAGAGGTTGTCGACGAAATAGCCGATCACCCGCGACAGGAAGACGACGAAGGTGTTCATCACGCCCTGGATCAGCGTCATCGTCACCATGTCGCCGTTGGCGACGTGGGCCACTTCGTGGCCGATCACCGCCTCGACCTCTTCGCGCGTCATGTTCTGCAGCAGCCCGGTGGACACCGCCACCAGCGCCGAGTTCTTGAACGCGCCGGTGGCGAAGGCGTTGGGCTCGCCTTCGAAGATGGCGACTTCGGGCATGCCGATGCCGGCCTGCTGCGCGAAGCGCTGCACGGTGCCGACGATCCAGCGGTGGGTGGGGTCGGGCGACTCATTGATCACCTGGGCGCCGGTGGTCCATTTGGCCATCGGCTTGCTGATCAGCAGCGACACGATCGCGCCGCCGAAACCCATCACCGCGGCGAAACCCAGCAACTGGCCCATGTGCAGGCCGTTGGCGGCGAGGTAGCGGTTCACGCCGAGCAGGCTAGCCGCGATGCTGAGCACCAGCATGACGGCCAGGTTGGTCGCGAGGAAGAGGAAGACACGTTTCATGTTGGACAGACTCCTGGTGGCCGCGCCACGGCGGCGACGCCCATCAATATGGGGCTTGGCAGGCCGGGTTCAATGGCTTTCCATGTCCCGGCCAGGGATTTCAGCCCGCCTCGGGAAGGTTCAGTGGGCGGCCGGCGGCAAGGGCCGGAACACGCTCGGATCGTCGTAGAAGCCGGGAGTTTCATTGCCCGGCCACCAGCCCGGCACGCCCAGCACCGGCAGCGGCAGGAAGGGCTTGGCCGCTAGCGCTTGCGGCGCCAGGGTGGGCAGCAGCCGGCGTTCGAGTTCGGCGTCGTCGACGGGGTTGGCGGCCGCGGGCGTCGGCGGCAGCAGCCAGACATGGGCGGTGACCGCCTTGCGCGGCTGCAGCGCCAGTTTCTCCATCAGCGCATGGCCGAAGAGCGTCAGCGTCGCTTGGGCCCACAGCGCGCGTTGGGTGGTGAACAACGCCTGCCAGTCCCGGCGCCGCAGAGCGTCGGCCAAGGCTTGCGGCGCCTGCAGCAGCGCGGCGTTCTCGTCGAACAGCGTCAGGGCGTCGCGCAGCGCGCCCCGCCGGGGGCCGATGCCCTGCTCGGCGATGCCGGCGGCCTGAAGCTCGTTCAGCCGCCGCTTGACGCGCGGAAAACGCCGCCACACCAGGCCGTTGAAGAAATCGTGCGGGTTGTCGCGGGTGGGCACGCCGCCGGTGCGGTGGATGAAGGCCTCGTAGGCTTCGCCGGCGGGCAGCGACGAAGGCGGCACGAAGCGGGGGATCGGCGGGGCGAACGGTGCACCGGCGTGGCCGCGCGCCTCGTCGGCCGGGGCGGGCCCGCCGCCGTTCAACGCTTCGGCCACCGTCGCCCCGCCGCGCCAGGCGGCTTCCATGGCCTGGCCGTCCCGGCGGTAGGGCGACAGCCAGGGGCGCGACCAGTCGATGCCGCCGGGGCCGGGTTGGGCCGCCCCGGCCGTCGCGCCGGCTTCGGCTGGATCCGCGCGGTGGCAGACGCTCAATCCACCTGCCGCCACGCCACCGTCTCGCCGCCGCGCAGCGGCTTGAGCGTGGCGTCGCCGAAGGGCACGGTCTCGGGCAGTTGCCATGCTTGCCGGCGCAAAGTGACGGTGCCGCTGTTGCGCGGCAGGCCGTAGAAGGCCGGGCCGTTGAAGCTGGCGAAGGCTTCGAGCTTGTCGAGCGCGCCGGCGTTGTCGAAGGCTTCGGCATAGAGCTCCAGCGCGCTGAAGGCCGTGTAGCAGCCGGCGCAGCCGCTGGCGTGTTCCTTCAAATGCGAGGCGTGCGGCGCGCTGTCGGTGCCCAGGAAGAACTTCGGGCTGCCGCCGGTGGCGGCCTCCACCAGCGCCAGGCGGTGCACCTCGCGCTTGAGCACCGGCAGGCAGTAGTAGTGCGGCCTGATGCCCCCGGTGAAGAGGGCGTTGCGGTTGTAGAGCAGGTGGTGGGCGGTGACGGTGGCGGCGGTGAAGGCGTCGGCCTGGGCCACGTATTGCGCCGCCTCGCGGGTGGTGATGTGCTCGACGACGATCTTCAACTCGGGGAAGTCGCGCCGCAGCGGGATGAGTTTCGCGTCGATGAAGGCGGCCTCGCGGTCGAAGAGGTCGATCTCCGGGTCGGTGACCTCGCCGTGCACCAGCAGCGGCAGGCCCTCGCGCTGCATGGCCTCCAGCGTGGGGTAGGTCTTGCGCAGGTCGGTCACGCCGGCGTCGCTGTTGGTCGTCGCGCCGGCCGGGTAGAGCTTCAGCGCCGCCACGCCCGCGGCTTTGGCGCGCTTGATCTCGTCGGGCGGCAGCACGTCGGTCAGGTACAGCGTCATCAGCGGTTCGAACTTCAAGCCCGCCGGCACCGCCGCCAGGATGCGCTCGCGGTAGGCGGCCGCTTGCGCCGCGGTGGTCACCGGCGGGCGCAGGTTGGGCATGATGATCGCGCGGCCGAACTGCCGCGCGCTGTGCGGCACGACGGAATGCATCGCCGCGCCGTCGCGCACGTGCAGGTGCCAATCGTCGGGGCGGGTGAGGGTCAGGGTGTCGGGGGAGGAGGCGGTGGCGGCAGTCATCCCGAAATTGTCGCATCCGGGATTGGCCGCACCCGGTCCGGCCCAGGGATGGGAAAGGTCTTCCGAGCCGCCGACGCCCGGGTTCTCAGAGCGCCGCCCTCAGCGCCTTGCGGATGCCGGGCTCCGTGGCGTCGCCCGCCAGCCGGGCGCGCTCCTTCGCGCCGCGCAGCACGACCAGGGTCGACTGCGCGGCCACGCCGAAACGCTGCTTCAGCGACTTTTCGGTGTCGTAGTCCACCCGCAGCACCGTCACCGGCAGGCTGGCGCTGTCGCCCGCTTTCGCCAGGGACTGCAGCACCTGGTCCTGCGCGCGGCAGGTCGGGCACCAGTCGGCGCGGAAATGCAGCGCCACCGGCAGGTTGGCCTTTTCCGCCAGCGCCAGGGCTTCGGCAGAGAAGGGCTTGACCTCCAGCGCCTGGGCGGCGGCGGCGCAGGCCAGGAGCAGCAGGCCGGACAGGAATCGGATGACGGGTTTCATGCGGATCCTTTCAAGTGGGACGTGGGTGGGCGCAGCAGGAGTGTGCGCCTTTACGGGATGTCGCGGCAGCGGTGGCGACCTTTCTCCGGAAAGGCGGTGTAAGGAAACCGCCCACTCCACCTACCAACGGGCAGCCCGGGCCTGATCGGCGCGCTTTCCAGGCGCCGCGGGGCCCGGCTAACCATCCCTTCACCCACTCCAGGAGACCATGACATGACCACCCCCACCAAAACTTCCGCCGCCGCATCCCTCGCCATGACCGCCGCGCTGCTGGCGCTGTCGGCCGGCGCGTTCGCCGCCGAGGCGCCCCTGGGCTCCAGCGGCGGCGCCGTCGCCGCCAACGACACCGTGCATTGCTACAACGTGCACGACTGCAAGGGCAACAGCGACTGCAAGACCACCGAGCACAGCTGCAAGGGCCAGAACAGCTGCAAGGGCCACGGCTTCAAGGCCAGGACCGCGGCCGCCTGCCTGAAGGAAAAGGGCACCATCGGCGACATCAAGGGCTGAGCCCGCCCGCGCCGCCATGTCGACCGCGACGCCACCCCTGGCCTTGCGCCACGCCGGCTTCGGCCTGGGCCTGCGGACGCCGCACTACGCCGACTTCCTGTCGGCGCGGCGCCAGCCGGTCGACTGGCTGGAGATCATCACCGACAACCACCTGGTGGACGGCGGCAAGCCGCTGGCGGTGCTGGACCGGATCCGCCGCGACTACCCGGTGGCGATGCACGGCGTGGCGATGTCGCTCGGCGCGGCCGAGGCGCTGGACATGGCCTACCTGGCCCGGGTCAAGCGCCTGGCCGACCGCGTCGAGCCGCTGTGGGTCTCCGACCACCTCTGCTGGATCGGCGGCCCCGGCGGGCGGCAATTGCACGACCTCTTGCCGCTGCCCTACACCGACGAGGCCGCGCGCCACGTGGTCGACAGGATCCGCCGCGCGCAGGATTTCCTGCAGCGCCGGCTGGTCATCGAGAACGTGTCCAGCTACATCGAGTTCGAGTCCTCCACCCGCAGCGAGTGGCAGTTCCTCAGCCACGTCGCCCGGGAGGCGGACTGCCTGCTGCTGGTCGACGTCAACAACATCCACGTCAGCTGCGCCAACCACTGCCTGGACCCGATGGAATACCTGCGCGGCCTGCCGGCCCACCGCGTGCAGCAGATCCACCTGGCGGGGCACACCGACGCCGGCGGCCATTTGATCGACACCCACGACCATCCCGTCTCTGCGGCGGTGTGGGCGCTGTACGCCCAGGCCCGCCGGCTGTTCGGCCAGGTGGCGGCGATGATCGAACGCGACGCGTCGATACCGCCGCTGCCGGCGCTGCTGGAGGAGTTGGGTCAAGCCAGGGCGATCGCCGCCCGGGTGGACGGCGAGGGGGAAGTCCACCGGACCGAGCCGCCCTCGGCGGACTGGCCGACGCCATCTGCCGACATGCCAGCCCCCCAGCCTCCCCCGCTGTCGCTCGTTCAAGCGCGGATCAGCGACTACCTGCTCTCGCCGCTGCCTTCGCCGCCCACTAGTGCCCCGGCCCATGCCCTGGTGCGCGGGCGCGACGGCGTCGACGCCGCCGACCGGCTGCGCACCTACCACCACGCCTACCGCGCCCGCCTCACCGAAGTGCTGGCGGACACCTTCGCCAAGACACGGCTTTTCATGGGCTCCGACCTGTTCGACGAAGAGGCCGCGGCCTACGCCGTCGCCCATCCGCCCACCGCCCGCAGTCTGAATCGCTATGGCCAAGGCTTCCCGGACTTCCTGTCGTCGCGCTACCCGCACAACCCGGAACTCGCCGAATTGGCCCATCTCGACGGGGACTTGCGCTTTTGTTTCGACGAAGCCGACGCGCCCATCCTTAGCGCCGAAGCGGCGCAGGCCGACGCCGCGGGCCTGTGGCTGTCGCGCGCCGCGCCGCTGCACGCCAGCCTGCGCATCCGGCCGATCCAGACCTCGGTGGTCGCGATCTGGCGCGCCATCGACGCCGATGCCGAAGTCCCCGCCGCGCGCACGCTGGAGGCGCCCGCCGCCCTGGTGGTCTGGCGCAAGGAATGGCAACCGCATTTCCAGTCCGTGGATGCGCCGCAGGCGTCGTTCCTGCGGCGCCTGGCGCAGGGCGCGTCGATCCATGCGGCCTGCGAGCCGCCGTCCGAAGGCGGCGCCGGGCCGCCGCAGGCGCACCAGCTCGCGCAGTGGCTGCAAGCCTGGCTGCGGGAAGGGTGGCTGGCCGCGCCGGCCTGAACGCCTGCCTGCCGCGAAATTGGATCCACCGCCGTAACGCCTGGACATGAAAATTCGGGGCCCGGCGAAAAAGGCGCGATGCAGATGTCTCCATTGAAAGCGGTGTTGTTCGACCACGATGGCACTTTGGTCGACTCAGAGAAAGTCCACTTCGGTTTCTGGCGCGAAGCCCTGGCCCGCCACGGCGCCGCGTTGGAGGAGGCCGAATTCCGCCGGCACTTCGTCGGCGTCCCCGGCAAATACGCCACCGTCGGCGCGGTGCAGCGCCACGGCCTGCAGGTCGCCCCCGCCGACCTCACGCTGCAGAAGAACGCGCTGTGCGACGCCTACCTGGCCTCGCAAGCCTTCCCGCTGATGCCCGGCGTGCCCGAAGCCGTCGCGGCCTTGCGCCACCGGCACGGCCTGCGCCTGGCCGTCGTCACCGGCGGCGGCCCGGAGGGCGTGGTGGCCACGCTGCGCGCCCACCCCTGGGCCGCGCAGTCGTTCGAAACCGTGGTCAGCGCGGCCGATGTCGAACACAGCAAGCCGGCGCCGGACGTCTACCTGCTGGCGCTGCGGCGCCTGGGGTTGCGGCCGGACGAGGCGGTCGCGTTCGAAGACACCGCCGCGGGCGTGGCGGCCGCTTCGGCGGCGGGTTTGCGGTGCGTGGCCGTGACGCACGAGCATTCGGCTCACCAGGATTTCTCGGCGGCCGCCTTCGTCTGCGCGGGGATGGGGGAGGCCTTGGCCTGGCTGCAGGGCCAGCCGGGGTGGATGGGAACGGTTGCTTAACATCCAGGCGCCCCCATGTCGGAAGATCTGCTTCCCCATCGCGCCGATGCAAGACGACCTGTTCCCCGAAGACGCGCCGGACGAACCGCCTGCGCCGGCCGCAGCCCCGCCGGCGCGCCGCCGCGGCGGCAAGGTGCAGCCCTGCCCCCCGAACGAATCCCTGGTTCAGCTCGCCCGCGGGCTGCCGCCGCGCCTGCGCCTGGGCGGCTCGTCGTGGAGCTACCCCGGCTGGCAGGGCCTGGTCTGGGCCGGCGAGCACAGCGAATCCCTGCTGTCTCGCGAAGGGCTGCCGGCTTACTCGCAGCACCCCCTTTTCCGCACTGTCTGCATCGACCGCGGCTTCTACCGCGCCCTGTCGGCGGCTGAATTCGCCCGCTACGCGGCCCAGGTGCCCGAAGACTTCCGCTTCGTCGTCAAAGCGCCGTCGTCGGTGACCGACGCGACCCTCCGCGGCGAAGACGGCCGGGCGGTGGAGGCCAACCCGCTCTTCCTCAATCCGCAGCTCGCGGTCTCCCAGTTCGTCGAACCCGCCCTCCAGGGGCTGGGCGCCAAGCTCGGCGTGCTGGTCTTCCAGCTCAGCCCCCTGCCGCTGCCATGGCTGGCCAACCTCGACGAGGTGCTGGCCCGGCTGCGCGCTTTGCTGCAAGCGCTGCCGCCACTGGCCGCCGCCGCGCCCGACGCCGTGGTCGCCGTCGAAGTCCGCGACCCCGTGTTCCTCCAACCCGCCTTCGCCGCCCTGCTGCGCGAATGCGGCGCCACCTATTGCCTGGGCCTGCAAGCCAAGATGCCGCCCATCGACGGCCAACTGAACATGCTGCGCGCCCTGTGGCCGGGTCCGCTGGTCTGCCGCTGGAACCTGAACCCGGTCAACGGCGCCTACGGTTATGAAGCCGCGCAAAAGCGGTACGCGCCTTTCGACAGGATCCTCGACCCCGACCCCGAGACCCGCGAAACCCTGGCGCGCGTGGCCGCCGCGACCACCGCGGCCGGGCACAACGCCTTCGTGACCATCAGCAACCAGGCCGAAGGGTGCGCCCCGTTGACGGCGGAGGCGCTGGCGCGGGCGGTGGCGGCGCGGCGGCCGTGAGGGCTGCGCGGGCCGCCGCTACTGGCGCACCAGCTCCACCCTGCGGTTCTTCGCGCGGCCGGCCTCGCTGCCGTTGGATGCCACCGGCGCGAAGCCGGCCACGCCGCGCGCCAGCATGCGCCGCGCGTCGACCTTGTACTGGGCGGCCAAGGCGGCCACCACCGCGTCGGCGCGTTTCTGCGACAGCGCCAGGTTGCCTTCGAGGCCGCCCTGGTTGTCGGTGTGGCCGACGATGAACACCTTGAGCGCCGGGTCCAGCGACATCAGCTTGGCCATCTCGTCCAGCTGGGGCTTGGACTCCGGCTTGAGCACCGCCATGCCGGTGTCGAAATAAATGCCGTAGAGCGCCACCTTGCCGTCGGCCGCGAGGCCTTTGTCGAGCGCGTCGGCGGCCAGTGTTTTCACCGCGACATTGCCGCTTTCCATGGCTGCGGATTCGACCACCTGCAGGAAATAGGGCGCGCCGACGCCGCTGCCCTTTTCCGTGCTCGAAGGGCCTTTGACCGTCAGGATGGCCGTCACCTCCGCACCCTGCGGCCGCTGCAGGCGCGCCACCAGGAAGCGGGGCGGGTAATTGCCGTTGCGGTCCATGCGCGCCAGCGAGCTGTACCCGCCCACGAACGTCGACGGTTTGTCCGTCCAGGTCGAGGCGTGCTCGTCCAACCCCTGCTTCTGGCAGGCCGGCGCGTCTTCGCAGGCGAACACCACCTTGAACCCGGCGCCCTCCAGCGCCTGCCGGAAGCTGCGGAAGACTTCCAGGTCGCTGCGGTCGGCGGGCCCCACGTAGCGGTAGTTGGACACCTTGCCCTCGACCGTCGCCTTCTCCGTCGCCGACACCGGGTAGGCCACCTGTTCGAAGCTGACGCCGCCCTGGGCGAACAAGATGGAGCCCTTGAACCGGCTGATCAAAGGGTGGTCCTGGGCGCCCTTGACCTCCTGGAACGGATTGGCGGCCTGGACGGCGCCGGGCATGGCTGCGAATGCCAGCGCGGCGGCCAGCAACCAGAGACCAAGGGTGCTGCGAAGGGGGCGGTGTCGGGGCGGAAGTGCGGCGGAAGTCGGGCGCATGGCGGTGGCGAGTTGGGGTGGTGGCATTTCCCGCGGCGGGATGGCCGGCGACGGGCGTGGCAGCCTAACGCGGCTTTCCGGTGTTTCGTTGACGTCGTGGTCAGGCGGTGTTGGAGCGACGCTGTATTTCCGCTGACGCTTTCCGCGCCAGCCGGTCGGCGTCGATGTCCGTCGTGTGCAGCGCCCGGGCGACGACGCCGTGGCGCAGCCGGGCGACGGCCAGCAGGATGTGCGCGCCGAGCAGGGGCAGATCGCCGTCGGCTTTCTTCAGCTCGGCCAAGGCTTTGATGACGGCTTGGCCCGATGGGCGCGCCCGGTAAGGCCGGCGCCAGCAGTGCACGATGTGGGCGTTGATGTCCCGACCCAGCGCCACGTGGGCCACTGACTTCACGGGTTGAGCAACAGCGCGGCCGCCGCGAACGGCACCACACTGCCGTCGGTGATGCTGAGGTACAGCACCTGCAGATCCAGGCTGCCGGTGGGTGTGAGGAACTGGAAGTCGTCGATGTAGCCCTCGGCGGTGTCGTTCAGCAGGTCGCCGTTGGGCCAAAGAAAATGGACGGGCCGCGCCGTCGATCCATCCTCCCAGTCTTCAAATTCCACGGTGCCGGCAGGGGCCGTGCTGGCGCCATCGGCATAGATCAGTTTTTTCGGGCCGACAAAAGGGAGGGACGAAGTGCTGGTTCGCCCGGCGGTCACCGAGGGGTCGCCGTAGTACATCTTGTAGCGACCCCCCCCGATGTGCAGGGGAAGCGCGGCCTGGGCACTCTTGAAGGTCTTGGGGCAACCGGCGCTGTCGTACTGCACCACGAACTGGGTGCCGTTCCACACCGCGTAGGCCTGGTTGTGGGTGGCCGTGGTGCAGCCGTTGATGCGGTCCACGGTCAGCACCATGAAAGTGCCGCTGGCCCCGTCCCAGCGCCAATCGGTCAGGGTGGGCCATGCCACTTTGTTTTGGCGCACGGCAGAGAGTTTGGGGTTGGCCAACCGGCTGTCGCCCTCCACGCCGATGACCAGACTGGCCGGACAGTTGCCGCCAGCGAGGTAGTCGGCGCTGGCGCTGCAGGTGGTGGCTGCGCCCAAGTTGAAGTCGCGACCCACATAGCCGTCCACGCTGTCCACGGCATAGATGCGGGTCTTCCCGTCGGCGTCATTGGCCTCGAAGAACAACCGAACCTTGCCGCCCATGGCCGATGACAGCGGTACCCCTTGTCCGGTCATGATGTCCTTGATGCCGGTGGTTGCGCCAGCGGGTGACCGCAGGCCGCTGCTACCCGCGTAGCTGGTGAACATGAGGTAACTCGATGGGGTGCTGGCCGACACGGTGCCACTGGTGGCCACGGCCAGGCCCGAAATACTTTGCGGACCGTAATAGAACTGCACCTTGTTGGCGTTGACACCGGCCTCTGCGCCGAAGCGGGTGGCACTGAGGCGGGCATTGCCGTCAGACACCGGTTTGCTCAAGGTCGCCACGGTGTTGCCCGTGCCCTGCAACTGCCAGTATTCGGCGGGGGTCGTGGCGTTGACGCCGCTCGCACTGGCAGATGCGGTGCAGGCGCTGTTCTGGCAGGCCTTGACCACCACGGCATAGGCCGTGGCGGCTTTCAGCGTGGTCAGTGTGGCGCTCGTGGTGGAGCCCGCCACGGTGAGGCTCACCCTGGTGTTCATCAAGGCCTCGGTGGCTGTCAGCTCGTAATGGTCGGGGGTGAAGCCGCTCGGTGCCACCCAGCTCACCGCGAGTTTGCTAGAAGCGCCAAAGGTTCTCCCGCCCACTGTCTGCACGCCGGCCTCGGCCACCTGCACGTTGGTGGGTGCTGACAGCTTGGGGGTTGGGGCGGGCGCACCGACCTCCGGCGCAGAGGTCCCGCTGCTTCCACCTCCACCGCAGGCGGTTGCAAGACACAGACTGCCGATGTAGACCCAGGTGCGTGTCGCAAACATATTCTTCATCCTCTTGGGCGAATGAAACTGCATGGCGAGTGAGGTCAGCCAATTCATGGGCTTCCCCCGGTTTCCCGGACGCCTTTCTTAGCTTATTAGACCTTTCTCAAACTGGACCGGGCTGACGAAGTCCAGAGTCGAGTGCCGACGCTGCTGGTTGTAGAAGCGCTCGACGTAATCGAAGACATCCGCTCGAACCTCAT
>CBIHOD010000077.1:0-20713 GCA_966211815.1 uncultured Burkholderiales bacterium
AGATGCTGGGAGATGCCAGCGCTCCCGCACCCGCACCAGCACCCGCACGCGCACCCGCACCGGCACCAGCACCGGCACCGGCACCCGTCTGGACCAAGGTCGCCAACGAGAACCAGTCCTTCACCGTTGCCGAAATGCAGACGGTGCGTTATGGCGCCAACAACTCTTGGATACAGAAGACCGTCTCGGGCGGCGGGAATTGCACCAATGCCTTTTTCGGCATGGACCCGATCGTCAACCAGCTCAAACAATGCGACGTGCTGACCTCGGGTGCTCCTTCTCCCAGCCCGGCCCCGGCCCCAGCGCCCTCGCCCGCGCCTGCCCCCGCGCCCACGGTGGGCTCCACGTGCAATCTGCCGAATTTCCAGTCCGCACTGGTGGCCCGGGTCAACCAGTTCCGCACCTCCGGCGTCAGTTGCGGCTCGGCCGGCAACTTCGGGCCGGCTCCTGCCTTGGCCTGGAACAACATGCTCACGCTGGCGGCCGAAAGGCATTCGCAGGACATGGTGAACAAGGCCTTCTTCAGCCACACCGGCTCGGACGGCAGCAACGGCGGCCAGCGCATCACCGAGGCGGGCTACATCTGGAACGCCTGGGGCGAGAACATCGCCGCCGGCCAGGCGACGGTGAACCAGGTGGTGGCCGACTGGATCGGCAGCCCGAGCCACTGCGCCAACCTGATGGACCCGGATTTCGTCGACATCGGCGCGGTCTGCGTGCCCGGCAATTCCAGCACCGGTTTCAGCACCTACTGGACAATGAACCTGGGCCGCAAACGCTGAAGCCGCCGCCCCGGCCTCCCCGCTAACATAGCGCTCCGCAGCATCGAACGCGGAGCGCAGCGAGGAGCCTCAAATGCCGGTGATCGTCGTGGCCAATCCCAAGGGGGGCGTGGGCAAAAGCACCTTGTCGACCAATGCGGCGGGCTACTTCGCGTCACGCGGGCACGCGGTGATGCTCGGCGACGTGGACCGCCAGCAGTCGGCCCGCACGTGGCTGGGCCTGCGCCCCGCTTCCGTCGCGCCGATCAGCGCCTGGGAAGTCTCCCGCGACCACGTCGTCAAGCCGCCCAAGGGCACCACCCACGTGGTGCTGGACACCCCGGCCGGCCTGCAAGGCAAGAAGCTGGACGAGGTGCTGAAAGTCGCCCACAAAGTGCTGGTGCCCTTGCAGCCGAGCATCTTCGACATCCACGCCACCCACGACTTCCTGCAAGCCCTGGCCGCGCATGAGCGCGCCGGCAAGTTCCAGGTCGGCGTGGTCGGCATGCGGGCCCGCGACGGTTCGATCTCCCAGGGACAGCTGCAGTCCTTCCTGTCCTCGGCCGGCGCGCCGGTGCTTGGCTTCCTGCGCGACACGCAGAACTACGTCCACCTCGCCGCGCGCGGGCTGACGCTGTGGGACGTGGGTAGGAGCCGGGTCGAACGCGACCTGGAGCAGTGGCAGCCCATCGCCCGTTGGCTGGATTGATCGGCCGCCCGGCCGCCTGATAAAACCTGCGAAGGCGGCAGCCCGCCCCCCACCACCCCATAAGAAAGACAACCATGAAAGTACTGCTGATCGACGACCATCCGCTCATCCTGTCCGCCTTGCAGAGCGTCATCCTGGGCTTCGGCGACGACGTGAAGGTCAGCGGCGTGGCCAGCGCAGCCGCCGCGCGAGACACGCTCAAGGAAGACGCCGGCTTCGACCTCGTCCTGCTGGACCTGCACTTGGGCGACAGCGACGGTTTCGAGCTGCTGACCGAACTGCGCAACACCTACCCGGCGCTGCCGGTGGTGGTGGTTTCCGCTTCCGACCGCACCAGCGACGTGATCCGCTCCATCGACCTGGGCGCGATGGGCTTCGTGCCCAAGCGGGCCAGCAACGAGACCCTGTTCGAGGCGCTGCACATGGTGCTGTCGGGCGGCATCTATGTGCCGCCGATGACGATGTCGCCCGGCCAGGGCGGCAACAGCGCCTACCGGGACGACGAGTCCGCCGGCCCGCTGGGCCAGGTCGCGGGTGCGGCCCGGGGCCAGGGTTTCCAGGAACACGCCAACCTCGAATCCCTGGGCCTGACGCCCCGGCAGACCGATGTGCTGGCGCTGCTGCTGCAAGCCAAGCCGAACAAGCTGATCGCGCGCGAGCTGGGCATCTCGGTCGAAACCGTGAAGGACCACGTCGCAGCGGTGCTGCGCGTGCTCAACGTCAGCTCCCGCACGCAAGCGGTGCTGGCGGTGAGCCAGATGTCCCAGATGCCGGGCGGCCTGACGATCCGCAGGAAGGCCTGAGATGGCCTTGCTGCAGACGGTCGATTCGCGCGTGGAGGCCTCGCCTTCCGGCTCGCCGCCGCCGGACGGGGGGTCCGGCGCGCCCGAAGAGATCCGCAGCATCTTCGATTTCGTCCCCGCCACGCTGGCCGGCCACGGCACCGGCGTGGCGATCGCCACGGCCTTGTTCTGGGGCAGCGTGTCGAACCAGTCGGTCATGATCGTGCTGGGCACGTTCTGCTTCACGCTGCTGCTGCGGGGCAAGCTCTACATCGCCTTCCGGCGCTGCCAGACGGGCTCGCCCGAGCAATGGAAGCGCTGGGGCTACCTCAGCAAGCTCGGCAGCCTGAGCTCCGGCGCGATGTGGGGCCTGACGGCGTGGATCCTCTACCCCGACGGCGACCATATCCAGCAGACCGGCCTGATCGTGCTGATCTACACCTTCGTGGTGGCCGGCGTGCCGGTGCTGTCCACCCAGCCGAAGACGCTTTCGGCCTTCACCATCCTGTGCGGCACGCCGCTCTTGGCGCGCGTCGTGATGGAAGGGCACGAGCACAGCTACCAGCTGGCGAGCATGCTGCTGCTGATCGTCACGCTGACCACCGTGCTGGCGCGCACCTACCGCCAGACGGTCGAACGCGTGATCACGCTCAAGCGCCAATCGGACAGCCTGCTGGCGCAGCTGCGCATCGAGAAGGAGGCCGCCGAGGCCTCCCGGCAGCAGGCGGAGGCGGCGCGCCAGGAGGCCGAGGTGGCCAACCGCGCCAAGACCCAGTTCTTCACCGCCGCCAGCCACGACCTGCGCCAGCCGCTGCACGCGATGGGCCTGTTCGCCGAGGCCCTGCGCCAGAAGAGCCATGACGAAGAGGTGTCGCAGCTGGTCAACAGCATCAACAGCTCGGTGGACGCGCTGGAGGGCCTGTTCTCCGAACTGCTGGACATCACCCGCATCGACACCGGCGGCGTGGAGGTCAAGCCCGAGCATTTCGCGGTCGCCGACATCCTGCGCAAGCTGCGCCTGCATTTCGAACCGACCGCTTTCGAGAAAGGCCTGCGTCTGCGCTTCCGCGGCCTGCAGCACCTGGTGCACGCCGACCCGCTGCTGGTCGAGCGCATCCTGCGCAACCTGGTGTCCAACGCGATCCGCTACACCGAGGACGGCACGGTGCTGGTCTGCGCGCGGCGGCAGGGCGAGCGTGTCCTGCTGCAGGTGTGGGACACCGGCCCGGGCATCCCGGAACAGGAACAGCAGCAGATCTTCGAAGAGTTCTACCAGCTCAGCACCAACCGGCCCACGACCGCCGAGCAGCGCAAGGGCCTCGGGCTCGGCCTGGCCATCGTCAAGCGCCTGGCCGGCCTGATGCAGGCGCCGCTGACCCTGCATTCCAAGCTGGGCCGCGGCACGGTGTTCACGCTGGACGTTCCGAGGGGCCTGCATGCCGCGGTGCAGCCCACGGCGGCGGCGAGGAAGGGGCCGCTGGGCATCACCCTGGAGCGCCGGTTGATCGTGGTCGTGGAAGACGAGCCCGCGGTGCGCGGCGGCCTGGAGGTGCTGCTCAAGGGCTGGGGCGCGACGCTGCTTTCCTTCGACAGCGTCGCCAGCGCCGCGTCATGGGCGGAGTCCAGCCCCGAAACGCAGCAGCCGCCGGACCTGCTGATCGTCGACTACCGCCTGGAGAACGGCCAGACCGGCGTGCAGGCCATCCAGGCGCTGCGCGGCCGGTTCGGGCAGGGCGTCCCCGCCATCGTCGTCACCGGCAGCACGATGACCGGGCACGACGACGAGGCGCTGGAGCACCGGTTCCACCTGCTGATCAAGCCGGTGGTGCCCAACAAGCTCAGGGCGATGATCGCGTTCAAGCTGGGGGTCAAGGCGGGGTGAGGCGCATGCACGCCGCGAAGGGGGAAGGCTGCGGTTGCAGCCTTTCCTTTTTTCAGAACTCCAGGTTGTCGATCAACCGGGTGCCGCCCAGCCGCGCCGCGCCCAAAGCCACCCAGGCGTCCTTCGGGGCGGACAGACGCTCCTGCGGCGCCGGCGCCAGCAGGTCGCTGCGCCGGCGCACCGTCAGGTAGTCGGGCTGCCAGCCCAACTCCGACAACGCGGCCATCGCTTCGGCCTCCAACGCGGCCAGGTCGGCGCCCGGTTGCTCCTCGGCCCGCCGGGCCAGGCCGCGCAGCGCCTGAGACAGCGCCAAGGCCTGTTCACGCTGGGCGTCGCTCAGGTAGCCGTTGCGCGAAGACAGCGCCAGGCCGGCTTCGGAGCGCGAGGTCTCCACGCCCTGCACGTCGATCGGCAGCGAGAACTGCTCCACCATGCGGCGGATCACCATGAGCTGCTGGTAGTCCTTCTTGCCGAACACCGCCACCGCGGGCTGCACGCAGGCGAAGAGCTTCATCACCACGGTGCACACGCCGGTGAAGAAACCCGGGCGGAAATGGCCTTCCAGGATGTCGGCCAGCAGCGGGTCGGGCTGCACCTTGTAGGCCTGGGGCCGGGGGTAGAGCTCGCGCTCGTCGGGCGCGAAGACGAGGTTGCAGCCGGCGCCCTGGAGCAGCTCGCAGTCCCGCTCCAGCGTGCGCGGGTAGCGGTCGAAATCCTCGTGGGGCGCGAACTGCAGGCGGTTCACGAAGATGCTGGCCGCCACCGGCAGGCCGGAGCCCTTGGCGTGGCGCACCAGGGCCAGGTGCCCGTCGTGCAGATTGCCCATGGTGGGCACGAAGGCGCAGCGGCCGGGGCTGTTCTCCAGCGCGGCCCGCAATTGCGGGATGGTGTGGACGACATGCATGCGGCGGTCCCCTTCAGTAGCCGTGCAGCGCGTCGTCCGGGTAGCTGCGCCCCTTGACCGCCGCCACGTAAGCGGCCGCGGCCGCCTGCACCGACGGCGCGCCTTCCATGAAGTTGCGCACGAAGCGGGGAAGCTTGCCTGCGGTGACTCCGAGCATGTCGTGCAGCACCAGGACCTGGCCGCTGCAGCCCGAGCCGGCGCCGATGCCGATGACGGGGATGGGCAGCGCCTGCGTGATCTCCCGGGCCAGGCTGGAAGCCATCAGCTCGAAGACGACCATCGACGCGCCGGCGTCGGCCAGCGCGCGGGCATCCGAGCGCAGCGTGGCGGCGGCGGCCTCTTCCCGGCCCTGGATCCTGTAGCCGCCCAGGGCGTGCACCGACTGCGGCGTCAAGCCGAGGTGGCCGCACACGGGCACGCCGCGCTCGACGAGGAAGCTCACCGTCTCCGGCGTCCAGCCTCCGCCTTCGAGTTTGACCATCTGGGCGCCCGCCTGCATCAGCGCGGCGGCGCTGCGCATGGCCTGCTCTTTGGACTCTTGGTAGCTGCCGAACGGCAGGTCGCCGATCAGCCAGGCGGTCTTGTTGCCGCGGGCCACGCTCTTGACGTGGTAGGCCGCCTCTTCCAGCGTCACCGGCAGCGTGCTGGCGCGGCCCTGCAGCACCATGCCGAGCGAGTCGCCGACCAGCAGGCAGTCGACGCCGGCGCGGTCGAGCAGGCCGGCGAAGCTGGCGTCGTAGCAGGTGAGCATGGCGATGGGTTCGCCGGCGGCGTGCATCTCGCGCAGGCGGTGCAGGGTGACGGGCTTGCGCGGCGGTTGCTCGGTGTTCGTCGTCATGGTGTGGCCCTCGTGAGGCGTTTTCGGGGGGGATGGGGTGGACAGTCTAGGGTTGACGGGCGGTGGGTGCAGTGTCATGGCCATGAACCCGCGTGCGGCCGGCGGCTTGCGGCTTTGCTAGACGTCCCCTTGGCTTGCAGCACCGCGCCGGGTTTCGGCCCGGCATGGCGGGGCGGATTCCCGGCGCGGTGCTCCAAGCCACGGAACAGCAGCCGGAAGCAAACCGATGACATCGGCGGCGAAGGAGGGACTGGACACGGCACAGCTCCGCGGACTTAGCCGCCCGTCAAGCCGGCTGGTAGGCCAGCCGGACGTAGATCGGCGCGAAAGCCTCGGCCTGGGTGATTTCCAGCAGGTGCTCGCGCGCCAGTTCGAGCATCGCGATGAAGGTCACCACCATCACCGGCGTGCCGCGCGTGAGGTCGAACAGGTCTTCGAACTCGACGAAGCGCCGGCCCTGCAGGCGGCGCAGCACGATGCTCATGTGCTCGCGCACGCTGAGCTGCTCGCGGCTGATCATGTGGTGCTGGTTGAGCTTGGCGCGCTTGAGCAGGTCCATCCAGGCGGCGCGCAGTTCGTCGACCTCGACGTCCGGGAAGCGCGGCTGCAGCGACTGCTCGATCACCACCTGCGCCCGCAGGAAGTCGCGGCCCAGGACCGGCAGCATGTCCAGCCGCGCGGCGGCCAGCTTGATCTGCTCGTATTCGATCAGGCGGCGCACCAGCTCGGCGCGCGGGTCCTCGGGCTCTTGGCCCTCGGCTGTCTTCTTCGGCGGCAGCAGCATGCGCGACTTGATCTCGATCAGCATCGCCGCCATGAGCAGGTATTCGCTGGCCAATTCGAGGTTGGTGCGGCGGATCTGGTCGACATAGGCCAGGTACTGGCGCGTCACGTCGGCCAGCGGGATGTCGAGGATGTTGAAGTTCTGCTTGCGGATCAGGTAGAGCAGCAGGTCCAGCGGGCCTTCGAAGGCCTCAAGGAAGACTTCGAGCGCGTCGGGCGGGATGTAGAGGTCCTGCGGGAGGGCGAACAGCGGTTCGCCGTAGAGCCGCGCCACGGCCACGTGGTCGACCACCTGGGGGCCGGCCTGCGCGGCGGAGGGTGTGTCGGGCAGCCCCGGCGGGGCGGCCACCGCGTCGTCGCTCACGGGCGCCGCCTTCAGCCGTGGCGGGAGCCGTAGACGTAGGGCTGCTGCGGCACCTTGGCATCGAGGAACTCGCTCTGGGCCTGCCGGTCGACCTGCTTGTCCCAGAGCAGGGCGCGGCCCTGGCGCTGCTCGGCCTCCAGGCTGGGCTTCTTGGCCTTGAGTTCTTCAATGAACGAGGTGACGTCGGACTTGTAGGGTTTCCAGAACAGCGGCATGGTCTTGGGTGCGCGCCGACCGCGCGCCGGATGCGGCGGGAGGGCGCTGGAGTTGACCCGCCATTTTACGGGTGAGCCGCGGCATCGGACCGCCCCGGCTGCGAGGTGCGCCACCCCGAGGCGCCCACCCGCGGGGCGCCGGGCTGCGAACTCACACTTCCCGTGGCGATGGCGGCGGCCCGGGCGGGACCGGCGCTTTCCCGCTCGGAGACTGGCCGAGCATCGATTCGATCATCCTCAGCAGCTGCCAGCCCGATTTCTCGATGTAGCCCGCGTAAAGGCGCTGCGTCTCTTCGTCCAAGGGCCCCTCGCTGGAGGCCAGCAGCTGCGAAAACCCCAGCACCGCGTTCAACGGCGTGCGCAACTCATGGCTCATGCGCGAGAGGAACTCGGTCCTGGCGCGCGCCGCGGCCTCGGCGCGGTCGCGTTCCAGGCGCAGGAGTTCCGCTTCCCTGCGGTGGGTCACGTCGGTCATGGTCCCCACCATCCGCAGCGCGACACCGGCGCGGTCGCGCTCGGCCACCCTGCCCCGGGAAAGCACCCAACGGTAGCTCCCTTGGGCGCAGCGCAGCCTGAACTCCATCTCGTACCAGGGCATGCGCCCCTCCAGGTGGGCGTGCTGCGCCTCAAGCATGGGCGCCAGGTCGTCGGGGTAGACCCGCCCCCGCCAGGTCGACGTGCTGTCCGGCCCGGCTCCGGGGTCGTAACCCAGACGGCGCTTCCATTGCGGCGAGAAATGCACCTGCCCCGTGGCGGGTTCCAGGTCCCAAACGCCGAAGTCGGCGCCTTCCATCGCCAATCCCCAGCGGTTCCCGAACCGCATCCAATCGTCTTCGTCCATCTTGAACTCACCTCCTCCATGAGCCGCCGCCGGCGCGGGGCGACGGTGACTGGGTCGCGGTTTGCGACGGCGCCCGGGCGCGGCGGGCCCCACCGCGCCGATGGGCGGATGTTGCGCCCGAACGCAAGGGGCCCATGCCTCAATGAGGGCGGGAAACAGCCCTCAACGCGACGTCCAGCCGCTCGAGCGCCGCGGGCACCTCGGCGAAGGCCGCCGCCGCGCCGTCGAAATCCGCCGCCTTGCCGCTTTGTTCCAGCCGCTGGGCCAGGCGGTAGAGGTGCAGGGCCGACAGGTTGCCGGCGGACCCCATCAGGCTGTGCCCGGCGTGGATCAGCCGGGACGCGTCGCGCGCGGCGATCGCGGCTTCGAGCTCGGCCACCCGCCGCGGCAGGTCGGCGCGGAAGGCCTCGGCGATCTCCTGCAGCAGCCCGACGTCGCCGCCGAAGCGTTCCATGGCGTCCGCGGCATCCAGGTCGGGCCAGGATTGCCCGGCCGGCGCGGCCGCGGGCGCCGCCGGCGAAGCGAGCGCAGCGGCGCCGAGCACCCGCTCCATCTCGGCCGCCAGGTGCACGGTATTGATGGGTTTGCTCACATAGCCGTCCATGCCGGCTTGCAGGCACATCTCGCGGTCTGCCTGCTTGGCGTTGGCCGTCATCGCGATGACGGGCAGCCGCCGGCCGCCGCCGCTCGCCGCCTCGCGGCGGCGCAGCGCCTGGGTCGCCTCGATGCCGCCCATCACCGGCATCTGCATGTCCATCAGCACCAGGTCGAAGTGCCCGGCGCCGCTCAGGTCCAGCGCCTCCTGGCCGTTCTGGGCCAGCGTCACGGTGTGGCCCATCTTCTCGACCAGCCGGATGGCGAGCTTCTGGTTGACCGGGTTGTCCTCGGCCAGCAGCACCCGCCAGCGGCGGCGGTTCTCGTTCACCGTGTGGCGAGTGACGAGCTGGGCCTGCGGCGGCGGCGCGCCGGGTTCGTCGAGCGGCGCTGGGCGGGTCGCGCGCTCGTGCTCGTCCAACGTGAGCAGGATGGCGTCGAACAGCTCCGACTGCGACACCGGCTTGACCAGGTAGCCGCCCACCCCCAGCGCCCGGCAGCGCGCGGCGTCGCCGCGCTGGCCGCCGGAGGTCAGCATCATCACGGTGGCGCCGATCAGGTGGGGCCGGCCGGCGATGGCTTCGGCCACGTCGAACCCCGACAACCCCGGCATCTGCCCGTCGAGCAGCACGAGGTCGAACGACCGGCCCGGGTCGTTGAGCAGCCGCAGCGCCTCGCCGCCGTCGGCGGCGACGGTGGGGCGCACGCCCCAGCGCCTGAGGTTGTCTTCGAGCCAGCGGCGGTTGGTGGGGTTGTCGTCCACCATCAGCGCCGACAGGCCGTGCAGGCGGTGGTCACGCTGAGTCCGCGCCGGCGGCGCGCCCGGAGGCACGCCCACCTGCATCGTGAACTGGAAGGTGCTGCCCCGGCCGGGCGCGCTTTCCACCCAGATGCGCCCGCCCATCAGCTCGCACAGCCGGGCGCAGATGGCCAGGCCCAGGCCGGTGCCGCCGTAGCGGCGGGTGGTGGAGGTGTCGGCCTGCGAGAAGGAGTCGAAGATCAGCTGCTGCTTGTCCAGCGGGATGCCGATCCCGGTGTCGCGGACCGAAACCTGCAGCAAAGCGCGGTCCGCGCCCAGCGCCTGCGACGCCACCCGCAACGCCACCTCGCCCTCCGCTGTGAACTTGATGGCGTTGCCCACCAGGTTGATGATGAGCTGTCGCAGGCGGCCCGGGTCGCCGACGAGCTGGTCCGGCGCCTCGGGCGCGACGTCCAGCAGCAGCTCCAGCTGGCGGTCGTGCGCCTTCATGGCCAGCGGCTTGAGGCAGTCGTGCAGCGTGGTGCGCAGCGAGAACGGGATGGCCTCGATCGTCATCTTCCCCGCCTCCATCTTGGAGAAGTCGAGGATGTCGTTGACGATGACCAGCAGCGCGTCGGCCGACGACTTGACCAGCTGCAGGTACTCCCGCTGCTCGGGGTTCAGGGGCGTGTCCAGCGCCAGTTCGGTCATGCCGATGACGCCGTTCATCGGCGTGCGGATCTCATGGCTCATGTTGGCGAGGAAGTCGCTCTTGGCGCGGCTGGCGGCCTCGGCGACGTCCTTGGCCTTCATGAACTCCAGCGTCATGTTCTTCAGCGCGCTGATGTCGGTGCGCAGGCTGACGGTGGTGCCGTGGGGCGTGCGGGTGTCGTCCACCGCGATCCAGCGGCCGCCGATCTCGGCCTCATGGGTGTTGTGGACGCCCTCCTTCAGGCCACGGCGCCAGGCCTGGCGGGCCACGAGCCAATCCTGCTCGGGCTGGCCGCGGTCGATGCCGCCCATGCCGCTGCGGTAATAGGCGCGCATCACGTCCATGTAAGGCGTGCCCGGCGAGAAGACGGCCGGGTCGATGGCGTGGTAGATCTGGTGGAACTTGCTGTTGCTGACGACGACGCGGTCTTGTTCGTCGTACATGATGAAGCCGACGTCCAGGGCCTCGATCGCGTTGTACAGCAGCGCCCGCGTGTTGGCGATCTCCTGCTGCGCCGTCTTGGTGGCGGTGTTGTCGAGGATGAGGCCGTCGTAGTACTGCAGCCGGCCATCGGCGTCGAACACGCCCTGGCCCTTGCCGTAGGCCCAGCGGATGCCGCCGTCGGCGTGCAGGATGCGGAACTCGTGCTCGTAGCTCGTGCGCGCCCGGTTGGCCGCGCGCATGCGGCGCTTGGCTTCGGGCAGGTCTTCCGGCAACACGATGTCGGCCAGGATGCGCTTGCCGCTGATGAAGTCGTCGCAGGGGTAGCCGCACAGCGCTTCGATGCCGCCCGACAGGAAGAGCATCGTCGTCTCGTCGTTGGGCAGGCAGCGGTAGACGCAGCCGGGCAGGTTGACGATGAGGGAGCGCAGCTTGAGCTCGCTCTGCACCATCTCCTGGACCGCCCCGTCGCGCTGGTCGAAGAGTTCGCGCACCAGGTTGGCCATGCCGACCAGGTCGCCCTCGTGGCCACCACCCTCCGCGATGGGGGCCATGCCTGAACGGGCGAGCAGTTCGTCGGTGGTGGCGCGCAGCGCCTGGATCGCCTGTTTCTGGCCGGCGGCCTCCTGCCGCAGCCGCTCGTTCACCTGCGACAACTCGGCCGACGACACCTCCAGGCTGCGGCTGCGCAGCGTCAAGTCGCGGTCGAACTGGGCGTAGCTTTCTCCCACCATGCCGAAGAACCGCGGCAGTTGCGAAGCCAGCTCGGCCAGGCGTGGGTCGGCCTGCCCCGCCCTGCGCAGCGATTCGGCCAGCGCCTGCAGGTCGCCCTCGCCCTGCAGCGCCAGGCAGCGCTTGAGCTGGCGCGCCAGCGTCTTGTTGTCGAACAGGTCGGCGGCCATCGGTGTTCCGCGCGGATCCCGTCAGGCGGATTCGCTCAGGTGGGTGATGGTCATCGTCTGGTTGTGCAGCCTGCAGTCCAGGCCGTCGACCATCGGGCTGATCTCGCCGTTGGAGTAGAAGCCCGCCACATGGGCGCGGGCGCCGAAGACACCGGCCACCGCCTCGACTTCTTCGTCCACCCGGGCGCCCATCACCAGCTTGCGGCCGACGCAGCTGACCAGCAGCGCCAGGCTCTCGCCCCGCGCGGCGGAAGCGTCGAAGGTGCGCTCGGCGGCGGCCCGGGCGCCATCGACCAGCGAGTCGGTGGAGGCGTGCATCAGCTTCAGGTAGCCGTCGCCGACGATGTCGCCGGCCAGCACCAGGCTGCCCGCCGCTTCGTCGACGGCCAGGATCGTCCGGATCAGGCCGACGGCGCTCTGGTCACGGCCCAGCATCTCGAACGGGAACAGCAGCCCCGAGCCCGGCAGGTCCTTGGCGTATTCGCCGAGGTAGCGCTTGTAGACCGCCAGCGCCGGCTCGCCGTCGAGCTCGAACAGCACATTGCCGGCCGACCGCGTGACCTTGCGCGCCGGCCCGAACGGCTGCCAGCCGTGGAAGGAGCCGTGGCGCACCCGCGTGCGCGGCGCATGGAATCCCAGCGCCACGAGCTGGCGGTTGCCGATACCCGCGCCGGACAGCGTGAAGGTCTCTTTGAACGCCGCGCCGTCGCCGGCCAGGCCGCCCGACAGCGCCACGCCCGGCGGCAGCACGCTTTGGAAGCCCTCGATCAAGGCGCTGCCGTTGATGTCAACGCCCTGGCCGAACACCAGGACGTCGTGCAGGCCCGGGCCGCACCGGGCGACCAGCTCGCCGGCCAGCCGCGCACCGGCGGCGCGCGAGTCCCCCATGCAGAGCAGCCCGGTGGTGGCCGACTCGAAGCCGGGTTCGTCGAAAGCGACGGCGGTGAGCGCCACCTCGCCATCGCTGACACCTTCGCCGGAAATCTCGCCGGCGGTGGTGCAGCCCGCCAGCGCGGCACCCGGGAAGGCGGCCGCCAGCGCGCCGTGCATGCCTGGCGCCGTGAACGTCGCCACCGAGCCGAAAGCCAGCACGAGGTGCGGCGAGATGCCGGCCAGCGCGTCCAGCTCGCCCGGCCGCGGCACGGCCTTGATTCGGGTCTGTCGGATCTTCATGCGGCATCCTGGTGGAAAGGCGGCGGTTCCGGAAGAACCACCCAGGGTTTATCGGCCCACGGGCCCGGTTCTTGAGCCGCTGAAAGACGCGGGAAGCCGGTGAACGTCAGGGCCTGTTAACAATTGAATTGCCCCTGCGCCGGCAGGCCAAGGCGGCTGAGATAGGCGCGGGCCGCCGCCCGGGGTGATCCCCGGGCAGGGGCTGCAACGACGCCCAGCGCGCCTTGGCCTGCCGGCCCGAAGGGTGAGCCCCGCCCACGCAGGGGCAATTTAATCGTTAACAGGCCCTAAGGCTCGACCCGGCGCAGGTGCAAGGCGCCTTCGAGGAAACGGTGGGGCTCCCCGACGATCCAGCGCGCCAGCTCGTCGAGCCGGCCGGCGTGCACGTCGGTGGCGGGCCAGGTGGCCCAGACCGTGTCGAAGTCTTCGATGTTGATCAATTTGAAAGTGACCAGGCCTTCCTCATGGCGGGGCAGCAGCCGCACGCTGGCCAGGAAAAGCACGGGCAGCCGGTACCGCATGCACAGCAGTTTGCCGCCGGTGGGGTCGCGCTGGGCTTGGGCGTCGACCTTGGCGCCGCTCTGGCGCAGCCGGGGTTCCAGCTTCTGGATATCGGGAGGGAAATCCTTGTTGATCTCGAGCAGGCCGTCATCGCCGCCGAGTTCCCAGTGGATCACCACATGGTCGAAGGCGGGGTCCTTCCGGCCGCTCTTGGCGTCCTCCTCCTTCAAGCGGGAATCGACCCGGAAATTCGATTGCTTCAAGCCGGCGAAGGCGTTCTGCCGGTCGAGCGTGTGCCGTCCCGGGGAGGCGGGCTGCAGAACATTGAGCTGCTGCGCCAGGGTGTGCAGGTAGTCGACCGCCTCTTTGCATGCCGTTTCCACGGCCAGGGTGTTGCGCTCGATCAGGCCGGCCTGGCCTTGCTGCTGGGCGGTGGCGGCCTGCGCCTGGTTCTTGAGGGTGTTCAGGAAGCTCATGGGAAGGATCGGTGGAGGCTTGCCCGGGGTTCGCGCGGGCGCTGCGGAGCGCGCCGCAAATTTTATGCGGCGGCCCGCCGCCCCAGGCGCCGGACGAGGGGGTGGGCCGTGGCGGATTCCATGCGCGCGGGCGCCGGATTCAAAACCTGCCGGCGCCCAGGTCGTCCCAAAGCGGGACCGCCGCCAGCACCATCAGCAACAGCGCCAGCGGCACCGTGGCCGAAAAGCCGATGCGCTGGAAGGCCAGCGCACCGGTCAACCCGCCCGCGAAGAACAAACCCAGGATGGCACCCAGCAGGCCCAAGCGGGAAGGATCCGCGCGCACCGGCTGCTGCGGCCGCGCGGCGGCGTCGACGCCGCCGCGGTTCCAATAGACCAGCCGGCCCAGTTCGATGCCGAGGTCCGTGACGACGCCGGTCATGTGGGTGGTGCGGATCTCGGCATGGGAGATCTTGGTGACGATGGCGTTCTGCAGACCCATGATGAAACACAGCAGCAACACCGTGCCGGGCAGCAGCAGTTCGGTCCAGCGGTGCAGGTTGGCGCCGGCCAGGCCGAAGGCCAACAGCAGCAGCGCCTCCAGCATCAGGGGCAGCGCGTACTCGCCCTGCATCGCGCGGCGGCGCGCCCAATTGACGAGGATGGCCGTGGCCATCGCGCCGGCGATGAAGGCCGCCAGCGACACCAGCCCGGCGGCGGCGGCCAGTGGCAGTCCGACGACCAGCTCGTCGGCCACCGAGGAAATGATGCCTGTCATGTGCGAGGTGTAGCGCTGCACCGCCAGGAAGCCGCCGGCGTTCACCGCACCGGCCACGAAAGCCAGGATGGCGCCGAGCTGGCGGTTGGCCCGGGCCGTGCGCTCCCGCCCGGTGAGCCGTCTCAGCATCTGGGCGGGCATGGCGTTCGTGGCCGGGCGGCAGGCGCTTCAGCGCACCCGCATGCCGGGCGAGGCGCCGGGCCAGGGTTCCATGATGTAGAGGCCGGGCTGCGCCTTCTCGTCGGCGTGGCTGGCGGCCAGCACCATGCCTTCGCTCAGGCCGAACTTCATCTTGCGCGGCGCCAGGTTGGCCACCAGCAGGGTGAGCTTGCCGACGAGCTGCTCGGGCCGGTAAGCGCTCTTGATGCCGCTGAAGACGTTGCGGGTGCGGCCCTCGCCGACGTCGAGCGTGAGGCGCAGCAGCTTGTCGGAGCCTTCGACGTGCTCGCAGTTCACGATCTTGGCGACGCGCAGGTCGACCTTGGCGAAATCGTCGATCTTGATCTCGTCGGCCAGCGGCTCGCCGCCCGGCGGCGGTGCCTGCACCACCGCCGGGGTGAACAGGTCTTCGAGCATCTTGGGGTCGACGCGCTGCATCAGGTGCTTGTATTCGCCGATCTGCGCCGCGCCCAAGCGCGACCGGGCGTCTTCCCACCGCAGCGGCTGGACCTTCAGGAACGACTCGACCTCGGCGGCGAGGGCGGGCAGCACCGGCTTCAGGTAGATGGTGAGCAGGCGGAAAGCCTCGATGCAGGTCGAGCAGGCCTGGTGCAATTCTTCGCCCTTCGCCGGGTCCTTGGCGAGGTCCCAGGGCTTGTGCTGGTCGACGTATTCGTTCACGCGGTCGGCCAACAGCATGATTTCGCGCAGCGCCTTGGCGAACTCCCGGTTGTCGTAGAGCCCGGCCAGCTCGCCGGCCTTGTTTTTCAGGTCTTCGACCAGGCCCGCGCCCGAACCCAAGGCGTCGGACAGGCGCCCGCCGAAGCGCTTGGCCAGGAAACCCGCCGCCCGGCTCGCGATGTTGATGTATTTGCCCACCAGGTCGCTGTTGACGCGGGCGATGAAGTCATCGGGCGTGAACTCCACGTCGTCGACCTTGCTGCTGAGCTTGGCGGCGATGTAGTACCGCAGCCACTGCGGGTTCATGCCCAGCTCCAGGTACTTCAGCGGCGAGATGCCGGTGCCGCGGCTCTTGCTCATCTTGTCGCCGCCCACGGTGATGAAGCCGTGCACGTTGACCTGGCTGGGCGTCTTGCGGCCGCTGAAGTGCAGCATCGCGGGCCAGAACAGGGTGTGGAAATAGGTGATGTCCTTGCCGATGAAGTGCACCTGCTCGGTCTTCTCGTCGGCCATGAAGGCGTCGAAGTCCAGGCCTTTCTTGCCGAAGTAGTTCTTCAGCGAGGCCAGGTAGCCGATGGGGGCGTCGAGCCAGACGTAGAAATACTTGCCCGGCGCGTCGGGGATCTCGATGCCGAAGTAAGGCGCGTCGCGGCTGATGTCCCAGTCGCTCAGGCCGATCTTGCCGTCCTCGCCGGGGGCGAACCATTCTTTGATCTTGTTCAGCACCTCGCTTTGCAGGCGGCCGGGCTGGTGCGTCCAGTCCTGCAGGAACCGCACGCAGCGCGGGTCGGACAGCGCGAAGAAATGGTGGTCGCTGCTTTTCATCACCGGCGTGGCGCCGGTCAACGTGGAGAACGGGTTCTTCAGGTCGGTGGGCGCGTAGACGGCGCCGCAGTTCTCGCAGCTGTCGCCGTACTGGTCCTTCGCCCCGCATTTCGGGCATTCGCCCTTGATGTAGCGGTCGGGCAGGAACATGCCCTTGACCGGGTCGTAGAACTGCTCGATCTCGCGCGTGAAGATCAGGCCGTTCTTGCGCAGCCGGCGGTAGATGTCCTGTGCCAGCTCGTGGTTCTCGGGGCCGTCGGTCGAGTGCCAGTTGTCGAAGCTGATCTGGAAGCCGTCGAGGTACTGCTTGCGGCCGGCGGCGATCTCGGCGACGAACTGCTGCGGCGTCTTGCCCGCCTTCTCGGCGGCGATCATGATCGGCGCGCCGTGGGCGTCGTCGGCGCAGACGAAATGCACCGTGTGGCCCTGCATGCGCTGGAACCTCACCCAGATGTCGGCCTGGATGTACTCCATCATGTGGCCGACATGGAACGGCGCGTTGGCGTAAGGCAGGGCGGTGGTGACGAAAAGCTGGCGCGTCATGGGTGGTTCCGGAAAGGCGTCGGGGGAAAGGTCGATTCTAGGAGGGCGGCGGTTCCCGGCCCCGTCCGCACCGGGGCCGGGGACGCTGCGCTAGACTGCGCCGCCTTCGAATCCACCGGTGCTCGCCATGTCCGACCTTGATGCCGCCCTGCTCGACGCGTTGAAGACCGTCACGGACCCGAACACCGGCCGGGATTTCGTCGGCCAGAAGCAGCTCAAGGGCTTGAAAGTCAGCGGCGGCGTCGCGGAGTTCGAACTGCAACTGGGCTATCCGGCGCGCAGCCAGCTGGCTGGGATCGAAGCGGCGCTGAAACAAGCCGCCCTGGCGGTGCCCGGCATCCGGGACGTGAAGTTGCGCATCGACACCGAGGTGGTCGCCCACGCGGTGCAGCGCGGCGTGCAGCTGCTGCCGAATGTGAAGAACATCATCGCCGTGGCCTCAGGCAAGGGTGGCGTCGGCAAGAGCACCACCGCCGTCAACCTGGCGTTGGCGCTGGCGGCCGAAGGCGCCTCGGTGGGGCTGCTCGACGCCGACATCTACGGCCCGAGCCAGCCGATGATGATGGGCCTGCAGGAGGGGCGTCCCGAGTCGAAGGACGGCAAGACGATGGAGCCGCTGGAGAACCACGGCGTGCAGGTGATCTCCATCGGTTTCCTGGTCGAGCCCGACACCGCGATGATCTGGCGCGGCCCGATGGCCACCCAGGCGCTGGAGCAACTGCTGCGGCAGACCAATTGGCGCGCATTGGACTACCTCGTGGTCGACATGCCGCCGGGCACCGGGGACATCCAGCTGACGCTGGCCCAGCGCGTGCCGCTGACCGGCGCCGTCATCGTCACCACGCCGCAGGACATCGCCCTGCTGGACGCCAAGAAGGGCATCAAGATGTTCGAGAAGGTGGGCGTGCCCATCCTCGGCGTGGTGGAGAACATGGCCGTTTACCACTGCCCGAACTGCGGCCACGCCGAACACATCTTCGGCGCGGACGGCGGCCGGAGGATGGCCGCCGAGCAGGGCATGGACTACCTCGGCGCCCTGCCCCTGGCGATGAGCATCCGCCTGCAGGCGGACGGCGGCCGCCCCACGGTGGCGGCCGAGCCCGAAGGCGAGATGGCCGGCCTGTACAAGCAGGTCGCAAGGCGGGTGGCGGCCCGCGTGGCGGCGCAGGCCAAGGATTTCTCGTCCAAATTCCCCACCATCACCATCTCGAAAGACAGTTGACGGGTCGCCTCGGCCGGGCCGCGCCGGCGCGGCTGGGACGAAAAAAAGGCCCGCATCTGCGGGCCCTGTGGGCGGACGAACACCTGGTGGCGGCGCTCAGACCGCCATGTCGCGCAGGAACGTCGGCCCGGCGCGGCGCTCGATCTCGGCCGAAAGCGCTGGGTTCCAGCCGCGGGCGAACAAGGTTTCGGCGGTGAGGAACATCGGGCCGACGAGCAGGCTGCCCAGGCCGTCCATGAAAGCCGGCTTCTTGCCTTCGTAAAGGTGGCCGACGGACTGCACCACCCAGCCCAGGCCGAATAGCGTCAAACCCCAGGTGATGGCGGCGGCGGAAGCCTGGCCGCGGGCCATCTGGTGAGCCAGCAGCGCCAGCGCGCCGACGCCCAGGCTGCTCGCGCCCCCGAGCACCCAGCCGCCCCGCCGCAGGTACCACGCGGCCGCGACGGCGTACAGGGCCCAGCCGGGCGTCCAGTCCCAGCCGCCGACCGCCATGCTGGGCCGCGCGAGCAGGAACCCCACGCCCAGGATGATCAAGGGGATGCCGACGAAATGCGTGGCGATGTTGCGCTGGTCGCGGTGGTAGAGCGCGTATTGGGTGAGCAGGTCGACGGATTGGCGCATGGAGGAGCCTCCAGGAATATTCCCCAAAGTGTGGACCACACTGTCTCACAGGCGGCCCGGCTTGGGCACAAGGGTGATCTCTAGAATAACGGGACTTTTTTCCTGGAAGTGGCAATGAGCATCAAAAGCGACAAGTGGATCCGCCGCATGGCCGAGCAGCACGGCATGATCGAGCCGTTCGAGCCGGGCCAGGTGCGTTCGGCGGCCGACGGCCAGAAGATCGTCAGCTACGGCACCTCCAGTTACGGTTACGACATCCGCTGCGCGCCGGAGTTCAAGGTGTTCACCAACATCTACAGCACCGTGGTCGACCCGAAGAACTTCGACGAGAAGAGCTTCGTCGACATCGAGTCCGACGTCTGCATCATCCCACCCAACAGTTTCGCGCTGGCGCGCACGGTCGAATATTTCCGCATCCCGCGCAACGTGCTGACCATCTGCCTGGGCAAAAGCACCTATGCCCGCTGCGGGATCATCGTCAATGTCACCCCGTTCGAACCCGAATGGGAGGGCTACGTCACGCTGGAATTCAGCAACACCACCCCGCTGCCGGCCAAGATCTACGCCGGCGAGGGCTGCGCGCAGGTGCTTTTCTTCGAGAGCGACGAGGTCTGCGAGACCAGCTACAAGGACCGCAACGGCAAATACCAGGGCCAACGCGGCGTCACGCTGCCCAAGACCTGAGCAGGGCGCCGCATTGACCCGCCCCGCCTACGGCCCGCCCGTGCCGGGCCGCCATCGCACGCCATGAACGACCGACTGGACTGGCTCCAAAGCCTGCGCGGCGTCGCGGCCTTGATGGTGCTCTTCTTCCACATGGCGCCTTACTGGGCGCCGGTGCCCGGCCTGCAGTCCGCCAGCGGATGGATGAAATCGGGCTTTTCCGGCGTCGACGTGTTCTTCGTGATCAGCGGCTTCGTGGTCTACCGCTCCGGCAGCCGCTCGGTCCCGGACCGGGGCCTCTTCAAATTCCTGCGCAAGAGGGTCGCCAGGATCTACCTCACCTATTGGCCCACCTTCCTGCTCGTGACGGCGATCTCCGTCGGCTGCCTGGGCGCCTACCCGAAGTCGTGGGAACAGGTGTCCTTCAGTTTCTTCCTGCTCTACCCCAAGGTCTGGGACAACTGGATCGGCGTCGCCTGGTCCTTGACCTACGAGCTTTACTTCTATGGCGTCCTCGGCTGCGTGCTGCTGCTGCCCGCGAGGTGGCACGCCCGCTGCCTCGCGGCGCTGATGGCCGGGGTGGCGCTGTGGAACCTCGGGCTGATCCGGTTCGCCCCCGAGAGAATATTCACCGACACCCAGCCGCTGCGCTTCGTCCTGGGCGGCTTCATCGTCGAATTCCTGGCGGGCGCGCTGGTCGCGATCGCCTTCGAGGCCAGGCCCGGGTGGTTCAAACCGGTCCGGCTGGTCTTGCCGCTGGGCACTGCGCTGATCGCCGCGGGGTTCTTGATCGGCGGCAGCTCCGTCTATTTCAGCCAGGTGGAAATCATGCGGGCCGGCAGCTACGGCCTGGTCGCGCTGGGCGGGCTGCTGATCGCGCTCAGCCTGGAGCACACCCGCCGCCGGCCGCACCGCTGGCTGGTGTCGATCGGCGATTTCTCCTTCAGTCTCTATTTGGTCCACTTCGCCATGCTGGCGTTCCTCGGCGGCGTGAGGAACCGCCTCCTGACCGACCACCCTTCCACCTGGCTCCCCTATTCCCTGCTGATGCCGGTCGCCGTGCTGCTCGCCAGCTACATCTGGTATCTGGCGGTGGAGGCGAGGACGGTCCGGTGGATCAAGCACAGGCTTTGACGGGCCTTACTGTGCCAAAAAAAACTGCCATGCCGACATTCCCACGACTGAAGCCGTTCGCCCTTTCGTTGTGCTGCGCCTTGTGCGTGGCGGCTTGGCCTAGGGGCGAGGCGCTGGCACAGGCGGCCGCGCGGCCGCCGGTGGCGCAATCCGCTTTCCTGATCACCCCGATGATCGAAGCCTTCGGCTATTGCGCACAGGGCGCCGGCCGAAAAAACACGGGCGAGGCCGTCAAGCACTGCGTCAAGCGCGGCGACTACGGCGTGGATGAGCTCAAAACCGCGCTGGATTCGCTGGAGCCCGGCGGCGCGCACGGCCAGGTGCAGGTGGGCTATTCGCTCGGCATCAACCTGCTCACTTTGCGGCAAGACGGCGCGGCCGCCCTGTTCGAGCGCTACACCCGTGCGCTGCGGGAAATCGACCGGCCGCTGGTCCTCTATCTTTTCGCCAACCACTTCGCGGCATCGACGCTCGAGAAGCCTTTGGGCCCC
>CBIHOD010000078.1:0-19521 GCA_966211815.1 uncultured Burkholderiales bacterium
GGAGTACTTCTTCCTCAAGATCCGGGCTGCCTTCCCCGGTAATCCTCGATGAGCCTTTTTTTCGCCGGTGCGTGGAGGTTGCTTCCCCCCTCATCCGGTGGGTCGGCACTTGGCCGCATCCCCAATCCCCACGACAATCAGGGTTTTGGTTGGAAAAAAAACAGGGAGAGGGACGATGAGGAAGCAAGCCTTGACGCGCATCTGCGGCGCGGTGGTGCTGGCCGTGGCCAGTTGGTCGGCGCAGGCGGAAAACCCGGCACGCGAACAGCAGCAGTCTGAGATGGCCGCGTTGCCCTGGGTGAAGGGGCCGACCGAGGTCTCGGTCAGCGGCAAGGCCAAGGTCAGGATCGACAAAGGGCTGGCCTACCTGTCCGACAAGGACTCCGCCAAATTCCTGGAACTCACCGGCAACCTGCCCTCGCCGGGCGAAAGCATCCTCGCCGCCGACCAATGGTGGGCGGCTTTCGATTTCGAGCCCGTCGGCTACGTCAAGGACGACGAGAAGCTCGACCCCGACGCCCTGCTCAAGCAGCTGAAAAGCGCTGACGGCCCCGCCAATGCCGAGCGCCGCAAGCTCGGCATGTCCGAGCTTTACACCGAAGGATGGGTCGTCCCCCCCCACTACGACGCCGAGACGAAACACCTCGAATGGGGCTTGAAGCTGCGCACGCCGGCGCACAACGAGCCCATCATCAACTACACCGTGCGCCTGCTCGGCCGCACCGGCTACGAGAACGTGGTGCTGGTGACCTCGCCCGAAACACTGGACGCCGACGTGAAGTCGCTCAAGGCGACGCTGAAGTCCTTCGACTTCAACACCGGCGAGAAGTACAGCGAATTCAAGCCCGGCGACCACATCGCCGAATTCGGCCTGGGCGCGCTGGTGGTGGGCGGCACGGCCGCGGCCATGGTCAAGTCGGGCTTCTGGAAGACCCTGGTGGCCGCCCTGGCCGCCGGATGGAAGCTGGTGCTGGGCGCGGGCGTCGCGCTGATGGCCGGCATCGGCAAGCTCTTCGGGCGGAAAAAGAGTTCGTGAGAGTCCCCAGCACGGAGGCGCTGCTGCAGTTGATGGTGCTGGCCTTCTACCTGCAAGACTCCCTCCTGGCACTGGCGCCCAACGAAGCCGCGCTCGTGCGCGGCGGCCGCGGGCGTTGGCATGCGGCCTTCGGGCTGCGGGGCTGGAAGCTGGCCGGCCGCGAATGGCTCCTGCCGAACCCGTTCACACCGCACCGTCCGCTGTTCCGGTTGGCATGGCGCATGGAGGCCTCGCCGCCGCCCGCTCCCCGGGCCGCGGAATTGAAAGTGCCGCCCGATATCGACCGCCTGCGCCCCTTCGTCTTCGTCGCCGCGCTGGCGCTATTCGTGCTGCTGCCGCTGGGGTTGTTCTCGCGCGCGGGCCCGCTGCTGGCGATCGCGGCGGTGGCGCTGCTCTACCTGAACAACCTCGTCGCCCTCGGGCTGGCCTACCGCTGGCGCGACCGCCTCGGTGTCGACCGCCGGCGCCTGGTGCCGATGGCGCTGGAATGCCTGGCCTGCGCGCCCTACGGCCTGAACCTGGTCCGCCGCCTGTGCGCCCTGGCCAACCCACAGGAAGACTTCACACGGGCCGCGCGCCGGCTGCTTTCCGCCGAGGAACTGCGGGCCGCCCACCGGCATTGCCTGGACCGCATCGACGAACAGATCGACCTGGAGCCCGAACACAGCCCGCGCTCGGCGCAACTGCGGGCGGCCAAGGCGCGTTTCGCCTGACGGCCCCGCGCCGGTCCCATCCATTCCCGAGAAAGCAGCAGCCAACCCGATGACCGCCATCGAAATACTCACTGTGCTCGGCGGCCTGGGCCTGGGCTACCTGGTGGTGTCCATGCTGATGGGCGGCGGCGATCAGACCGCCGCCAAGTTCCCCGGGGACCCGGGCTGGGTGCCGGCCGAGCCGCCCGCTGGCGCCGCTTCCACTTGGCCGGAGGTGCTTGGCCTGACGCCGCAGGCGTCGGTGGATGAAATCCGCAGCGCACACGCCCGGCTGTCCGCGCCCTACGCCGCCCGGGACATGGCCGACCTCGGGCCGGAGTTCCAACAGCTCGCCCAGCGCAAGCTGCAGGCGCTCGACGAGGCCTTGCGCGACGCCCTGCGCGGCAGAGAGGCGACATGAAATTCCTGCTCGCCCTGCTGCTGACCGGCAAGCTGGGCAAGGTGCTGATCACTGGCGGCACCATGCTGCTGTCGGTGCTGGCCTACAGCCTGACCTTCGGCTGGCGCTATGCCGTCGGCCTGGTGGCGCTGATCTTCGTGCACGAGATGGGCCACTTCATCGCCGCGAGGAACAGTGGCTTGCCGGTGGGCGTGCCGGTCTTCATCCCCTTCGTCGGCGCCTGGGTCTCGCTGAAAACCACCGAGCTGTCGCCGCAAACCGAGGCCCACGTCGCCCTGGCCGGCCCGGTGCTCGGCACCGCCGGCGCCTTTGTTTGCTACCTGGTCGCGCAAACCAACGGCGAACGGTTGTGGCTGGCAATCGCCTATGGCGGCTTCTTCCTCAACCTTTTCAACCTGATCCCGCTACGCCCGCTCGACGGCGGCCGGGTGGTGCGGGTGGTGTCGACCAGGCTCTGGCTGGTGGGCCTGCCCCTCTTGGCCGCCGCCTTTTTCTGGCACCCCAGCCCGATGCTCGTCGTGATCGCCGTGTTGGCCCTGCCCGACGCCTGGGCCAGCCTGAAGAAAGACTCCACCGCCGAAGCCCACCGCTTCGTGTCCCGGGCGGTGAAGCTGAAATACGGCGCCCTCTACCTGGGCTTGCTGACCGGCCTGGCCGCGATGACTTTCCAGGTGCACGGACAACTGACCGGCGGAGCCTGACCGCCCGACCGGGCCCCGGCCTCAACGCGGCGGCATGTCCCAGACCCGATCCCGCGCCACGCGCCTGGCACGCCAACGCTTCCAGGACACCCAGCCCAGGAAACCGAGCACAGCGGCAATCACCACTGCGAAGACGATGACGGAGAACACCAGGCCGACGGCGACCAGCAGGCAGGCCGTGACCAGCGCCACCGCCTTGGCGACCAGCCCGGGCGGGCGGCTGTTGACCGTGAAGGCGAGTTGGGGCCTCGCTGCGGAAGAAGACGCGTCGTTTCGCTGGAAAGGGTCTTGCATGTGACGGGGCGCCCATGGCGGGTGAATACAGGCTGGATCAGACCACATTCGCGAACCCTTGTTCCGTTCGGGGACTGGAACGGCCGATGCCACCGACAATCCGCGTCCTCAACCGCCGCCGGAAACCGGCGGCGATTTCATTCGCGGCCGATCACCTGCCCATCGCCATGAACCTGCCCTTCCACCTCCTCGCGCTCGCCATCGCGGCCGTCTGGTGCCCGGACATCCGTCTTTCCAGGCGCGTCGCGATCGCGCCCTGGGCCATCGCCTTTCTTGCCGCGGTCGCCTGCGCGGTGGCCAGCGGCATCGTCACGTCCACCGGGGTGTTGGTTCTGTCGACCTTCGCGCTGCTCTGCGGGGCTTCGAAACGGGCGCCCACGGGATGGCGCCGACACCTGACGACCGCACTGGCTTGCGTGTTCGCGCTCGGCCTGGCCCTGCGATTCTTCCCCGGCTTCAACGATCACTTGCTTTTCAGCGGCGTGCGGATCAGCCCCGAATCCCCGCCCTTCCGATTGAACCTGAATTTCAGCAAGGGGTGCGCGGGCTTGTTCCTCCTGGTTTTCTATGCCCGGCGAATCGCCAGCCTGGGCGAAGCCAGGGCCCTGTTCAAACCGGGGGTGTGGATGATCGTTTTCGCCGTGCCGTTTCTGGTCCTGGCCGTTGCGACCCTTCTCGGCGGGATTCGATTCGATCCCAAGTGGCCGGCACCCACACTGGCCTTCCTCGGGGCCAATCTGTTTTTCACGTGCGTGGCCGAGGAGGCTTTTTTCCGGGGGCTGGTTCAGGAGCGGTTGCACCGGATCTGCGGCGCGGGCCGCTTCGCCCGCTGGATCCCCGTCTTCCTGGTCACCGCGGTCTTCGTGGCTTTGCACCCGATCCCGAATGTCGGTTACCTGACGGCCGCGGCCCTTGCCGGGCTGGGTTATTCGATCGCCTATGCCCGGGTCCGACGCATCGAACCCGCGATCCTGGCCCACTTCCTCGTCAACGCCCTGCACTTCGTTCTATTCACCTATCCCTACCCCGCATCGGCTTCTTGACGATCTTTCCGACCGGCTGGCCTCGCCTCGTTCCAACACGCATCTCCCCCTTCCGCCATGAACCACCCCACAGCCTTGCACCGCGCCATCGAGGCCGTCGACCCGGCCGGCGTCCGCCAGGCCTTGGCCGGCCTCGGGCCGCAAGCCCTCGCCGTCCTCAACCACCTGTCAGACGACAAAGCCTATGTGCCGCCACTCACCCAGGCCGCCCGGCGCGGCGACACCGGCATCGCGGCTTTGCTGCTGGATGCGGGCGCCGACATCGACGTGCGCGACGCCGCCGGTCGCACGCCGCTGTTCCGCGCCTATGCGGCGCGCGATCTGGCGATGGCCGCGTTCCTGACCGGCCGCGGCGCGGACATCCGTGCGAAGAACATCGACGGCTCGCGCATCTTCGACATCGCGCTGACCTGCTGCGACATCGCCACCGCCCAGAGCTTCATCGAGGCCGGCGAATCGCTCCGATATGTGAACGCGGCCCAGACATCCACGCTGCACCGCGCCTGCGCCGCCGGCCCGGAGCTGGCCGCCTTCGTCCTCGACCAGACCGGCTTCCGGCTGGACCAGAAGAACCGCCAAGGCTTGCGCCCGGTCGAGTTCGCCAAGCGCCTCGATGTGCTCCGGTTCGCGTCGGAGCGTCAACCCGGCTTGGCGCTCGACATCGAGTTGCCCAACGGCGACCATTCCATCCATCGATTCGCCAAAGACGGCTCGCTGGACATCGTGGCCCATCTGCTGGAGCGCGGCGCCGACGCCGCCTCGCGCGGAAAGGAAGGCAACAGCGTCCTGCACTGCGCGGTGGCCTCCGGCAACGTGGCGCTGGCCCTTTTGCTGCTCGATCGAGGCGCCGCGCTGGAAGCACGGAACGCCGCGAATTACCGGCCGCTGCACTGGGCAGCGTCGTCGGGCCGGCTCGACATGGTGAAGCTGCTGGCCGAGCGCGGTGCCAAGCTCGACGCGAAGACCCACAAGAACTTCATCATCGTCGAGACGCACACGCCTTTGTACCTCGCCATCGAAGGCGGCCACCGCGAGGTCGCGGCCTACCTGGTCGAGCGAGGCGCCGCCGTCGACGAGGCCTGCGACGCTTCGCGCAGGACGGCCCTCACCGCGGCGTGCCGTGGCAACCACGTCGACCTGGTGCGCCTGCTGCTGGCACGGGGCGCGTCGCCTGACGGCATCGCGGGCGAGAAGTCCGGTTACTTCGAATTCCCGCTGGCGAATGCGGGTGGCGCCGAAGTGGTCGATCTGCTGGTGGCGGCCGGCGCGGACGTCCACGCCGCCAATGGTCAAGGTGAAACCGCGCTGCACTTGCTCGCCAAGCTACCCGCCGAGCGCGTGGGCGACGACTGGGGCCAAGGCGCGCTGTCGGCCATCGGCGCCCTCTTGGCGCACGGCGCCGATCCGCAAGCCCGCGCCGACCAGGGCTGGACACCGCTGAGTTGCGCCTCGACCCGCGCCGCGGCGGAGCTGCTCGCCGCGGCCCTCCCCTGCGCCGAAGAAAAGCGCCGGGATTTCGGCAAGGAACTCTTCGAACGCGCGCGCAACGCCTCCACGCCCGTCGAACTGGACACGCTCATGGCCCTGTTGGAACGGGCGACCCCGGCCGAGATCAACTTCAGCGCCCATGACGGAGGGGACACCGTCCTGCACCGCCTCGTCGAGAACGCCGCATCGACCCGGGACGAGGCGGCGCCGCTGGCCTCCTTCCGCCGCGCCATCGAATGGATGTTGCGCAACGGCTCCCGCCTGGACGCCGTGGAAGGGTTCCGCTCGGAGACCCCGCTGCACGCCGCGTGCCGTGCCAGCATGTCGCGCTGCCGCGGCGCGGGCGAGGCATCGGACTGGCTCGCCGTCATCGAGTTGATGGTGGAACGCGGGGCCGACGTCAACGCGAGGAACAAACACGGCAGCACGCCGCTCGACCTTGTGCAAGACGCCGCCCTGTCGAAAGCCCTGCAGGCGCGCGGCGCGCGGTTCGGCGGGCTCAACGAGGCCCTGTTCGATGCGCCGGTCCAGGGTCGATTCGACATCGTCGACCGGCTGCTGGCGCAGGGTGCGAGCCTGGAAACCCAGCATCCGCGCTTCGAATGCGGCGACACGCCCTTGCTCAACGCGGCCCGTCGGAACGACGTCCCCGCCCTGCGGGCCCTGGCGGCCCGCGGCGCCCGTGGCGATGCGGTCACCGCGGAGGGCGTGACGATCCTGCATGCGGCCTGCGCAGCGGGCGCTTTCGCGGCCATCCGCGAACTGGCCGGGTCGGGCTCGCCCGCAAGGCTCGACGCGCAGGACGCCCGGGGCAGGACACCGCTCGGCCTCTTGCTGGCTTTCGAGCCGCCCCACGGCGACAAGCAAGCCCGGAAGGAACGCGACGAGGCGGCGCTGTGGCTCGTCGAATCGGGCGCATCGCTGGACATCCCGGACAAGGAAGGCCGATCGCCGCTTTCCCACGCGGCCACGAAGAAGCTCGCGGCCATGCTGCGGCAGAAGGCCCGGCGGCCGGCTGAGCCATGCTGACGATCGTGCTGCTGCCAGGCATGGATGGGACGGGCTCGCTGTTCGCGCCCTTCGCGGCGGCGTTGGGCCAAGAGTTTCGGGTGCAGGTCATGTGTTATCCCGCCACCGGCGAGCTGGGGTACGTCGAGCTTGAGCGGCACGCTCGCGAGCGCCTGCCCCGGGACGGCCCCTTCGTCGTCCTAGGCGAGTCGTTCTCCGGCCCCATCGCCGTGACTCTCGCGGCTTCTGGCCCGCCGGGTTTGGTGGGCATCGTGCTCTGCAGCACGTTCGTGCGCAATCCCCGGCCGGCCTTCGGTTGGCTCCGCCATTTCATTGGCGCGTTTCCCGTCAAACTGGCGCCGTTGCGGGTCCTGGATGTCTTGCTACTCGGCCGCTTTTCCACACCGGCGCTGCACTCGGCGCTTGCAGCGGCGATGTCCGGTGTGTCGGCCCAAGCATTGCGGTCGAGGTTGCGCGCGGTTCTCTCAACCGATGTTTCCGCGAAGCTCAAGGCCGTGAAGGTGCCATTGCTCTACCTCCTGGCGACACACGACCGCGTGGTTCCCGCGAGTTCGCTCAGGCACATCCAAGACGTCCTTTCCACCGTACGCGTCGAGCCCATCGACGCTCCTCATTTCCTGCTGCAGGCGGCACCCGCCGAGGCTGCCGACGTGGTCGCCCGGTTCATGACTTCCTTGCAAGCACGGAATTGCTGATGGGGTGCACTGGCGTCCTTTAAAGCCACGCAGCAATCCTTCTGTACCTCCGACAGCCGCGAATTCGTTCAAATCCCTCACCGCCTTCGGTCGCCGCTTCCGGGATCGTCAAAGCCGCCTTGGGCTCGGCCAACACTTGCGCCCACGGTCGCAAGCCCCGCATTCAAGTGGACATACCATGCCGGACCGAACCTGCCGCAACCGGAGACCGCATGGACGAAGACTTGGACACCCTATCCCACGAGCAGCTCCTCATGGAAGCGAAGAAACTGCGCCAGGCCATCCGTGTGCACAGGGACACCAGCGGCCATGCGCTGTGTTGGCATCATCCGGACCTTTGGTCGCTCTTGCCGGATCGCATTTCCCCGGCCATTGAAGTCCCGGCTTGGCCGCAGTTCATTCGGGGCTGCGTGAGGTATCGGCAGTCGCTGGACGAGCAGCTGCCAATGGCTGGACGGACAGACGGCGAATTCGAGGGATGAGTGCCACGCTGGCTTGCGTCGGCAGCAAAGGGGTTTGTTGGATCGCCGGGGTTTTTACACTGTTCTCCGATGGTTACCGGCCCGTGGAGACCGACGGTCGAGCATCGATCAACGCGTTGACCAAGGGTCGACCCGGAGCGCGGCCGGAAAAAGGAATGTGGCAAGGCAGGAACGAAAAAACCCGCCAACGGCGGGTTCTTTGGCGAGGCATGGAAGCTCCCGTCGGGATCCTTGCCTCAGGCGTGCTGGGCGGAACGCAGTTTCATGGCGAATTCCTGCAAGGCGGCGATGCCGCTGCCTTCGGCCTTCTTGCACCAGGCTTGCAGGTCGACCACCAACTGGTCGGCGGAGACGTTGGTGCGGGTCCAGAGCTGGCGCAGCTCTTCGCGCATCGCGACCCACTGGGCCAGGCCTGGGTGCTCGGCCACGGCCAGGGCGATGGGTGCCTGGGCGGCTTGCGGGATCTTGTCGGCGTCGCGGTGCAGCCAGCGTTGCGCGATGCGCAGGTTGGCCAGCTTGGCGCTGCCGGCGGCGCCTTCGGCCTTCAGGCGGGCCAGCTCGGCGCCGCAGGCTTCGCGCAGGTGGCGGGCGTACTTGGCCATCACTTCGTAGCGGTTGGCGATGATGGCTTCCAGCGTCTTGTCGTCGGCCACCGGCTTGATCGCGCCGAGCTTGAGCGTGGGCGGCGTCTTCCTGACCTTGGCCATGCCCAGCATCTCCAGGCCGCGGATGTAGATCCAGCCGATGTCGAATTCGTAGGGCTTGACCGAGAACTTGGCCGAGGTCGGGTAGGTGTGGTGGTTGTTGTGCAGCTCTTCGCCGCCGATGATGATGCCCCAGGGGATCACGTTGGTCGACGCGTCGGGCGCCTCGAAGTTGCGGTAGCCCCAGAAGTGCCCGATGCCGTTAATGACGCCGGTGGCGAACACCGGGATCCACAGCATCTGCACCGCCCAGACCGTCAGGCCGATGGCGCCGAACAGGGCCAGGTTGATGATGAGCATCAGGCCCACGCCTTGCCAGGAATAGCGGGAATACAGGTTGCGTTCGATCCAGTCGTCGGGCGTGCCGTGGCCGAACTTCTTCAGCGTTTCTTTGTTCTTGGCCTCGGCCTTGTACAACTCGACGCCGGTCAGCAGCAGCGCGCGCAGGCCGCGGGTCTGCGGGCTGTGGGGGTCTTCCTCGGTCTCGCACTTGGCGTGGTGCTTGCGGTGCACGCCGACGAATTCCTTGGTCAGCATGCCGGTGGTGAGCCACAGCCAGAAGCGGAAGAAATGGGACGGCGCGGCGCCCAGGTCCAGCGCCCGGTGCGATTGCGCGCGGTGCAGGAAGATGGTGACCGAGCAGATGGTGATGTGCGTCAAGGTCAGGGTGTACAGGACGATCTGCCACCAGCTGGCGCCGGCCAGGCCGTTGGCGAACAGGTCGACCAGGCTGTCGGCGATCAGGGAAATACTGTTCATTCAGGTTCTTTCATGCCGCCTCTCAATGGCGGTAAGCGATTGTAGGCCGGCCTCCCTAGGAGAGGGGGTCAATTCACGGGGTAAATCACCGGCTATTCCGCGTTATCCGAGGTTCTTTTGCCCCAGATCAAGCAGATCCCGGCCGGTCAGCAACGTTCCCAGACCGCGGCGAAAAAAGCATCGGTGCCGTGGCGGTGCGGCCAAAGGCGCAGGAAGTCGCCACGGACCAGCGCCTGGGGCTGCTCGACATGGGCCTTTCCGAGGACCTCGGCGGCCGGCAGGGTCTTGAAATTCTTGCCCTGGGCCTGGCTGAAGGCATCGGCGATGTGCTCGTTCTCGGCCTCCAGCAGGCTGCAGGTGGCGTAGACCAGCCGGCCACCGGGCTTGAGCAGCCGGGCGGCACTGGCCAGGATGGCCTCTTGCTTGGCCTGCAGCTCGGCCACCGAGGTGGGCGACTGGCGCCATTTCAGGTCGGGGTTGCGGCGCAGCGTGCCCAGGCCGGAGCACGGCGCGTCGACCAGCACCCGGTCCATCTTGCCGGCCAGGCGCTTGATTCGCTCGTCGCGCTCGTGGGCGAGCTGCACCGGGTAGACGTTGGACAGCCCGCTGCGCGCCAGGCGCGGCTTGAGCGCGGCCAGGCGGTGGCCCGAGGTGTCGAAGGCGTAGAGCCGGCCGGTGTTGCGCATGGCCGCGCCCAGCGCCAGGGTCTTGCCGCCGGCGCCGGCGCAGAAGTCGGCCACCATTTCACCGCGCTTGGCGTCGACGCACAGCGCCAACAGCTGGCTGCCCTCGTCCTGCACCTCGACATCGCCACGCTTGAAGACGTCCAGCGACTGCAACGCCGCCTTGCCGTCCAGGCGCAAGCCCCACGGCGAATGGGGGGTCGGCCGCACCTGCAAGCCTTCGGCCGCCAGGGCTTGCTGGGCCTCTTCGCGGCGGGCCTTGAAGGTGTTGACGCGCAGGTCCAGCGGCGCAGGCTCGTTCAGAGCATTGACCACCGCCCAGAAATCGGCGCCGAGCGAGGCCTTGAGGGAATCGGCCAGCCAGTCCGGCAGGTTGTGGCGCAGCTTCTCGGGCAGGGTGCTGGGGTGCACCGCGAGCATCCTGGGCAGCCATTCCTGCTCGAAATCCGTCAGCGCGGCGCGCAGGAAAGCGGCGTTGCCCTGCCAGCCCAGCAGGGCCAGGCGCCGCACCATTTCGCCCTTGCCCGACTGGGCCTGGCTTTCGAACAGCAGGCGCTTGCGCAACACGTTGTAAGTGGTCTCCGCCAGCGTGTGGCGCTCCCGGGGTCCCAGGCCGCGCTGCTGGCGGAAAAAGCGCGACACGACGGCATCGGCGGGCGAGTCGAACTGCATCACCTGGTGCAGCAGTTCGGTGGCGAGTTCTACGAGGGCGTTGGGGTGCATGAAGCTTGGATGTCCGGGTCGTTGCGCGCCCGAAAGCCTGGGCGCCGCGCCGTTGGGGCGCAGGCGTTCGGGGAGTTGGGGATTATCCCCGCGCGCCCTCCCCGAAACCGGATCGACCCGGGCCCGCAGGGCTGGCGAGCCCGCGGCGCCCCCGGCAGCACAGCCGGACTAGGCGCCCGGCACTCCGAAAAGCTGCGGTTCGCCGTCCAGCTGCGATACGAGGCCGTCGCCGTCGACCGCCACCCTGCCCTCGGCCAGCCAGCGCACCGCGCGGGGGTACATCAGGTGCTCCTGCGCGAGCACGCGCGCCGCCAGGCGCGATTCGTCGTCGCCCGGCAGCACGGGCACCACCGCCTGGGCCAGGATGGGGCCGTGGTCGAGTTCCGGCGTGACCAGGTGCACCGTGGCGCCCGCCAGTTTGCAGCCTTCCTTCAGGGCGCGACGGTGGGTGTGCAGGCCGGTGAAGGCGGGCAGCAGCGAGGGGTGGATGTTCAGGAGGCGTCCGGCGAAGGGGGTGATGAAGACCGGCGTCAGGATGCGCATGAAGCCGGCGAGCACGACGACGTCGGGCGAGAACGCCTGGACGGCACGCGCCAGCTCGGCGTCGAAGCTTTCTCGGTCGGGGTAGTCCCGGTGGTTGACGACCGCGGTGGCGATGCCCTGGGCCTGCGCGAAGGCCAGCCCAGCGGCGTCGGGCCGGTTGCTCACGACCGCGGCGACGCGCGCCGCCCAGCCTTCGCGGGCGCAGGCGTGGACGATGGCCTCCATGTTGGAGCCCCGGCCGGAGATCAGGATGACGATGTTCTTCTTCATGCGGGCGACCCGTTTTCGAGCCGCGCAGTTTAGGGGCTGTCAACACTAAAAGGAAACCCACGCCGGAGTCTTCCGGCCCCAGGGCTAGGCGCGAGCGAGGCCGCGGGCCTTTGGCCCACAACGAGCACGCAACGACGCCCTGGGGCCGGACAGACTCCGACCCTCCGGGTGATCTCCCCAAAAGCCCGCCCTGCGCGCGGCAAATGCTCGCTGCGGCACGGGCCACAGCTGTGCTTTGCGCATCGATGGCGGGCTTTTGGGAAGTCACGCGGACTTTCCTTTTAGTGTTGACGGACCCCAGCGGCGCCGCCGGGGCGCCCCCTACAATTTGACGCCCCAAGAACCGCAGAAGCAGCCAGCGCACCATGACCCAACGCGTCCTCACCGGCATCACCACCACCGGCACGCCCCACCTGGGCAACTATGTCGGCGCGATCCGCCCGGCCATCAAGGCCAGCCAGGAGGCCGGGGTCGAGAGCTTCTTCTTCCTGGCCGACTTCCACGCGTTGATCAAGTGCGACGACCCCGAGCGCATCGCGCGTTCCAGCCGCGAGATCGCCGCCACCTGGCTGGCCTGCGGCCTGGACACCTCCCGCGTCACCTTCTACCGCCAGAGCGACATCCCCGAGACCCCCGAGCTGACCTGGCTCCTGACCTGCGTGACGGGCAAAGGCCAGATGAACCGCGCCCACGCTTACAAGGCTGCCGTCGACGCCAACACCGCCGCGGGGGAAGACCCCGACGCCAACGTCAGCATGGGCCTGTACAGCTACCCCATCCTGATGGCCGCCGACATCCTCCTGTTCAGCGCCCACCGCGTGCCGGTGGGTCGCGACCAGGTACAGCACATCGAGATGGCGCGCGACGTGGCGCAGCGCTTCAACCACTTGTTCGGCCGCGGCGGGGAATTGCTGGTGCTGCCGCAGGCCGAGGTGGAGGACGAGGTCGCCACGCTGCCCGGGCTGGACGGGCGCAAGATGTCCAAGAGCTACGACAACACCATCCCGCTGTTCGAAGGCGGCGCCGAGGGCCTGAAGAACGCGGTGGCGCGCATCGAGACCGATTCCCGCCTGCCGGGCGAACCCAAGGACGCCGACAACTCCCACCTGGTCAAGGTCTACGACGCTTTCGCCACCCCGGCCCAGCGCGCCGCCTTCCGCACCGCCCTGCGCGAAGGCCTGGGCTGGGGCGACGCCAAGCGGCAGCTGGTCGAGCTGATCGAGGCCGAGGTCGGCCCCAAGCGCCAGGCCTACGCCGACCTCATGGCCGCCCCCTCGCGGATCGAGGAGCAACTGCGGGCCGGCGCCGGAAAAGCACGCGAGGTGGCGGGCCCGTTGATGCAGTCGTTGCGGCGCGCCGTGGGGCTGCGCAAGGTGGACGACGGCGCCGCCGCCGGCCCGTCCCCGGGCGTGGCCGCTCCGGTCCAGGCCGCGCCGCCGAGCATCAAGCAGTACCGGGAAACCGACGGCCTTTTTTATTTCAAGCTCAAAGCGGCCGACGGCACGCTGCTGCTGCAGAGCCATGGCTTCGCCGAAGGCCGCGAGGCGGGCGGCTGGGTCAAGCGGCTCAAGACCGAAGGCGCCGCGGCCCTGGCCGGTGGCGCGCCGGTGACGCTTTCGGTCGACCGCGCCGTGCTCGACGCCGCGCTGGCGGCGCTGGTGGCCGCCGGGCAGGCCTGACGACGTGGCCGGCATCCACATCACCGACATCGAATCGGCCATCAACTGGTGGCGCGAGAAAGCGCCCTCGCCCGACGGCGTCACCGCCTGCCCCGAAGTGCGCGCGCTCGCCACCGTCTACGGCTTGATGGTGTATTACCACGAGGCCGAATGCGATGAACACACCATGCCTGCCAAGGCGCGCGACGCCTGGCTCGCCTGGTACGCGAGCACGCCCGACGCGCCCTGCATCGCGATCTGCTCCACCAGCCAGGGCGACGCCCACTGCAAAGGTTGCGGCCGCACCTTCGACGAAGTCCAGAATTGGACGGTGATGACGCCCGCCGAGAAGCGCGTGACCTGGCGGCGCATCACGCTGGAAGCCACCGCCTGGCGCTTCAACAAATACGCGGAGCGGGCCCGTGAAAGCACCGGCGCGGACCATCCGCCGGCCGAAGTGTTCGAGAAGAAACCCGCTGCCTGAAACAGCCGAAGGCGCGGCATTTCCACTGAAGCGGCAAGGGCCCTTCGACAAGCTCAGGGCGAACGGCGATGTGGACTCCTCCCGTTCGGGTTGAGCCCTTCGACAGGCGAACGGCGATATGGACTTTTTCCCGTTCGGGCTGAGCCTGTCGAAGCCCTGCCGGCGAACCTCCTTGCTTCGACTTACCGAAGCGACAAGAACCCTTCATGTGCATCGCAGATGCCATTGGAGCAATGGCGCTTCACAGGCCCTGCCGGGCCGACGCTCCCGCGGCGGTTGGAACCGGCTGCAGCGGCAGCTCCAGCACGAAGCAGCTGCCCCCGCCGTCCCTGGCTTCGCAGCGCACGCCGCCGCCGTGGCACTGGGCGATCTGCTTGACCAGGCTCAGCCCGAGGCCGACACCGCCGGCCTTCTCGGCATGGCCCGGCAGGCGGAAGAAAGGTTCGAAGATGCGCTCGCGCTGGTCCGGCGGCACGCCCGGGCCGCGGTCGCACACCCGCACCGCCACCTTGCCGCCCGGCTGGGGCAGCACGCTGATGTGGATCTCCGGCGGCGCCTGCGAAGACGTGTCGGACCGGCCGTAGCGCTGCGCGTTCTCCAGCAGGTTGCGCAGGGCGCGGCGCAGCAGGCGTTCGTCGCCCACCAGCGTCACGGCCGAGCCTTCCACCTGGGCGTCCACCCGCGCCGCTTCTTCGGCGGCCAGGCCGAGCAGGTCGACCGAATCCTGGGCGACGGCGTCGACCCGCGCATCCAGCCTGCTGGCCAGCAGCACTTCTTCGACCAGCGCGTCCAGCTCGGCGATGTTGGCCCTGACCTCGCGCTTCAGGCGCTCGCGCTGCGCGCCATCGACGCCGCCGGCCTGGCGGTCCTCTTCCAGCAGCGACAACGCCATCTTCATGCGCGCCAGCGGCGAGCGCAGCTCGTGGCTGGCGTTGGCGAGCAGGGCCTGGTGGGAGCGCACCAGGCTCTCGATGCGGTCGGCGGCCCGGTTGAAGCTCGCGGCCACCGCGGCGACTTCGTCGTTGCCCGAGACTTCAACGCGGTGGCCGAGCTGGCCGGCGCCGAAACGTTCGACGCCTTTTTGCAGCGATTGCAAGCGCCGCGTCAGAGCGCGGGCCGCCGGCCAGGCCGCGCCGGCCACCGCCACGAAAAGCAGCGCGAGCAGCACCACCAGCCCCACGCCGTGCGGCCACGGCAGGGGCGGCCGCGGATGGCGGGGGTCACGGCCGCCCGGCGGGAGGTCGGCGCCGCGCGCATGCATCGGCCGGCCCGGCCCGGCGGACGCCGCTTCCGCCGCTTCCGCCGGCTGAAGCCGCGGCATGCCGCGCATGATCCACAAGGTGCGGCCATCGTCCAGCCGGATCGGCATCGCCCGGTGCGGCTGCGACTGCTCGCGGCGCAGGTAGCTGTCGGACGCCACCGTCCTGCCGCCCCGCGGCGCGTCCAGCGCCAGCGGGATGCGCAACCGTTCGGACCATTCGCGCACCGCGGCGGCCTGCTCGTCCGGCGGGGCATCGGCCGGCGGCAGAGAGCGCTGGATCAGGTCGGCCCAGGCCTCGATGCGCTCGTTCATCGATGATTCCAGGCGGGCCCGCTCCTGCACGCGCTCCCGCGCCACCTGGCGCTGGAACAGCCAGGTCGAGCAGAAAGCGAACAGCAGCAGCACGGCCACCACCGTCAGGTAGATGCGCAGGGTGAGCGTCTTCATCTCCGGGAACAGGGTTGCGGCCGGGCCCGGGTCAGCGCAGCGCCGCGTCCGGGGCGGCGTCGTCCTCGGCATCCTGCTTCTTGGCGAAGACATAGCCGGCGCCGCGCACGGTGATCACACGCCGCGGGGACTTCGGGTCGTCCTCGATTTCGGCGCGGATGCGCGAAATGTGCACGTCGATCGAGCGGTCGAAGGCTTCCAGCGGATGGCCTTTGAGCGCATCCATGATCTGGTCGCGCGACAGCACCCGGCCGGGGCTTTGCGCCAGCACGACGAGCAAGTCGAACTGGTGGCTGGTCAGGTCGCACGCCCGGCCCTTCAGGCGGGCCACGCGCGCGCCCAGGTCGATCTCGAGGCGGCCGAAACGCAGCACGTCGTCGTCCGCTTCGCCAGGCGAGGCGCGGCGCAGCAGCGCCTTCACGCGCGCGGCGAGTTCGCGCGGTTCGAAGGGCTTGGGCAGGTAGTCGTCGGCGCCGAGCTCCAGGCCGACGATGCGGTCCAGGGGCTCGCCCCTTGCGGTCAGCATCAGCAGCGGCAGGCGACGCGTGCGCGGGTCGGCGCGCAGCGAGCGGCACAGGTCCAGGCCGTCGCCGTCGGGCAGCATGAGGTCGAGCAGCAGCGCGTCGTACGCGCCGGCGTCGTCGCCGAGCAGTTTCCGGCCCTGGGCCAGCGAGCCGGCGATGTCGACCTGGTAGCCGCAGCCGCGCAGGTAATCGCCCACCATGTCGGAAAGGCGGGCATCGTCGTCGATGAGCAGGAGGCGTGTCGTCATGGCGAAGGCCCGGCGCGGGGCCGGGCGGTGGGATTGCGCGGGCGGCGGGCCCGCCCGCCGATTTCACCATCAAACCCGGCGCCTGGCCGGGCCCGCCGATGGCGGCTTCAGGGCTGCTTCGGCGCGCCGGGCTGCCTCAAGGCCCCGGGTTGCCGTTCGCCATGGTGGCCCTGGCGGTGCTGCCGCATGCGCTCGGCCCACGCCGCGCGCTGCTCGGGCGTGAGCGCGCGGCTGACTTCCAGCATCGCGGCCAGCATGCGCTTGCTGCCCTGGTCGTGCTGGGCCACCATCTGCTGGCGCAGCTGCTCGGCTGCATTGGCGTCGACCATGGGCGCGGCGAAGACCGCCATCGCCTGGTCGCGCAAGGAGCGCCCCGCCTCGCGTTGGGTGGCCATGTCGGCGGCGGCCGACTGCATGATCTGCCGCACCTGCGCCTTCTGAGCGTCGGTGGCCTTCACCGCGTCGAGCATGCGTTCCAAATGCCTGGGATGGGCCGCCCACATGCCGCCGCCTTGGTGCATGCGCCCATGCATGGCGGGCCCGCCGGGCGCGGGCGTCTCGGCCTGCGACCAACCCGGCCAGGCCAGGGCGCCCGCCGCGGCCCCGGACACCACAAGGCCCAGCACCAGCCTGCCGACTCCGGTGTTGTTCATCGCCGCGGCGCGGCCGCCGGCGTGGGGGGAAAGCTTCGTCGTCGAATCCATCGTCATCTCCTGAATGGCGCCGGACCAGCGCCTGACCGGCAGTCTGGCCGCGCGACGTGAAGCGGGATTGGCGAAGCGGTAAAGATCTGTGAAGCGGACGGCCAGAGGATTGAGGTGGCGAACGCCCGCGACGTTGCAGGGACGATCCATTTGGTTTCCAAATGTGACGGCGGTCACATTTCCTTCGCTCTGAGAGGAAAGGAAGCGGGGAACCGCGGCAACGCGGTCAGCGTGCGCGGACCCTTTCACCTTCCATCGTGGGCGGCGGGCGGACCTCTTCCTCCCCGTCCTCGAGGGCGACATCTTCGGTTGAAGGCCCAGAGACCAGGTCGGGCAGGTGGCTGAGGAAAGGCACGGGCAGGCCCTTCGTGCCGGGCGTGCATCGTGCATAAGGGATGGGCGTGCTCAGCAGGTCGGCCACCGCGTCGCGCTCGGCGGTGAATTCCACGAGGCGCGAACGCCCGGAGCGGCGGTTCACCTTCAGCAGGCCGCGGGCTTCGAGCCTGTCCACCGACAAGGCCACGCGGTTGGGGGTCAAGGCGCCCGCCATGTGCGTCTGGCGCAGCTGGCCCACGGTGCAGACGACGGGCACTTCGTCGGCACCCAGCGCCAGCAGCACCGACAACGCCATGGCGTCGTCATAGCTCTCAAGACGATGCAGCAGTTCGATGAAAAGGTCGTTGTACGTCATGGCCGCGATCTGCTCGTGTACCCCAATTATGGCCAGGCCCCAACCCTCTTGTTACAGCGGAAAGGCCCAACCAGGGCGGACGGGCGGGCGGGCCTTGCGACAAGGACCCGGCACAAGGGGACGACCCGCCCCGCCGCCGCGCTCGCAGCGCCGCGCGTTTCCGCCCCACTGCGCTGCGGCGTCAACCCGAAGCGACGGGCCGCTTCAGCCTGCCGCGCAAACCCACCCATTCATTCACCGCGAGCGTGGCCAGCACCAGCGCGCCGCCGGCCAGCACCTGCGGGCCGGGCCGCTCGCCGGCGCCCATCCAGGCCAGGGCGATGCCGAAGATGATCTCCAGCAGCGCGAGCAGCGCCATCTCGGGCGCGGGCAGCACGCGGGCGACGTGGATCGCCAGCAGGCAGGGGATGGCCAGCTGGAACAGCCCGAGGCTGGCCAGCAGCGCCAGGTCGTGGGCGGAAACGGCCCAGCCCCGCACCAGCGGCGCAGAAACCAGGCAGGAGATGACGGCGCCGATCAGCACCGCCGGCAGCAGGTCGACGCGGCCGCCGCTGCGTTGGATCAGGTTCCAGTTGCCGGCCGAGGCCAGGGGCACGCCGAAGGCGACCAGGCTGCCCATCAAGTGGCGAGGGTCGTCGCTCAGGCCGGCGCTGTACATCCAGGCGATGCCCAGGCCCGCCACCAGGATGGCCAGCCAGGTGCGACGCGGCACCTGCAGCCCGAGCGCGAAACGGCCGAGCAAGGCGGTCAGCAGCGGCGCCAGGCTCATCGTGACGAGGACGTTGGCCACCGTGGTCATCGTCAGCGCGAGCATGAAGCAGGTGAACATCACGCCCCACATCAGGCCCGACAGCCACAGCGCCGGTCCCGCCCTGAAGCGCGACCACATGCCGCGGCCCTGCCGCGCGGCGAAGTAGGCCAGCAACGGCAGCGCGGTGAACAGGCTGCGCCAGAAGGTGACCGCGAACCCCTGGGCGGATTCGAGATGGCGCGTGACCACCCCCGCGATGCTCCACATCAAGGTGACCAGGAGCATCAGCAGGACTGCACGGCGGTGGGTCATGGGGGTTTCCACATTCAGGTGGCCGAAGGTGACTGCGCCGACCGACCGGAGCGGGCCGTCAGGCGGCGGATCGGCCCCGCCCCGGCGTTGCGGCATGGCACGACCGATGCCCGGGAACCCCGGAAGCTTCGGCGCTCAACGCCTTCCCGCTCGACCCTAAGGCTATGGATGCTTTCTTGCAGGAGCGGCTCCAGCCGCGATGCGGTGGACCGCGTCGCGGCTGGAGCCGCTCTTACAAGGACAGGACGAGGAGGACGCCGCCGGACGCTCTCCTGGTTGCGCGAAGCGTCAAGCCGATTCGCGCGACGCGCGCTTGCGCTCGTGTTCCTTGAGGTGGCGCTTGCGCACCCGGATCGACTTGGGCGTGATCTCCACCAGCTCGTCGTCGTCGATGAACTCCACGCCGTATTCCAGCGTCAGGTCGATCGGCGGCGTGATCTTGATGGCGTCCTCCTTGCCGGAGACGCGGAAATTGGTCAGCTGCTTGGTGCGGGTGGCGTTGACGACGAGGTCGTTGTCGCGGCTGTGGATGCCGACGATCATGCCCTCGTACACAGGGTCGTTCGGCTTGACGAACATGCGGCCTCGGTCGTCGAGCTTGCCCAGCGCGTAGGTGAAGATCTCGCCGTCGTCCATCGAGATCAGCACGCCGTTCTTGCGGCCGCCGATCTCGCCCTTGTGCGGCTCGTAGCCGTCGAAGATGTTGCTGATCAGGCCGGAGCCGCGCGTCAGGTTCATGAACTCGTTGCTGAAGCCGATCAAGCCGCGCGCCGGGATGCGGTATTCCAGGCGCACGCGGCCGCGGCCGTCCGGCTCCATGTTGACCAGTTCGCCCTTGCGCTCGCCCAGGGCCTGCATCACGCCGCCCTGGTGGCCTT
>CBIHOD010000079.1:0-19155 GCA_966211815.1 uncultured Burkholderiales bacterium
TCCACATCAGCATGTCGGCGCCGGTCTGCTCCTGGATGTAGCGGCCGAGGTGGCGGTCGGGCGCCCACAGCACCTTGCGGCCCTGTTCCTTGATGTGGTTGACGATGGCCAGCGCGCAACTGCTGGTCACCATCCAGTCGGCGCGCGCCTTCACCGCGGCGCTGGTGTTGGCGTAGACCACGACCTCGCGGTCGGGGTGGGCGTCGCAGAACTGGGCGAAGTCTTCCGCGGGGCAGCCCAGGTCGAGCGAGCAGGTGGCGTCCAGGTCGGGCATCAGCACGCGTTTTTCGGGGCTGAGGATCTTGGCGCTCTCGCCCATGAAGCGCACGCCGGCCACCACCAGGGTCTTGCCGGGGTGGTCGCGGCCGAAGCGGGCCATCTCCAGCGAGTCGGCGACGCAGCCGCCGGTCTCCAGCGCCAGGTCCTGCAAGTCGCCGTCGACGTAGTAGTGGGCGACCAGGACGGCGTCGCGTTCCTTCAGCAAGCGGGCGGCGCGGGCTTTGAAGTCGGCGCGCTCGCCGGCGGTCAGCGGCGCGGGCACCTTGGCCCAGGCATGGGAGGTGCAACTGGCGCCCTGGGCATCCTGGCGGGTGTAGTCGAACAGCACTTGGTTCATGGCGGGCTCGGGCGGGCGGCGGCTGGATTGAAAAAGGGGCGGTGCCGTCGAACAGGCACCGCCCCAGCAGGCGAAATGGTATCGCAGCGCCCCAGGCCCCGCTCGCCGCGGTTCATTTATTGAAGCAGCTTCTCCGTCTCGCTCAGCTGGCGCCGCAGCGCGTCGGTGCGCGCCTGGGAGCGGTCGAGCAGGATCCAGAGGAACAGCCGCGGCTGGCGGGTCAGCGGGCGCACGATGACCTGGCGCACGCCGGCGCGGGTGGTCACCTCGTTGAGGCTGGGCGACAGGCCCATGCTGTTGGCGGCGTGGCGATGGCTGCGCAGCAGCCGGGCGGCGTGGCCGGCGGCCTGGTCGATGTCCAGGGGCAGCCCGCCCGGCAGCTCGTGCGCCAGCACCTTGCTGGTGGCGACGTCGACCACCGCGCAGGCGAGCATGCCTTCGAGTTGGCGCATCGACTGCAGGCCGCCGCGGATGCGGTCGATGTCGACACCGGCCAGCGGCGCCTCGCCGCCGACCTGGGCCGGCTGCCCGACGAGGGGCGCGCCCACCGGGCTGGGCGCCAATGGCTGGGGCGAGCCGATGGAGCCGAAGGGATCGAAGGGTTGCAGCAGGCTGAACCCCGCCCCCGCCGGTTCGGCGGCGGGCCCGCCGAGGTCGGCGACCTTGATCGGGAAGTCGTTCAAGCCCAGCAGGGCGGCGTCGTTGGCGACGGCGGGCGTCCAGTCCTTCACTTCGCCCCAGTGCGCCAGGATGGTGTTCCACACCGCCGACGCGCTCAGCAGCGATTCGCTGCGGTGGTTGACGCGGACCTTGGAAGGCCAGGGCACCGCGGCGATCTTCTCGACGATCCAGTCGGTGTCGGGCGGCAGCAGGAACAGCAGGTTGGGGCAGCGCCAGGTCGGCAGCGAGGCGGCCTCCAGCACGGACGCCAGCAGGGCGTCGACCGCATGCGACTGCAGCGTGCCGACGATGACGGTGGTCAGGTGGCTGCGCTCCATGAGCGCCACCGGGATCTCGGCGTTTTCGCGGCCCGGCGCGCGCACGTCGGCGAAGACGATCTTCAGCGATTCCTCGTGGCGGCGCATCAGCGTGGTGCGCTCGATCGTGGCCAGCGTGCGCAGCGTGGTGGCCTCGCGCAGGTGCAGCCGTTCGACCGGCAGGCCGCCCGCGTCGGACAGCGCCTTGATCACCCAGCCGGCCCAGGCGTTGCCGGGGTCGAGCAGGGTCAGCATGCGGCTGGCCGATTCCAGGTCGGCGCGGGTGGAGGCGAAATGCTTGCGGATGGCCTGCGCCGGCGAGCCGACCACCACCAGTTCCTGGGAATGGCGGTCGACCATGTGGCCGGCCGCGGTGACGCGGGTGGACTGCGTCTCCAGGATCGGCGTGGCGGCGAAGCCGTCGCCTTCCCGGCGGCCCGGCGAAGTGCCGTCCGATCCGGGTTCCGGCGGTCCGAGTTCTCCGAACAGCGACTTCAGCATGGCGGCATCTCCTGTGTTTTTTTGATGGCTGGGGGTGTGCGTCGGGCCTGCACGGCCGGATGGAGGACGCGTGCCGGTCCGGCGGGGCCGGCCCGCGGGTCGGCGGGCGTTGACCCAAGCGGCATACGGGATGCCCGGCGGCGTGTGAGGCGCAGTCGAGCACTGTCCCTCACCGCCGGCGCCGGCGCCACCCCCCCGGGCCACAGAAGTGTGTCTAAACGAAAGCGCGCCACCGATTCGAGGGGTGGCCGCATCCCGGGCGGCAGCAGATTGCAAGGTCCCGGCGGGCCAGCGCCTTCCTCACTGGCCGAAGAAGCGGCTCGGCGGCATGCCCACGCTGCGCGTCACCATGGCGCTGAACGCGCTGGGGCTGGCGTAGCCGAGGCTGCTGGCGATGTGTCCCATCGACCGGCCCTTGGCCGCCAGCACCAGGGCCTGCGAGAGCAGCGCCTGTTGGCGCCACTGCCCGAAAGTGCTGCCCAGCTCGGAGCGGAACAGCCGCGCCACGGTGCGCGGGCTGGCGCTGGCCAGGTGGGCGCAACTGTCCAGCGTGGGCCAGCTGGCCGGGTCGGACAGGACGGCTTCGCAAAGCCTGCGCAGGCGCTTGTCGCCGGGCAGGTCCAGGCCCAGCGGGACCTGCCGCGCCGTGCGCAGTTCGTGCAGCACCAGGCTCGAAAGGCAGCGCTCCCTGTCGTCGGGGGCGCCCGCGTCCGGGGCATGGGGCTCGGAGGGGAGGTGGACCACGAGTTCGCGCAGCAGGCTCGACGCCTCCAGCACGCGGCACTGCCGCCAAGCGTCTTGCTCTCCCGCGGGGCAGGCGGGGCCGACGATCTGCTCGCTCTGGTGGATGTAGAGCGTGCGGATGTCCGCGGCTTCCACCACGCTGACGGCGTGCTCCACGCCCGGCGGTATCCACAGCACCCGGGTCGGCGGCACGAGGTAGGTGCTGCGCCCGGCGCGCATGCGGATCACTCCGGTGCTGGACATCGCCACCTGGGCCCAGGGGTGCTGGTGGGGTTGCACGTCGGTGTCCGCCGCCAGGCGCCGCAGCTTGGCGCGCACCGGGCGCTGGCTGGTCGGCGCGTAGCGGAGCGGGTCCAGCGGCGGCACGCTGGCGCGCCGTGCGGGGGGAGTGGGCTGGGAGCGGGCAGGCATGCCGGAAGGGGTCCGCGAGGTGGAGCCGGAAGTACGCGCGGGGAAGCGCAAGGATGTTTGGCAGAAATTAGACAGTAATTGTCTTTCCATCGCAACTCTGCCGCCGCGGGCGTCCTTACATTGAAGTCCGACAACCGCCGCGGCCTTGCGGCGACAGGAGAAACGAATGTCCAAGGGTTACTGGATCGTCCGTGTCGACGTCGACGATCCCGAGCAGTACCAGGCCTACATTGCCGCCAACGCCGAGCCCCTGCGGGCGCACGGCGGCCGCTTCCTGGTGAGGGGAGGGCGGTTCGAGGGCGTCGAAGGCGGCGCCAGGGCGCGCAATGCCGTGGTCGAGTTCCCCAGCTACCAGGCGGCGCTCGATTGCTGGCGTTCGCCCGCCTACCAAGCCGCGATCGAGCTGCGCAAGCCGGTGTCCACCATCGACTTGATCGTCATCGAGGGCTACGACGGCCCGCAGCCCGGTGGCGAACCGGCTGCGGCCGGTGGGGTGGCCCCATGAGCGCGCTGGCTTTCGATTCGGGCCCCAAGAAAGCGCCCAGCGCCGCCCGCCAGGACGCCACCACCATCGGCCTGATCGGCCTGGCCCACGGCACATCGCATTTCTTCCACCTGCTGCTGCCGCCGCTGTTCCCGTATTTCATCCGCGACTTCGGCTTGAGCTATTCCGAGCTGGGCCTGCTGGTCAGCCTGTTCTTCGTCATCTCGGGCACGGGCCAGGCGGCATCCGGTTTCCTCGTCGACCGCGTCGGCGCGCGGCCGGTGCTCTTCGCCGCGCTGGGTTGCTTCGCGCTGGCCGGCCTGGCCACGGCGCTCGCGCCGGGTTACGCCGGCCTCCTGGCGGCGGCGGCGCTGGCGGGCTTGGGCAACGCGCCTTTCCACCCGGCCGACTTCACCATCCTGAACAAGCGGGTCTCCCAACCCCGGCTGGGCCATGCCTTCTCGGTGCACGGCATCACCGGCAACCTGGGCTGGGCCGCGGCGCCGGTGTTCTTGACCGGGCTGGTGGCGATGACGGGGTCCTGGCGGCTGGCCGCCGGCTGCGCCACCCTGGTGCCGCTCGGGGTGGTCGCGGTGCTGTGGTTCAACCGCGCGGCCATCGACGACCGCGCCGGCAGCTGGGCCCACGACGGCCAGGCCAAAACCGGCCCGGCGGGTGCCGCGAAAGAGCACCCGATGGCCTTCCTGAAGCTGCCTTCGGTGTGGCTGTGCTTTTCCTTCTTCTTCTGGTCGACCTGCGCGCTCAGCGCGATCCAGAGCTTTTCCAGCCCGGCGCTGCAGCAGCTCTACGGCCTGCCGCTGTCGACCACCGCCTTCGTCGTCACCGGCTACATGCTGTGCGGCGCGGTGGGCATGGTGGTGGGCGGCTTCCTCGTGGCGCGCACCGAGAAGCTGGAACGCATCATCGGCCTGTGCCTGGTCGCCTCGGCCGTGGTGCTCTGCGTCGTGGCCGCCGGCTGGATGCCGGGATGGCTGGCCGCAGGCGTGACCGCGGCGGCCGGCTTCGGCGTCGGCCTTGCCGGGCCGTCGCGCGACATGCTCATCAAGCGCGCCGCGCCGCCGGGGGCGACCGGCCGCGTCTACGGCACGGTGTACTCCGGGCTCGACCTGGGCTTCGCGATGGCGGCGCCGGTGTTCGGCGCCATGCTCGACCGCGGCTGGGCCGCCGGCGTCTTCTACGGCTCGGCGCTGACACTGGCGATGGGCGTGGTCTCGGCCACCTTCGTCGGCCTGGGCACGGCCAAGCGCAGGGCGCGGCTGGCTGCGGCTTGAGCGGCGGTGTGGTGGCGGTGGCGGCAGGCGCGAGAATGGCGGCCGAGCCAGGCCGGCCCGAACCGCCGCCCGCCGAACCGCGAGGAGCCCACGCCATGCCGATCACCAGCACCTGCGACCTGTGCGACATCCACAAAGCCGCCACCGACGACAGCTTCCGCGTGCTGCCCCCGGTCTTCCAGGCTTTCGGGGGCCGCGCGCGGTTCTCCGGGCCCGTCAGCACCGTCAAGTGCTTCGAAGACAACTCCCTCGTCAAAGCCCTGCTTGAGTCGAAGGGCACGGTCGACACCGCCCACGGGCCGATGGGCCGGGTGCTGGTCGTCGACGGCGGCGGGTCGCTGCGGCGCGCGCTGGTGGGCGGCAACCTCGGCGCCGCGGCGGTGGAGAACGGCTGGGCCGGCATCGTGGTGAACGGCTGCATCCGCGACGTGGCGGAACTGGCCCGGTGCGATGTCGGCGTCCGGGCCTTGGCGGCGATGCCGCTGCCCACTGAAAAGCGCGGCGAAGGCCAGCGGGACATCCCCGTCCAGGTGCAAGGCGTGTGGGTGCGGCCCGGCGACTGGCTGGTGGCCGATGAAGACGGCATCGTGCTGCTGGCCGCCGCGGACTGAATTCCGTTCAGGCTTGCGGATCCCCCAGCGCCCGGCGCAGGTTGGCGCGCGCCGCGTCTTCCAGCGCGGCGTGGAAGTGGGCGGTGCCGAAGATCCGCGGCCGGGCCAGGAAGGCGCGCAGGATGGCATGGCGCTTTTCTTCGAACACCGTGTCGGGCACGTGGCCGTATTCGGCGCGGATCTGCCGCTCGTACTCGTCGAAGCGCGGCCGGCCGGCGCCGAGGATGGCCAGGTCGATGTCGACCAGCAGGCGCGCGTCGGCGTCCGCCGGCAAGGCATCGTGCCGTGTCGCCATCACGAGGCCATGGACCCGGTCCGCCGCCTCGGCGGCCGCGCCGCCTTCCAGCAGGGCCTGGCGGGCCCAGTCGGCGCTTCGGCTTTCGTTGTCGCGGCGGTCCAGGTCGTAGACAGCGTCGTGGAACCACAGCGCCGCTTCCACCTCCGCGGAGCGGGCGGCCAGCCCGCGCACGCTGTCGAACAGCGACAGCACTTCTTCCAGGTGCTGCAGGGTGTGGTACTTGCGGTGGGGCTGGGCGTAGCCGGCGAGCAAGGCGTCGCGCAGCGGCAGGCCGTCGCCCCGCGCGCCGAGGCCGGCCCGGCAGCGGGACCATGAAAGCGCCAGATCGACGCCCATCAGGTGGCCGGGCCGCCCTCGGGCTGGCCGCGTAGACGGCGGATTTCGGCCACCACCCGCGACGCGACCGGCAACGGCGCCCCCCAGTAATCGAAGATGCCGCCCTTCCGCGAGTTCTGGCCGCAGACCACCAGCACGCCCGTCCCCGTCACCGCTTTGAGGTGGGACGCCAGCCAGCCCACGAAACCGGAGTTGTCCAGGCCGGGCGTGAAGTGGAAGCTGAAGACGGCGAAGGCGTCCGGGCTGGGCGTCGCCACCGGCACCAGGGCGCTCCAGACCTCCCTGTCCCGCACGAAGGCCAGGGCCGTGCCGAGCAGATCGTGCGGGAAGCGGTCCCTCGGCGATTCGACGAAAGCGTGCGCGCCGTCGTGGACGGTGAACTCGGCCTCGCGGATCACCCGGGCCAGGCGTGCCTGGGTCTGGGCGGGGGTTTCTTGGCTGACGTGCATGGCGTGGGGCGGGGTACGGATGGGGCAGGGCGTCAGCCCGCGGGCCGGATGAAGAAGCGCGCCGTGGCGCCGACCGCCAGGCAGGCCAGGGCGACGATGTCGGCCGTGAACACGCGCCCCAACTGCGGGTTGTAGCCGCCCACCGACGCAGCGATGAAGAGGAAGGATGCGACGCTGGCGAAGCCGCCGATGAAGGCCGCTGCCTGGTAGGCCGGCTTGAACGCCGCGAACACCAGGAAGGCGCCGAGCAGCCCGAACAGCACCGCGCGGTGGCGCATCAGGATTTCGAGGTTGGGCTCATTGAAAGCCAGGCCGTACAGCGCGGCCAGGCGTTCCGCGCCCAGCACCCCGGATAGGGGCAGCAGGTGGATGAGGCCGACGACCAGCAGCATGGCGGAGACGAGGTGGCGCATGGAGAAAGGTCTTTCCTTTCAAGTGAACGACGGTGTTCAAAGGCCCGCGATGTAGCGCCGCGCCGCGATGGACTGCAGCTTGCGGTCGGCGTCCAGGTGCAGGGAAATGACCCACTGGCTCTTGGTGACGGCGAAGGTGCCCGGGTCGTATTCGAAGCGCACCACCGCCATGCGGCCGCCGTCGGCCACGTGGTAGCCGCTGAACTCGTCCCCGCCGATGCCGGCCTGCCTGGCCATGCGCGCCAACTCGGGTTCGGGCGTGCCGACGGGAAGCCAGGCGGCCAGCCGCTGCTGGACACTGGATTCAGTCAACTCGGTGCGCTGGTCCAGTCCCAGCGCGCGGCGCAGCCGGTCATCGGCCGAGGCGTCGGGCGGGATGCAGGCCGACAGCAGCAGGCAAGCCGCGGCGGCGGCGAGCAGGGGGCGGCGGGGCAGGAGGGGCACGGCGGGGTCCTTTCGGGTGAGGGGGTCAGCGCGCAAGGCAGGCGCCCTGGGTGCAACCGTGGCGCGTGGCTGCGTCGTAGGCCTTCTCGCGCTGCCTGGCGCGGTCCAGCACGGCCATGCCGGTGCGGTTGGCTTCTTTTTCCAGCGCCTGGCAGCTCACCATCGGCGGCAGCTGGGCGATCGACCGGTCGACCTCGCCCGCGGCCTCCAGCGCGATCGACCGGTGGCCGTCCTCATGCAGCTGCAGCGATCGGACATAGGCGTCGAATTCCGCTTTCCCGGCGGCCGGGCCCGACACCCACCGGGGCATCGTCATCTTCACCGACAGCCGGGTCGCCACGGAAGTGATCCGGCAGGGCGACGCGGCGTCCGGCTGGTTCCAGCGGTAGTTCCAGCGGATGTGCCAGGCGGTGTAGCCGTGGAAGGTTTCGCCGTCCTGCCGGATGGGCGAAGCGGCGTTCAGCGCGCTCAGCAGCGTCGCGCCGGCCTCCTGGCGCACGTCGTACCACTCCCTCGCCTGCTCTTCAGAGACTTCCGCGAAGGCGTCCGGCACGGCGGCGCAGGCGAGCAGGAGGACAGGCAAGACCGACGAACGAAGCATGGGGGCGGACGGGAATGGATGTGCGGCGATTGTCGGCCAGGCGCGTAGGCGGCGTCCTACCGGCCGGCGAAGCCCAGTCCGATGGAAGCCGAGGCGGCGCCGCGCAACAACATGGGCTTCACTATCGAAAGGAGCCCCGCATGCACACACCCGGCAAAACCCTCGTCGAACTGGAAACGAGATTCTGGCAATCGATGGTCGACAACGACACCGACACCGCGCTGGGATTGCTGAACGAACCCGCCCTCATGGTCGGCGCCCATGGCGCCCTCAAGTTCGACCACGACGGCTACCGCAAGATGGCGGAGCAGGGACCCAGGGTGCTCACGTCGTTCGAACTCAGCAACATGGAGGTGGTCTTTCCCAACGATTCGACGGCCATCCTGTCGTACCGCGTCAAGCAAGGCGTCGCCGCGCGGGACGGAAAGGGCGACGGCGCGCTGCAGGAAATGAACGACACCTCGACCTGGATCCGCACCGCCGAAGGCTGGCGCTGCGTGATGCACACCGAGACGCCGGCGGCCGCCGGTCCCGGCGCCTCCCGCGATCCCGCCAAGGCGCATTGACCGGCCCGTCACCGCGGGAACCGGCCGTAATCGATGGATTCGACCTTCGCGGAACGGAAGCGCACCTTGGCCATCAGGTTGCCCGGTCCGCGGTCGTAGAGCCATTCGTCGACCTGCTCGCACGTCGGCAGCGGCGCGACCACCTGGCCGCCTCGCTGCTGGACCGGTGCCGTGGGCAGGTATTCGATCGGCCTGCAGTACGAATCCTGGAGCAGCGGGCTGCCGCACTTGTAGGCGACCGAGACCCGGGATTCGCCTTCGCTGACGGTGCCGCCGCCGCAGCTCAGCGATTCCGCTTGCGCCAAGCATGGCACGGCGAGCGCCGCGGCCGCGATCCACCGGCGCAGGGGTCGGCCAAGGGTTTTGATCGTCATCATCGGGCTCCTTCTTCGGGCCGCGTTCCGGCCGGGGGATAGGCATGGATGCCGTCGAAATCCTCCTTCCCCAGCGGCACGCCCCGGCTGCGAAGGATCGCGTAGGCCGCCGTCAGGTGGAAGAAGAAGTTGGGCAGGGCGTAGTGCAGCAGGAAATCGGGCGGCGCCAGCGAGACCTCGGTGTCGCCGGCCCGGCTTTGCAGCTCGACTTCGCCGGCGCGGTCGAATTCCTCCGCCTTGAGGGAGTTCAGCAAGGCGGCCGTCTGCTCGACGTGCCGCCGCAGGCCTTCGAAACTGTCGCCGAAATGGCCGTCGGGCGGCACGGCCCGGCCGGCCAGCGGGAAGCACGCCCGCAGGGAGAAGTTCGCGGCGATGACCACTTGCGACTTGAACGGCAGCATGTCCGGCGCCAGGCGCGCCTCGAGCAACGCTTTGGCCCCCGCCGGCGCGTGGCCGGCGAAAGCCTGGGCGGCTTCCACCAGGTGGTCCAGGCGTTCCAGGTAGCGCAGGAAGACCGGGACGGAGGCGGCGTGCAGGCTGACGTCCATGGGGTGCGTCTCAGGAGGGCTCCGGGCGCCCGGGCACCGGCTCGTCCACCACTCTCTCATCCTTGCCGTTGCCGTCGCCCGGCAGATGGACCTGCATTTCCAGCGTGGCAATGCCGAAGTTGATCGCCGCGGTCAAGGACGCCGGGCGCTCGGACAGCGGTCGCGACCGGATTTCGTCGATGGCGATCTCCAGGATGGTGCACATCTGGGCGGTCGAGGCGCGCACCGCCTTCTCGTTGATGGCGCCGGACGCCGCGGTCGCCGCATTGGCGATCGATTCGACGCCGCCTTTGACCGACGTCGCGATGCCGCTGACCGCGTCGCCCGCGGTGGCCGCCACCTGGTTGCCCAGGCCTTTGATCTTTTCCAGCATGTGTCGTGCTTCCGTGCGGGGATGGGTTCAGGCTTCGTCCACGGTGTCGAGCGGGACGGCGGGGTCGAAATGGTGCAGCAGCCGGTAGTCGTTCCATCCGTCTTCGCCGGTGCACATGCACAGGCAGGCGCCGCGCAGCCGGGCGCCGAAGCCCGGCGATCCGAACAGCCCGGGCGCCAGCCGCCGCCACGAGTCCAGCGGCGCTTCGCTCGCCATGACGATGTTCAGGTAATCGCCGTCGTCCTGGCCCTCGGAGAAGCCGATGCCGCGCACGCCCGGGGTGGTTTTCGCGAGCGTTTCGCAAGACCGTTTGATTTGTTCGAGGTCCAGGCCCGCCGCGCGCTGCGGATGGACCTGAATGCAGATCTGGCCCAGCGCGGGCTCCTCATCTTTTCCTTCTCGGGTGCTCATGGGGCTACCGTGGCGGGTTCTTGGATTGGATGGCCAGGATACCCGCACCACCGCACGCCGGCGATGCCGAATTTGTCGGCGGCAACGCCGGGCCGGTCCGCCGGGCCGCTTCGAACATCGCTGCGGGGTGCCGCAGGTCCGTCGGATGGTTCTTTTTCATGCACTGCAAGCGATTCGATCCGCGGGCAGGCGACATTGCCTCGCGAGCGCATGGAGGTGTTGCCCGATGCGCCGGACCATCGCGCCGTTGAGGGCCGCAAGCACAGCCGTCGATGCCCAGCCGCGCACCGCGTCGCCTTGTCCCTGCAGCGCGAGGTCCACCAGCCAGGCCGCGCCGGAAGACGCGGCGACGAATTTCCAACCCACCGTGACGGAAAGCGGGAAATACCGCTGCAGGAATCGACGCCCCTTTGAGCCGCCGTTGCGTGCGAAGAGGTAGGGCAAACCGATGACGGTGATGGCGAAGCTCGCCCATGAACCGGCGCGGGACCAGTCGCTGATCGCCGCGGCCGGTGTCGTGGCGATGGAGGTAAATTGCAACCAGTCGAAGGCCATGACCGCCATGAAATAGCCGAAGAGCGCGCCTTCGGACAGCCCGCCTGATTCCAGCTTGTCCCGGACATGGCGGGTGCTCCAGAGGAGGCGGTGGTCGAAGCGCATGGCGTCGTCCTCTTCAGCCCGCCGTTCGCGCCGGCAGCCGGTAGCGCAGCTCCGCGAAACCCGTGCCCACCTGGCGGACCGACTGCAGTTCCAGCGCGGGCTGGGTGAGCCTGCGCGGGAACAGCGGCTTGCCCTGGCCGAGTGTGACCGAGCCCACCTGGACGATCAATTCGTCCAACAGCCCGGCGTCGTGGAACTGGCCGGCCAGGTCGCCGCCGCCGACGATCCAAAGGTTTTTCCCGCCGGCCGCGGCGCGCATCGCGGCATGCACGGGCCGCACGTCGCCCTGCGCGAAACGCAGGTCGGCGCCCGGCACGGCCGGCAGTTCCCTGCTGGAGAAGACCCAGGTGGGCATTTCATAGGGCCAGGCGGAGCCGGTCTCGTCGGCGACTTTCCGCGCATGCCGGAGCATCCATTCGTAAGTCGACGAGCCCATCGCCAGCGCGCCCACGCCCTTGATGAAATCGGGATAGCTGGTGTCGTTGATGTCACCCAGCGGGAACAGCCATTCGAGGGAATCGTCTTCGGTGGCGATGAAACCGTCCAGGCTGGTGGCGGTGTAGAACTGGGTTTTCATGCGTTGCTCTCCCAAGAAGAGGGGCGGTCGATCCCCGCGGCATCCAGTAGCCGGGACAAGCCGTCGGCTGCGAAGCCGCCGTAGACCGTGAACACCTCGGTGCGGTGGTCGCTGCCGAGGATGCCGCTTTGTTCGATCCGCCGCACCACGTCCCGGTAGTGCGCCGATGCCTCCATCGCCTCGACCGCCTCAGCCGAGGACCACAGCGTGACGGTCGCGCACTCGGACTCCGTCCGCGTGAACAGCACGGCCAGGCAGCCGGGCTGGGCCCGGAACATCGGCAGCGACACGGTGTTGGCGAAGGTTTCCAGCGGGGCTGCCTGGTCCGGCGCGATGCCGACTTTCCAGATTCGAAGGAGCATGGGGGCCTCTTGGGCGGCAAGCATCCGCGCCGGTCAGGCGGGATGGGAGAACACTTCCAGCAGCCGGTCCAGCCCGCCGCTGTCGATCGCGACCATCGCCGCTTCGCGCACTTTCGGCTTGGCGTGGTAGGCCACGGACAGGCCGGCCGCGCCCATCATCGGCAGGTCGTTGGCGCCGTCGCCCATGGCGATGGCCTGCTTCGGGTCGATGCCGAGATCCGTGCAGGTGGACAGCAGCATGCGGCGCTTTTCCTCGCCGTCGCAGATGTCGCCCCAGGGCTGGTCGACCATCCGGCCGGTGAGCTGGCCGCTTTCCACTTCGAGTACGTTGCTGCGGGTGAAATCGAGCTTCAGGCGGTCGCGCACTTGGTCGGTGAAGAAGGTGAAGCCGCCGGAGACGAGCAGGGTCTTCATGCCGGCCGCCTGGCAGGCGCCGACCAGGGCGTCGGCGCCCGGGTTGAGCTGCAGGCGCTCATAGAGCACCTGCTGCATCGCGGCCACCGGCACGCCCTTGAGCAGCGCGACGCGGCGCCGCAGGCTGTCCTTGTAGTCGGTGATTTCGCCGCGCATTGCGGCTTCCGTGATGGCGGCGACCTCGGCCTTGCGGCCGGCGGCGTCGGCGATCTCGTCCACGCATTCGATGTTGATCAGCGTGGAGTCCATGTCGAAGGCGATGAGCTTGAAGTCGGCCAGGCGCAGGGGAGGGGCGAAGCCTTGGATGGAGAGGCCGGGTTTGAAGTCGGTGTGCATGGGGTCGGGCGGGGTTGGGAACGCTTCGGCAGGCTCAGCCAAAGCGATGGTTGAAGGGCTTCGACAGGCTCAGCCCGAACGGCTTGGGTGATAAAGGAAATCGGAACGGCATGCCGCCATCCCCGTTCGCCCTGAGCTTGTCGAAGGGCGCGCGCCACACCACCCGTGCCACCCTGAGCCTGTCGAAGGGCCCGGGCAGCGAGGGTTTGTCGACAGCATGGTTCTGCCTCACGACGCGGCCTTCACCGGCCCCAGGGCCCGCAGCACGTCGCGGATCATCTGGGCCCGGTCCTGCGCGTCTTTCGTCTCGCGCTCGATGCGCAGCTTGTCGTTGCCGGCGAGTTTGATGTGGCGGTTCTTCTGGACGAGTTCGATGATGCGCATCGCGTCCACCGGCGGGTTGGGCCGGAAGCTCACGACCATCAGCGCCGGCGCGGCGTCGATCTTGAGCACGCCGTAGGGCTTGGCCAGCACGCGCAGGCGGTGCACGTCGAACAGCGTCTGGCCGGCCGGCGGCAGCTTGCCGAAGCGGTCGGTGACCTCTTCGAGCAGCGCGTCGATGTGCTCGGCCTTTTCGGCGGTCGCCAGGCGCTTGTACAGGCTGAGCCGGGCGTGCACGTCGCCGCAGTAAGCGTCTGGCAGCAGTGCCGGGGCGTGCAGGTTGATCTCGGTGCCGCCCCCGAACACCCCGCCCAGCGGGCTGAGCAGGTCCGGCTCCTTGCCGGCCTTGAGCGAGCGCACCGCCTCGGCCAGCATGTCGTTGTAGAGCTGGAAGCCCACCTCCATCATGTTGCCGCTCTGGTTCTCGCCCAGCACCTCGCCGGCGCCGCGGATCTCCAGGTCGTGCATCGCCAGGTAGAAGCCCGAGCCCAGCTCCTCCATGTTCTGGATGGCGTCCAGGCGCTGCGCGGCCTGCTTGGTCAGGCCCTCGACGTCGGGCACCAGCAGGTAGGCGTAGGCCTGGTGGTGGGAGCGGCCGACGCGGCCGCGGAGCTGGTGCAGCTGGGCCAGGCCGAACTTGTCGGCGCGGCTGATGACGATGGTGTTGGCGCTGGGCACGTCGATGCCGGTCTCGATGATGGTCGAGCACAACAGGATGTTGTGGCGCTGCGCGACGAAGTCGCGCATCACGCGTTCCAGGTCGCGCTCGGGCATCTGGCCGTGGGCCACCACGATGCGCGCCTCGGGCAGCAGCGCCTCCAGGGCGACGCGGCGGTTCTCGATGGTCTCGACCTCGTTGTGCAGGAAGTAGACCTGCCCGCCCCGCTTGAGTTCGCGCAGCACCGCCTCGCGGATGATGCCGTTGCCTTCGGCGCGCACGAAGGTCTTGATCGCCAGGCGCCGCTGCGGCGCGGTGGCGATCACGCTCAGGTCGCGCAGGCCTTCCAGCGCCATGCCCAGCGTGCGCGGGATGGGCGTGGCGGTGAGGGTGAGCACGTCGACTTCGGCGCGCAGCGCTTTCATCGCCTCCTTGTGGCGCACGCCGAAGCGGTGCTCCTCGTCGATCACCAAGAGGCCCAGGCGCTTGAACTTGGTGTTCTGGCTGAGCAGCTTGTGGGTGCCCACGACGATGTCGATGGTGCCGTCCTCCAGGCCCTCCATCGCTTGCTTGATCTCCTTGGCCGAGCGGAAGCGCGACATCTCGGCCACCTTGACCGGCCAGCGGCCGAAGCGGTCGGAAATATTCTGGAAATGCTGCTCGGCCAGCAGCGTGGTCGGGGCCAGGATGGCCACCTGCTTGCCGCCGGTGACGGCGACGAAGGCCGCGCGCAGCGCCACCTCGGTCTTGCCGAAGCCGACGTCGCCGCAGACCAGTCGGTCCATCGGCTTCGGGCTGACCATGTCCTGGATGACGGCGTGGATGGCGGCCTTCTGGTCGGGCGTCTCCTCGAAGCCGAAGCTGGCCGCGAAGGCTTCGTAATCCTGCGGCGAGAAGCGGAAGGCGTAGCCCTCCCGCGCCGCGCGGCGCGCGTAGAGGTTGAGCAGCTCCGCGGCGGTGTCGCGCACCTGCTCGGCCGCCTTGCGCTTGGCCTTCTCCCATTGGCCGGAACCGAGGCGGTGCAGCGGCGCCTCTTCGGCGCTGACGCCGGTGTAGCGGCTGATCAGGTGCAGCTGCGCCACCGGCACGTAGAGCGTGGCCTTGTCGGCGTATTCGAGGTGGAGGAATTCGCTGTTGCCGTCGCCCAGGTCGATGTTGCGCAGGCCCACGTAGCGGCCGATGCCGTGGTTGGCGTGCACCACCGGGTCGCCCACCTTCAGCTCGGCCAGGTCCTTGATCAGGGTGTTGACGTCGCTGGCGAGCTCTTGCTTGCGGCGGCGGCGCGCGGTGGGCGCGGCGGCGAAAAGCTCGGTCTCGGTGATGAATTCGATGTCGCCCGTTGGCGCTTCCCCGCGCGCCCAGGCGAAGCCCTGCGCCAGGGGCGCGACCGCGATGGCGTGCCGTTCGCCCCCGGCGTCGAACTCTTCCAGCGAGGCCACGCCGGGCAGGTCGATGCGGTGGTCGCGCAGCAGCTCCAGCAGGCTTTCGCGCCGGCCGGCGCTCTCGGCCATCACCAGCACCCGGCGCGGGGTCCTGGCCAGGTGGTCCTGCAGCTTGCGCAGCGGCTCCTGCGCGCCGCGGTCCACGCTCAGGTCGGGCAGGGGCTGGGACCAGTGCGCGGCGCGCTCCTCGGCCGGGACGCCGCCGCGCACCGACAGCGTGGCGTGCGCGCCGACGGTCGAGAAGAATTCCTCGGGCTTGAGGAACAGGCTCTCGGGCGGCAGGATGGGCCGCTCGCGGTCGTGCTGCAGGAAGCGGTGGCGTTCGCGGGTGTCGGTCCAGAAGCGGTTCAAGGCCTCGTCCACCTCGCCGTGCAGCGCGACGCCCGCCTGCGGCCCGAGGTATTCGAAGAGGGTCGCCGTGCGGTCGAAGAACAGCGGGAGGTAGTACTCCATGCCGGCGGTGGCGATGCCGGCGGCCAGGTCCTTGTAAAGGCGCACCTTGGTCGGGTCGCCCTCCACCTGCTCGCGCCAGCGGGCGCGGAAGGCGGTGCGCGCGGCCTCGTCCATCGGGAACTCCCGGCCGGGCAGCAGCCGCACCTCGGGCACCGGGTAGAGGCTGCGCTGGGTGTCGGGGTCGAAGGTGCGGATCGAGTCGACCTCGTCGCCGAACAGGTCCACCCGGTAGGGCACGGCCGAGCCCATCGGGAACAGGTCGATCAGCCCGCCGCGCACCGCGTATTCGCCGGGCGACACCACCTGGCTCACATGGCTGTAGCCGGCCAGCGTGAGCTGCGCCTTCAGCCTGGCCTCGTCGAGCCGCTGCTTCTGCTTGAAGTGGAAGGTGTAGCCCGCCATGAAGCTCGGCGGCGCCAGCCGCGTGAGCGCGGTGGTGGCCGGCAGCAGCACCACGTCGACCTCGCGCTGCTGGATGCGCCACAGCGTGGCCAGCCGCTCGGAGATCAGGTCCTGGTGCGGCGAGAAGGTGTCGTAAGGCAGCGTTTCCCAGTCGGGGAACACCGCCACGCGCAGGCCCGGCGCGAAGAAGGCCATCTCCAGTTCCAGGCGCTGGGTGTCGGCCGGCTCGGCGGTGACGACCGCAAGCGCCCGGCCCTGGGCCGCCAGCTGCTTCGCGTGGTGCGCCAGCAGCACGGCGTCGGCGGAGCCGGTGGGGCGGGGCAGGGTGTAGCGCTTGCCGGGGGCGATGGCGGGGATGTGCATGGGCGGGTCGGGACGGCGGCGTTCTTGCGTGAACGACAAGCAAAGCGCCCCGACAGGCAGTCCTGCGGGGCGTTGGCAAGTTCGGAAACTCGTGTCGGGTCGCGTGGCCCACCCGGCGGGCGGCGCCAGCGGCGGCGGAACGACGAGGGTGAATTATAGAATTCGCCCCTCTTTCCGCGGGTCTCAGGCTGCCTTCGCGGATTGGCCGAACCCTTCTTCCCCGGCTACCTTTCCGCCCGCGGCCCCGCCGGCTCATGCGCATGACGACCTCCACCGCCCCCTCCCCGACAGCCGCGGCACGCCTGTATGCGCTGGTGCCTTGCGCCGGCGTCGGCCTGCGGGCCGGTGGCGCGGGCCCCAAGCAATACATCCGGCTGGCCGGCGAGGCGGTGGTCGGCCACACGCTGCGCGCCTTGTACCGCGTGGGGCGGATCGAACGGACCCTGGTGGCGCTGCATCCGCAAGACGACGCCTTCGAGCGCGAGGTGCCGGGCTTTGACGGCTGGGTGGCGCGCGTCGGCGGCGCGTCGAGGGCCGAAACGGTGGCCAACGGCCTGGCCGCCCTGCGCGAGCGCGGCGCGGGCGGCGACGACTGGGCGCTGGTGCACGACGCCGCGCGCTGCCTGCTGCAGCCGCAGTGGGTGGACGCGCTGATCGACGCCTGCCTGCCCGACGCCGTCGGCGGCCTGCTGGCCATGCCCTTGTCCGACACCTTGAAACAGGAAAACGGCGGGCGCTCTTCGTCCACGCTCGACCGCAACGGCAAATGGCTGGCGCAGACGCCGCAGATGTTCCGCATCGGCCTGCTGGAACAAGCCCTGCGCCAGGCCGGCGCCGCGGTGACCGACGAGGCCAGCGCGGTCGAGTCGCTCGGCCGGGCGCCGCTGCTCGTGCCCTGCGGTCTGGAGAACATCAAGCTGACCTATCCGGCCGACTTCCAGCTCGCCGAGCGACTGCTGCGCACGCGGGCTTGAAGGCGCGCCCCACGAACGACGACCTGACGAGAGTGAACATGTCCAAGATGCAGAAGGCGCAGAAGATGCGGATCGGCGAAGGCTGGGACGTCCACGCCCTGGTGACGGGCCGCCCGCTGGTCCTCGGCGGCGTGAACATCCCCCACACCCACGGCCTGCTCGGCCACTCCGACGCCGACGCCCTGTGCCACGCGATCACTGACGCGCTCTTCGGTGCCGCCGCGATGGGCGACATCGGCCACCACTTCCCCGACACCGACGAGCGCTTCAAGGGCGCCGACTCGATCGCCCTGCTCGCCGAAGCTGCGCGCCGCGTGCGCGCCGAGGGCTGGGAGATCAACAACATCGACAGCACCGTCGTCGCCCAGGCCCCCAAGCTCGCCCCCCACATCCCCGCGATGCGCCAGCGCCTGTCCCTGGCCCTCGGCGTGGCGCTCAACCAGGTCAACGTGAAAGCCAAGACGGCCGAGAAGATGGGGCCGGTGGGCGAGGGGGCGGCGATGGAGGCGAGCGCGGTTTGCCTGTTGGTGGGGCGGGGCTGAGCGACCGGGCCGATCGCTTACAGCGAATCGAGCGGGCTCACGCGCGAGGTTCAGGTGGGCTGTCCGTCCATTGGCGGCCAGCGCAATGGCGATCGTGGCCGGCAGGCGGCAGCGGTGACGAGTCGGCTTGTGGGTTCGCTTCCTTGCGGCTGCTGCCTTGCCCGTCAGTCACCACCTGTCCAGCCTGTCATTCCAGCTGATCGCCTTCGGCGACTGCCGAATTGCAACGTTAGGTATAAGGAGGAGCCGAAGTGGAACTATCGATTGAAGGTGCAGGCGAAGCACGTTCCGTAGTCAAAGCATTTCACGCCATCTTAAACAGCCCCGGCATTGTTCCAGAGCAATGCTATCGACGAAACAAAGTGAGCTACTTGCTCGTCTGCTACATCAACAACATCATTGGTCTCTTCCTAAGCAAGAACTACGAAGTCATACCGGTGTTCATTGCCCGTGCCGCAACTCACATGGCAGAGAATCCGCCAAGCGCGGGTTCAGCCGCGTACTACGCGGTCGCCGAAAGGTACCTCGCTCAAATGAGCTTCTTTATCAGTTCGTTCACGAGCGTTCCGCGAGAGGAGATCGATACGCATATCCCAACTGAGCTTTTGGCCCGGGGTAAGCAACATCCTCCACACTCAGCATCAGCTTCCGCAGTTAAGCCTGATGTCTAACCCCCGCGTCAAAGGGACCTGCCTGCGGCAGGCACCTACGTCGAACGTAGACCTTATGGGGAACAGAGTAGCGAGTATTTGATAAAGAACGTCTCAAGCGGACGCCTTGCGGCGCCTCTTGACTAGAAGGTTAGGCTGCACGATGCCAAGGTTTGTCGTTCCTGCGAATGCTGGTCCATACAAGGTGACCACAGCGCGAGCCGGGAATCCGCTCGTTTGCAACAACTACAAAGGAAAGCGCCAGGTTCTCATTCCATGCCGGACGAGGGACCAAGCGGATGCCTTGTGCAAGCAACTCAACGATGGAAAGAGTGGCGACGTCTTTACGTGAACCGGAGCGCGAACGCGCCCGGAAGGTTGCCGACTTTGCCGACGGGACAATTAAAGTTGGTATGACCCATGGCGTGAAATCTCGCGTGAATGGGTTTTTCAAGACCGCTGAGTCTTATTGGAAGGGCATGCCGATCAAAT
>CBIHOD010000080.1:0-18575 GCA_966211815.1 uncultured Burkholderiales bacterium
CGAGGCCCCCACCGAGGCCCCCACCGAGGCCCCCACCGAGGCCCCCACCGAGGCCGCGAAGGGTAAGGGCCGATCGAAGAAGGCCGCGGGCTGACCGCCAGCCGCTCAACCACAAAGGGACCACCCATGACGATCAGAATGCTCGCGTCCTTCAATGGCCGCATGTACGGCAGCATCGCAGAGCTGTCCGCTGCCGAAGAATCTCGCTTGGTCACTGCCGGCCTCGCCACCTATGACCTGGCGCCGCCTGCCTTGTCAGCGCCTGTTTCAGGAGGCATTGCTTCCGCTGGTTGCGTTCAAACGCTGAAGCTGCTGGGTGCAGCCGGTTCAACGGTAGGCGCTGCCTACACGTTCTCGTCGGCGTGGACGGTCGAGGGCGACTATGACGCCGTCCGCTTCCAGTACTGCAACTATGGCACTGGGGCCTACACCATCACCGCCGCGAAAACGGCGCCCGCCCCCAGCGTTACTGACACCGGGACGAGTCTCTCATTCTCAAACGTCACCTTCGACGGTGCCGCGAGCGCGAAATGTGGCGACGTGTGGAACGGCCTGGTGGGCTCAGCGACAACCTTTGTCGTTGATCCGGCAATTTCCGCTGCGGGCGCCAACACGGTACCGAAAATCGTCTGGTCCGACTGGGTGCCCCAGCAGTCGGTGCCGTGCACCGACGCCGGAAACAGCGACCTTCGCGTGGTGCACCACCGGGTCTACAGCGCCACCACCGGTTATGCGGTGGCCAACACGGGCTCCTCGGCCAATAACTTTGGCAACTACAACAGCAACAGCCGGCGCAAGGTTTACGGCCAGCTCTCCGCGGGCAACCTGGTTGGCACCATCAGCGCAGTAACCCTCGCTGCGGGGTGGCAGTGGATGATGTGCACCGGCATCCAGGTCCTCCTTCGCAAGCCCATCTACAACCATGGAATCTTCATGGATTCCCTGGGCAAGGGGCAGGGCTCATTCAGCAATGCCGACGGGCTGTGGGGGTGGGCGCAGCGCGCCACCCAGGGGCTCAGCGACGCCGGCATTGGCCGTCACAGCGTCGTCAACTACTCCTGTTCTGGGCAGGGCAAGGCTGCGACCTGGGCGACGTTCCTGGCCGTCATCGACCAGGGTGGCCTCGACACCGCCATCATGTTTCCGTGGTCGCCCAACGACGGGATCTCAGCAGGGTCGGCACCGTGGAACCTGAATGCGTTCAAGTTTCAAATCAACGCCTTCATTGCCGCGTGCAGGCGAAACCGGGTTCGGCCCATTGTGGCCACTCAGCCGCCCTGCGGCGTCATCGTCGATGCGGAAAGCGATGTTCTGCGCGTCGCCTTCAACGGTGAGATCCGAGCCCTCGCCGATCAAGGCATCGCGGTCGCCGACTTCGACATGGTGCTGCGAAATGGAGCGTTGCCCGGCCGCTTTGCATCGGCGATGACCAACGGCGATCAGGTTCACCCCAGCGACGCAGGCCACGCGGCGATGGATCTTGAATACCGTCGCGCCGTGCGCCGGGCATTGGGAATTTGACGCCATGCCCTACCTCGACAACCACATCTATGACAACGGCCTGTCCGCCCTGGCCGGCGCCAATGTGCTGCACATCTGCAGCAGCGAGCCCGCGTCCTACGGCGCAGTGGCGGGCGCCAGCTCCGGCACCAAGTCAGCCCCGAGCATTGGCGCGCCGTCAGCACGGACCGGCGGCGGCCGGAAAGTCACAGTCGCCGCCATCACCGGCGGCAACGTGGCGGACACGGAGACGGCCACCCATTGGGCCCTGGTCGACACGGTCAACAGCCGGCTGCTGGCCGCGGGCGCCCTGGCTGCTGGCCAGCTGGTCACCAGCGGCAACACGTTCACGTTGACGTCGTTCGACATCGGCATCCCGGGCGCCTGACATGAGCCTTCCACCGATCGAAGAAGGGGACGTCTGCGTGCGCAACGTCGCCACCGGCGAAAGCTGGGTGCCGCTGGCCGATGCGGCCCGCATCCAGGCCGACGCGGCGAGTTCGCGGCGCTGCCTCCTTTGCTGGCTGCGTCGCTGGTTCGCCGCCCGCCGGCCGGCGCCCGAACCGTGGGACAGCTCGTTCCCCGGGCCGCTGGATGGCGGGGAGGTCCCGAAATGACCTGTCTTGCGGGACTGGATCCGTGGATCGCCGTCGGTTCGATTGCATTCATCGGGGGCGCGGTCGTGTTCGGCGTGCTGCTGTGGGCGGGCCTGTCCCGCCGCGCCAAGAAGGGATGACGCATGCCCACCAAAGTAAACAGACTCAAGAGCACGGTTTCGGCCGTGGCTTCATCCGGGCTCGGCGCCTTCACCATCAGCGCGGCGGTCAGCGGGTTCCGAACCTTCGGCGCATCCCATGACGGCCAGACCTTCGATGGCGTTTTGATCGTCGAGGGCACCGCATGGGAGATCCGCACGGGATGCGTCTACACGCACTCCGGCACCTCGCTGTCCCGCGGCACCTTGGAGGATTCCAGTACCGGGGCGGCAGTCGCATTCACGGCGGCCGCCAAAGTGGCCGTCAGCCAAACCGCTGCGGAGTTGACCCGCACGCTCGTGGTCAGCGACATAGCCTACGCGACCACCATTCCCCTGTCCGCGGTCGGCAGGGCCTACATGCCGCAGCAATCGGTCGGCGCGGTGATCGCAATCACACCCTCCACGACCAAGGTACGCGACGCCAGCGTCTACCTCCGCCTGGTGGCCGACGGCACCAACGCGCCGACCTTCACCGGCTTCAAAGAGTGGGGCGGGTCGATGGGCTACGACAACCGGCCGGGCATCACCAACAACGTCGAATTCTGGTACGACGGCTACGACGCCTGGTATTCGATTACTCAGGCCGTGGGGGCAACGCCTCTTGATCTGACTGCGCCGACCATCTCCTCGGCGGTAGTCGAGAACGCGGCGCCCACCCAGGTGGTGCTCACGGCCTCCGAGGCGCTCGACGCGGCCTTCGTGCCGGCGACCTCGGCCTTCACGGTGTCGGGCCACACGGTTTCCTCAGTCGGCATCAGCGGCAGCACCATCACGCTGACGGTGTCGTCGGCCTTCGTGAACGGCGAGGCGGCGCGTACGGTCGCCTACACCCAGCCGGGCACGAACAACGTACGCGACGTGGCGGGCAACCTCCTGGCCAACTTCAGCGGTCTGTCGGTCACGAACAACGTCGGTGCTGCGTCGCAAATCGTGCGGCTGACCAGCCTTCAGAACACCACCGAGAGCGGCGACGGAACATCCGGCTGGAACTACGCCTCGACCATCGGCGGCTTCGGCTCGAACGGTGGGGTCGCCAATCTCAGCTTCCCGAACGCCACCGACTGCGAGGTCTACCTCACGCTCGGCAATGTCAGCTCCGGGAAAGACGTGGTGCTTGGTCTCGATTCGGTCAGCGGCAATTCCAAAGACGTCTTCAGCGCTGACTACGGAATCTGGACCGAGGGCGACGGCAAGTTGACCAAGTGCACGAACGGGTCAACCAGCACCGCGGGCGCTGCTGGAACCATGGTGACCGGCAACAAGATGCGCCTCAAGCGTGTCGGCTCGACCATCACCGCAGCGAAGTATTCGGGCGGGGTCTGGACCGACATGGCCACGTGGACCGGCGCATCGACCGGTCAGCTGTTCATCGGCATCAACTTCTCAGGGTCCGGCGCCCAGGCCAACGACCTGCGCGGCGTGGGGCTGGCGTGATGTTGGCGCGTGGTGGCGCAAAAGTTCGGTGGCGTGTGCCCGGCACCATCAAGCTGGTCTGCGATGGCAACTCGATCACCGAGGGCGGGCAGAACGGCCCGGACAGCGTAGGCGGTGTGCCTGGCTACCTGAGCCGCAGCGTGGCGCCGTTCACGACGCAGAGCTATGCCAACGTGGCGATCGGCGGCCAGAACACCTACGACATGACGTTCGCCAGCGACGTCAACGCAGCTTTCGACAGCGCGAGGATCAACATCCTCTTCGCGCAAGAGGGCACGAACCAGAATAGCTCTGGCGACAGCGCCGCATCGAATTGCCAGAAGTTCCTCGATTACATCGCCGCACGCCGCGCTTCCAGGGCCTGGGCTGCAGTGGTGGTTGCGACTGCGCCGCCTGCCTATCTGGGCGACCAGGTCAGCCAGGCCACGACGGATGAATGGAATGCCCGCCTCGATGCCTACAACGCGCTATTGCGCAGCCGCTACCGTGAGGAGGCCGACCACCTCATCGAGACGCGCTGCGCCGGCAGCCCCTACGACCAGGCCCGCTATCCCGACTACCTGAAGTCCACCTTCTTCAGCGCGACGGTGATCAACGGCATAAGCAACAACGCGTCGTGGATAACTGAAAACCCGGCCGGCGCCACGCCCAACCAGAAAATCCACTACACCGCGGCCGGCATCATCGCCTTGGCTCCATTCTTCGCCGCGCAGCTGCTGCGCACACCGATTCGGAGGCGCTCTTGATTGGCGAAGGCTCCATCGGTGAATGGGCGCTTGGCGAGGACGAAGGCGCAGGCGAGATCGCGCTCGGCGCTGTCGGGGTCACAACCGGTCAACCCGTGCTTGGCGCACCGGCGCTGGGCGGGGCGGGCGTCAACGCGCTGTCGGCGGACGGCATTGCCACCGGTCAACCGACTCTCGGTGCCCCCGCCGTCGGGCAGTCGCACGCGCTGGCCGCGGCGGGCATCGCCACCGGCCAGCCAGCGATCGGCGCACCTGCCCTGGGCGGCTCGTCCATCCATGCGCTGGCAGCAACAGGCTTCTCAACGGGTCTGCCAACGCTCGGCGCGCCGGTGCTGGATGGACTTCCGCTCGTGCTGGGGTCTCTTGTCGGAACGGTCCGCATCCCACCGACGCGGCGTCCCAGCAACCGCCAATCTGGATTTCGCTCATGAGCCACAAGATCATCACCCCTCCGTCACCGGTGATCGGGACGGAGGAGGCCAAGCTCGCCCTGCGCATCGACTCGGCGACCGAGGACGCGTTGATCGACGCCAACATTCTCACCGCCATGGCCTGGGCGCAGCATCAAACCGGCGTGGCCATGGGAGAGCAGGTCGTCGAGATCGCGTTGGATGGCTTCCCGAGCGGCGCGATCGAGCTTGAGCTTTCGCCCGTCACGTCCATCGTGAGCGTCACCTACGCCGACACATCGGGCGCCTGGCAAACGCTCAGCCCTGCCAGCTACGCGCTCGACGACTACGGCTCCGTCCACTGGTTGCTGCCCGCCGCCGGCAGCGCCTGGCCCGACACCTACGAAGCCGCCAATGTGGTCAAGGTGCGCTACGTCGCCGGTACCCAGTCCCCGCCGCCCACCGCGCGCGCCGCGATCCTGCTGCTGGTTGGGCACCTCTACGAGAACCGCCAAGAGGTCGCAGACGCCCGTCTGCAACGGCTGCCGCTGGGCGCGCGCTCGTTGCTTGACTCGCTGAAGGTCTGGAGGTTCTGAAATGGACATCGGACGCTTCAACCGCCGCGTGATCATCCAGACGCGCGACCTGAACGCCGTCGACAGCTACGGCCAGCTGGTCGAAGACTGGCAGCTCGTCGCCCAAGTCTGGGCCGAGTTCGTCTTCCTCTCAGGCGTTCGCGCCGGCCTTGAAGCCGTGCGCGGCGGGCAGCTGGCAGCGCGGCCGCCCGCCACGTGGCGCGTCCGATACCGCACCGACCTGTCGGAAGGCATGCGCCTGGTCGATGGACTGGTGATCTACGACATCAAGTCCGTCCTGCCCGACCACCGGCGCAAGGACGTGACCGACCTCCTGTGCGAGGTGGCCCATGGCTGACGCCTTCAGCATGTCGCTCGACCTGGGCGCCATCGAGCGCGCGGTCGGCCGCATGAGCGACCAGGTCGGTGCCGCCGTGCGGCCGGCGGCCCAGGCCGCTGCCCAAGTGCTCTACGACGAGGTCAAGGCCAACGTGCGGCGCATCGGCAAGAAGACCGGTGCGCTGGAGAGCGCCATCTACCAGGCCTACAAAAACGCCTCCAGCGGCGAGAAGGTCGCCGTCTACGCCGTCAGCTGGAATAAGCAAAAGGCGCCGCACGGCCACTTGGTGGAGTTCGGCCACATCCAGCGTTATGCCGTCTACCTCGGCAAGAACGGCCAGTGGTACACGGCGGTGCGCAAGGGCGTGAAGGGAAAGAAGAAAAAGCCGGGCCGCCGGGCGAGTCAAGCCGCGCGCGACGCCTACTACGTCACCCTGCCGGCACCGCGGCAGGTGCCGGCGCAGTCGTTCCTGCGTGCCGCACGCGCAAAGCTGCCTGAGGCGCTCGAAGCCGCCCGGCGTGAGCTGGTCAACCGCGTAGGGGTGAATGCCGCATGAGCGCCGCCCTTCGTGCCGTGCTGGTGGGCGTCTGCCCGCGCGTCTATGCCGACTATGCGCCAGCCGGTGCCCCGCTGCCCTACATCACCTACCAGCGCATCTACGGCATGCCCATCCGGCCGCTCGGCAAAGAAGTGCCCGACAAGGTGGTCAGCGTCTACCAGGTCAACGCTTGGGACACCGCGCGCCAAGCCGTCGATGCGCTGGCCTGGCAGATCGACGCCGCCATGCGCGTGGCCACCGCCTTTGATGCGCAGCCTGAAACCGACCCCGTCGACGTCGTCGAAGACGACGCCCCTGAAATCCGAGGCACGCGGCAAGAGTTTCGCGTCATCGCCAACCGATAGGCCGTAGGCCCCCCAAGCAAAGCCGCGCCGGGCAACCGGGGCGGCTTTTTTATCGCCCGCTTCGGGCAATCACCAGCCGCCTCCGGGCGGTTTTTTCATTCCCGAAAGGAAAACCATGGCCTACAAGTTCCCGGAAGGCTCGGCCTTCTACTTCTCTTCGACCTTCGCCGCGGCGAAGACCATCACGGCGCTGACCAATGCGTCGCCGGCGGTGGCCACCTCCACCGCGCACGGCTACGTCGACAACGACGAAGTGCTGCTGCTGTCCGGCTGGGAGGACGCCAACGAAAGCGTCTTCCGCGTGGACCAGATCGACGCCAACAGCTTCGGCGTCCTCGGCCTGACCGCCACCGACACCAACTTCTTCCCGGTCGGCAGCGGCATCGGCTCGGCGCAGAAGATCAGCGGCTGGACGGCCATCCCGCAGGTGTTGACGATCGCCACCTCGGGCGGCGATCCGAAGTTCACCACGATCTCGCCGCTGGCCAAGCGCAACGCCATCAACGTGCCGGTGGGCTTCAACCCCGCCTCCATCACGCTGACCCTCGGCCACGACGCATCCAACGCCCAGTACCAGGCCATGCTGGCCCTCAGCCGCTCCCTGAGCAAGGTCGCTTTCAAGATGGTCCTGTCCGGCGGCGGCACCAGCTACGGCTACGGCTACATGGCCGTCAGCGAGTTCCCGGCACTGAACTCGGGCCAGGCCAACACCGTCACCGCGTCCTTCTCGCTGCTCGGCCGCTCGCTGAGCTACGACAACTGATCCCAGCTGCACTCGCAGTTGCCACGAGCCCGCCCGGAGCAATCCCGGCGGGCTTTTTCACGCCCGGGAGGTAGCGCCTCCGCGGGTCTTTTTGTTCGCACAAGGAAAACACCATGGCAAAGATCAAGCTGGGCAGTCGGCCCAAGAGCTTTACGCGCACCGTCAAAGTCGAATTGCTCGATGGCAGCGAGGGCGCCATCACCTGCACCTTCAAGTACCGCACTCGCACCGAATTCGGCGTCTTCATCGACTCCATCGTCGACAAGGCCAAGGCCGCCGGCAAGTCGGACGCGACACCGACCGCGGCCGGCCTGATGGAGCTGTCTCACGAAGCCAGTGCGGACTACCTGCTGCAGATCCTGGAAGGCTGGGACCTGGACGAGGAGTTCAACCGCGCCAACGTCGAGCAGCTGTGCAACGAACTGCCGGCCGCCGCGGCCGCGGTGATGGAGACCTACCGCGCCGCGATCTCCGAGGGCCGGTTGGGAAACTGAAAGCCGCCGGCGCGGCGTTCTTCCGAAGCGCGCCGGCGGCGTCCGACAAGCCCAACGCCTTCGACATCGGCGCCATCTACGCGCGGCAAGAGGTCGAGGTCTGGCCCGAGAACTGGGAAGCCTTCGATCTGTTCGGCAGGGTGGGTACCCAGTGGCGCGTCGGCATGGCCGGCGCCACAGGACTGGACTACGGGCCACTTTTCCGCCTCATGGACCAGATGGGGTTGAGCAAAACCGAATGGCGCGAGCTGTTCGAAGACATCCAGGTGCTCGAAGCCGCAGCCCTGGAGGCGCTGAGCGAGCAACGCGATTGAAGGCCACCCCTGCGGTGGCCTTTTTCTTTGGGAGTGGCCATGTCCACCGATGATCGAGAAACCCAGCTGAAAGTCGGAGTCGACGCCACAGGCGCCGAGGCCGGCTTCGGCAAGATCACCAATGCGGCCAAGACCATGGCCCAGGCTGTGGGCCAGGCCGGCAAGCAGGCGGCCGAGAAGGTCAATGAGATCGGCGACGGCGCCGTGCCGGCGGCGGACAACCTCGACGCTGCCACGCGCAAGATGGAGGCGTCCATCCGCCGCGCCATCGCCACGCAGGAACGCGAGTTCGCGAAAGCATCGGCCGCCGCCAAGGGAGCGGCCGACAGCCAGGCCGCCGTGCTCGGCGAGCTGGCCAACCTGCGCGGCGTGCGCTCCGACGCGCTGGCACCGCTGCTCGGCCAGCTGGAGGCCCTGCAGGCGAAAACCCGCGCCCTGGCCCCCGCCGTTGGCGGCGGCACCCAGGCGCTGGACGCCATGGGCGTGTCCGCCAAGCAGACCGCCGCCGCCCTGCGCGGCGTGCCGGCGCAGTTCACCGACATCATCACGTCGCTGCAGGGCGGCCAGGCGCCGCTCACCGTGCTGCTGCAGCAGGGCGGGCAGCTCAAGGACATGTTCGGCGGCGTGGGCGCTGCCGCGCGCGGCCTGGGCGGCTACATCCTGGGCCTGGTCAACCCCTACACCGTGCTGGCCGCCGCGGCCCTCGGCCTGTTTGCTGCCTACGAAAAGGGCGCCGGCGAGCAGCGCGAGTTCCAAAAGCAGCTCATCCTGACGGGCAATGTCGCGGGCGTCACTGCGGGCCAGCTGTCCGACATGGCCGCGCGGATCGATCAAGCCAGCTCCGCCACGCAAGGCAAGGCCGCACAAGCGTTGGGCATCTTCTTGGCGGCCGGCGTCGAGGGTGCGCAGAACCTGCAGCGCTTCACGGCCGCCGCTCTGGAATTCGAGCGCGCCGGCGGTGATTCGGTCGAGAAGGTCGCCGCAAATTTCGCCAAGCTGGGGAAGGACCCGCTCAAGGCGACGCTGGCGCTGAACGAGGGCACCAACTTCCTGACGCGCTCGGTCTACGAGCAGATCAAGGCACTGGAAGACCAGGGCCGCACCACCGAGGCCGCCAAGCTGGCCCAAGAGGCCTACAGCGAAGCGCTGGAGGGCCGGGCGCCCCAGCTGCTGAAAACGCTTGGGTTGATCGAACGCTCTTGGCTGAAGATCAAGCAGGCCACCGGCGAGGCGGTCGATGCCATCGCCGGCATCGGCCGGCCCGAGACGCCCGCGGCTGAGGTCGCGCGGCTCCAGGCCACCATCGCCGCCAACGAGCGCGACCCCAGCCGGATCTACCTCGGTAGCGCAGAGGCGCAGGCCCGTGCTGTGCAGGCGGCCAATGCGCCCTTGCGCGAGCAATTGAACCTGGCCAACAAGCGCCTGCTGAAGGAGCAGGAGCTGGCAGGAGCGCAGGCGCTGGGCGTCATGCAGCTCGAAGCCAAGCTGCGCTATGACAAGTTGATCGAGGCATCCCTCGACAGGCAGGTCAAGAAGGAGCGCGAGCGTGCCCAGGCGCGTGCCGATGTCGCGGCGATGGGCGGAACTGACGGTGACCTCAACGCCGCCTATGCGGCTATTGACAAGAAGTACGAGGACAAAAGCGGCGCGGGGGCGGCCAAGCGCAGCGCGCAAGACCTCGTCGGCGCGCAGATCGAAGCCATCAAGGAGGGTGCTGCGCTCAAGGAAGAGATCGCCAAGCAGGAAGCCAACACGCGCGCCAGCGAGCTGCGCCGCAACCTGATCACCGAGCTTCAGTTCATCGAGCAGACCAAGGTTGCAGACCTGGCGGCCATCAGCGAGCGCCGCGCCGCGCTGGAGCGGCAACTGGCGGTCATCAAGACCACGGCCGACAGCCAGAAGGAGCAGGCTTCCCTCGCGCGGCAGATCGCGCAGACCGTGGCGCAAGCCGAAACGGTCAAGGCCAAGGCCGCCAATGACACGGCGGACGCCCTCTACAAACAGGGGCTCGCCGCCGAGGCATCGTCCAAGAAGCAGTTGTCCGGCGCGTTCGCTGCGGCGGACTCGCTGAAGGCCCAAGCCCTCGCCCAGGAGCAGGCCAACGCCACCTTCGGCAAGGGAAAGGACGCGCTGCAGGAGCTGGCGCTGGCGCAGCTGGAGAAGACCAAGCGCGACCTGGAGGCGACGGACAACGTCATCCCCGGGTACATCGAGGCGCTGAACGAGCAGATCGATGGGCAGAAGCGCCTGATCGCCGCCACGAAGGAGGGCGCGGCCCTTGACCTGGGCAAGAAGCAAATCGAGGACTTCAACAACCTCATCAAGCAGATCGATTCCGCCAAGCTGGACGGGCTGTTCAACGGCGCGCTGACGGGGGTCAACAAGCTCATCACGGCCGTGGAGTTACTGGGCAAGGTCTACAAAAAGACTGGTGACGCCCAGGGCGCCAACATCCAGCAGTTGCTCGATACGGGCGATGTGGACAAGTTCCAGAAGGAACAAAAGCGGATTTTCGAGGACAGCACCCAGGCCACACTGGGCGCCTACCAGGCGATGGCCGGCGCGGCGAAGACCTTCTTTGCCGAGGGCACGTCGGGCTACCAGGCGATGGAGGTGGCACAGGCGGCCTTCGGTGCGGCCACCGCGGCGGCGGCCATTGCCAACCAGGGCCTAGGCGATCCGTACACCGCAATCCCCCGGATCATCGCCATGGCCGCCACCATGGCCCAGCTCGGCTTTGCGATCAATGGCCTAAGCGGCAGCTCTTCACCAGCAACTAACAAGGGAACCGGTACTGTCTTCGGAGATGTGAACGCGACCAGCGCAAGCATCGAGAACAGCATTGACCGACTGGCCGACAGCTCGACGCTGGGGCTGCGCTACAGCGCCCAGATGGTCGCCAGCCTGCGCAACATCGAGGCGGCAATGACCGGTGTCACCACCTTGCTGCTGCGCAATGGCAATTTGGATGACGTGACGGCGGGACTGTTGCTTGGGCAGCTTGCTGCGCCCAAGCTTGGATCCACCGATTGGCGGGCGGTGAACAGCATCGGCCTGGATCCCATCTCCGCGATAACCGGCAAGAACGGGCTCTTCGGCAAGAAGGCCACGCTCATGGGCACCGGTATCACGGGCGGGCCGCAATCGCTCAGCGACATTGAGTCGCTTGGTTTTCAGGGCAACTACTACGCCGACGTGCAGACCAAGTCGAAGTTCTTCGGCATCACCACGTCGACGAAGAACAGCACGATTCTGGACCCCCTTGACGCCGAGATGGCGCGGCAGTTCTCGCTCATCTTCTCAGGCATCGGCGATTCCGTCGAGGCGGCCGCTGGCGCGTTGGAACTCAACATGGCCTCCATCAAGGAGCGCCTGGCCGGCTACATCGTCGACATCGGCAAGATCGACCTCAAAGACCTGAGCGGCACCGAGATCCAGGCCAAGCTCAGCGCGGTGTTCGGCGCCGAGGCCGACAAGATCGCGTCGAGCGTCATCCCGGGCTTCGAAGCCATCCAGAAGGTCGGCGAGGGGTATTTCGAAACCCTCATCCGCGCCGCGCACCAGGTCGAGGTGGTCGACCTTGCCCTGGGCCGCATGGGCCTGACGATGGAGAAAGTAGCCACCAGCGGCGACTCGATGCTGGACAAGGCGCTGGAGACTTTGCTCGGCGCGCCAGGCGTGCGCCGCGCCGTCAGCATCGACAGCCTGGTGCAGCAGTTCGGCGACCTGGAGACCTTCAGCCAGGTCACCGACGACTTCTACCGGTCGTTCTGGAGCGAGACCGACCAGACCCGCGGCAACCTGGACTTGCTCACGCGCTCGCTGAAGGGCCTGGGCTTCGAGCTGCCGGCCAGCTCCCGCGCCTTCCGCGACCTGGTCACCGGCCTGGATCTCACCACCGAAAGCGGCCGCCAGGCCTTCCAGGTGCTGACGACCCTGGGGCCGACCTTCGCCGACCTTCAGGACAGCCTGCTCAGCGCCGCCGGCATCGGTGCCGACGAGATCGCCTCCACCCTGCGCGACGGCCTGCTGGGCCGCATCACCCAGGAGGACCTGGGCGCCAAGCTCTCCAGCATCGTCATCGACGGCTTCTACAACAGCCTGGCCAACGGCGTGGCCGAGCAGATCGCCCAGGCCTTCACCAACCAGATCATCGCGCCGATGCTGCAGAGCATCGTCGCCGGCGGCACGCTCAGCGCCGCGGTGTCGCAAAGCACCATCGACGGCTTCGTGAAGGAAGCCGAAGCCAAGATCAGGGCCTTCAGCGAGGTGCTGGCCAGCCCTGAAGTGCAGTCCGCGCTGACGCAGCTGAAGTCCGGCCTCCAGGGTGTCACCAACGCCATGAGCGGGCTCACGGCCGCGGCGGCGCAAACTGCAGCCGCTGCGCAGGCCGGCACCAGCGCGCTGCCTTCGACTGCGGGCTCCTACGTGCAGAACGGCGTGACCTACATCGTGGGCAACGCCGCGGACCTGGCGGCCGCGTCGATCGGCAGGACTACGGAGACGCTGAAGGATGCCGCCTCGGCCTGGCAGGGCATCGGCGACGTCATCGCCGACGAGATCAAGCGCATCCGCGGGGAAATGATCGGCCTGGGCGAAAGCGGCCAGGCGTACGCCCTGACGCAGTTCACCACGCTGACCGCGCAGGCCCGCGCCGGCAGTGTCGACGCCGCCCGCGAGCTGCCCGGGGCGAGCCAGGCCTACCTGCGGCTGGTGGAAGAAAACGCCAACTCCATGCTGGAGCTGCGCCGCGCGCAGGGTTTCGTGCGCTCCAGCCTGATGCAAACCCAGCAGAGCCTGGGCCTCGTCGCACCCGTCACCACGGCCGCGCCGGCGGTCGTCGCGTCCGCCTACAGCCCGGCCTACACCGGTGCCGGCGATTCCTGGGGTGCGGTGGTGCAGGAGGTGCGCGCCCTGACCGCCCAGGTCGCGGTGCTGAAAGACCACATCGCCAGCACCGATCGGAACACTCAGGCCGCGGCCGAAACCCTCGCCGACGTGGCCAGCGGCAAGCGCTCGTTCAGCGTGGAGTCCTAAATGCTGACTGTCCTTTTCCCGAAAACCATCGGCGACGCGCAGTTCACAGCCTGCAGCGTGGCCGAGCCTGACACCGCAGCCGGCGAGGTGGCGTGGGTCTCTGGAGGCACCTACCTCGAAGGGGATCGCCGCATTCGCAGCACCACCCACAAGGTCTACGAATGCGTGGTGGCGGTGACCGGCAGCGCCGTGCCGCCCGAGGATGATGCGATCAACTGGGAAGAGGTCGGCCCGACCAACAAATGGGCGTGGAATGACCTCTACACCGACACCGTGAGCCTGGCGGCCTCGCCCTTCAGCGTCACCGTGACGCCCGGCACCACCACGGCGCTGAAGCTGCGCGGCTTGGTCGGCAACTTCCTGCAGGTGCATTGCAAGGACGCACCCGGCGGCACCACCTATCACGACGAGACCTACGGCCTGGAGGAGTACTCCGGGCCCGACATCATGTGGGAGTGGTACTTCGGCGAGACGCGGCAGCTCGACGAGTTCCTGCTGACAGGCCTTTACCCACACCCGACCTGCGAAATCACGATCACCATCAGCGCCACCAGTGGCCAGGTTGGCCTGGGCCGCGCGTCCTTCGGCAACCTGGAGAGCCTGGGTCTGGCCGAAACGAATTTCACCGCCAAGCCGCGCACCTTCGCCCAGATCAAGGTGCACGAGCGCTTCGGCACCGTGACCATCAAGCCGGGCCGCAACGCGGTCGACCTCTCCGGCAGCAGCGTTGTGCCGGCATCCCAGGCCAACGCCGCGGCGTCGACCATCAAGCGCCTTCTCGGTGTGCCTGTCGAAATCATCCCCAGCCTGCTGACCGCCTACAACTACCTGAGCACGCTCGCACTGGTCGAGGCGGACATCACCCCCATGGACGGGCTGCAGGCCCGCCTGAACATCAAAGCACAAGGAATTTCCTGATGCCGACCACACCCGTGCCCATCGATCCGCCCGGGCTACCCCTGCCGGATCCCAACGACAAGCTGACATTCAGCCCGCGCAAGCTGGAAGAGGGGCGCTGGATGCGGGAGGACGTCGTCCCCGGCATCGAAGCGCTGGCCGATGCCACCTACGACAACGCGGTGGAGGCCAACGCCGCTGCTGCGTCAGCGACGACCAACGGAGCTACGCAGGTTGCGCTGGCGACCGCCCAGGCCAACGCCGCGGCGGCCTCGGCGCAGTCTGCCCTCAACGCGCCGGGCACGAACGGAACCACAGCCACCAGCCTGACGGTGGGGCTTGGATCCAAAACCTTCACGACCCAGACGGGCAAGGCTTGGGTGCCCGGCCAGCGCTTGCTGCTGCCCCGCACGAGCGATCCGGCCGGCACCTGGATGAGCGGCACGCTGACGGCCTACAACAGCGGTACGGGTGCGGCGACGCTCCTGGTCACCAACTTTGCTGGCAGCGGCACCTTTACGGATTGGACGGTGGCGCTCGGAGTCGTGCCACCCGGTGGCGTCTTGCCGACCAACCCGATCACCAGCGGCGGCGCATACGCCGCGGCGGTCAACGTCGACAACCTGCTCGACGCCAACGGCATCGCCATGACGGCACCTACCTCCAAGGCGGTAGGGGACATCTTCCAATGTCAGGTCGTCAACAGCCGCACCGGTTGCTCGGCTGATTTCGGAGCCGACAAGGTTTGGGGCCGCACCGCGGGGGTGATGGACCTGGACAGCGAGAACGCGCGCTTCAAATTCAAGTGGAGCGGATCAACCTATGGATGGGTCAACGCATGAGCAGCTATAGCGAATTTTTCGGCGGCGTGCCGCCCAAGTGGGTTAGCGGCACAACCTATGCCTTGGATCGGGTCGTTAGAAGCCCGATCAGCCAGCACTACTACGTGCGCATCGTCGCGGGTGCTGGCACGACGGACCCGAGCGCAGACACGACCAACTGGGCGCGCATCGGCCCGGGTGGACGCAAGTCTATCCAGGAGGGATCCATTGTCATCTCGCCATCGGACGACGCAGAGACCGCGACGGTTTCCGCGGTCGTGATGGCCAATCGCACCCTGACCTTGCTTGGGGTGTATTCCGGCTCTGCAGGGGGGTCCGATCCCGATACCACTTGCGCTGTGGTCGAGATGACGAACTCGACAACGATAACCGCGCGGCGGGTTGGAGCAGGCGGTGGTCTGACTGTGAGATACCAACTTGAGGAGGCGTGGTGATGGAATATTTTTACGCTGAGTTGAACGGTGCCAGTCGGGTTAAAGCGCTGCTGCGAACGGGCGACCCCAACATGGCATCGCCCACCATGATCTCGATCCCAGCCTATGACGAGTCTTTGTTGGGCAAGCTCCACCTCGGAGGTGGCGTTTTCGAGGGGCCCGAAGAATGAAGCGGCTCCTCATCGCGATGGCCGGCGCCCTGTTGGGCGCCTTTTTTTCGCCTGCGCACGCCCAGGAGTTCTCATGGGCCACCCACGTCTACCAGGTGCTGGACGCTGAGCAGAAGTTTTTCGCCCGCTCGATCGCGCCGCGGCCCGGCTACCTCAGCGCAGGCGTGCTGGGCGTGTCCGAGGTGGACATGCGCTACGGCCACGGCGGCACGGCGGTGGGCGTCTACGGTGCCGCGAGCGCCAAGAACTCAGGGCTCACCGGCCAGCGGGAGATCGTCGGCATCTACGGCCGCGTGGACAAGCAAGGCCAGGTTGTCGCCATCGGCGTGCACAGCGAGTGCTGGGAGACGACGCCGCCGTGGCTGCCTGGCGGGCAGTGCATCCTGTTCAACGGCGAGATGCAGGCGACAACCCCGGGCGGCCAGTACATCGGCCTCAACCTGCACGCCAAGCCCGAGACGCGCGACGTAGTCGGCATCCAGCTGCAGGACACCGCGCCCGCCGGCGAGACCAATTTCCGACGCCTCACCGTGCTGCCGGCAGGCTGGCACTCCATCGGCACCGTCGATGGTGTCGAGTTCTGCACACGCTTCACTGGCCGCAGCCAGCTGCAGCAGTGGGTGCGCGGCGCGCCGCTATGCGACAGCCCCGAAGCAATCGTCGTGCACCAGGTCGATCTCAACTGGCGGCCGGGCGCGCCGCTGGCCAACCGCTGAAGGAAACCCCATGGACTTTGACCCCGAGCGTTTCGCACGCAGCCCATTCACCGTGGGCGCAGTGGGCGCGCTCATCACCGCGCTGAAGTTCACGCCCGGTGCCGGCTGGAAGGAGAGGGCGCTGAACGTGGTCAGCGGCTCCCTGGCGGCCGGCTTCGTCACTCCAGCGCTGACGGAGTGGCTGAAGATGACCTCGCCCGCCTACGTCAGCGGTGCCGCCTTCCTGCTGGGCTTGCTGGGCATGTCCCTGGCCGCCGCCGCACTGGAGGGCATCAAAAACACCAAGCTGGCGGACATCTTCACCAGCTGGACCATGCGGAGGTGAACCCATGGACGCACTGGAAATCCTCAACGGCGCCATGTGCGGCGCCATCGCGCTGGCCCTGGTCTGGGCCATCCTCCACCCGCGGGTCGACGACGGCATCGTCATCAAGGCCGGCTTGATCTTGATGGCCACCGGCTTCGGCGCGCTGGCCCTGCGCATCGTCGGCAACCTCTCGCCCGACAGCATCAGCGCTTTCGAGCGCGCGCTGCTGCTGGTCAACGGCGGCGTGGCCGTGGTGATCGTTGGCTACCTGGTGCGTAAGCGCAGGGAAGGACGCAAGCTCCGGAGGTCGACCGATTGGGCCGACCTCGACGAGGGCTTGCGATGGCCCGTCGTGGGCGGGAAGGAAGGAACGACAAATGGACCTTGATTTCAGAAGCGAAGCGCGCCTGGCTGGCGTGCATCCGGCGTTGGTGCGCGTCATCCGCCGCGCGGCGGTCGACATCGGCGTGCGGCCCGACGGGCTCGGCTTCATCGTCACCGAAGGCGTGCGCACGAAGGAGCGCCAGGCGCAGCTCGTGAAGGCAGGCGCCAGCCGCACGATGAACAGCCGGCACATCCCCGACGCCAGCGGCTACGGCCACGCCGTCGACCTGGCCGTCACCATCCACAAACAGGTGCATTGGGATTGGCCGCTGTACGACACCTTGGCCAGGATCGTCAAGCAGGCCGCCGCCGACTGCGGCGTGCGCATCACCTGGGGCGGCGACTGGGCAACCTTCCGGGACGGTCCGCACTTTGAGATTGCCCCGGGAGCCTACTCGTGAGCCTCTACGCCATCCTCGTCGCTGGCGTCCTGTGGGGCTTGTCCGTCGGCGCGTCCTACTTCTACGGCGTCGAGGTCGGTGACGACCGCAAGACGGCCGAGTTGGCGCGCCAGGATGAGGTCCGCCGGGAAACTCGCGAGCTGGCCCAGCAGGGCGCGGCCGACGCCATCAGCAAATTGGAGGTCAAGCATGTCACCATCCGCCAGCAGCTGGAGCGCGAGGTGCGCGAGAAACCTGTGTTCGTCGATTGCCGCTCTGGCCCTGACAGCCTGCGCCTTTTCAACGCCGGCATCCCGGGACACCGGCCAGCCGAGCCCGCTGGTGGTGGCCAGCTGCCCGCCGCGGACCCCGCTGGAAAATGACACCTTCGGCGCCTGGGTGCTCAAGGCCCAAGAGCTGGGCGCTCAGTACGACAAGTGCCGGGCCGCGGCACTGGCGAAGTGAGTCGCAGGCTCATCGTGGTATCTCCCGGGGTAGGTGTGGGTTCCTCTTCAAAAACTCGTCCAGCCCGACCTGACCGGTATTTCCCCATCGCAACCGATTGGCCTCTGTTCGAGCTTCATTCAGCTCCCGCCGTATTCGCTCCTGTTCTTCTCTGGCCGCATTCAATGCGGCGGCGCCCTCTGGTTCGATGACCCAGGTCTGGCCGAAGATGCGATCCGGTCCTTTGGGTTTCGCGGCCTTGAAATCAAATTCGGCACGGATGATCTCCTGGCCGGTCAGGATCCAGCAGTCCCCGACCATGCCGGCGACGGTGGGATCCATCAAAGAGGGTAGCAGCCAGCGTGAATTGCCGAAAAGGGTAGCCACCAGGGTCTGCCGCTGGCGGTGTGTATTCCACTCAAACCCCAGCCTGCCGCAGATGCGGCCAGCCTCCCTGGCCTCTTTCCCCAGTCGAATGCCTTCCGCGTAGAGGCGTGTTACAAAGTACTGCATAGCTGTATGTTTATACAGTAATTTGACTCGGAGGTGTGGCGCATGCCGTGACCTACTTCTCGGGCATGTTGGGATAGAAATTTTTTGGAATTGGTCCCGCGCATCCCGCGCCAAACCGTGGCGTTTCTGGCTGTTTTTGGAATGGCGAACCGGTCGCAAACCCGCGCCAATGCTCACTTCAGGCACCGGCCTGTCACGCCGGGGGTCGCGGGTTCGAGCCCCGTCCACTCCGCCAA
>CBIHOD010000081.1:0-18174 GCA_966211815.1 uncultured Burkholderiales bacterium
CGAAGGAGCGCAGCTGGTCCACCATGGTGTTGATGGTGTTCTTCAGCTCCAGGATCTCGCCCTTCACGTCCACCGTGATCTTCTTGGACAGGTCGCCCGCCGCCACCGCCTTGGTCACGTCGGCGATGTTGCGCACCTGGGAGGTCAGGTTGGACGCCATCAAGTTCACCGAGTCGGTCAGGTCCTTCCAGGTGCCGGCCACGCCCTGCACGTCGGCCTGGCCGCCGAGCTTGCCTTCGGTGCCCACCTCGCGCGCCACCCGGGTCACTTCCGCGGCGAACGATCGGAGCTGGTCCACCATCGTGTTGATGGTGTTCTTCAGCTCCAGGATCTCGCCCTTCACGTCCACCGTGATCTTCTTCGACAGGTCACCGGCCGCCACCGCCTTCGTCACGTCGGCGATGTTTCGCACCTGAGACGTGAGGTTGCCGGCCATCGAGTTCACCGAGTCGGTCAGGTCCTTCCAGGTGCCGGCCACGCCCTTCACCTTGGCCTGGCCGCCGAGCTTGCCCTCGGTGCCCACCTCGCGCGCCACGCGCGTCACCTCGGCCGAGAAGTTTCCGAGCTGGTCGACCATCTTGTTGATGGTCTTGGCGGTGCGCAGGAACTCGCCCTCCAGGGGGCGGCCTTCCACTTCCAGCGCCATGCTCTTGGACAGGTCGCCTTGGGCCACCGCGCCGATCACGCGCGCCACCTCGCTGGTCGGGTGCACCAGGTCGTCGATCAGCGAATTGATGCAATCGATGGATTCGCCCCAGAAGCCGCGGGCCTCGCGCAAGGACGCCCGCTGTTTGAGCTTGCCTTCCTTGCCGACCACCTGCCGCAGGCGCGCCAGTTCTTCCGCCATGGCGACGTTCTGCTCGACCACGTCGTTGAAAGCGTCGGCCACCTTGCCGGCCATGCCCGACCAGTGCAGCGGCAGCCGGGTGCCGGGATCGCCTTTGCGCAGGCTCACCAGGGCCATGAGCAATTCCCCCAGGGCATGTGTCGGGTCCGTCGCGGCGATCGGTGTCTCTATCACTTTCATCTTGGCTCCCAGGGGTGCGGACAGGCCCGCGCAATGACGTGTCGCGGCCCGCTAGACTGTAGCCTCACGCCACGTCGCATCGACTTGAAAACGAGAAATGTCGGATCCTCGGGACAACCCTGATCCGTTTCTCGGACCGGCGGGCGCCCCATCGCGCTTTCACGAGCAACCGCCGAAGCCCCAAGCTTCGGCCCGCCCACCCGGCCAGCCCCTTGACCACCGATTCGATCCCCGCGGCCCTCCGCGATTTCATCCTCAAGCACATCCAGTCGATCGCCGAAATGGAAGCGCTGGCGATGATGGTCAACGACCGCGATTCGCCATGGAGCGCCGAACGCGCCGCCGCGCGCTTGTATATTCCACGGCCGGAAGCGGCGGCCGTGCTGGAGCGGCTGCGCGCCGCCGGCCTGGCCGAGAAATCGCGGGCGGGTTACCGCTTCGCCTGCGCGTCGGCCAGCCGCGCCGCGCAGGCCGAGGCGCTCGTGGCGCTCTACGCCGTGCAGCTGATCCCCGTGACCCACCTCATCCATTCCCGCCGGGCCAGCCGGATCCAGCAATTCGCGGACGCTTTCCAGATCCGCAGGGACGAATAGAAATGGTCCATGCCGTCTACTCCCTTTGCGCCATCGCCGCGGTTTGCTGCGCGTGGTTGCTGTTGCAGGCGTACTTCCGCAGCCGCTACCGCCTCCTGCTGTGGAGCGGGCTGTGCTTCGTGGGCCTGGCCATCAACAACCTGCTGCTCGTGGTCGACAAGCTCAGCTTCGTCGGCCATGACCTGGTCCTTTGGCGCACCGGCACGGCGTTGCTGGCGATGGTGGTGCTGCTCTACGGCCTGATACTTGACGCCGAATAGGTTTCGACATGCAGACTCTCATGCTCGGGGCCGTCGCCATGGCTTCTTTCGTCGCCTCGCTGTTCTTCTACAGTTTCTGGCGCAAGACGCGCGACCGGTTTTTCCTGCTGTTCTCGGCCGCTTTCTTCCTGGACGCGGTCAACCGCGCCGCGCTCGGCGCCTTGAGCGACATCAGCGAGGAGCACGAACCAGTGTTCTACCTCGTGCGGCTGGCCACCTTCCTGCTCATCATCGCCGCCGTGGTCGACAAGAACCTGCGGTCCGGAGGCAGGTAGCCGCGCGCGCGATCCGACCCTTCGGGCGATCCCGCCACGGCAGGCGCCGCCATCGGTTGAGGGCTGACCGCGGCGGGTGGGGCAGACCGCCAAGAGAGCGCAAGCGCCCTTTGATGGCGGCCGGGTTGGAATGGCGATTGCCTTCAGGCCTGGACCCACACCGCACCGGGGCTCCGAATGGACATCCAACCCTCTCCTGCGAAAGCGCTCCACCGACCGGCCCGGCTGGGCGCCTGCATCGCCGCCGGCCTCGCCCTGCTCGCCGCCTGGTTGGCGGCGCGGGGCGCAAACGCGCTGCCCCTGCCGGAAGATCCACGGATCCGCGGTGCCCTGGTGGGCGGGTTGCTGGCCGCGCTGGCCACCGCCGCCGGCACGGTGCCCGTCCTCTTCACGCGGGCGCTGCCACAGCGCCTGCTCGACACGATGCTCGGTTTCGGCGCGGGCGTCATGCTCGCCGCGAGCGTCTTCTCGCTGATCATCCCGGCCTTCGAGGCCGCGGGCGCGCAGGGCGCGGGCAAATGGGCTTCGGGCCTGACCGTGTCGGCGGGGGTGCTGATCGGCGCCCTGCTGCTGCTCGGCATCGACCGGATGGTGCCGCACGAGCACTTCTTCAAGGGACGCGAAGGCCGGTCTGCCGGGGCCGTGCGGCGGTCATGGCTGTTCGTGCTGGCGATCGTGCTGCACAACATACCGGAGGGCCTGTCCATCGGCGTGGCTTTCGGCGGCGCCGATGCGGCGGGCGCGCGCGCGCTGGCCACGGGCATCGCCATCCAGGACATCCCGGAAGGCATGGTGGTCGCCATGGCCCTGCGCGGCGCCGGTTACGGACGCGGGCAAGCCGCCGCGATGGGCATGCTGTCGGGCGCGGTCGAGCCGCTGGCGGCCGTGCTCGGCGCCGCTTTGATGGCCTGGGTGGCCGGGCTGTTGCCCTGGGGCCTGGCCGCGGCCGCGGGCGCCATGCTGTTCGTCATCAGCCATGAAATCATTCCCGAGTCCCACCGGAAGGGGCACGAAGTCAGCGCCACCGCGGGCCTGATGCTCGGCTTCGTGGTGATGATGCTGCTGGACAACGCCCTCGGCTGAGCAGCGCCGGGAGAGCTTCTTGCCGATGAAAGGGCTCATCCACACACCAAGGAACCCTCCATGAGCGTCAAAACCGTCGAAGACCTTTTCATCCATGAGCTGTCGGACACCTACAGCGCCGAGAAGCAAATGACCCGGTCGCTGCCGAAGATGGCCAAGGCCGCGGCCGACCCCGGGCTCGCCGAAGCATTCGAAAAGCACCTTGAGGAAACGCGCGGCCAGGTCGAACGCATCGACCAGGTCGTGGAGCTGACCGGGATCAAGCTCAAGCGCATCAAATGCGTGGCGATGGAAGGCCTGATCGAAGAGGGCAAGGACCTGATCGACGAGATCGACAATGGCCCGGTGCTCGACGTGGCGCTCATCGGCGCCGCGCAGAAGGTCGAGCACTATGAAATCGCCGGCTACACCACCTTGGTCACCCTGGCGCGCAAGCTGGGCCACGCCGACGCCGCCGAACTGCTCCAAGCCTCGCTGGCCGAAGAAAAAGCCACTGATGAGAAGCTCGGCTTGCTGGCGCAGGCGGCGGCCATCGAAGAGGCGGTCGAGGCCTGACCTGCCGCCCCGGGCCACGTCGCCCTGATCGGCGACGGGCCTTGCGGCCCGTTTTTTTATGCCGCCTCGCCGCTCGGACCGGGTCCAGGCGCCCCGGAGGATGGGCGGTCAGTCGGGCATCTGCTTCAACGCGGCCGGCTGGGCACCCCGGCTTCTTCCCGCGTCGGGGAGGTCATCCCACAGCGACCGGGAAGGCGCGAAGGGCGCAGTGGTCGACAACGCCCGCCTGCAATGCCGCGGCAGCACAGCGCCATCGCCCTCCAGCGCGCGGATCCGGATGACGGGGGGGGCCGCTTTGACCGGGCCGAACAAAGTCGCGAACGCCACGTCGGCCGCGTCGCGGCCCGTGCCGAAGCGCAGGAACCCCATCGGCACGCCGATGCCCGAAGGGTCGAACAGGTACCAGCGGTCGCCCAGGTAGACCTCCGCATAGGCGTGGAAGTCGGGTGGCCCGAGCGCCGGGTCGGCGCCGTAGTCCGTGCCGGTGGCCACCCGCGCGGGGATGTTCAGCGCCCGGCACAACGCGACCATCAGGTGCGTGAAGTCGCGGCAGACGCCCACTTGGTCGATCATCGTCTCCAGGGCCGAGGTGGCGGAATCGCTGACGTTCGAGGTGAAGGTCACATGCTTTTGCACCCAGTGCTGGATGGCCAGCACCCGGCTGTAGCCCTGCCACATCGAGCCGAACTCGTTGATCGCCAGCCTCGACAGCCGGTCGGACTGGCAGTAGCGGCTGGGGTAGACATAAGGCATGACCTCCAGCGGCAACGAGCGCACCGGGACTTCGGCCAGCGAATCCGGCTCGGCCAGGTGGTGGTCGATGCGCACCACCGCCTCGTAGCCGACACGCAATGGGCCCGGCCCCGCGTGCAGCCGCATGAAGCGGGTCGAGGTGACAGGGTCGGTGGCGAGCTGGGGCGTGACCGGCTGGTCCAGCACGAGGCTTTCTTTCTCCACGCTCTGGCAGGGCGTGCGGGCGGGGTGGATGTTGAGGACGAGGTCGGCCCCTTCGTCGCCTTCGATCTCGTAGGCCAGGTTGATCTCCAGTTCAAGGCGGACCAATGGGCGCTCCTTCGGGAAATTCACCGATCATGCGGCCTCCGCGCGGCTGTCGGCGCCCGCATCGATTTCCACATGCCTCGTCACCCATTCGATGATGCGCCGAGCGGCGTCCGCCCGGCACCTGGGCTTGCCTTCGCCGAGGAATTGGTGGTCTTCGTTCGGGTACAGGATCAGCTCGGTGGGTGTTTCGCCGGCGCGGCTCAGCGAGACGAAGAGTTCTTCCGATTGGCATTTGGGGCACCGCTCGTCGTCTTTGCCCTGGAGGAACAGCGTCGGCGTGGTCGCCTTCTCGATGTGCTGCAGGGGCGACAGCCGGCGGGCGAGCTGCCGGTCGAACTTCGGCGCGGCGTCCATGTAGAACGGGTCGGCGTAGTAACCGCCGTCGGACGTGCCGTAGTGGGTCTCGATGTTGCCCACCGGCGCCATCACGACCGCCGCCTTGAATTGCGCGGTGTGGCCCACCGTCCAGGCGGTCAAGTAGCCGCCGTAGGACTTGCCCGAGACCGCCACGCGGTCGTCGGCCTCGCCCTGCCGCTGCAACTGCCGGACCGCTTGCAGGTGCTGGGGCATGTCCAGCTCGCCCCAGCGGCCGGCCAGGCGCTCGCAGAATTCCCGGCCGAAGCTGCCGGAACCGACGGCGTTCAAGGCCAGCACCGCCCAGCCGCGGGAGCACAGCACCTGCCAGAAGACGTTGGTGTCGAAGTCGAGCAAGGCATAGCTCGCCGGGCCGCCGTGGACATCGTCGAGCAGCGGCCGGGGCCGGGACGAGCCGGCGGCGCGGATCAACCACCCCTCGATCTTTTCCCGCCCGCCCAAGCCATCGGGCACGTCGAACTTGCGGCGTTCGGCCTGCAGCGGCGTGCGGTCCTTCCACCATGGGTTGAGGACGCCGAGCTGGCGCTCGCCGCGGCCGTCGAGGCCGGCGCAGAACAACTCGGAAGGCGAGGCCGGATGTTCGGCGCTGTACACGAGCCGGCTCTCGGTGCAGGCGAAGGCGCCGAGCTGGCGGTCGCCTGAAAGCAGGGTTTCCGGCATGCCCCCCGGCACCGCGACGAACGCCGCTTCGTGGCATCCGCGGTGCGCCCGCACGAACAGCAGCCCGCGACCGTCGGCGGACCACTGCACCGCGTTCCCGACCGCGGCCACTTCGACCGATTCGTCGGCCAAGGCCCGCAACTTGTCGTTCCCGATGTCATAGAGGTAGAGGCGGCTTTGGGAGTCGCCCTCCCGCTCGGCGCCGGCGAAGGCGATCCACCGCCCGTCGGGCGACCAGGCCGGCTGCAGCACGGTGGCCAGGGAATCGGTGAGCCTGCGCGCTTGCCCGCCGTCGCTGTCGCAAAGCCATAGGTCGGTGCGGTGGGCGAAGCGGCCTTCACGCGTGCGGACGAACGCGATGCGGCGGCCGTCGGGCGACGGGTCGAAACCGAAGACATCGAAAGGCCCGTCGGTCAACTGGCGGTGCTCGCCGCTGGCGGCGTCGATGCGGAAAAGGTGGGCTTCCCGGGCGAGCAGGTAGCCCACGCCGTCCGATTTGTAGGGCAGGCGCCAAGCGATCTCCGGGCGGCCAGGCCATGGGTCGTCGTCCGGCGGTTCGCCGCGCCCGCCGCGGCGCTCCGGGTCGACCTTGACGAAGCCTTTGACGAAGACGCTCGCGCCGTCGGCGGACCACCGGGGCGATGCGGCGCCGGCGGGGAGGCGGCCGCAGCGGGCGGCTTCGCCGCCATCCAGCGCGATCAGGTGCAACTGCGGCGGGCCATCGCCTCGGTCGGACACGAAGGCGACCCGCCTACCGTCGGGCGACAGGCGCGGCGAGGTGTCCTTGCCCGGCCCGCCGGTGAGCTGGCGGGGCTCGCCGCCGTCGAGGGGGAAGAGCCAAAGCCGCGACAGGTAATCGTCGTTTTCCCGGTCCACGGAGCGGACCGCCGCCACCGCGGCAGGCCCGCCCGGCGCGCAATGAAACGAGGTGATTTTTCGATGGAGGTAAAGGTCGTCGACGGAGAAGTCTTGCATCGGAAGCATTCGGAGTGTGAGGGTGGTTGGCAACCCGTGTGCCATCCCAACCGGCCCAGGTGTCGAAGCCCGGACGTGCCTGGCCCGGCATTTGCCAGGAAAGGCCGCTTCCCGCGAAGGCGCGCCGCGCGCCGGCTGCCCACGCCGCCTCCATGCATCGAACCCGGAACCTCATGCGTCCCAGCCCCCCCCACCATGAACAACTGCTCCACTGGCTCGCAGAGGCGGCCGAACTGGAACACAACCTGTTGTGCAGCTACCTTTACGCGCTTTTCAGCCTCAAGCAGGAAGACGACGAAGACCTGACCGACGCGGAACTGGCGGCGGTCCGCCGCTGGCGCGGGACACTGCTGTCGGTGTGCATCGAAGAGATGACGCACCTGGCCCAGGTGGCCAACATCACCGTCGCGCTGGGCGGCCGGGCCCATTTCAACCGGCCCAACCTGCCGGTAGCGGCGGGATACCACCCGGGCGGCATCGTGATCGCGCTGGCGCGGTTCGACCGGGACACGCTGGACCACATGATCCACATCGAGCGGCCCGCCGGCGCTGGCGACCCCGACGGCGCTTCATTCGCGCCACTGGCCGCCAGTGCTTCCACGCGGGACAGGCGGCCGCCGCGGCTGATGCCGAGCGGGCCGCGTTACGACACGATCGGCGAGTTCTACGCCATCCTGAAAGACGGCCTCGCCGCGTATTCACGCGTCCATGGCGTAGAGGCTTTCCGCGGGCCCGCGGAACTCCAGTTCCGCCCCGAGGAGTTGGGCCATGGTCGGCTGCTCGTCGTGCGGGACCTGGCGGATGCGGCGGCCGCCCTCGATGAAATCGTCCGGCAGGGCGAAGGCGGCGCCGCGTCCGGGGAAGAATCGCACTACCGGCTCTTCCTGGACATGCGGGATGAATTCGATGCGCTGCGGGCGCGACGCCCCGCTTTCGACCCGGCCCGCGCGGTGGTGCGCAACCCCGTCATGCATGCGCCCACGGCGGCCGATCGCCGCCAGGTGGTCGCCCATGATGCCCTGGCCCTCCTCGACTTTGCCAACAGCCTCTACAACTTGATGCTTCGCTGCCTGCAGCAGCTGTACGAGACCCCTTGGGACGCACCCGCCGCGCGGCAGGCGATCTGCGCAGCCGCCTTCCTGTCGATGAAGGCTTTTTCCCGGGCATCGACCGAACTCACCCGCTTCCCCGCGGTCGACGGCGAGGAAGGGCGCGCGGGCGTCAGCTTCGCGATGCCCAGGCACACCGAAGGCGCGATCACCCCCCGAGACGCCGCCGCCGGGCTGAAAAGCCGCGGCATGGAGATCCAGCGCGCGATCGAATCTTTACCGGCCAGCGCCGTCGACAGAGGTGGGTTCGTCGCCGGCCTGGCGGCATTGAACGCGCAGATCGACGCGTTCTCGGCCGCTGTTTGAACCGGTGATGGGCGGCGCCACCGTGCTGAACACACGCCCAGGCGGAAGGCCGCCCGCCTTGCCGGAAATCATTACCGGCGGCTCGAAAACTTTGCCGGATTGAAGCGCGGAAGCGGCGCGTCACACCGATTCGAAGCGATGCGGCAGCCCGTTCAACACGTTGTCCAAGAAACGATTGGTGGCGGGCGCCCACGTGTGGTTGGCCTCTTTCTGAATGGCCATCGATGTCTTGCCGGTCGGCGCGCTGAAGTTGTTCCCGACGATCCAGACCGCGGTCGACGCCCCCTTCTTGAAATCCACCGCGTATGACCCGGCCATGCCGTTGCCGCAGTCGGTGAAGCGGTTGGTCTCCACCCGCAGGTTGTCGACCGTGAACACCTGCAGTCCGACGCGATCCGCGCTGCCGCAGCGCAGGAATTCGTTGCCGGAGACTTTCACGTCCATGCAGCGCTGGTCGGGTTCGACGTAGCCGATGTAGGAGCCGGCGCGGTCGGTGAAATGGTTGAATTCGACCGTGGCGCCTTTCACCCCGCTGAGCCAGAAACCGCACCTGGCGTTGACCACCGTGTTGTTGCCGATGCGAAAGCGGTGGTCGGGCGTGCCGGCCGTCACGCCCCCCGGGGGCTTGCCGAAGAAGCCGAAGGCGTAGGCGGCGCAGTTGTCCACCCGGTTGTGCGAGATGTCGAACCCGGCCGGGGCGGTGGTGAAGCGGTGGCCCGCCAGCACCACGCCCACAGCGGCCACGTTGCCGCCGATGTTCCTGAAGCTGTTGCGGGTGACGGTGATGTTGCGAACCACGTGGAAGGCGTAGCCGTTGGGCTCGATGTCGACCGCGCCCGGCATGTCGGGCCGGGTGCAGTCGTAGAACAGGTTGTTCTCGATGAGGACTCCGTCGCCGTCGACCACCGTGATGGCGTTGCGGTTCCTGCCGTTCACGCCGTCGAAGTGGCATTGGCGCACCGTGACGCCCAGGTTGTGGCGGGGCAGGCGGCCGGCGGTGTCCATGCCGCTGAGGTAGAGCCCGTCGCCGCGGAAGGCGCGGAACACGCAATCGGTGATCAGCAAGCCGCTCACGCCATGCGCGCGGAACAGGTGAACGTGCTCGCTGAAAGGCTTGTCGCCGGTCGACTCGCCGCGCAACTGCAGTTTCTGGACTTTGATCCCGGAAACGACACTGTCGCTCGAGCTGGATTCCGCCAGCAGCACGGCCGAATCGCTGGTTTGCTGGAGGATGGAACTCGAGCCCACGCCCGACAACTCGGTGTGGTCGCGCAGCCTGAGCGACCGGACGCGGTAAGTGCCGGGGGGGAGATAGACCTTCTGCGCGGCGCTGATCGCCGCCTGGACCGCCGCGGTGTCATCGGCCACGCCATCGCCTCTGGCGTCGTAGGGCGCATCCTTGACACTGACGAAGCCGGCGGGCGTCGCCGCGGCGGCGGCCATCGGGGTCGACATCGTCTCCAGCGAAGCGCCGGCGGCGGCGCTGCCCTCCGATTCGCCATCGCCCCCGCCGCAACCCGACAGCCAAGTGCCGGTCAGGCACCAGGCGCCGACGCCCAAGGGGATGGCCGCAAGGCGCCTGCGATTTTTGTCCATGGAGACCCGATCGTCGGTGGATGGAAGAGAACCGTGCGGCGCGCACCGGACGCGGCCGTGGCGATGAGCCTCACCGCCAGGCTGAAGGCGCCGCGAGCGGCGTCAATGGCCGATGAAAAGCGCGCGGAACCTCTGCGCCGCGAACCGGCCCTTCATGGTGTAGACCTCCTGGGTCGGATGCAGCCCATCCGGGCAGATGGTCGTGACCGGGCGGCCGTTCAGGTAGGCCGTCAGGTTGGCGTATTGATCGATCACTGGCACCTGCTCCTGGGCCGCGACCTGGCGCATCGCCGCGGCATACAGGTCCAAGCCGGCCGCGCCGCTGTCCCGGGTGGGGTTCGGCGTTTCGAACACCATTTTCTTGCCGTGCTGCTTGGCGGTCCGCGCCAGCGAGGCCAGGCATGCCCGGTAAGTGGCGAGGTCGTACTGCCATTGGTCGTTGATGGCGTGGTTCACCAAGACATAGCTCGCCTTCGAGTTGGCCATCTGCGTTGACCACGCCGGGTGTTTGCCGTCGGTGCCGTTCAGCAGGCCGCAGGCGGTGGAACCACTGACGCCCTCATTGCGCACATCGAACGAAGCGGGATTCGGCAAGGCTTCGGCGAAAGCGGCAGGCGCCGGCTGGGCGACCTGGCCGCCATCGCCAGAGCGGAACCCCCAGACCGTCGAGTCGCCGTAATACTCGATGACGACCTTTGGCGCCGACGCGGTGGACACGGACTTCACGTCGCAGGCCTTGTCGGCCCCCGGAACCGGATCACCGAACACGTTGTTGTTGCAGTCGATGCCGCCGGTGGCGATGCGGTAGGAGAACCGCATGAAGCTTTGGCCCGGGACCTGGGCGCCGTACCGCACTTCCTTGGTCCCGCTGAAGGTGCAGCGGCCGTCTTCCAGGGCGCACCGCGTCCAGGTCACGACGGGCGCCGGTGCCGGCTCCGGCGCGGCGGCCCGGTCGCAGACCTTGTCGGCCCCGGGCAGCGGATCGCTTCCGAACGCTTCGTTGGTGCAGGCGATGCCGCCGGCGACCTTCTTGTACACGTAGGCCCCGTTCAGGCCGTAGCGCACGTCCTGCGTCCCCGAGAAGGAACAGTTGGCGCCCTCCACCGCGCAGCGGACCCACACCGGCTCCGCCAGGGCCGTGCGCAGCGCGCCTTCCCCGGCGTCTCCGGCCTCCCCTCCCGTGGCTGTGTTCGCCGCGGCGTCCGTGCTTTCGCTCGAACCGCCCCCGCAGCCCGGCAAGGCGAATGCGCTCGCCAGGGCCAACCCGGCCAGCATCAATGAATATCGGCTTCTCATGTCCATTCCCCCTTGAATCGTTTTTCGTGAGAACGGGCGCCGCTTGAACCAGGCCGCACCCGTCCACATGCAGGCTCAACCCGCGGCCGCAGGGGCCGCGAGGGGTTGAACTCCAACCTCAGCGGCTCACTGCTTGAACTGCCAGGCCCGCACGTAGTTCACTTCGAAGGAATTGCCCTGTCCGTACACCACCAGGTTCGGGTCCGCGGCCGGGCACCAGCCGGACTGCGCCTGGCCGCACATCTGCAGGCTCAGCAGCAGGAACATCGGCTGGCTCATCGATTCATTGACGGAAAAGATCTCCTTGCCGTCCAGGTAGAACGTGATGCGGCTGGGTTGCCACTTGACCGCGTACTTGTGGAAGCCGGCCGACAGGTCGATGCCGGTGTCATGCTTGCGCATGCCCACGGTGTCGCCGTCGCCGCGGTGCACGGTCGTCCCGAAGGACGTGGGGCGCCGGTTGCTGGTCCCCCAGCCGTAGTCCGTGCCGCCGCCCGGGTAGGCTTCCATGATGTCGATCTCGGGGCGCACCGCGGCGTTGGGCGACTTGTGGTTGTACAGCCAGAGGGCCGGCCACACGCCGTTGCCATGGGGCAGCTTGGCTTCCATTTCGAAGTACCCATAGGTTTGTTCGAATTTGGTGTCGGTGGTGAAGTGCCGGTAGTCGCGCGCCAGCTGGGTGCCCTGGACCGGGAACATCTTCAGCGTGCCGTTGCTGACCGCCCAGTTGGGCGTCTGGTCGGGGTTGGGCTCGGTGGTGTACCAGGTGAAGCGGTCCAGCCACTTGCTCTTGTCGTAAGTGCCGCCGTCGAACTCCTCCGAGAAGGTCAGGACGTAGTCCGCCGCGTTCTGGCCGAAAGGGGTCTTCGCGGTCGGTGTGGGCGGGGTCGGCGCGGTGGACACGGACTTCACGTCGCAGGCCTTGTCGGCCCCCGGAACCGGATCGCCGAACACGTTGTTGTTGCAGTCGATGCCGCCGGTGGCGATGCGGTAGGAGAACCGCATGAAGCTTTGGCCCGGGACCTGGGCGCCGTACCGCACTTCCTTGGTCCCGCTGAAGGTGCAGCGGCCGTCTTCCAGGGCGCACCGCGTCCAGGTCACGACGGGCGCCGGTGCCGGCTCCGGCGCGGCGGCCCGGTCGCAGACCTTGTCGGCCCCGGGCAGCGGATCGCTTCCGAACGCTTCGTTGGTGCAGGCGATGCCGCCGGCGACCTTCTTGTACACGTAGGCCCCGTTCAGGCCGTAGCGCACGTCCTGCGTCCCCGAGAAGGAACAGTTGGCGCCCTCCACCGCGCAGCGGACCCACACCGGCTCCGCCAGGGCCGTGCGCAGCGCGCCTTCCCCGGCGTCGCCGGCCTCCCCTCCCGTGGCTGTGTTCGCCGCGGCGTCCGTGCTCTCGCCCGAACCGCCCCCGCAGCCCGGCAAAGCGATTGCGCCCGCCAGGATCAACCCGGCCAGCGCCCATGAATATCGGCTTTTCATATCGACTCCCCCTGATGAATTGATTGGATGTGCCCGTGGATCCGCGCAGCGAAAGACAAGGCAAGCAGCGCCCGGTCAACGCGGGATCCGAAGTGCCGTTCCTCGTGCCGCGGCTATCGCATCGATGTCCACGGGCCGCGTGATTCTTGGCGGTTTTTCGAGAAGATGTCGGTGCCGTGAAGATGAAAAGATCGACTGACTTCAATCCAAATCAGAATGAGGCCGATCGCCGCAGATAGGCCAGGGCCACGGACACGTGGCGCCCGTCGACCGCACTGGACGGCACCGGCCCCATGCCCGGTCCGGGGCCGGCGTTGAGGTCATCCAGCGCCAGCAGGCCCTGGGCGGCGCAGGCGTCGTGGAAGGCCTGCTGCACTGGATGCAGCGGGCCGCGCCGGGGCGCGACACCGGCAAGGGGCCGTCCCGCCCATGCGATGGCGCTGCGAAGTCGAGGTCGCGCTCCAGCATGCGCAGGAATGGGAGCGGCCGCGGCGGACCATCGAGGGACGAAACAAAAGGCCCTTGAGATCCCAATGGGACATCAAGGGCCTGCGGACGTCGCGGGACGTCAGGGGAGGACGGGGATCACATGTGGTCGATCATCACCTGGCCGAAACCGGAGCACGACACCTGGGTCGCGCCGTCGAGCAAGCGGGCGAAGTCGTAGGTGACCTTCTTCGACAGGATGGACTTCTCCATCGAGCTGATGATGAGGTCGGCGGCCTGCGTCCAGCCCATGTGGCGCAGCATCATCTCGGCGGAGAGGATCTCCGAGCCCGGGTTGACGTAGTCCTTGCCGGCGTACTTCGGCGCGGTGCCGTGGGTGGCTTCGAACATGGCGATCGAGTCGGACAGGTTGGCGCCCGGGGCGATGCCGATGCCGCCGACCTGCGCGGCCAATGCGTCGGAGACGTAGTCGCCGTTCAGGTTCAGCGTGGCGATGACCGAGTATTCGGCCGGGCGCAGCAGGATCTGCTGCAGGAAGGCGTCGGCGATGGAGTCCTTGACGACGATATCCTTGCCGGTCTTCGGGTTCTTGAACTTGCACCACGGGCCGCCGTCGATCAACTCGGCGCCGAACTCCTTCTGCGCCAGGGCATAGGCCCAGTCGCGGAAGCCGCCTTCGGTGAACTTCATGATGTTGCCCTTGTGCACGATGGTCACGCTGGGCTTGTCGTTGTCGATGGCGTACTGGATGGCCTTGCGCACGAGGCGCTCGGTGCCTTCGCGCGAGACGGGCTTGACACCGATGCCGGAGGTTTCGGGGAAGCGGATCTTCTTGACGCCGAACTCTTCCTGCAGGATCTTGATCAGCTTCTTGGCCTTGTCGCTCTCGGCTTCGAACTCGATGCCGGCGTAGATGTCCTCGGAGTTCTCGCGGAAGATGACCATGTTGGTCTTCTCGGGTTCCTTCACCGGCGAGGGCACGCCCTTGAAGTACTGGATGGGCCGCAGGCAGACGTAGAGGTCGAGCTCCTGGCGCAGCGCCACGTTCAGCGAACGGATGCCGCCGCCCACCGGCGTGGTCAGCGGGCCCTTGATCGAGACCACGTATTCCTTCAGGACCTGCAGCGTCTCTTCGGGCAGCCACACGTCGGGGCCGTAGACCTTGGTCGACTTCTCGCCGGCGTAGATCTCCATCCAGTGGATCTTCTTGGCGCCGCCGTAGGCCTTGGCCACCGCGGCGTCGACCACCTTGATCATCACCGGGGTGATGTCGAAGCCGGTGCCGTCGCCTTCGATGTAGGGGATGATGGGCTGGTCGGGGACGTTCAGCGAGAAGTCGCTGTTGACGGTGATCTTCTGCCCGCCTTCGGGCACCTTGATGTGCTGGTACATGTGCGTGGAGCTCCGCTCTGATTGCGTGGGTGCGTGGATCGACGGGCGAGACAGGGACACCGTGCCCGGGACGGCGGATTCTAAGGCAGCCCAGCCTTCAACCGCCTGTCATCCGCCCCTCGGCCGCGGGTGGGCGGCCCCCGCTCAACACAGCAGCGGCCCGCCCCAGGCAGCCCAAAGTCCGTGGCCCAGCGCCCAGGCCGAAGCGCCGGCCAGCAACGCACCCGCCAGGCGCACGGCGGTGGCGGGGGCCAGCCCCCGGCGCTTCCCGACCAGCAGCCGCCCCCAGGCCCACGGCCCCAGCCAAAGCCCGGCGGCCGACCCCGCCGCGAACAAGGCCATCGACAGCGCGCCCTGCGCCGGCGTGGAAGCCAATGCCGCGACCAGCAAGGCGGATTGCAGCAGGCCGCACGGCCAAGCCGCCCAGGCCAGGCCGAACGACGCGGCGCGCGCCGCCGGGGGGTACCGCGAAAAGGTGACGGCGGCGGCTGCGCCCCTGTCGGCACGCCAGCCCGCGGCCCCGGCCGGGACCTCCCGCCCGGCGCCCTGCCCCAAGGCGGCCATCCAGCGCGGCTGGCGGCCGGTGAAGAGCAACGCCAGGCCCAGGGCCAGGGCGCCAAGGTGCAGCATGGCCCAGAAGGGGCGCAACCATGCGAGTTCGCGGCTCCAGCCGGCCAGCGCCCCGGCGCCGGCGGCCACCAGCGCGCCGGCCGCCGCGTAGCTGGCCAGCCGGCCCACGTGCAGCATCGCCATGGCGTGCCGGCGTCCGCCGGGGCTAGCGCCGGCGCAGCGCGCCGCGATGCCGGCGCAGGCCGCGCCGCACATCGCGGCGCAGTGGGGGCTGCCCGCCAAGCCCATCAGCAGGGCGCTCGCCGCCAGGGTGCCGCTCATGGTGGCCTCAGATGACGCGGGAGAAACGTTCCCGCGCCCGGTCGTCCTGCAGGTAGCGGTCGAACACCATGGCCACCGCGCGCACGAAGAACCAGCCCAGCGGCGTCACCTGCACCGCGTTGGCCTGCAGTTCGACCAGGCCCAGGTCCTGCAGGTCCTCCAGTTGCGTCAATTCGCGGGCGAAGCTGCGCCGCACGTCGACCAGGTGGGCCAGCTCGATCGATTCGAACTCGATGCGGCCCTGGCACATCAGCGCGGTGATGACCGAGCGGCGGACCAGGTCGTCCCGGCTGAGCGCCAGCCCGCGCGCGACCGGGAACTGGCCCTGCCGCAGCGCGTCGTAATACTCGGGCAGCGTCTTGGCGTTCTGGCTGTACGTGGCCCCGACGCGGCCGATGGCCGAGACGCCCAGGCCGATGAGGTCGCAATCGGGCTGGGTGCTGTAGCCCTGGAAATTGCGGTGCAGCCGCCCCTGCCGCTTGGCGACGGCCAGGCTGTCCTGCGGCAGCGCGAAGTGGTCCATGCCGATGTACTGGTAGCCCTCGGCCTGGAAGCCCTGGATGGCCAGCGACAGCATCCTGACCTTGTCGGCGGGCGGCGGCAGCTCGTCGGCGTGGATGCGCCGCTGGGGCTTGAAGCGCTGCGGCAAATGGGCATAGGCGTACAGCGCGATGCGGTCGGGCCGCAGCGCGGCCACCTTGGCCACGGTGCGGGCCAGCGACGCGGGCGTCTGCCGCGGCAGGCCGTAGATCAGGTCCATGTTGGTGGAGGCGAAACCCAGCCCGCGCGCCTGCAGCATCAGCTGCTCGACCAACTGCTCGCTCTGCACCCGGTGCACCGCCTGCTGCACGGCGGGGTCGAAGTCCTGCACGCCGAAGCTGATCCGATTGAAGCCCAGCCCGGCCAGGTGGGCCAGCCGCGCGCCGGTCACCGTGCGGGGGTCGACTTCGATCGACACCTCGGCACCCGGCGCGAGCCGGAAGGCGCCCGACAGCGCCCGCATCAGCCGCGCCAGCTCGGCGTCGCCGAGGAAAGTGGGCGAGCCGCCGCCCAGGTGCAGTTGCACGACCGGCTGGCCGGTGCCGAGCTGCCCGACGTGCAGCGCGATCTCGGTTTCCAGCGCCGTCAGGTAGTCGGCGGCCTGCTCGTGGCGTTTGGTGATGACCTTGTTGCAGGCGCAGTAGTAACAAACCGATTCGCAGAACGGGATGTGCACGTAGAGCGACAGGGGCGAAGCGCCGCCCACCGTGCCCACGCCGTTGGCGCGCGACCACAGCGCCCGCCGGTAGTCGGCCGCGGTGAAGGCTTCGACGAAGCGGTCGGCGGTGGGGTAGGAGGTGTAGCGCGGGCCGGGCGTGTCCAGGCGGCGGATCAGGTCCTCCGACAGGGCGGGCGCGGCGGTGGGCGGGGTCGTGGCCGGGGTCATGGCGCTAATGTGCCCAAGGTCAATCCGCCGCCCCTTGACCTGCGTCAACTTCGCCTCCATCGGCCCGCCGGACAATGCATTTCGCCGCCGATGCCCGGCCCGCCCCCACCCCATGACCCCTGCGCCGCAGTGCCGTTTCGCGCGCCGCGCGCAACGCGTCCGAACAGCGAGCTACCATGACCTTCCTCCTCACAGCCCCATCGCCCTGCGACGCCGCCGGTCCGGAGCCCCACGGCATCCCGGCCGAAAGCGCCAGGGCCGCAACACGAATGGAAAAAGTGGTTCCGATTAAAGCCGACGCCTTCAAGGTCGCCTGCTCCAGCTGCAACCTGCGCGAGCTGTGCCTGCCGGTCGGCCTGTCCCGGCCCGAGCTGGAACGGTTGGACTCGCTGGTGGGCGCGCGCAAATCAGTGGCGCGCGGCGACGCGCTGTTCCGCAACGGCGACCGCTTCGACGCGCTCTACGCGGTGCGCACCGGCTTCTTCAAGACCTGCATCTCGGCCGAGGACGGCCGCGACCAGGTCACCGGCTTCCAGATGGCCGGCGAACTGCTCGGCCTGGACGGCATCAGCACCGACCGCCATTCCTGCGACTCGGTGGCGCTGGAAGACTCCCAGGTCTGCGTCATCCCCTACAACCGGCTGGAAGACCTCTGCCAGGGCTTCACCGGCCTGCAGCACCAGTTCCACAAGATCATGAGCCGCGAGATCGTGCGCGACCACGGTGTGATGCTGCTGCTGGGCAGCATGCGGGCGGAAGAGCGTGTGGCCGCCTTCCTGCTCAACCTCACGCAGCGCCTGGAGGCGCGCGGCTTCTCGGCGTCGTCGCTGGTGCTGCGCATGACGCGCGAGGAGATCGGCAGCTACCTCGGGCTCAAGCTCGAAACGGTCAGCCGCACCTTTTCCAAATTCCAGGAGGAAGGCTTGCTGGAGGTCAAGCAGCGGCAGATCCAGATCCTGGACGCCGCCGGCCTGAAGAAGCTCGTCAACAACGCCGGCCCGGACTGTTGACCTCCTCCCTGCCCCGGCACAGCAGCCAGGTCATCGCGCAGGCCGCGCCTGTCACCGCCCAGAAAGCCAGGAAGGCCACGGTGTAGACCGCCTGGGCCGGCCAGTCGAGCAACGCGCCGCCCGGCCCGTGCAGCTCGCCGGGGTTCACCGCGGCGAACACCAGCATTTCCGTCACGCCCGCCATCAGGAAGGCGGGCCACATCACGATCCAGAACGCTTGTTTGCGCATGTTCTGCTTCCTTGCGGTTGTCTGGTGGGCAAGCGATGCGCGCGGTGAGGCGGTGCGATCGCGGGGGGCAGGGGGGGGGGGGGGGCGGGCGCCCCCGGGGCCCCCCGGCGGGGGCGGCCCCCCCC